>NZ_JBIAZE010000005.1:0-506114 GCF_042898825.1 Streptomyces sp. NPDC000345
CCGAGGGCACCCCGCCCCTTGGGGTTGCGCCTGCCGCCGGGGGGCCCCTGGGCTCGCGCACCTCCCACCCCCCCCGGGGGGGGGGGGGGCCCCGGGTCCCCCCGGGGCCCCCCCCTCGTCGTACGCGCCGTCGACCGCGTGAAGACCGCTAGATGCGCACCTCGACCGTGCGGGCCAGCCGGTCGTGCAGCCCCCGCCCGTCCCGGTCCCAGACCAGGGCCGGGATCGCCAGGCACAGCAGGACCGTGCGGATCAGCGCGCCCAGCGGCCGCACGGCGCCGGTCTCCACCGACACCACCCGCAGACCGAAGAGACGCTTGCCGGGGGTGAAGCCGAGCGTACCCACCGTGAGCAGGCTCACCACCAGGAAGACCAGCAGGGTCCAGTTGCTGGTGGAAGGGGTGTAGCCGTCGGTGATCAAGCTGTATGCGATCAGCAGGCACAGGCCCCAGTCCACGGCCAGCGCCCCGAGCCGCCGGCCCGGGCGGGCGATCGAGCCCGGTCCCTCTTCCGGCAGACCGAGTTGTTCGCCCCTGTATCCGAAGTCGACTCCGGCGTCCTCGGCGGCCGCGCGGGGGCCCGAGAGCCACGATCCGATTGCTTCCCTCTTGTCCACGCGTCCACGGTACTGCCCCCGTTTCGCGATACGGACAGGTGGGGGAATCGGACGGAGTCCGGTTAACTTGTGCGAAACAAATGGGTCACGCCAGAGAAATCACCCGTCCCTAGGGTCGAGGTCAGCGTGTGCCACCGCACTGGCCGCACGAACGAACTACCACCCCGGCACGGGAACGGCCGGGAGTAGGAGGAGCTGGATGTTCCAGAACGCCGACGAGGCCAAGAAGTTCATCGCGGACGAGGACGTCAAGTTCGTCGACGTCCGCTTCTGCGACCTGCCGGGCGTCATGCAGCACTTCACGGTGCCCGTCGAGGCGTTCGACCCGGACGAGGAGCTCGCCTTCGACGGTTCGTCGATCCGCGGCTTCCAGGCCATCCACGAGTCCGACATGGCTCTGCGCGCCGACCTGTCGACCGCGCGGGTGGACCCGTTCCGCCGCGACAAGACCCTCAACATCAACTTCTTCATCCACGACCCGATCACGGGCGAGCAGTACTCCCGTGACCCGCGCAACGTGGCGAAGAAGGCCGAGGCGTACCTCGCGTCGACCGGTATCGCGGACACCGCGTACTTCGGCCCCGAGGCCGAGTTCTACGTCTTCGACTCCGTGCGCTTCGCCACCAGCGCGAACGAGAGCTTCTACCACATCGACTCCGAGGCCGGCGCCTGGAACACCGGTGCCCTCGAGGACAACCGTGGTTACAAGGTCCGCTACAAGGGCGGCTACTTCCCGGTCCCGCCGGTCGACCACTTCGCCGACCTGCGCGCCGAGATCTCCCTGGAGCTGGACAAGCAGGGTCTGAAGGTCGAGCGCCAGCACCACGAGGTGGGCACCGCCGGCCAGGCCGAGATCAACTACAAGTTCAACACGCTGCTCGCCGCCGCCGACGACCTCCAGCTCTTCAAGTACATCGTGAAGAACGTGGCCTGGCGCAACGGCAAGACCGCGACCTTCATGCCGAAGCCGATCTTCGGTGACAACGGCTCGGGCATGCACGTCCACCAGTCCCTGTGGAGCAACGGCGACCCGCTGTTCTACGACGAGGCCGGTTACGCGGGCCTGTCGGACACCGCCCGCTACTACATCGGCGGCATCCTCAAGCACGCCCCGTCGCTGCTGGCCTTCACCAACCCGACGGTGAACTCCTACCACCGCCTGGTGCCGGGCTTCGAGGCGCCGATCAACCTGGTGTACTCGCAGCGCAACCGCTCCGCCGCCATGCGTATCCCGATCACGGGTTCGAACCCGAAGGCCAAGCGCGTCGAGTTCCGCGCGCCCGACTCCTCCGGCAACCCGTACCTCGCCTTCTCGGCCCTGCTCCTCGCGGGCCTCGACGGCATCAAGAACAAGATCGAGCCGGCCGAGCCGATCGACAAGGACCTCTACGAGCTGGCTCCCGAGGAGCACGCGAACGTCGCGCAGGTCCCGACCTCGCTCCCGGCCGTCCTCGACTCCCTCGAGCGCGACCACGAGTTCCTGCTCGCGGGCGACGTCTTCACGTCCGACCTGATCGAGACCTGGATCGACTTCAAGCGCGCGAACGAGATCGCCCCGCTGCAGCTGCGTCCGCACCCGCACGAGTTCGAGCTCTACTTCGACGTGTGATCGGCGCGTAGTCCGTCACGTCTGTCAGTCGGCGCCCCCGTTTCCTGTTTCTCAGGACGGGGGCGCCGTCGTATCGTTTTCTGGCACTGCTGTTCGAGAACAGGCAACAGGGGGATACGGGGATGCCCGAACAGGACGACGACCAGCGGGAGTTCGATCTCCAGTGGGCCGACCAGGCGGCGCACAAGGAGCCCTCCGCGCGAGCCCGCATGCTGGCCGCCCGCTGGAAGGAGAACCCACCGGAACCGGTCCCGTTCCGCGGCGACCCGGAGCCGGCCGCACCCCGCAGATCGTCCTGGGTGTCGACGACGATCGTGCTGGGCTGCGTGGCGGCGGTGATCCTGGTCCTGGGCTACGCACGCTTCCAGGCGCCGTACTAGAAACGGGCCGCACACCGGGGACGGGCCGCCTCCGAGGACGGGCGTCTTCGGGGACGGGCCGCCTCCTGGAGGGGGCCGAGCCGGCCGGCCGGGACCTTTTGCTGGTACTAGGGCCGTTCGGGACCCGTTCATGGGAGGGGCCGGGTGCACACTTGCAGTGGGGCGAGTGCCTGACTGCCTGAGGTGATGCAGATGCGGAGCCGTTTCCGGAGCGACCGGGGGCTGACCGTGCGGATGACGGTCACCATGTTTCTGCTCGGGTTGCTGTACGTGGCGTTCGTCGCCGCGCTGATCGTGCTGCTGAAGTCGTGGCTGCTGGTCGTGGTGCTGGTGGCGGCCATGTTCGTCGCGCAGTTCTGGTTCTCCGACCGGATCGCCCTGTTCGCGATGCGCGGCCGGGTCGTGGAGCGGGAGGAGTATCCCGAGCTGCACGCGGTCGTGGACCGGCTGTGCGCCCTGTCGGACATGCCCAAGCCGGTCGTCGCCGTGTCCGACATGGACATGCCCAACGCGTTCGCGACCGGGCGCAATCCGGCCAACGCGGTGGTGTGCGTGACGACGGGGCTGCTGCGGCGGCTGGACCCGGCGGAGCTGGAGGGTGTGCTCGCGCACGAGCTGTCGCACGTGGCGCACAAGGACGTCGCGGTCATCACGGTCGCGTCCTTCCTCGGGGTGATCGCCGGGCTGATCGTGCGGTTCGCCTTCTACTCGCAGCTGTTCGGCGGCGGGCGCAGGGACCAGAACACCGCCGCCGTCTTCGCCGCGGTGATGGGGGTGTCGGCCGCCGTGTACGCGATCAGCTTCCTGTTGATCAGGGCCCTGTCCCGCTACCGGGAGCTGGCCGCCGACCGCGCCGCGGCGCTGCTCACCGGCCGTCCCTCGGCGCTGGCCTCCGCGCTGACGAAGGTCTCCGGTGACATCGCGCGGATCCCGACGAAGGACCTGCGCACCGCCCAGGCGTTCAACGCCTTCTACTTCACCCCGGCGACCGGCAAGGAGCCCGGCATCGAACGGTTCTTCTCCACCCACCCGAGCCTGGAGCAGCGGCTCGACCAGCTGGGCCGGATCTCCGGTGAGCTGGGCGAGGCGGCCACGCCCGGGAAGGCAGGCTGACGGATGGGTCTGCTGGACATCCTGCTCGGCCGCACGAGGGCGGTCACACCCGACCTGGACCAGCTGTTCGCGCTGCCGTCGGCGGCGGTGACGCTGGAGGCGGCGGCCGGGTTCACCCCCACCGGGCAGGGCGCCGTCTGTTTCGCGACCGTCGAGGGCGCCGCCTTCGAGCAGACGCACCGCGAGGTCCAGGCCCTCCTCGACGCGGACGCCGAGCGCACCGGTCCCCCGGTCCGGCTCCTGCGTGACGACTACGGCTACTCCTGGCTGCTGTCGTCCCGCACCCCCGACGATCTGTCCGCCCTCGTCAACGATCTGCACGCGGTGAACAGCGCGATGGAGGTCAACGGCTTCGGGCCGCAACTGCTGTGTTCCCTGGCAGGCTTCGTCAACCCCGCCGGCCGGCCGCTCGCCCTGGTCTACCTCTACAAGCGCGGCACCTTCTACCCGTTCGCGCCGCTGCCCGAGCGGGGGCAGCGGCGCGACAACGCGCTGGAGCTCCAGGTGAAGGCGGCCCTGACGGACGACCTGCGGATCGAGCCGGACCTGAGCCGCTGGTTCCCGCTGTGGGGAGCGCCCGGCCTCTGAGCCGGCCTCGCGCTACTTTCCGCCGCGCTCGCGCGCGTAGCGGCGCTCCCACTTGGTCTGCAGGTCCCGGCGCGCACGGTAGGCCTTGTACGTCGCCGGCGCGGCCCCCGGCCCCGGGGCGGGGCCCGGCGAGGAGGCCGAGGACGAGGACGAGGAGCCGCGCCCGTACTGCACGTACACGTAGAGCAGGGCGACGGCGGCGAGCCAGTAGAGGGGGTTTCCGAATCCCAGGACGACCAGGACGAAGGTCCCGGATATGACGATGGTGCCCATGCCGTTCAGCGTAGGGAGGCGGTCACTCACCGTGCATCTCCTTTTCCGTGGGCGTCGCGGCACCGGCCTCACACGTCGGGCGCCGCGGTGACCACCCCGGCCGCGACCGCCGCGCCCAGCGCCGCGTGGTCGGCGGCCGTCCGGTCGGCGTAGGCCAGGGCGAAGTCGGCGACGGCGCGTTCGAAGGTGTCGGCGCCGCCGAGGTAGCCGGCGATGGCGATCCGGTCGCCGGAGCGGGCGTGGGCGCGGGCCAGGGCGCTGCCGCACAGGCGCGCGTACGCCGTGAGCTCGCCGGGGGTCATGCCGGCGACGTCGGCGGAGCCCTTCATGTCCCGCAGTTGCCGCCAGTAGTAGGCGCGCCCCTGGGGGCCGGTCATCCATCCGAGGAAGATGTCGCTCGCCGCCTGGAGGAGCCGCTGACCGGCGACCACCCGGTGGCCGGGATGGAGGTACGGCCCGCTGGGCAGATGGGCCTCCAGGACGGACGCCCGGGCCTCCTTGATCTGCAGGAACAGCGGATCGTCGGTGTCCCGTCCGGCGAGCAGCACGATGAAGCAGCGCAGACCGACGCCGCCGACGCCGACGACCTTGCGGGCGGCGTCGACGAAGCGGTAGCGGTCGAGGAGCAGCCGGCGTTCCTCGGAGAGGGTGGAGCGGTAGTCGCTGAAGATCTTGCGCAGGGCGGCGGAGTCGGACACGCCCGCGGGCTGGAGCAGCGGCGGGTCGTGGATGATGCGCCGGCGTCCGTCGACGTGTTCGGTGAGTCTGCCGAGGGCCTGAAGGCTGGTGCGGCGGCGGGCGCGGGTGAGGCTGGCCTCGGCGTGTCGGCGGTGGCGGGCGGAGCGCACCAGGGGCAGCAGCCGTTCGGCGTCGATGCGGTCGTACCAGACGGCGAGTTCGCCGAGCCGGGCCAGCCGCCGTATCGCGCCGCGGTAGGCGGCGACGGCCTCCACGGTGGCGGAACGCACCCTGGCCTCGGGGTGGCCGTTCTCGCGGGCCGCCACGGCGACGGAGACCGCGAGCCGCTGGACATCCCACTCGAAGGGGCCGGGAAACGTCTCGTCGAAGTCGTCTAGGTCGAAGAGCAGGGACCGTTCCGGGGAGGCGTACAGCCCGAAGTTGAGCAGATGGGCGTCGCCGGACAGCTGGACGGTCAGCCCGGTGTGCGGCCGGGCGGCCAGGTCGGCGGCCATCACGGCGGCGGCTCCGCGCAGGAAGGCGAGCGGCGAGGCGGTCATGCGCCCGTAGCGGACCGGCAGCAGTTCGGGCAGCCGGTCGCGCCCCTGCCGTTCGAGCACGGCCACGGGATCGTCCCGGTCGACCGGGGGCGTCCATCCGGCGTGCGCGGACCGGGCGAGGCGCTTACGGGCCTCCTTGCCGCGCCGGGCCCGTTCGGCGGGAGTGCCGGGAGCGCCGAAGGCGCGGGGGGCGTTCATCTGCGTCGTCTCCGTACCACGTCGGCCCTCCCGACTCGTACGCACCACCACCGGGCCCCTGTTCGCAGTGAAGGACGGGCCGGTCAGGCCCGCACGCCGGGTACGGCGAACGGGTGACCCGGACGGAGCGGGCCCGGTTGTCAGTGGCGTCGGGGAGGATGCGGTCAGGAACCGGTGACGACGGGCGGAGGCCGTGATGGGTGAGGGAACTCGGTACATCGACGGGGCGGAGCGGCGGGCCCGGCTGGCCCTGCGGCACCGGCTGACCCCCGCGGGGCGGGCCGCGACGCCCGAGGCGGTGGCCGCGTCCCTCGTCGCCCTGCACGGCACGGACCCGGCGACGGTGTATCTGGCGGTCGGGGCCCGGCTGAGGGAGCCGGCGCGGACGGTGCCGGAGACGGAGCGGGCGCTGTACGGCGACCGGACGCTCGTGCGCATGCACGGCATGCGGCACACGGTGTTCGTGTTCCCCACGGAGCTGACGGCCGTCGTGCACGCCTCGACCGGCCTCGTGGTCGCCGCCCGGGCGCGGGCCGCCCTGGTGAACGACATGGCGAAGGCCGGTGCCCCGGACGCGGCCTGGCTGAAGGAGGTCGAGGAGTCGACGCTGGCCGCGCTGGGGCGGCTGGGGCAGGCGACGGCGACCGAGCTGGCGCGGGAGGAACCGCGGCTGCGGGAGCAGTTCGCGTACGCGCCCGGGAAGAGCTACGAGGGGGTGCACACCGTGTCGGCCCGGCTGCTGCGGCTGCTGGGCGTGGAGGGAAAGGTGGTCCGGGGCCGCCCGCTGGGCTCCTGGACGTCCAGCCAGTTCCGCTGGGCCCTCGCGCCGGCCCATCCCGAGCTGGATCCGGCACACGCCCAGGCGGAGCTGCTGCGGCGCTGGCTGACGGCGTGCGGCCCGGCCACCGAAGGCGACCTGAAGTGGTGGACGGGGTGGAAGGTGAGCGACGTCCGGCGGGCGCTGAAGGCGATCGGCGCGCGGGCGGTGACACTGGACGAGGGCACGGGGTACGTCGTCGAGGGCGACGTCGATCCGGTGGCCGCCCCGGAGGAGCCCTGGGCGGCTCTGCTGCCCTGCCTCGACCCGACGGCGATGGGCTGGCAGGCCCGGGACTGGTATCTGGCGCCGGAGCTGCGGCCCGCCCTGTTCGACCGCAGCGGCAACGTGGGGCCGACGGTGTGGTGGAACGGCCGGGTGGTGGGGGGCTGGGCCCAGCGGGCGGACGGCGGGATCACGTGGCGGATCCTGGCCGGGGAGGGCGTCGGCCGGGAGGCCGAGGCGGCGATCGCGGCGGAGGCGGAGCGGATGACCGGGTGGCTGGGCGACGCCCGGGTGACGCCTCGGTTCCGGACGCCGGCGGAGAAGGAACTGGCGGGCTGAGGCGAGGGGGCGGCGGCGGGCGGTCCGAGGGGAACGGGCCGGTCTAGGGGAGCGCCGGGTGCCGTCCGCGCGGACGGCACCCGGCCGCCGGGTCACCGGTTGTAGCGCATGAACGCCCTGACCATGTGGCACGTCGTGTCCGACGGCGGGTGGACGCCGATCAGCTCCGCCGTGCTGCGGATCTTCTCGTTCCGGGCCTGGTTCGGCATGTGGACGCCCAGGTCGAGCAGCGCGATGGCGAGGCGCATCGCCTTGAGGCGGCGGTTGTGCGCCACGTACCACTCCCGCGGCCGTCCGGCCGGCAACGGCGTCTTCGCCACGGGCACATAGGGCTGGTCGAGCTGAACGGAACGCTTCGCGGTGGACTGGGTCGGCAACGGCTTCGGCTTCAGTGCGGCAGCGGGCACGGGCATCCTCCTGTCGCGGTCGGAACCCCACCGGGGCATCCGGCGGAACTCTCGAACACTGCTTACAGTCTACTGCCCACCACTGACAATCGGGGAGCCCGCACAGCCAGCAAATGCCCAGGTGGGGAAGGAAATTGGCGTCATGTCACACCAGATTCACGAGAGGCGCACGAGGCTCCGAATATTCGAACAGACCCCTCCTTCGGACCCCCGCTCCGACCATCGCTCCGTCCGCAGCCCAGGGGCCACTACCGTGGACGGCATGGAGATCTGGATCAATCCGGCCTGTTCGAAGTGCCGCAGCGCGCTCACGCTTCTCGACGCCGAGGGGGCTGACTACACGGTTCGCCGGTACCTGGAGGACGTGCCGGGCGCGGGCGAGATCAGGGAGGTGCTCGACCGGCTCGGGCTGGAGCCGTGGGACATCACACGGACGCAGGAGCCGGTGGCGAGGGAACTGGGGCTCAAGGAGTGGGCGCGGGACGCCGAGTCGCGCGGGCGCTGGATCGCCGCCCTCGCCGAGCATCCCCGGCTCATCCAGCGCCCGATCATCACGGCCGACGACGGCACGGCGGTGGTGGCGCGCACCGACGAGGCCGTACGGGACGCTCTGTCCCGATAGTCGGGTGGGCAGCGGTTCGTCCGGTGACGGGAGCCCGGGTACCAACCGCTGTTACCCTCCGCCGCCATGACCTTCGGTGATCAAGGAATCCCGCCCGCGCAGCCCGACCCGCACGCCCAGCCGGACCCCTACGCCCAGCCGGACCCCTACGCGCAGCCTTCGCCGTACGGCCGGCCCTCGCCTTACGGCCGGCCCGACCCGTACGGCCAGGCGTCCCCGCACACCCCCCACCCGCACGGCGCGGCCGACCCGTACGCCCGGTTCGTGGCGCAGCGGGAGCACATACGCCGTCGGCGGACGCGGCGGGCGGTGGCCGCCGGGGCCGGTGTCGTGCTCGCCGGCGCCATCGCCGCCGGCGCGCTGATGATCGCGGGGGGCGGGGACGAACGGCCCACGGCCGCCTCGGACACCAGCGCCTCGGACACGGCGACCCCGGACACGGCGGCCGCGCCCTCCGCCGACGTCAGCCTCCCCTCGGACGCCCCCAGCTCCCTCCCCTCCCTGCTCGCCCGTCCGGTGATCCGGCCGGAGCAGGCCTTCCCCGCCACGAACGTCCGCCTCCCGGACGGCTCCCGGTACACGCGTGTGGACATGGCCACCACCACCGACTGCGCCGAGGGCATGTCACCGGAGCTCGCCCAGCTGATCGAACAGGGCGAGGAGTGCTCGCGGTTGACGGCGGCTCTGTTCACGGACGCCGAGCGGCTCTCGCAGATCACGGTCACCGTGCTGAGCTTCGCGCGCGTCGAGGACGCCTCGCGGGTCTTCATGATGGCCTCGATGGACCCCGTGACCTATCAGGTCGTCTCGCTCGACCCGCCCCCGCAGGCCGGCCTGCCGACCGTGCCGCCCGGTTCGGCCGGGGTCTTCCGCCGGGTGATGACGGTCCGCTCGGTGGTGTTCGCCAACGGGCAGTGGGGGGACGGCAAGGAGACCCGGGAGGCCGAACTCACCGCCGAGACCGAGGGGTTGCTCCGGCACGTCAATGACACGGTCGTGGCCTACGAGGAGGGGAGGACGGGGACGCGGTGACCCGCTCCCGGCCCGCCTCCCGACCGGTTCCCAGCCCGCCTCCCGACCCGCCCGCCGGCCCGCTGTGACGCGCGCCACGCCAATTGACTCCTGCGACCGCTGAGCAACCTCGTTCGGGATCTCGTACATAGCGGCGTACGCTCCCCTACCTCTTCAGGAGGCGCGCATGTCACGCAGGAGAACACTCGGCACGAAGAAGAAGATCGCGCTGCTCGTCAGCGCGGCGGCGGTGGCGGGCGGTGGGGCCTTCGCCATGGCGAGCAGTTCGAACGCCGCCCAGTCCCCCCGGACGCTGTCCGCCGCGGACTCGAACGTCTGTCAGGGGCTCGCCACCGCCCTCGGCAACAACCAGAAGTTCATCGACGGCCAGCGGGCCGCTCCGGACGCGCAGTCGGCGGCCCGGATCGCCAACCGTGAGGCGGTCATCGCGCAGATCAAGGTCCAGCAGAAGGCGTCGGGGTGCGTCGTTGGGGAGTCGGCTCAGGACTCCCAGACGACGCAGCCGGCCCAGCCCTCGCAGGCCCCCTCCGCGACGGCCTCCGCCCCCGCGGCCGGAAACACGGGCAACACCGGAAACGCCGGGAACACGGGGACCGGCGGTGCCGCCGCCTCGGGTCAGCAGGTCTGCAACGGCTCGACCGTCACGCTCTCCGGCGAGGCGGGCGCACCGGCCGCGTCCAGCAACCAGTTCCCGGCGGGTACGAAGCTGAAGGTCACCAACCTGGACAACAACAAGTCCGTCACGGTCGAGGTGACCTCGGTCTCCGGCAGCTGCGCGCTGCTGAACAACGCCGCTTTCGAGCAGGTCCGTGAGCCCGGCAAGTTCCTGATCCGCAGGGCCCTGATCGAGAAGGTGGGGTGAGACTCAGCCGCCCAGGAACGAGATGAGGCGGCGGCCCAGGTCCGCGGGCGCGGCCTGGGGAAGCGCGTGATGGGAGACGTCCGGCAGGACGACCGTCTCCACACCGTCCCCCAGCAGTCGCTCCGCCCTGGCCGTCACCGTGTACGTGTCACGGGTCCCCCCGCTCGAGCGAAGCCGAGCGCGGGGATGGGTCCTGCTGTTCGCGGCCACGAGCAGCAGGACCCGCACCCGCAGTGACCGCAGCGCGTCCGCTGCCGGACGCGGGCCGGTCACCGGCCGCCCGGCGGGGAAGCCCGCGGCGGCCTCCTGGAGCCGGAGCCAGTCGGGGTCCATGACCGCTCCCCCGGTCTCCCATTCCAGGAAGGCCCGCACCCGGCGCGGGGTGGGCCGCAGCAGCATCGGCAGGGCGCGGAGCAGATACGCCGTCTCGAACCCGGCGAAACAGAGGGTCGGGTCGAGGAGGAACAGGCGGCGTACCCGCTCCGGTGCGCGCAGGGCGTGGTGCAGGGCGATCCAGGCGCCGTAGGAGTGCCCGCCCACGTCCGCCCGCTCGACGCCCAGGCCCGTCAGCACCGCGTCCAGCCAGTCCCCCAGCCCGGCGACGTCGCGCACCCCGCGCACCCGGGTGCGCCCCGCCGCCCCGGGCAGGTCGACGGCGTACACCCGCCGGACCCGGGCCAGCTCGGCCGCCTGCGCGAACCACGACGCCGAGGTCGCCCCGCCGCCGCCCGGCAGGAGCAGCAGCGCGGGCGCGTCACGCGGCCCGCAGACGTTGACGTGCGTCGGGCCGAACGGAGTGGGGACGGTGACCGCCTCCCGGTCCGCCGGCCACTTGGCCATGACCTTGTCGTAGGCGGCCTGGAATGCGTCGTCGTCGTACGTGCCCATGAGACCTCCCCTATTATCTCGCTGAGCAAGATACATGGCGAGCGAGATGAACACGATGGGAAGGGCAGGCGCATGGCGACCGAGGACCCGGAACTGCGGACCGTCCACCTCCTGCGCGCGGTGGCCGTGGAACTCGGCCTGCACAGCGCCCGGTTCGCGAACCGGAACGGTATGCACCCGACGGACGTACGGGCCCTGATCGCGCTCATGGACGCGCGGCGGGCGGCCGAGGAGATGACGGCGGGGCGGCTCGGGGCCGCGCTCGGGCTGAACTCGGCGGGGACGACCGCCCTCGTGGACCGGCTGGAGCGGGCCGGCCATGTCCGGCGGGTGCGGAGCGCGACGGACCGGCGCAGGGTCGTGGTCGAGGTGGACGAGCGGGCGGTCGAGCTCGGCCGGTCCTTCTTCGGCCCGCTCATCGGCCAGGTGGTGGACCTGCTGCGCGGCTACGACGAGCGCGAGCGCGCCGCGATCCACGGCTTCCTGGAGGGGGTGCGCGAGGCCGCGGCCGAGGCCGGCTGATAGCGGCGCACCCCCGCTCCCCCGCCTGCCCTACCCCCTTCCGCGCCCCGCACTCCCATCGCATACGAGCGCGCGGGGGGTCACGGACCGCCGTCGCGTCTGCTCCCGCGAACGGTGACCCGGGACCCGGCGCATGCCCTCACAAGGTGAGCCGCAGCACAGAACCACCAGGTAACACGGGGTTCACATTCGAGCAATGATCGGGAAATCGCCTGTTGACAAGCTTCCGGGCAAACACCCGCGGCGCCCCAGTGCCGCAGCGCCGCAGCACCCGCAAGTGCGTCAGACACACCCCCGAAGGAAGTGGCCCGTGACCTTCAAGGCTGAGTACATCTGGATCGACGGCACCCAGCCGACCGCCAAGCTCCGCTCCAAGACCAAGATCATCTCGGGTGAGCCCGCCGGTCTGGACGCGCTGCCGATCTGGGGCTTCGACGGGTCCTCCACGAACCAGGCCGAGGGCCACGCCTCGGACCGCGTCCTCAAGCCGGTCTTCACCTGCCCCGACCCGATCCGCGGCGGCGACGACATCCTCGTCCTGTGCGAGGTCCTGAACATCGACATGACGCCGCACGAGTCCAACACCCGTGCCGCGCTCACCGAGGTCGCCACCAAGTTCGCGTCCCAGGAGCCGATCTTCGGCATCGAGCAGGAGTACACCTTCTTCCAGGACGGCTACCCGCTCGGCTTCCCCAAGGGCGGCTTCCCGGCCCCCCAGGGCGGCTACTACTGCGGTGTCGGCGCCGACGAGATCTTCGGCCGTGAGGTCGTCGAGGCCCACCTCGACAACTGCCTGGCCGCCGGCCTCGGCATCTCGGGCATCAACGCCGAGGTCATGCCCGGCCAGTGGGAGTTCCAGGTCGGCCCGCTCGCCCCGCTCGAGGTCGCGGACCAGCTGTGGGTCGCCCGCTGGCTGCTCTACCGCACCGCCGAGGACTTCGGCATCTCCGCCACCCTGGACCCGAAGCCGGTCAAGGGCGACTGGAACGGCGCCGGCGCGCACACCAACTTCTCCACCAAGGCGATGCGCGAGGGCTACGACGCCATCATCACCGCCTGCGAGTCGCTCGGTGAGGGCTCCAAGCCCCTCGACCACGTCAAGAACTACGGCGCCGGCATCGACGACCGCCTGACCGGTCTGCACGAGACCGCCCCGTGGAACGAGTACTCCTACGGTGTCTCCAACCGCGGCGCCTCGGTCCGTATCCCGTGGCAGGTCGAGAAGGACGGCAAGGGCTACATCGAGGACCGCCGTCCGAACGCCAACGTCGACCCGTACCTGGTGACCCGTCTGATCGTGGACACCTGCTGCTCCGCGCTGGAGAAGGCCGGCCAGGTCTGATCCGCACCGCGGCTCTCGTGAAGGGGCGCCCCGCCGGTCCGGTGGGGCGCCCCTCGCGCATGCCGCCGGCGACCGCGCGGGCGCCCGTCGGACGTCGGCTTCAGGCCAAGGAAGCGTCCAAGCAGTGAGAGACGGCTCCTGTGACGGGCAGGTGTCTGCTTCAATATGTTCATGGCCAGCTTCCAGAAGTACACCGCGACGGGTCGCCATGACCTCGAGCCCTTCTGGCCTTCCCGTCAGCACCACGACTTCGACCGGGTGTGTTGCCGCGCGACGAACGCGCCGGCCCCCTAAAGCCGTACACCCCGGCCTTCGGCCGCCGCGAGACGACGTACGTCCCTTCCGACGAAACTCCTCGCGCGAAAGAGCTGACCTCTCATGGCGACCACTCGTTCTCTCTCCACCGCCGCTCTCCCCGACCCCGTCCCCAGCGGCTCCCGGCACCGGCTGCGGGCCGTCCAGCCGGACGACGTGGTGGACGTGGCGGATCTCCTGCCGCCCGGCGCCACCTGGCTGCCGGCACCCCGGCACAGCCTGCCCGCCCTGCCCGGCCGGCCGGAGATGGTCGGCTACCTGGTGCTGATCCCGGCGGACCAGCGCCAGCCGTTCCAGCCCGTCCCGGTGCCGGACACCGGCTCGGCCGACCCGCTCGTGCGCATCGACCCCGTGCAGCGCACCGCCGAGGTGGACGGGCGGGAACTCGACCTCACCTACCTGGAGTTCGAGCTGCTCGCGCACCTCGTGGCGCATCCGAACCGGGTGCACACGCGTGACCAGCTCGTCACCACGGTCTGGGGCTACGGCCATGTCGGCGACGGCCGTACGGTCGACGTCCACGTCGCCCGGCTGCGCCGCAAGCTGGGCGCGGAACACCGCCGGACCATCCAGACGGTGCGCCGGGTCGGCTACAAGTACACCCCGCCGACCGGCCGCTGACCCTCTGCCCTCGGCAGAGCACGGTTCCGTCCCGCGCCCCGGCCGGGCACAGTCACCGGCATGAGACTTCTGGTGCTGGGTGGTACGGAGTTCGTGGGACGGGCCGTCGTCGAGGCGGCCCTCGGGCGCGGCTGGGACGTGACGGTCCTGAACCGGGGGCACCACGCGCCCGCCCCGGGGGTGACGGCCCTGACCGGCGACCGCACCGCGCCGGGCGGACTGGACGCCCTCGACGCGCACGCCGGGGACTGGGACGCCGTCGTCGACACCTGGTCGGCGGCGCCCCGCCCGGTGCACGAGGCGGCGCGGCTGCTGCGGGGCCGCGCCCGCCGGTACGTGTACGTGTCGAGCTGCTCGGTGTACGCCTGGGCCCCGCCCGCCGGGTACGGGGAGGACGCTCCCGTGGTCGAGGGCGCCGCGCCCGACGCCGACCGGACGGACTACGTCCACGACAAGCGGGGCGGCGAGCTGGCCGCCGTGGACGCCTTCGGCGCCGAGGGCTCGGTCCTCGTACGGGCCGGGCTGATCCTCGGCCCGTACGAGAACGTGGGCCGGCTGCCCTGGTGGCTGGGCCGGATGGCGCGCGGCGGCCCGGTCCTCGCCCCCGGTCCGCGGGACCTTCCCCTCCAGTACGTCGACGCCCGCGACCTCGCCGCGTGGATCCTCGGGGCGGCCGAGCAGGAGCTGAGCGGGCCGTTCAACCTGATGAGCCCTCAGGGACACGCCACGATGGGCGAGTTGCTCGACGCGTGCGTCCGGGTCACCGGGTCGGATGCCGAACTGCGCTGGACCGGGCCCGAGGTCGTGCTCGGTGCCGGCATCGAGCCGTGGACCCAGCTGCCGGTGTGGGTGCCGCCGGGAACCGACATGCACGACGCCCTGCACGCGGCGGACGTCTCGCGGGCGCTGGCCACGGGGCTGTCCTGCCGGCCGGCCGGGGAGACCGTCGCCGACACCTGGAAGTGGCTGCGGTCGATCGGCGGGACGGCGCCGCACCGCCCGGACCGGACGGTCAAGGGTCTCGATCCGCGGGTGGAGGCCGAGGTCCTCGCGGGCACCCGGGGTGTATCTGACACCACCCCCTGAGACGGGGGTTCGGGCCCGTGCCCGTGCCGGCCCGCTCGGCCAGACTGGCGCCATGAACACCGACACGAAGAGGCGCGAGGGCGGTTCGAGGGCGCGGGACATGATGCTCGCCGCCGTACGGGGGCTCGTACTGGCCGTCGCGGTCTGGCCCTGGACGGTGGCGGCCTACGTCCTTGCCCTCGTCTCGATCGCGCTGGTTCCGCTCGGCATCGGCGCCGTCACGACCCCCTGGGTCATGACCGCGGTGCGGGCCCTCGCGGACAACCGGCGTGATCTGGCGGAGAGATGGTGCGGGATACGCATTCCCTCGGCGTACCGGCCGCCGCCCGGCACCGCCAACCCGTTCCAGCGCACCAACGCGCTGCTGCGGGACCCGGCGACCTGGCGGGACCTGCGGTGGCTGTTGGTGGACATGGTGGCCGGGCTCATGACCGCGCTGCTGCCGGTCGTGCTGGTCCTCTATCCCGTGGAGGGGCTGGCGCTGGCGGCGGGACTGTGGCGGGTCGTGACGGACGGGTCGGGGGGCGCGTACTGGTACGGCTTCGTGCCCGTCGACAGCCAGACGGCCGCGGTCGGCGCAGGCGCGCTGGCAGTGCTTCTCCTGGTCGTCGCCGACCGGTACGCCGTGAGCGCGCTGCGGCTCCACTTCCGGCTCACCGGGGCCCTGCTCGCCCCCAGTCAGGCCGAACTGGCCGAGCGGGTCAGGGTGCTGACCGAGACCCGGCGGGACGCCGTGGACACCTCCGCGGCCGAACTGCGGCGCATCGAGCGGGATCTGCACGACGGCGCGCAGGCCCGGCTCGTGGCGATGGGCATGGACCTCGGCACGGTCGAGATGCTCGTCGACAAGGACCCCGAGCAGGCCAAGCAGCTGCTCGCGCAGGCCCGGCAGTCGTCCGCCGAGGCGCTGGCCGAGCTGCGCGACCTGGTGCGCGGGATCCATCCGCCGGTGCTGGCCGAGCGCGGACTGGGCGATGCCGTACGGGCGTTGGCGCTGCGGCTGCCGATCGCGACGGAGGTGGCCGTGGACCTTCCCGGACGGGCCGAGGCGCCGGTCGAGTCGGCCGCGTACTTCGCCGTCAGCGAGGTGCTCACCAACGCGGTCAAGCACTCCGGCGCCGAGCGCGTCTGGGTCGACCTGCACCACACGGACGGGCATCTGCGGATCTGCGTCACCGACAACGGCCGCGGCGGCGCCGTGACCGGGGCGGGCTCGGGCCTGGCCGGGGTGGAGCGGCGACTGGGTACATTCGACGGCGTCCTGGCCGTCAGCTCCCCGGCGGGCGGTCCCACCATGGTGACCATGGAGATTCCTTGCGCGTTGTCCTAGCCGAAGATCTGTTCCTGCTGCGGGACGGGCTGGTGCGGCTGCTGGAGGCCTACGACTTCGAGATCACCGCCGCCGTGGAGAGCGGGCCCGAGCTGGAGCGGGCCCTCGCCGAACTGGAGCCGGACGTCGCCGTCGTCGACGTCCGGCTTCCGCCCACGCACACCGACGAGGGCCTGCAGTGCGCGCTCGCGGCCCGCCGCAGGAGGCCGGGCCTGCCGGTGCTGGTCCTCTCCCAGCACGTGGAACAGCTGTACGCGCGCGAGCTGCTCGCCGACGGCACCGGCGGGGTCGGCTATCTGCTGAAGGACCGGGTGTTCGACGCGGAGCAGTTCGTGGACGCCGTACGGCGGGTCGCGGCGGGCGGTACGGCGATGGACCCCCAGGTGATCCAGCAGCTCCTCGCCCGCCGCTCGGGCGACGGGCGGGGCCCGACGGACCGGCTCACCCCCCGCGAGCGGGAGGTTCTGGAGCTGATGGCGCAGGGCCGCTCGAACGCGGCGATCGCCGGCAGACTGGTCGTCACCGAGCGGGCCGTCGCCAAGCACACCGCGAACATCTTCGTGAAGCTGGGTTTGGAGGTCTCGGACGACGACAACCGCAGGGTACTGGCGGTGCTGGCCTATCTGGACCGCGACCGGTAGCCCGCCAACTACCGTGAAGAGTGGGGTCGTTGGGGCCGTTTTGTCGTACGGACCTCTCATCAATTTCTGAGAACGCTGAACACCCCTGGGACGGCGCGCGTAAGAGAGGGGGCAGCTTCACTCCTGTCGGGCGCCTCGATGCTGCCCCGCCAAGGAAGTCAGAGGAGTTCCATGGGACGCAACATACGTAAACGCCGTTCGTCGATGGCCACGAAGGCCGTGGCAGCATCGGCGGCCCTAGCGCTCGGTGGGGGCGGGCTGATCTGGGCGAACTTCTATGCTTCGGCTCACGAGTCGAGCAGCTCGGGCCAGAACACGACCAAGGCCGCCACCGCGGCCGCGCAGGTCGCCACCATCTCCTGCCCGGACGTGGGGCAGAAGCTGACGAACGTGCCGGCGAAGGCCAAGCAGGGCGTCGCCACCGAGCTGGCGAACCTCGACAAGCAGATCACCGAGGCCTACGCCCGCCTCGCCTCGACGCGTCAGGCACAGGCGAACGACTCCGGGTTCGTGCAGAACGCGATCGTCGGCCCCCTCAAGGAGAAGCGGGCTGCCACGATCGACCGGATCCGCATCAACATCCAGCGGGTCGGCGGCCAGTTCGACAGTTCGCTGAGCCAGCTCGCGGCCTGCACCACGCAGACGGCGAACACCAACGCCGGCCAGGCGGGTGGCGGCCAGCAGCAGAACGGCGGCCAGCAGCAGCAGAACGGCGGTCAGCAGCAGAACGGTGGCCAGCAGAACGGCGGTCAGCAGCAGGCCGGCGCCAACGGCCAGGGCGGCAACGGCCCGACCGCGGCGGACTTCGTGGACATCACCAAGGTCCAGGCCAACGCCCAGCTCGGCGTCGGCGCCAACGGCCTCGCCGCGAACGGCAACTCGGGCTCGCGCGGCACCTTCACCACCAAGTGCGGCACCAACGGCAACGACAACCACAACACGGACAACGTGATCGTGGCCCCCGGTGTCAGCAACGGTGCCCACCACCTGCACGACTACGTCGGCAACCAGAGCAACGACGCCTTCGCGAGCGACCAGGAGCTGGCGGCCGCCCAGACCAGCTGCCAGAACCAGGGCGACAAGTCCTCGTACTTCTGGCCGGTGCTGCGTGTCCAGGACGGCTCGCAGGACTTCGACCAGAACAACGACGGCGGCGGCAAGGAAGGCAACGTCGGCAAGATCCTGCAGCCGGTCCAGGCCCAGCTGAAGTTCGTCGGCAACAAGAGGGGCAAGGTCGTCGCGATGCCGACGGCCCTGCGCATCATCACCGGTGACGCCAAGGCCTTCGTCAACGGCAACGGCAACGCCAACGTGAACTGGAGCTGCACCGGCTTCGAGAACAAGGTGCAGCTGGAGACCCAGTACCCGATCTGCCCGCAGGGCAGCCAGGTCGTCCGCACGACCAACTTCCAGAGCTGCTGGGACGGCAAGAACATCGACAGCGCCAACCACCGCACGCACGTGGCGTTCGTCCAGGCCGACGGCACCTGCGCCAACGGCTTCAAGGCGATCCCGCAGCTGCAGGTCCGGCTGGTCTACAACGTTCCGCGGCCGACCGTCCAGAACGGCGTCGTGAAGAACGCCTACGCGGTGGACAGCTTCCCGGAGAACCTGCACAAGCCGATCACCGACCACAACGACTTCATCAACTTCTTCTCCGCGAACACGATGAACAAGGTGGTCAACTGCATCAACACCGGCAAGCGGTGCCAGTGATCCGCTGAGGTCGACTGAGACCGGCTGAGACCGACTGAAAGGCCGGCGGTGAGGAATCCTCACCGCCGGCCTTCCGTGTTGCCCGTGGACCGTCCGGGTTCAGTGACCGGAGTGCGTCGCGCCGCCGGACGCCTCGTGCGACGCGTGCGCGGAGTGGTCGGTGCCCTCCTCGACGTCGCCGCCGAGCGTCTTGCGCAGCGCCGTCACGGTGCTGGTCTCCTCGCCCACGGCCACCCACTTGCGGCCGACCAGGTAGTGACCGCCGTAGTCCTTGGCCCCGTTGATCCATTCGCGCTGCCCGCGGTCGGTGGCGAAGGTCAGCAGCAGGAACTTGCCCGCGGCGGTCTTGCAGATGGCCTGGCGCAGTTCGTCGGCGTCGGTCTGCATGTTCGGCTTGCAGTCCACCTCGGCGGCCAGGTGTTCCAGGCTGCCGGTCGCCGCCGCCGGCACGGACACCTCTGCCTTCCCGGAGCCTGAGGAGCCGCACCCCGCCAGCACCAGCGCCGCCGCGGCGGCCGCCGCCGCGAAGATCGGTCGGGTCACCTTCATCTGTCCTCCCTGCAAGAGCCTCGTCCTGGATACGGCTCCCGCGTGCGGTCCGCTCAAAATACCGGGGTGAGCGGGACACCGACGTGCGAGAGTGAGCCGGTGAACCGAGACTGGGAAGACCGCGTGACGGCCGCCTGGGCCACCCTGGACGAGTATCCCGAGGAACGGGCGGGCGCGTTCCGCGCCGTGATCGACGCGCTCGTCGACGAACTGCCCGAGGGCAGTCCGCTCGGCCTCTTCGAGCAGGCGAGCGCCTGGGACTCGACCGGGCACTCCGACAAGGCCGTCCCGCTGTACCGGGAGGCACTCGCCCGCGGACTGAGCGACGTGAGCCGCTACAAGGGCCGGCGCGCCAAGATCCAGCTCTCCAGCTCCCTGCGCAACACCGGGCTGGCCGAGGAGGGCGTCGAACTCCTCACCCCCGAACTGGACGCCCCGTCCGACGAGTTGGACGACGCCGTCCGGGCCACGCTCGCCCTGTGTCTGTCCAGCCTCGGCCGCGACCGCGAGGGCCTGTCCCTGGTCCTCGGCGCCCTCGCCCCCCGTCTCCCGCGCTACCAGCGCTCGATGGCGAACTACGCGCGGGCACTCGTGGAGCCGTAGACCGCCCCGGCCGGACGGCGGTGACCATCCACCGCCCCGCTCGTTCTGCTGGACGTGCAGTCACAGGATGTCGCCCCGCGCCCCGCACCCGGCTCCGTCACCGACCGGGTCGTCGACGTCGAGCAGGCCGAGGCCGCGCTCGTCGAGCACTACCCGCGTCTCGTCCGGCTCGCCTACCTGGTGCTGCCGCCGGGCCCCGGCCGGGGCCGCCGGGTCCTGACCGCCCACGCCCTCGTCCAGCGTGCCCTGCCCCGCGGCCGCGGCTCGGCCCCCGTGATCCCGGCGCAGACCCAGGCCGGCGCCCGCGACGGCGACCCCGGGTACGCGTACGTCCGCCTCCAGGTGGTGCGTACGGCGCTGGAGGCGGGCGCACCGCTCGGGCTCCGGGCGTGGCCCAGGCGCGCCCAGCTCCCGCCGCTGCTCCCCCAGGTCCTGGGCCTCAGGCTGTTCCCGCGCTCCGGCGGTGCCGACGAACTCGCCCTGGACCAGCGCCTGTCCGCCCTCTCCGGCCCGGCCCGTGCCGTCTACGTCCTGCGCGGTCTGGAGAAGCTGCCGGACGGCGACGTGCGCAAGGTGCTCGGCGAGGCCGGTGTCGAGGACACCGACCGCGCGCTGCGCGAGGCCGACCGGGTTCCCGCTCAGTACGCGCTCCTCGACTCCCCCGAGTTCGACCCCTGCTCGCTCCAGGCCCGGCCCACCGACCTCATGCGCCGCCGCCGGCACACCAGGGCCGCGCTCGCCGCCGCCGCCGCGCTCGCGGTGTGCGGCGCCCTGGTGGCCCTGCCCGGCGACGGCTGGGGACCGGACGGTGCCGCCGCCCCCCTGTACGCGCGCAACCCGGCCGCCGAGGCCGCCCTCGACCCGGGCCGGCTGCTGCGGGTCTCCCCCGTCGCCTGGAAGACGTCCGCGCGCACCGACTTCTCCGTCTGGCCGGCCCGCGGCGCGCTCGTCCGCGACGGCGCGCTGCTGCGCCGCGCCCTCGCCGTCTGGGCCCGCCCCGGCGAGGCGGTCCGGGTCTCCGCGACCCCCGACACCCCCTCCGGCGGCCCCTTCGGCCCGCCCCAGCTCCTGTACGCGGGCGACGTCGGCACCGCCCGCGTGGTGATCCTGTACGACGGTCTGCGCATCGCCCGGTACGCGGAGCCGAGGGACGGCACGGCCGGGGCGGCCCTCGACTTCGCGCGGGTCGACGGCGCGGCCGGTGCCGAGGCCGCCGCGATCGTCCTGGACCGGGCCGACGGCAACGTCCGCTGGCTGACGGCGCCCTGGGTGACGAGGGCGGGCGAGCGGGACCTGTCCAAGCCCGGCGCCGGGGTGATGGACCTGACGCTCACCGACGGCGTCACCTCGCCGCTGGCCAGCCCCGCCACCCGGACCGGCACCTGCACCGGCTGGAACGTCCTCCAGCTCACGGACGCCTCGGGCACCCACCTCCTCACCGACCTGGGCGAACTGGTCCCCGCCCGGCTCACCTCGGGCCGGCCCGGCGCGCCGGGGGAGGCGACGGGCGCGGAGGCGCTCAGCACCTGGGCGCCGTACGCCTGCTCGCTGGCGGACGTGCGCGGGCAGGGCGTACGGACGGTCAACGCGTGGTCGTACGCGCGCCAGCCGCTGCCGGACGGGAGCGGCTCGGCGGAATGGGTGTGCACCCGGGCGGAGACCTGGCGGGGCGACGGGACCCGGGTCCTCGCCCAGTTCCGCACGCCGGGCGGGCTGTCCGGGGCGGCCGTCGCGAAGGCCGGGGACGTGCCCGGGTGCGGGCCGCGTGATCCGCATGTGCTCGCCGGGGTGCTGTGGAAGTCGGAGGGCGGCAACTGGTACCTCCTCGCGGCCGGCGACCGGCGGACACGGTCCGTGCGGGCGACCGGCGGGGTGAGCGGGTCGGCGCCGGGCAACCTGCTCACCCTGCGCGCGGAGAAGGGCGCGAAGGCGGATCTGAAGGGCACACTGGGGGACGGGCGTTCGATCAACGGCCTCAACTGATCGGCTCCGGTCCCCGCGCCAGGGGTGCGAAGTGACCGGCTGGTGCTCGTCAGGTGAACGCCCGCGGCCGAACCCGTCCGTTCGAGGCCGGATCCGATCGGTAAGGTGTGCCCATGACTACCGGGGTTCGTCGAAGAATGGGAGTCGAGGAGCGTCGGCAGCAGTTGATCGGCGTCGCCCTCGAACTGTTCGCCCAGCGCTCACCCGACGAGGTCTCCATCGACGAGATAGCGGCCGCCGCCGGCATCTCGCGTCCGCTCGTCTACCACTACTTCCCCGGCAAACTCAGCCTGTACGAGGCTGCGTTGAAGCGGGCCTCGGAGGATCTCGCCGACCGCTTCGTCGAACCCGCGGAGGGCCCGCTCGGGTCGCGGCTGCTGCGGGTGATGCGCCGCTACTTCGACTTCGTCGACGAGCACGGCCCCGGCTTCTCGGCCCTCATGCGCGGCGGCCCGGCCGTCGGCTCCTCGACCACCAACGCCCTGATCGACTCGGTACGCCAGGCCGCCTACGAGCAGATCCTCTCCCACCTCAAGATCACCGACCCGCCCGCCCGCCTGGAACTGGTGATCCGCTCCTGGATCTCGCTCGCCGAGTCGACCGCGCTGATCTGGCTGGACGGACGGCGCATCCCGCGCGCGGAGCTGGAGGTGCAGCTCGTGCACGACTTCGCCGCGCTCACCGCCGTCAGCGCGGCCTTCGACGACGAGATGCGCGCCGTGCTGCGCCCCGCGCTGAGCGGCGAGCCGGCCGACGGCCCCTTCGGCGACCTGGCGACCCGGTTGATCGCCCTGGCGTCGTAGGCCGGGTCCGGCGGATCACGCCGACGACGCGGCCGGTCAGCCCTCGAACTTGCGGTACGACGGGTCGAGGTCACGGATCTCGGCGGAGGCGTGCAGCACGAAGTCCCGTTCCGCCGGTACGTGCTCGCGCAGCAGTTCCAGGACCGCCTCGGTCAGCCGCGCCTTGGTCTCGTCGGTGCGGCCGGCGAGCAGCCCGATGGTGACGTGGACGACCGCGTGCCGCGCCTCCAGCGGGTCCTCGTACCCGAACGCGGTGGCGTCGGCCGTGCGGAACAGGGTCTTGCAGGCCTCCGGCTTGGCGGCCGCGATCTCCACCACCGACGAGTGCAGGGCCGCCGCGAAGGCGGCCGGGTCGAAGTCGTGGGCCATCGTGGCCGAGTAGTCGACGGTGATGTTCGGCATGAGCACTCCTCTTCCAGGGCGTCCTGAGGCTCACCCTAGCCGCAGCGCCAGCATCGCGATGTCGTCCTCCTGGTCGCGGCCGAAGCGGGCGAGCAGCAGGTCGCACAGGGCGTCCAGACCCTGCGGGGCCTCGGCGGCGGCCGTGCGCAGCCGCTCCAGACAGACGCCGAGGTCCGTGCCGCGCGTCTCGATCAGACCGTCGGTGACCATCAGCAGCCGGTCCGCGGGCCCCAGCACCAGCTCGGCCGGCTCCGGACGGTCGAGGCCGAGCCCGAGCAGCGGCCCGTGCACGTCGACGTACCCGGCACCGCCGGAGCCGGAGACGACCAGCGGGGGAAGATGGCCGGCGTTGGCCACCCGCAGCCGCCCGGTGGCCGGATCCAGCAGGGCCAGGCACACGGTCGCCGTGACCTCGGGGTGGTAGTGCTGGATCATCCGGTCGAGACGGGCGGCCAGCACCGCCGGATCGGGGTCCTCGACGCAGTAGGCGCGCAGCGCGTGCCGGATCTCCACCATCACCGCGGCCGCCTCCAGCGAGTGCCCCACGACGTCACCGACCGCGGTGAACACCCCGGCGCCGGTGGACACGGCCGCGTAGAAGTCGCCGCCGATCTCCGTCTCCCGGGACGCGGGCACGTACCGCACCACGAGGTCCACGCCGGGCAGGCGGGGCGGCCGTTCGGGGCGGGGCAGGAAGCTGTGCTGCAGGGTGCGCGCGACATGGCGTTCCACCTGGTACATCAGCAGCGGCTCGGCGGCCAGCGCGGTGACCTGGGCGAGCCGGGAGAGCAGGCCGTCGTCGGCGAGGGGGGCGGCGGCGGGGGTGGCCACGCAGACCGGGGTGCGGCGGCGCCGGGTCACGGCCAGCACCAGGCGGGCCGCCTCCCGCCGGCCGGGCCGGAAGAACCCGGGGGGCCACAGCGTCGCCGGCGCGACCACGCCCCGCACCCCGCCGGGCCCCGCCGCGAGCCGGGAGACCATCCGGGCCACCGTCTCGTGCGCGGCCGCGTCCGGCAGCCCGAGCGCGCCGCGGTCGCGGGTGGTCCCCCGGTGCAGTCCGCCGTCCGGGCCGACCACGAAGACGACGGCCGGGGCGCCGATGAGCCGCGCGGCGCCCTCCGCGGCCGCGTGGGCCAGCTCCCCCGGGCAGCGCGCTGTCTGTACGGCGACGGTCGCCTCCGCGAGCAGGGTGAGCCGCCGGGCGCGCACCTCCGGGTCACCCCGCCGGCGCGCCCCGCGCAGCGCGGCACGCACGACGGACGGCGGCTGCGGGGGTTCGGCGGGCACCGTCAGACTCCCGGCCCTCTAGGAAACGACGTGGTGGGGCGGCCCCGCACCCGGGACCGCCCCACCAACGTAGCCCTGTATCAGGAAACCCGGGAGAATACCGCGACAGTACGACCCGGAACGGCGAACGTGCCCGATTCACGCACGTAGGACGAGGTCTTGACGGTAGAGTCCGCGCCCGATGCCTGTACCGGGTGCAGCCGGTAGTCCTGGCCGGCGAGAGAAACGATCCGCTGCTTCTGCTCGGCCGGAGTCGCGTTGAACACGACGACCAGGTCGCCCAGCTCCATGGTGATCACACCGGGTGTCTCGTCCGTGCCGGACAGCGGGAAGGACAGCGCCGACTGCACCGCCTCGGCCGTGCCGAGCGAGAACGCCTTCTCCGTGGTACGGATCCGCAGCAGGTCCCGGTACGCGGCGGAGGCGGCCGTGATCTGCGCACAGCCCACCCCGACGGAGGTCAACAGGGGCTTGGCGTAAGGCCACTTGGAAGTGTTGTCGGCCGCCGGGGGCAGTCCGCGTCCGAAGCCGTTGCCGTCGGCGCAGTTCCAGTGGATCGCGTTGAACCAGTCACCGCTGTCGTAGGAGTTGCGGTCCAGGGACTTGGAGCGCAGCAGGTCGGAGCCGGCCTGGGAGAGCGCCGGACCCTGCGAGAGGGCGGTCGTGGCCATCGCGAGCACCTGCATCCGGGCCCGGTCGGCCGCGGACGTGTCCTTCGGCAGCTTGTAGGCGAGGGCGTCGAACAGGGACTCGTTGTCGTGCGCGTCGGCGTAGGCGAGGGCGTCGCCCGGCGCGTCCGCGTAGCCGGCGGGCGAGCCGTTGTAGTCGACCTCGGCGCCGGTGACCTCCTTGCCGTCGGTGCCGGTGAAGGTGAACTGCCGGAGGTTGCCGGACAGGCCGACCTTGATCAGGTCCTGGTAGTGCAGGAGGCGGGCCTTCTGCTGCGCCGCAGTGCCGTTCGCCGTGGACGCGTTGGGGTCGGTGTAGAGCCCGGACGCGAAGCCCTGGATGCCGGGGTCCTCGTCGAAGGGGCCGCCGCCGCGGACGGCGTCCCGGGCCCGGTCGGAGAAGGTCGCGACGCCGGTGCCGGCCATGTTCTTCTGCGTGGCCTGCACGAAGCGGGCGTCGTCGGCGACCTCGCCGAAGTTCCAGCCCTCGCCGTACAGGATGATCTTCTTGCCGTCCACGCCGTCCTTGGCGGGGGTCAGCGCGTCCAGGGCCTTCCTGACCGCCAGGATGTTGGCCTTCGGGTGATGGCCCATGAGGTCGAAGCGGAAGCCGTCGACCTTGTACTCCTTGGCCCAGGTGACGATCGAGTCGACGACCAGCTTGCCCATCATGGCGTTCTCGGTGGCGGTGTTCGCGCAGCAGGTGCTGTTGGCGACCGATCCGTCGGCGAGGAGGCGCTGGTAGTAACCGGGGACGATCCGGTCGAGGACGGAGGTGTCCGCCTGGCCGCTCGCCGCGGTGTGGTTGTAGACGACGTCCATGACGACCCGGAGGCCGTCGTCGTTCAGCGCCTTCACCATCCTGCGGAACTCGACCGTACGGGCGATGCCGTCCGGGTCGGTGGCGTACGACCCCTCGGGGACGGTGTAGTGGTACGGGTCGTAGCCCCAGTTGTAGGCGTCTTTCGCGGCGGTCTTCGTCACGCACTCCTGCTGCTGCCCGGAGTCGGCCGCGTAGGAGGCGAGATCGCAGTCCGGGGTCGCCTGGTCGGCCCTCTTCTCGGGGATGGTGGCGATGTCGAAGGCCGGCAGGAGGTGCACGTACGAGGTGCCCGACCGCGCCAGCTCGCGCAGATGCGCGGAGCCGTCGCTGTCCCGGTCGGTGAAGGCGAGGTAGGTGCCCTGCTCCTTCGCCGGGACGGTCTCGTCCGCGACGGAGAAGTCCCGGATGTGCAGCTCCTGGATCTGGGCGTCCTCGAGGGCGACCGCCTTGGGCTTGGTGTACGACGACCAGCCGCCCGGTGCCAGGGACTTGTCGTCGAGGTCGACGAGGAGGCTGCGCTCGGAGTCCGTGGTGAGCGCGACCGAGTAGGGGTCGGTGACCTTGTTGGTGACGACCTTGCGGACGCTGGGCGCCCAGACCTTCACCACGTACCGATAGGGCTTGTTCTTCCAGGACCTGGGGCCGGTGACGGACCAGACGCCGGTGGCGGAGTCACGCTTCATCCGCACGGTGGAGCCGTCGAGTTCCAGTGCCACGCTCTGCGCGGTCGGCGCCCAGACGGCCGGCGTGGGGCGGCCGTCGTGGAACACCGGGCCCAGCTCCGCCTTCGTCGCGGCGGGGTACAGATCGTCGAGTACGCCGGCGATCTGGACGCCCGTCGCCGCCAGGACGGCGCCGTTGGCGGCCCGCTGGGAGGCGACGATCTGACCGCTCAGCGCCTCCCGCACCCGGTCGCGGTCGCGCGGGTCGACCGACCAGGCCGTGTAGCCCTTCAGATGCGGGAACTTCGCCTTCTGGGCGTCGGTGAGCGTGGTCTTGGCCAGCCGCAGCCACCGCTCGTCGTCGCTGGTGAGCGTGCCGTCGTCGACGGTGATCGAGCCGTCGTGGGAGTACAGCAGCTGGGTGGAGGCGGCGGCCTCGGAGCCGTTCCAGGCGACCGTGTTCCGGTCGATCCAGACCGCCTTGGAGGTGGTCAGGTCGAGCGCGGCGGCGGATCCGGCGGGCTGCGGGAGCAGGTACTTCTCCTGGCCGTTCAGCAGCCACACCTCGTGGCCGTTCGCCGTGAGGTCGAGGGACTGGTCGGCGGGCAGGTCCTTCTCGTCGCCCTTGTGGATGATGTAGCTGAGGCTGGTGGCCCCGTCGGCGAGCGGTACCTCGAAGACCGCGCCGTAGGCGTCGGTGCGCACCGGCTTCAGGGGGCTGGACCACTCGCTGGGCTGGGCGGCGCCCGTCCAGACGTGCAGGCCCCAGCCGTCGTAGTCCCCGTCGGCACGGTGGTAGTGCAGGACCGCCTTGGTCTCGTCCTGGGCCGGGTGGCCGGGGTTCTCCGTGAGGACGGCCTCCTTGCCCTGCTCGATCCAGACCTCGCCGGTCTTCGTCACGTCGATCGTGCGGTCGGCGGAGACGTCCTTGGTGCCGTCCTTGTCGATGACGAGGAAGCCGACGTTCGACGCGCCCGGCTTCAGCTTGACGTAGGCGAAGGCGCCGTACGCGTCCCGGCCGGTGAAGGGATGGCTGTCCGGCCAGTTCGTGGACTCGCCGTCGGCCAGGTCGCCCCAGGCGTACAGGCCCCAGTCCGCGTAGTCGCCGTCGGCGCGCTTGTAGTGGACGATCGCGTAGTCGCGGGAGGAGGCGGTGGGGACCTCCTCGGCGGGCGGGGTGCCGGTGGTGCTCGCGGCGGTGGCACCGGCGGTCCGGCCGGCCGAGTCGACGACCACCGCCTTGTAGCGCAGGGCGGTTCCGGCGGGCACGTCCCTGCCGATGGTCTGGGTGACCTTGTAGGGGGCGTGGTCGGCGGAGCCGAGGGTCTTCCACCGTCCGTTGCCGGTCTGGGCGGCGAAGACGACCCGGTTGAGCTGTCCGCCGTCGACGTCGGCGCTCAGCTCGACGGTGCCGGTGGCGCCGGCGGCCGGCGCCCGGAGGGTGAGCGCCGGTTTGGTGGCGGGCCTGCCGAGCGGCCCGGCGGCCTTGAGGACGATCGCGGAACCGGCCGGCACGGTCACGGTGATCTTCTTGCCGGCGTCGGAGGTCACCGTCTTCCCGGTGCCGTGGATCCCGTGGAAGGCCATGTTCGCGGAACCGGTCGCGAAGGTCGCCGTCTTCGCCGTGTCCGCGTTGTTGAAGGCGACCACGTACTCGGTCGTGTCCTTGCCGGTGCCGGTGCGGGAGAAGGCGTAGACACCGGCCCCGTCGGCCGCGTACCGCTCGGTCTGGACTCCGTCCGTCAGCGCCGGGTTGGCCTTGCGGAGCTTGGCGAGGGCGGCGATCCGCCGGTACAGCGGCGCGCGCGTGTCGTAGGCGTCGCTCGCGTGGGTGCGGTCGGTGCCGATCTCGTCGTCGTCGAGATAGTCGGCGACCCGGGAGGCGAACATGGTCTGGCGGGCGTTCTTGTCGCCGCCGGATCCGGTGAAGCCCTGCTCGTCGCCGTAGTAGACGACCGGGTTGCCGCGGCTGAGGAACATCAGCTCGTTGGCGAGCGTGTCCTTGGCGAGCAGTTCGGCGTCGGTCGCCTCCGGGTTGTCCTGGTTCAGGAAGTACCCGATGCGGCCCATGTCGTGGTTGCCGAGGAAGGTGACCTGCTCGTACGCGTTGGCCTTGTCGGTCGTGTACTTGTAGTCGTCGGCGAAGACGGACGCCAGTGTCCGCGCGCTGCCGCCCTGCGAGGCGTACTGCCGGGCCGCCTCCTGGAAGGGGAAGTCGAGGGTGGCGTCCAGGCGGCCCTGGGTGACGTAGGGGGAGGTGATGTTCGTGTCGGCGGAGTAGACCTCGCCGAACATGAAGAAGTCGTCGCGCCCCCGCTTCGCCGCGTAGGCGTCCAGGGCCGTGGCCCACTGGGTCCAGAACTCCATGTCGACGTGCTTCACGGTGTCGATCCGGAAGCCGTCGATGCCGAAGTCCCGCACCCAGCGCCGGTAGATCTTCTCCATCCCGCTGACGACCTCGGGACGCTCGGTCCACAGGTCGTCCAGGCCGGAGAAGTCGCCGTACGTGGTCGACTCACCGGCATACGTCGAGTCGCCGCGGTTGTGGTACATCGTCGGGTCGTTGAGCCAGGACGGGACCTTGGCGGTCCGCTGCGCGGCGGTGACCGTCGGGGTGCGCGGGAAGGAGTCGGCGTCGACGGCGGGGAACCCGGAGCCGCCGGCCGCGTGGTCGGCGTCGTCGAAGGGCTCGCCGTCCTTCGTCAGGTACGGGAACGCGCCCTTGGAGAGGTAGTCG
The DNA here is from genome assembly GCF_042898825.1 of Streptomyces sp. NPDC000345. Classification (NCBI taxonomy): domain Bacteria; kingdom Bacillati; phylum Actinomycetota; class Actinomycetes; order Kitasatosporales; family Streptomycetaceae; genus Streptomyces; species Streptomyces sp. NPDC000345. The sequence goes on from NZ_JBIAZE010000005.1 coordinate 29,298, forward strand.
TAGGACTTCTCCTCGTAGTCGACGACGTCGGCGGTGTGATTGGTGATGACGTCGAAGAAGACCTTCATGCCCTTGGCGTGCGCCTTGGCGATGAGGGTCTCGAGGTCCTTGTTGCTGCCGAAGTGCGGGTCGACCTGGGTGAAGTCGGTGATCCAGTAACCGTGGTAGCCGGCGGAGGCGTTGCCGCCCGTCCCCTGGACCGGCCGGTTCTTGAAGATCGGGGCCATCCAGATGGCGGTGGTGCCGAGGCCCTTGATGTAGTCGAGGCGCCTGGTCAGGCCCTTGAGGTCGCCGCCCTGGTAGAAGCCCTTGTCGGCGGGGTCGTATCCGGTGCTGAGGCGCGAACCGGTGAGGCCGCCCTTGTCATTGGCGGCGTCCCCGTTGGCGAAACGGTCCGGCATGACGAAGTAGAACTGCTCGCGGGTGTCGTCGTGCCGGGCGGGCGCGGCGGCGAGCTTCGCGTCGGACGGGGGCGGGGGCGGACTGTCCGCGTGCGCGGCGAGCGGCTGCACGAGGGCGGCCGCCAGCGCTGTCACGGTGACGGCCGCGATCCGTCTGGCTTGCGCGGTGCGGCGCGCCGAGGGCGCCGGCCATCTCGGTATCACAGGCGAGAACTCCTTGCGATTACGGCTCTCTTGGGTCCGACCCCGCGCGACCGTATCGCTAACGAAAGGTTTACAGCAAGAGCCTTGCAATTCACAGCAAGAACTTTCACCTGAAACCTTGACGTGCCCTTCTCAACTGCCCCACGCTCACGGCTTGTTGAAACCAGAACTCCCCTCTCTGGAGCCGCACATGACAGTCAGACACCATCCCCCGGGTGTCCTGCGGCGGGCCGCCATCGCCGCGGCCGCCGCCACCCTGGCCCTCGCCGGTGCCGTCGCACTGCCGGCCACGGCCGCCCGCGCGGACACCACCGCCCAAGGCGATGTCATCGCCAACCTGTGGGAATGGAACTGGGACTCCGTCGCCGCGGAGTGCACCGACGTGTTGGGACCGGCCGGGTACGGGGCGGTCCAGGTCGCCCCGCCCGCCGAGTCCCTCAAGCAGTCCTCGTACTACTGGTGGGACGTCTACCAGCCGTACTCCTACAACCTGAACAGCCGTTTCGGCTCGGCGGCGGAGTTCGCGTCGATGGTGACCGCCTGCCACGACGCGGGCGTCAAGGTCTACACGGACGCGGTGATCAACCACACCGCCGCCCAGACCGGCACCGGCTACAACGGCACGACGCTCACCACCAAGTACGACACCCCGGAGTGGGACCCGGGCGACTTCCACCAGTCCGACGACTGCAACGACTCCGACCTGGTCATCGACGACTGGTCGAACCTCTCCGAGGTCCAGAACTGCGAACTCCTCGGCCTGCCCGACCTGGAGACGGAGAACGACAGCGTCCGTTCCGGCATCGCGGCCTTCCTCAACAAGCAGCTGGCCCTCGGGGTGGACGGCTTCCGGGTGGACGCGGCCAAGCACATCCCGGCCGCCGACCTCCAGGCCATCGAGGCCAAGCTGACCAGCACGACCTCGGGCGCGACGCCGTACGTCTTCCAGGAGGTCTACCCCGGTTCGACCCCGCAGCCGGCGGACTACTACGCCTCCGGTGACGTCCTGGACTTCACCTACGCGAGCAAGCTGAAGTCGGCGTTCCAGGGCAATGTGAGCGACCTGGAGTCGCTGTCGTCGTCCGGGATCCTCCCGGCTGCCCACTCGGTGTCGTTCGTGACCAACCACGACACCGAGCGCAACGGGCTCCACATGAGCTACAAGGACGGCGACGGCTACCAGCTCGCCAACCTCTTCCAGCTCGCCTACAAGTGGTCCACGCCCACCGTGTACGCCGGCTGGGAGTGGACCCAGAGCGACCAGGCCCCGCCGAACTCGTCCGGGTTCGTCACGGACACCGACTGCTCCAACGGCGCCTGGTACTGCCTGGACCGTGACACCGGTGTCGTCGGCATGGTGGCCTGGCACAACGCCGTGGACAGCGCGGCCGTGGCCAACTGGCAGACCAAGTCCTCCTCGGTCATCGGCTTCAGCCGGGGCTCGGCGGGCTTCTTCGCCCTGAACAACGGCTCCTCGTCGGCCACGTACACGTTCACCACGGGCATGGCCGACGGCACGTACACCAACGTGGTCGACGGCGGAAACGGCACGGTCACCGTCTCCGGCGGCAGCGCGACCCTGACCATCCCGGCGAAGAGCGCGATCGCCTTCTACAACGGCTCCTACACCTGCCCGACGACGTGCGACGGCGATACCGGCGGCGACACCGGCACCTCCACGGTGACCGCCACGTTCAACGAGTACGCCTCCACCACGCCCGGCACCAGCGTCTACGTCGTCGGCTCCCTCGACGCCCTGGGCGGCTGGGACACCTCCAAGGCGGTCCGGCTCTCCTCCACCGGCTACCCGATCTGGTCGGGCGCGGTGAGCGTGCCGGTCAGCACGGCCTTCGAGTACAAGTACATCAAGAAGGACAGCTCGGGCACCATCACCTGGGAGTCCAACGCCAACAGATCGGCGACGACCACCACCTCGGCCCTGACGCTCGACAACACCTGGAACGTGGCGGACGCGAACGCGACGGACGTCACCTTCGACGTCACCGCCACGACCGGCTACGGCACCGACGTCTACGTCGTCGGCTCGATCGCCTCCCTCGGCTCCTGGAACCCCGTCGACGCCGTCCCCCTCTCCGCCGCCTCCTACCCGACCTGGTCCAAGTCGGTCGTCGTCCCCAGGAACACCACCTTCGAGTACAAGTACGTCAAGAAGGACGGCTCCGGCAACGTGACGTGGGAGTCCGGCACCAACCGCTCCTACACCACGTCGAGTTCGACGGGCTACACGGCGACGGACACCTGGAAGTAACCGCACCGGCGCCTCCTGCCCCACGCATCGCCCGCGACCGTTGCCGAAACGGCCGCGGGCGACCGCGTTCACCCCGGGAAGGGCAGGGTCAGCAGCTGGACTTGCCGGTGTAGACGGCCAGGGCCGTGTTGGCGGCCAGAGTGGCGGTGAACTGGCCGGAGGAGTTCACGGTCACCGCGGTGTTGTTCTGGACGTTGCAGTACGTCCCCGCCGGCAGCGAGGTCTGATACGTCCGCGTCAGGCTGCTCGACTCGTGGTTGATGGCGACATAGCCCTTGGCGCCCCGGCCGAAGGCGATCGCGTCGCCGCCGTTGTCCCACCAGTTGGTGACGGCCTCACCCCGCGTCGCGTTGCGGAAGGCGACCATGCGGAGGATCTCGGGCCAGGCGTGCTGGCACTTCCAGCCGTTCTGCCAACAGGCGCTGACCGCACCGTTGTTGGGCGGCCCCGCGTCCACGTCGGACCACTCGTAGCCGGAGTTGATGTCCGGGGCGCCGTACGGGTGGGCGAGCATGAAGACGTTGGCGAGCGTGTAGTTCGCCCCGTCCTTGTAGTTGAGGGTGGAGCCGTTGCGCTCGGTGTCGTGGTTGTCGACGAAGACCCCCGCGACGGAACTGCTCAGGTAGCCCCAGCCCTCGCCGTAGTTCTTCAGGTAGGCGAGGTTCTCGTTGTTGAAGACCCGCTTGAGGTCGTAGGCGTAACGGAACTCCTGCACATCCCCGTTGCCCGTGTACTCGGCCGGCTGGACGGCCTCGCCGGAGCCGTAGATGACCTCCTGCTTCCAGTACACGCCCGTGTTGGTCAGCCGCGACTTGATGTCGGCGAGGTCGGCGGTGTCGATGTGCTTGGCCGCGTCGATGCGGAAGCCGTCGACGCCGAGGGTGAGGAGGTCGTTCATGTAGCCGGCGACGGCCTTGCGGACGTAGTCCTCACCGGTGTCGAGGTCGGCCAGGCCGACCAGTTCGCAGTGCTGGACGTTCCAGCGGTCGGAGTAGTTCGAGACCTGGGAGGTGCAGTCGTCGAAGTCGTAGGAGGAGTACAGCCCGGGGTAGGTGTACTTCGTGTACGACGATCCGCCCGTGCCCGTGCCGCTCCCGGCCGACATGTGGTTGACGACGGTGTCGACGACGACCTTGACGCCGGCCGCGTGGCACGTGTCGACCATGTTCCGGAAGGCGGCCCGGTCGCCGAGCCGACCCGCGATCTTGTAGCCCACCGGCTGGTAAGACGTCCACCACTGCGCGCCCTGTATGTGCTCGGCCGGTGGGGAGACCTGGACGTATCCGTAGCCGGCCGGTCCGAGGGTGCTGGTGCACTCCTTCGCCACCGAGGCGAAGTTCCACTCGAAGAGGACGGCGGTGACGTCCTTGGTGCCGGGCGGGGTGGCGTGGGCGGCGGGGCCGAGCAGGGTCAGGCCGGCGGCCAGGGCGACGGCGCCCGAAAGGGTTCTGCTGCTTGCCATGTGGGGTTCCTTCTCCATTGAAGGCTCTTGCTGAAATCTTTCAGAAACCTTGCGGTGGCGCGATGTTAAGGGTCCGGTGGCCGGAAAGGGCAGGGGTGTGCGTGAAGGATCTGCAAGAACTTACGGAGTGACACCCCGGATACGGGCTACTGGCATCGCGGGCACCACACGGTGCCGCGCCCGCCCACGTGGGACCGGCGCAGGGGGCTGCCGCAGCGCGGGCAGGCGGCGTCGGGGTCGTCGCGGTGGCCGGTGAGCCAGGTGTTCCGCGGCGGGACACGGCCGGCGGGGATCGCGGAGCGCAGGGTGCGGCGCATGTGCGTGTACAGGCTGCGGCGGTCGGCCTCGCCGAGACCGTCGGCCCGGCTGGTGGGGCTCAGTCCCGCGCGCCACAGGATCTCGTCGGCGAGGAGATTGCCGAGCCCCGCCAGGACGGTCTGGTCGGTGAGGACGGTCTTGACGCTGCCGCGGTGGGAGGAGAGCGCGGCCTCGAAGTCCTCCCGGCCGACCGCGGTCGCGTCGGGGCCCAGGCGGCCCAGTACCCGTACGACCTCGGACTCGTCGTGGGCCAGCCACAGACCCTGGAGCTTGCGCTGGTCGCGGTAGCGGAGCTGCCGGTCCCGGGACACGGTGACCAGGACGCGGTCGTGTGCCTCGACCGGGTCGTCGGGGTGGGCGCGGAGCAGTCGGCCGGTCATGCCGAAGTGCAGCAGGAGGGTGGGGCCGCCGGTGCGGGCGAGCAGCCACTTCCCGCGCCGCTCGGTCCGCGTGAAGCGCCGGCCCTCCAGGGCGTCCCGCAGCTGCCGTGCGCTCACGCCGTGCAGCACTCCCGTGTCCCGCACCTCGACGCGCCGTACGACCCTGCCCCGCGCGCAGGACTCCAGCACCCTGCGGAATCCCTCGACGTCCGGCAGCTCGGGCATGGGGTCACGTCCTCCCGGTACGTCCTCCCCGGTCGAAGAGCCGCCCGCCCGGTGGCGGGCCACGGCCCCTTCCTCCATGGTGGCCCGTGCCGGGCGCCGGTGCAGCAGCGTTCCGCCGGAGGGCCGCCCGGCGCGTGCCGGAGATCGTCCGGTCCGCGTGCGCACACCTCCGGCCGGGCCCCCGTGGGCGCCGCGGTGATCCTCGCCGGCGTCCGCCGGGAGCGGCTCGCGCGGGTGCGCCCCTGTCACGGGGGGCGCGACGGTTCACCGACGGAGGGTGGCCGTCAGGGCGCGGCAGGACGGGTGACGTCGGCGGCATCGGCCGGCGGCACACGAAGGCCCGCCGCTCCCGAGGAGTGGCGGGCCCGTGGTGCGGGAGGTCAGGCCGTCGTCCACCACACCGTCGTGTCGGCCGGCAGCTTCGCCTCTCCGTCCGTCTCCGCCACCTCGCCGCTGGCGAGCAGGACACGGCCGTACGACGGGATCCGGACCGACTCGCCGGACGTGTTCGCGACGCACACGAACTCGCCGCGGCGGAAGGCCAGGACGCCCTCCGGGGCCTTCAGCCATTCCACCGCGTCGCCGGCGCCCAGGTCGGGGTGGGTGCGGCGCAGGTGGAGGGCGGAGCGGTAGAGCTCCAGGGTGGAGCCGGCCACGCCCTGCTGGGCCTCCACGCTCAGCTCCGCCCACTCGGTCGGCTGGGGCAGCCAGCTGCCGCCCGTGCCGAAGCCGTACGACGAGCCCTCCCGCGTCCACGGAATCGGCACCCGGCACCCGTCGCGGAAGCCGTCCTGGCCGGCGCCGCGGAAGTAGGCGGGGTCCTGGCGGACCTCGTCGGGGAGGTCGACGACGTCGGGGAGACCGAGTTCCTCGCCCTGGTAGACGTACGCCGAGCCGGGCAGGGCCAGCATCAGCAGGGTCGCCGCGCGGGCCCGGCGAAGACCCAGTGCGCGGTCGCCCGCCGAGCGGATCTGGGTGCCCAGGCCGGGCGGGTTGGCGAAGCGGGTGGCGTGGCGGGTCACGTCGTGGTTGGACAGGACCCACGTGGCGGGGGCCCCCACCGGGCGCATCGCCTCCAGCGTGCGGTCGACGACCGTCCGCAGCTCCTCCGCGTCCCATTCGGTGGAGAGGTACTGGAAGTTGAAGGCCTGGTGGAGTTCGTCGGGGCGGACGTAGTTCGCGGTGCGCTCGACCGTGGGGGTCCAGGCCTCCGCAACGAAAATGCGCTCGCCCGAGTACTCGCCCAGGATCAGGCGCCACTGGCGGTAGATCTCGTGGACGCCGTCCTGGTCGAAGAACGGCATGACATCGTTGCCCAGCAGTTTGAGCTGGTCGTGGGAGCCGAGGTCGGGCAGTCCGGCCGCCTTCACCAGACCGTGGGCGACGTCGATGCGGAAGCCGTCCACGCCCATGTCCAGCCAGAACCGGAGGATCGAGCGGAACTCGTCGCCGACCGCGGGGTGTTCCCAGTTGAAGTCCGGCTGCTCGGGCGCGAAGAGGTGCAGGTACCACTCCCCGTCGTCGACCCGGGTCCACGCCGGGCCGCCGAAGATGGACTCCCAGTCGTTGGGCGGGAGTTCGCCGTTCTCGCCCTTCCCCGGGCGGAAGTGGTAGCGGTCCCGCAGCGGTGAGCCGGGGCCCTCCGCCACCGCCCGCTTGAACCACTCGTGCTGGTCCGAGGAGTGGTTGGGGACGAGGTCCACGATGATCCGCAGGCCCAGTTCGCGGGCGTCGCGGATCAGCGCGTCGGCGTCCAGGAGGTTGCCGAACATGGGGTCGACGGCGCGGTAGTCGGCGACGTCGTAGCCGGCGTCGGCCTGGGGGGAGGCGTAGAAGGGGCTGAGCCACACGGCGTCCACGCCGAGGTCGCGCAGGTACGGGAGGCGGGAGCGTACGCCTTCCAGGTCGCCCATGCCGTCGCCGTTGCTGTCGGCGAAGCTGCGGGGGTACACCTGGTAGATCACCGCGTCCCGCCACCAGTCACGGCGCTTGGCGACGGTGGCGACGGCCGTTGCGGAGGTGGGGGTCGGGGCCGGGGCTGCGGAGTGCTGCTGGCTCATGGCGTCCTTGGTACGTAACGGGGTTGTGTTCATGGGTTGTCGGGGTCCGGTGGCGGGGGTGGGTGGTGGGTCGGTGATGAGGCGGCCGCGGTGCCGGCGGGGTCGGATGGACACCGCGGCCGCCACCCGCGCGGTCGGGTGCGCGGGAGTCTTTTCACTTGGTCACCGGGGAGGGCGGGTCAGCCCTTCGTGCCACCCGCGGTGAGTCCGGTCACCAGGTTCTTCTGCACGAGGTAGAAGAACACGGCGGCGGGTATCGCGATCAGCACGGCGGTCGCGGCCATGAGGTTGCGCTGGGCGTCGTGCTCGCTGACGAACGACTGCAGACCGACGGCGAGCGTGTACTTGTCGTCACTGAGCATGAACGTCGAGGCGAAGGCGACCTCGCTGAAAGCGGTGAGGAAGTTGTAGAAGGCGGCCACCGCGAGGCCCGGTCTGGCGAGCGGGAGGACGAGCCGGAAGAAGGTGCCGAAGGGGGTGAGCCCGTCGACGCGTCCGGCCTCGTCGATCTCGAAGGGGATGGTGTCGAAGTACCCCTTGAGCAGCCAGGCGCTGTACGGGATGACCGTGGTGCAGTAGACGAGGATGAGGCCGAAGTAGTTGTCGATGAGCTTCAGGTCCGAGAGGATCTGGTACATCGGCACCATCAGTACGGCGACCGGGAACATCTGGGTGACCAGCAGCACCCACATGAACTTCTTGTACCCGGGGAAGCGCATGCGGGAGACCGCGTAGCCGGTGGTGGCGGCGATCAGCACGCCGATGAACGTGGTGCCGAGCGTGACGATGAGCGAGCTCTTCAACCAGTCGAAGAACTTGGTGTGCTCGACGACGAACGTGTAGTTGTCGAACGTCATCTTGTCCCAGATGCCGCCCGGGTGGAGGTAGTCGTCCTTGTCCGGGCCGAGGGACAGATAGAGAAGCCAGACGATCGGGAAGAGCGCGATCAGGCTCGCGACGGTCAGGACGCCGTGGGAGACCAGGGAGCCGGCGAGGCTCGTCTCGCCGCGTCGGCGGCTCCGGCGCGCTGTCTTCACGGGGTCCTCCTTGCTCACCGGGGCGGAGGTCTGCGCGGTGGTCGTACTCATGGAGAACTCCTGCCTCAGATCGCGAGCTGCTGCTCGTTGCGGTTCAGCCAGCGGCGGTAGAAGGAGGTGAAGACGATCAGGATGGCCAGCAGCAGGATGCCGTAGGCGGCCGACTGGGCGAAGTCACGCGGCTGCTGTCCGAAGCCGAGGTAGTACGCCCAGGTGACGAGGATGTGGGCGTCGGGGGCGGTGTTGCCGAACAGCAGGAAGATCACGGCGAACTGGTTGAAGGTCCAGATGACGCCGAGCAGGATGACGGTGGAGCTGACCGTCCGCAGGCCCGGCAGGGTGACGTAGCGGAACCGCTGCCAGGCGCTCGCGCCGTCCATCTCGGCGGCCTCGTAGAGGGAGGCGTCGATGGACTGCAGTCCGCCGAGCAGGGAGATCATCATGAACGGCACACCGCACCAGGTGTTGACCATGATCGCGGCGAACCGCTGCCAGAAGGTGTCCTCCAGCCAGAGCGGCGTCGGCAGATGGAGGGTGTCGAGCGCGGAGTTGATGATGCCGCCGTCGGCGAGCATGAAGCGCCAGCCGAAGACGGTGACGAAGGTGGGCACCGCCCAGGGCAGCACCAGGATCAGCCGGTACAGCGTGCGGCCGCGCAGCTTCTGGTTGAGCAGGAGCGCGAGGCCGAGGCCGATGGTGTAGTGCAGGGCGACACAGACGACCGTCCAGACGATCGTCCAGAGGAAGTGCGACCAGAAGCGGTCGTACGCGGTCGGGCCCCAGAGGATGTCGGCGTAGTTGTCCAGGCCGATGAACTTGTAGGTGGCGTCGATGTGGTTGACGCCGATCGTGCGCGCGGTGTTGAGGCTGTTGGCGTCGGTGAGGGTGAGATAGAGGCCGTACACCAGGGGATACAGCACGAGGACGCCGAGGACGACCGCCACCGGGGCGATCATCGCGTAGGCGTACCAGTGCTTCTGGTAGCCCCGCTTCAGGCGCCCGCCCAGGCCGGGCCCTGGCTCACGGTCACCGCGGCGCTTGCCGGTCGCGCGGTCGATGGCGACTGTCATGGTTCGACACCTTCTGGATCTTCACGCTGGATCTTCGAGGGGGGTGTACGGCTCACAGGCCGGTGGCCGCCGGATCTCTCCCCCCATGCAGCGGGAGATCCGACGGCCACGCGGGGCTCACTTGCTGAAGTCCGGCACCAGCTTGGCGATGGCGGTCTCGGCGGTGCTCAGGCCCTTGTCGAGGGACTCCTTACCGCCCGCGATCTTGGGCAGCTCGGTGTCGAGCGGCCCCCACAGGGAGCTGTACTCCGGCAGCGCGGGGCGCGGCTGGGCGGCGGCCAGGACGGCGCCGTAGCCGGCGATGCCCGGGTCGGCCTTGACCTGGTCGGTGTAGGCGTCGTCGCGCGTCGGCAGGGTGGAGTTCTTCAGCGCGATGGTCGCCTGGGACTTGGCGGACGTCATGAAGTTGACGAACTTCAGCGCGGCGGCCTGGTGGGCCTTGTCCGAGCCGGCGTAGACCGAGAGGTTGTGGCCGCCGGTCGGGGCGCCCGCCTTGCCGGCGGAGCCGGCCGGGACGGTGGCGATGCCCAGGTTGTTCTTGTCCTTGAAGGCGCTGCCCTTGTAGAAGTTGGTGATCTCCCAGGGGCCCTGGACGATCGCGGCGACCTTGCCGTTGACGAACGCGTCCTGGATGTGGGCGTAGGCGTCGGCGGTGGTGTCGGCCTTGTGCAGGCCCTTGCCGTCGAACAGGCTCAGCCAGGTGCCGTACGCCTTCTGCGCGGCGGCCGAGTTCACCGTGATCTTCTTGGCGTCGACGTCGACGGTGTCGGTGCCCTCGCCGTAGAGGAACGTCTGGGCGTAGTAGGCCTGGGTGGAGCCCCAGTAGCCGTCGACGCCGGTCTTGGCCTTGACGGTGGCGGCGGCCTTCTTCAGGTCGTCCCAGGTCTTGGGGGCCTCGGTGATGCCGGCCTTCTCGAAGAGCGCCTTGCTGTAGACGAGCGCGAGGGTGTCGGTGACGAACGGCACGCCGTACGTCTTGCCGTCGTACTTGGCCTGCTCGACCAGGTTCGACTTGAACTTGGCCTGGTCCGCGAGGGCGTCGGTGCCGTCCAGCGGCAGGAAGTAGCCCTTCTTGGCGAAGGCGGGGGTCCAGCCGACCTCGGAGCGCAGGATGTCCGGGGCGCCGGAGGCACCGGCGGCCGTGTCGAACTTGTTCTGCGCCTGGTCGAAGGGCACGTTGACGTACTTGACCTTGATGTTCTTGTTGGCGGCCTCGAATTCCTTGACCAAGGCCTGGTACGTCGGTGCCTCATTGGTGGCGTTGGAGGTGTCCCACCAGGTGATGGTCACCGGGCCGTCCGACTTGTCGCTGCCGCTGTCGTCTCCGCCGCAGGCCGTCGCCGCGAGGGCGAGGGACGCCACCAGCGCGGTGGCCGCTATGCCACGCCGCATGAGTTCTCCTTGAGGGTGAAAGCCCGTGTAGCTACAGGGGGCGGTCCCGTCCACCGTCCCTGTCGACTTGGCCGACTGCGCCGTTGCCGCCGCCGGGCGAGGCCGAACGTAACAGCGTTGTAAGCGTCACGAAAGTCCTTGCAGCAAAAAAGCGCAAGAGGTCTCCGAAGTTATCCGGGCGTGACCCGACAGCGACCACCGTGAGACGCTTGTTTACGCCCGTCGAGCACTTGGGGGCGGTCTGTGCAAGACTCTGCAAGCTCTTGCCATCACTTACATGAGGGATCACGAGGGAGCGCGATGACGCAGCAGCCCGGGCGCGGCCGGCCCAACGGTCGCCCACGGCGTCCGATTGGTGTGCAAGGCGACACCTGGCCGGTACAGTCCACGTCTGTGACCACACGGCTTGCCGACATCGCTGCGCAGGCGGGGGTGAGCGAAGCGACCGTCAGCCGCGTCCTCAACGGCAAGCCTGGCGTCGCCGCCACCACCCGCCAGTCCGTGCTCGCCGCGCTGGACGTCCTGGGCTACGAACGCCCGGTCCGCCTGCGCCAGCGCAGCGCGGGCCTCGTCGGCCTCATCACGCCCGAGCTGGAGAACCCGATATTCCCGGCCCTGGCCCAGGTCATCGGCCAGGCGCTGACCCGCCAGGGCTACACCCCCGTGCTCGCCACCCAGACCCCGGGCGGCTCCACGGAGGACGAGCTGACCGAGATGCTGGTGGACCGCGGGGTCGCCGGCATCATCTACGTCTCCGGACTGCACGCGGACACCACGGCCGACATGCAGCGCTACGAGCAGCTGCGCGCGCAGGGCGTCCCCTTCGTACTGGTCGACGGCTTCTCGCCGAAGGTCCAGGCCCCCTTCATCTCGCCGGACGACCGCGCGGCGATGACCCTCGCGGTCACCCACCTCGTCTCCCTCGGCCACACCCGCATCGGGCTGGCCCTGGGCCCCAAGCGGTTCGTGCCCGTGCAGCGCAAGATCGAGGGCTTCGTCCGCGCCATGCAGGACCAGCTGGGGCTGAACCCCCAGTCCATCGAGGCCGATCTCGTCCAGCACTCCCTCTACACCCTGGAGGGAGGTCAGGCCGCGACCACGGCACTGATCGACCGGGGCTGCACGGCGATCGTCTGCGCCAGCGACATGATGGCGCTCGGCGCCATACGGGCCGCCCGCCAGCTGGACCTGGCGGTTCCCCAGGACATCTCCGTGGTCGGCTTCGACGACTCCCCCCTGATCGCGTTCACCGACCCGCCGCTGACCACGATCCGCAAGCCCGTGCCCGCGATGGGGCAGGCCGCGGTGCGCACGCTGCTGGAGGAGATCGGCGGGACGCCCGCGCCGCACAGCGAGTTCGTGTTCATGCCGGAGCTGGTGGTGCGCGGTTCGACCGCTTCGGCGCCGGAGAAGCGAAACCGTCCGTAGGGTGGAGAAAGCGGGGATTTCCCCCACTGCGCCAGGAGGACGGCGGGGGTCTTTCCGCCGTAGAACGTGCAGGCCGAACCCGACCGAGGGATGATCGGGTGAAGAGGGCTTTTCTGGCAGACTTTGTGTCCATGGGTGACTCGACCGTGACGCCACTGGAAGGCCGTGAACAGGCCGTTCCGCAGCCCGTCACGACCGGGGGCGCGCCCGCGCCGCTCCCGGCTCCCGCCCCTTCGTCCGGCCGCCGCCGGCTCGGCCGTCTGCGCAGCCCGCGCCGGCCCCGCCTCTGGTTCGAGATCCTCCTCATCGCGGTGAGCTACTGGACCTACTCACTGATCCGCAACGCCGTTCCGGAGCAGCGCGCGGAGGCCCTGCGCAACGCGGACTGGATCTGGCAGGCGGAGCAGCGGCTCGGGGCCGCCTTCGAGGAGTCGGTCAACCACGCCGTGAACTCGGTGACGTGGCTGATCGTGGGCATGAACTACTACTACGCGACGCTGCACTTCGTCGTCACCCTGGGCGTCCTGGTCTGGCTCTACCGCAGTCACCCCGGCCGCTACGCCGCGACGCGCCTGGTCCTCTTCGCCACCACCGCCGTGGCCCTGGTCGGCTACTACTTCTACCCCCTGGCGCCTCCGCGCCTGATGAGCGGCGGCGCCTTCGTCGACACGGTCATGGTCCACCAGACCTGGGGTTCGATGGCCTCGGGCGATCTGAAGCACATGTCGAACCAGTACGCCGCGATGCCGTCCATGCACATCGGCTGGTCCCTGTGGTGCGGCCTGACGATCTTCGCGCTGGCCAGGCTTCCCTGGGCGCGGATCCTGGGCCTGCTCTACCCGGTGGTGACCCTGGTGGTCATCGTCGCCACCGCCAACCACTTCTGGCTGGACGCGGTGGGCGGCGTCCTCTGCCTCGCCTTCGGCTTCACGGTGGCCGGCCTCTGGTACGGGACCCTGCCGTACAGCCTGCCGAGGGTGGTGCCGGAGCGAGAGCCCGGCGGGCCGCTGCTGCCGACGAAGGCGTAGCCCTGGCGGGCGGCACAAGCGGGACCCGGCACCGCTTGCCGACGGGTGCGGGACCCGGCACCCCTCACCGACGGATGCGGGACCCGGCACCCCTCACCGACGGATGCGGGCGTGACCGGCGGTGGCCGGACCGTCGGCTGGCGCCTGCGGGGTCACCCCCGGTGGTCCCGGCTGCCGCCCGCGGGGTCACCCCCGGTGGTCCCGGCTGCCGCCCGCGGGGTCACCCCCGGTGGACCCGGCGGCCGCCCGCGGGGTCACCCCCGGTGGACCCGGCGGCCGGCTGCGGCGGTCACCCCCGGTGGACCACGTGGCCGCCGGTCACCGTCAGCCGTACCGGCGCCTCGGCGACTTCGTCCGCCGGGGCCTCCACCGGGTCCAGGCCGAGCGCGGTGAGGTCGGCCCGCAGGCCGACGGCGATGCGTCCCGCTTGGCCGGCCTCTCCCGCCGCCCGCGCCGCATGGGTCGTACACCCCTCCAGCGCCTCCAGCCCGGTGAGTCCCGCCCTGCCCGCGGCGGCGCCCCGCGGCGCACGCGCCGTGGCCAGGACCGCCCGGACGTCGTAGGGGGCGATGGGCCAGTCCGAGCCGAGGGCGACCGTCGCGCCCGCGTCCCGCAGATCCCGCAGCCGCCAGGCGTGCCCGGCCCGGCCGGCGCCCAGCCGCCGCGACCACTCGTCGGTGCCGTCGGCCCGGGTGTACGCGGTGTGCGGCGGCTGCATCGACGCGGCCACCCCCAGCTCGGCGAACCTCGGCAGCAGCGCGTCGGGCGCGGTCTCGATGTGCTCGATCCGGTGCCGCCCCCGGGCACCCTCCCCGAGGCCCGCCACCACGTCGAGGACGTACCGTACGGCCGCGTCCCCGATGGCGTGCGTGGCCGTGCGCACCCCGGCTGCGTGCAGCTGCCGTACGGCGGCGGCGTACGCGTGCGGGTCCGGCCAGAACGCCTCCGTCCCCTGACCGTGACAGTCCGCGTGCTCCAGCCAGGCGGTACCGCCCTCGACGGTCCCGTCCATGAAGAACTTGACCCCGTCGACCACCCAGTGCCGTCCGCCCCGCCCCTGCCCGGCGACCAGCTCCCCGAGTCCGGCCCGGTCGATCCCCGGCATGCACCAGGGCGCGAACCGCAGCCGCACCGGCAGCACGGTCTCCCCCGCCACCGACGCGACCAGCTCCGGGTCACCGGCGTCCATGACGTGCGCCCCGGTCAGCCCGGTCGCGGCCATCGCGGCGAGCAGCCCGGCCAGCCGTTCCCGCCGGGCCGCGCGGGACGGCCGGGGCATCACCTCCGCCACCAGTTCCATCGCCGCGTGCTCGACGAGATGCCCGGTGGGCCGGCCGCCTGCGTCGCACACGATCTCCGACCGCTGGGCGAACTCCCGTGGCCCCGTCACCCCGGCCGCGGCGAGCGCCGCGCCGCTGACCAGCGCGGAGTGGCCGTCGTAGAGCCGTACGAAGGCCGGGGCCCCGCCGAGGACGTCCTCGACGAGCGCGCGGTCGACGGGCCGCCCGTCGAAGGCGTTGTGGTCCAGCCCGAAGCCGACCACCCACCCGTCGATCCGCTCGGCACCGGCCAGGGCGGCCCGCAGCCCCGCCAGACCGGTCACCCCCGACAGATCCACGCCGGTCGCCATGTCCAGCCCCCACACGGGGTGGCTGTGCGCGTCCACCAGCCCGGGCACGAGGTGCGCACCCTCCAGGGGGACGACCTCGGTGCCCGGCCCGCGCCAGTCGCGTACGTCGCTCTCGTCGCCGACCGCGGCGATCAGCCCGTCGCGGACGGCGACGGCGGTGGCGTGGGGCCGGGCGGGGTCGAGGGTGCGGACCTTGGCACCGGCGAGGATCAGGTCGGTCATGCGGGTGACTCCCTTTGTCTGCGGGCTCAGGGCTGTTCGGCGAGCGGTGCGGACTCGACGGGCACGGCGGGCTCACCGGGCTGGACGGGTTCACCGGGCTCGGCCGGCTCGGCGGCGAAGGCGGCGTACACCCGGGGCCGCGCGCGGCGCAGCCACCACGCGAGGCCGAGACCCCCGGCGAAGACGGCGGGCGCCAGGACGACCAGCACGGTGTTCACGGTGTCGGAGGCGCCGGTGAACAGGTCGATGTGAGTGATCACGAGCCCTATGGCGGTGGCGAGCAGCACGGCGGCGACGACCGGCGCGACCACCGTCCGCAGCACGCCCTCCTGGTGCCGCACCCGGCGGAAGTAGCAGGGGACGGCGATCGCGGCGAGCAGCTGGAGCACGAACAGTCCGATCATGCCCGGGGTGTTGACCCACAGCAGCAGCTGCCCGTACGGGTCGGCACCCGCCGCCCAGAACGCGATCACGACGACCGCGCCGAGGACGGTCTGTGCGACGCCGGCGACGTACGGGGAGCGGTGCCGGGGGTGGATGCGGCCGAGGGCGGCGGGCAGCACTCCCTCCTCGGCGAGCGCGAGGACGTACCGGTTGATGGCGTTGTGGAAGGCGAGCAGGGAGGCGATGACGCTGGTGACGATGAAGACGTGCATCAGGTCGGCCGCCCAGCCGCCCACGTAGGTGGTGATGGCGGAGAAGAAGAGCCCGCCGGGGTCCTTGGCGGCGGCCGCGATCACGTCGCGGTCGCCGAAGGCCTGGATGGTGATCCACACGATGAAGGCGTAGAAGAGCCCGAGGAACCCGATGGCCGCGTACGTCGCGCGCGGCACCGTCCGCTCGGGGTGGCGGGCCTCGCGCCGGTAGATGACGGTCGACTCGAACCCGGTGAAGGCGGCGAAGGCGAAGGCGAGGACGACGGCCGTACCCGGCACGAGCACGTTGCCCGGCGCGAAGGACGCCCCCGAGAACCCGTGCGCGCCCCCCTTGACCAGCACACCGCCGGCGAGCAGCAGCAGGATCCCGGTCTCCGCGGCGAGCAGCACCCCCAGCACCTTGGCGCCGAAGTCGATGGAGCGGTAGCCGCCGTAGCCGATGACCAGCAGCCCGGCGAGGGCGATCGGCAGCCAGGGCACGTCGGTGCCGAAGAGGGCCCGTGCGGTGTCGTGACCGGCGCTGCCGAGGAGGCCGTAGACGCCGGTCTCCATGCCGTTGTAGCCGATGAGGGCGAGCAGCGCGGCACCGATGCCGACCGGACGCCCGAGCCCCCGGGTGATGTACGCGTAGAAGGCGCCGCCGCTGCGCACGTGCCGGCTCATGGTGGTGAAGCCGACGGCGAAGACGGCGAGGGTGAGACCGGCGATGAGGTAGCCGGCCGGGGCGCCGATGCCGCCGAGCAGGATCGCGAGCGGGGCGACGCCCGCCATGACGGTGAGCGGGGCGGCGGCGGAGACGACGAAGAAGGCGATGTCGGCGGTGCCGAGTGAGCCGGAGCGGAGGGTCGCCGCGGCGGGCGGCGTTCTCTTCTCGGGGGTGGTGACGGACATGGGAAGCCCTTCGAGCGCGGCGGACGGGAGGGTTCCGGGCGTGCGGGATGACCGGCGTTCCCGAGGCGGGGTGGGCGCCCCGGACCCGTAAATCTAAAGGCTTTCGGTTTCGGCAATGTAGCCTCCTCCTGGGCATCCGGGAAGCCCCTCACCGACCTTCGTCCGCCATCCACGGGGAGAACGCACACATGGGACGGCCGCGCACACCGCTCCTAGACCGCGAGCGCATCACCACGACCGCGCTGCAACTCATCGACGAGCAGGGAGAGTTCAGCGTGCCGCAGATCGCCAGACGGCTCGGCGTGCAGACCGGCTCGGTGTACCACCACGTGGACGGCCGCGACGGCATAGTGGAGCTCCTGCGCGAACGGGTCGCGTCCGCGATCGACCCGCAGACCCTCGGCCTCACCCCCTGGGACCGGGCCCTGGAGTCCTGGGCCCGGTCCTACCGGGCCGCGTTCGCCGCGCACCCGAGGACGATCCCGCTCCTGATGACCTCCCCCGTACGGGCCCCCCGCGTCCTGGAACAGTACGAACGGGCGGTGACCCTCCTCCTGGACGCGGGTTTCGCCCCCGCCGACGTGATGCCGATGATCATCGCCCTGGAGAACCTGGTCCTGGGCTCGGCCCTGGACCTCGCGGCCCCCGAGACGATGTGGGAACTGACGGACGACACCCCCACCCCCCACCTGGCCGAAGCCCTGGCCGCGGTCTCGGAGAACAGGGCGGACCGAGCCTTCGAAACAGGCCTGCAAGGCCTGATGAACCACGCGAGAACCCTGCAATCCACTACCGCATAGCCCCGAACCCGCACGGACACGCACACCCGCACCCGCCGCCCGCCCGCACCCGCAGGACGGCGGGAGCGGGCCGTGGCGGTGCGTCGAGCCCGTCGCTCAGCCGGTCGCACCCAAGTCGGACTGTGGCAGCGCGCAGAGGCGCCCCCCTGCGACGGGCTCGCCGCACCGCCACGGCCCCGACCCACCCACACGGGCGGGCGCAAAGCCCCCCTCAGCCATCAGCCCCGCGGAGGCAGGCCCCCGCACAAGCGCCCCCGGCCGCAACGGCGAGGCCCCCGCGCAGCTCCCCCCTCACCCCCCGTAGAACAACTGCTCCACAACCCCCCGAGCCCGCCGAGCCGTCCGCCGGTACCCGTCCAGCAGCTCCCCCACCCGCCCGGGCCCGTACCCCAGATACCGCCCCACAGCAGCGAGCTCCCGGCTCTCCGAGGGAAACGTGTCCCCCGCCCGCCCCCGCACCAGCATCACGGCGTTGCGCACCCGCGTGGCCAGCACCCACGCCTCGTCGAGGATCTCCGCGTCCTCCTGCGAGATGACCCCGGCCGCACGCGCCGCGCTCAGCGCCTCCCGGGTCCGGGTGGTCCGCAGCCCCGGCTCCCCCCACCCGTGCCGCATCTGCAGCAACTGCACGGTCCACTCCACGTCGGACAGCCCGCCCGGCCCCAGCTTGGTGTGCAGCTTCGGATCCGCCCCCCGGGGCATCCGCTCCGACTCCATCCGGGCCTTCAGCCGCCGGATCTCCCGCACGGCATCGTCCCCGAGCCCGTCCGCCGGATACCGCAGCGGATCGATCAGCTCGATGAACCGCCGCCCCAACTCCTCGTCCCCCGCCACGGGTTCGGCCCGCAGCAGCGCCTGCGACTCCCACACCAGCGACCACCGCCGGTAGTAGGCCTCGTACGACTTCAGCGTCCGTACGAGCGGCCCGGACTTCCCCTCGGGCCGCAGATCGGCGTCGACCAGCAACGGCGGATCGGCACTGGGGATCTGCAGCAGCCGCCGCATCTCGGCGACGACCCGGTTGGCGGCCTCGCCGGCCTCCCGCTCCTCGACGCCTTCCCGCGGCTCGTGCACGAACAGGACGTCCGCGTCCGAGCCGTAGCCCAGTTCGTGCCCGCCGAACCGCCCCATGCCGATGACCGCGAACCGGGTCGGCAGACTGTCCCCCCAACCCTCCCGCACCACGGCCCGCAACGTCCCGGCCAGGGTGGCGGCCGTCAGGTCCGAGACGGCGGCCCCCACCCGGTCCACCAGCGCCCCCTGGTCGGGCTCGGCCGGCTGCATCTCGGTGCCGTACGAACCGACGATGTCCCCCGCGGCCGTACGGAACAGCTCCCGCCGCCGCACCCCGCGCGCCGCGGTGACGGCCTGCTGGGCGTTCTCCGCGCGCCCCACCGTGGCCAGGATCTCCTGCTCCAGGTGCGCCCGCCCGCGCGGCTGGAGCCCGCCCCCGTCGCCGTCACCGTCGCCCAGCAGCGCGACGGCCTCCGGCGCCCGCATCAGCAGATCGGGAGCGAGCCGCCCGGCGGACAGCACCCGGGCGAGGTTCTCGGCCGCGGCCCCCTCGTCCCTCAGCAGCCTCAGATACCACGGAGTCTTCCCCAACGCGTCGGACACCTTGCGGAAGTTGAGCAGCCCGGCGTCCGGGTCGGCGGAGTCGGCGAACCACGCCAGCAGCACCGGCAGGAGCGTCCGCTGGATGGCGGCCTTCCGGCTGACGCCCGAAGCGAGCGCCTCCAGATGCCTCAGCGCGGAACCGGGATCCGCGTACCCCAGGGCCACCAGCCGCTCCCGGGCCGCGGCCAGACTCAACCGGGCCTCTCCGGTGGCGAGCTGGGCCACCGCGTCCAGCAGCGGCCGGTAGAAGATCTTCTCGTGCAGCCGCCGCACCACGGCCGCGTGCCGCTTCCACTCGCGGTTCAGTTCCCCGACCGGATCGGCCCGCAGCCCCAGCGACCGCCCGAGCCGCCGCTGGTCAGCCTCCTGTTCGGGGACGAGATGGGTCCGCCGCAGCCGGTAGAGCTGGATCCGGTGCTCCATGGACCGCAGGAACCGGTAGGCGTCGTCGAGCTGGACGGCGTCGGCCCGCCCCACATACCCGCCCGCGGCCAACGCCTGCAGGGCGTCCAGAGTCGTCCCGCTCCTCAGCGAGGCGTCGGACCGCCCGTGCACCAACTGCAGCAGCTGCACGGCGAACTCGACGTCCCGCAACCCGCCGGGCCCGAGCTTCAGCTCACGCTCGACCTCGGCGGCCGGAATGTTCTCGACGACCCTCCGCCGCATCTTCTGCACGTCGGCGACGAAGTTCTCCCGCTCGGCCGCCTTCCACACCATCGGCTCGACGGCGGCGATGTACTCGGCCCCCAGCTCCAGATCCCCCGCCACCGGCCGGGCCTTGAGCAGCGCCTGGAACTCCCAGGTCTTGGCCCACCGCTGGTAGTAGGCGAGATGGCTGCTGAGCGTCCGCACGAGCGGCCCGTTGCGCCCCTCGGGCCGCAGATTGGCGTCGACGGGCCAGATGGTCCCCTCGACGGTCGTCTCGGAGCAGATCCGCATCATGTGGGAGGCGAGCTTGGTGGCGGCCCGCAGCGCCTTGCCCTCGTCGGCCCCGTCGGCGGCCTCCCCCACGAAGATGACGTCCACGTCGGACACGTAGTTCAGCTCGTGGCCGCCGCACTTCCCCATGGCGATGACGGCGAGCCGGCACAGGGCCGCCTCCTCGGGCGCGGCATCCCGCGCGATGCCGAGCGCGGCCCGCAGGGTGGCCGTGGCCAGGTCGGCGAGCTCGGCCGCGGTCTGAGCGACATCGGTCGTCCCGCACACGTCCCGCGCGGCGATCGACAGCAGACACCGCCGGTAGGCGACCCGCAGGGACACCGGGTCGTCCGCCTCCGCGAGCCCCCGTTCGAACTCCTCCACCCCGGGATGCAGATCCCTGGGCTCGTACGTGAGCAGCGCCTCCCAGTCCTGTGGATGCCTGGCCAGGTGGTCGGCGAGGGCGGCGGACGCTCCCAGCACTCCCAGCAGCCGGTCCCGCAACGGCTTGGCCGCTATCAGGGTGTCGAGCAGTCCCCGGCGGGCCGTGGGCCCGGACTGGGCCTCCAGCAGCCGTACGAGCCCGCGCAGCGCGAGATCCGGGTCGGCCGTCGCCCCCAACGCCTCCAGCAGGAACGGATCGCTGCGCACCGGGGACAGCTCGGGCCCGTCCAGCAGCCGCTCGGCGGCGGAGGGGTCCGTGAAGCCGTGCCGCAGCAGCCGAGTGAAGGTACTGCTCCTGCGCCCCGGCGCCATCCCCGGCCCTCCCTCGGATCAAGGTCGTACGCCCCCGAGCGTAACCCGCGCCCCTCGGTGGCGCCCCGTGCCGGTTTCGGGTTCCGTGGAACAGGAACGGCCGCGGCGACGGAGCCGGTGGGCCGAGGGAGGCGAGGAGTCAAGCCATGGACATGTCGCTAGAGGTGATCCTGCTGCCGGTGTCCGACGTGGACCGCGCCAAGGAGTTCTACCGGGACAAGGTCGGCTTCCACGTGGACCTCGACGGCGAGGTCATGGAGGGCGTACGCATCGTCCAGCTCACTCCGCCCGGTTCGGGCTGTTCGATCGCCCTGGCCGGCGGTCTCCAGGTGCCCACGGGCACGCCTCTGCCCGGCAGTTACCACGGCCTGCAGCTCTGCGTCACGGACGCCGACGCGGCGTACCGGGAACTGACCGCCCGCGGCCTGGACGTCACCGAACCCCAGCGCTTCGCCCCTCAGGACGGCGCCACCTTCATGTACTTCACGGACCCGGACGGCAACGGCTGGGCGATCCAGGAGTACCGCCGCAGACTGACCGAGCCCCTGCACCAGGTGCTCTCCGGCACCGGCGGCTGAGCGGCCGCCCCGAAGGCTCGCGGGACCGCCGGAACGCGGCCCCGCCCCATGAGCGCGACGAGCCCCCGCCGGGGAGGCCCGCCGCACCTCCACGCCCCAGGACGCGCCGGCGAACGCGGGCCTACAGCACCGGCAGGTTCTTCCGCAGTTCGAAGGCGGTGACCTCGCTGCGGTACTCCTCCCACTCCTGCTTCTTGTTGCGCAGGAAGAAGTCGAAGACGTGCTCGCCGAGCGTCTCGGCGACGAGGTCGCTGCGTTCCATCAGGGTCAGGGCCTCGCCCAGGTTCTGGGGCAGCGGCTCGATGCCCATGGCGCGTCGCTCCGCGTCGGAGAGGGCCCAGACGTCGTCCTCGGCGCCCGGCGGAAGCTCGTAGCCCTCCTCGACGCCCTTGAGGCCGGCGGCGAGGAGCATGGCGTAGGCCAGGTAGGGGTTGGCGCCGGAGTCGAGGGAGCGGACCTCGATGCGGGCGGAGCCGGTCTTGCCGGGCTTGTACATGGGGACGCGGACCAGGGCGGAGCGGTTGTTGTGGCCCCAGCAGATGTACGAGGGGGCCTCGCCGCCGGCGCCCGCGGTGCGCTCGGTGCCGCCCCAGATGCGCTTGTAGGAGTTGACCCACTGGTTGGTGACGGCGGCGATCTCGGCGGCGTGCTTCAGCAGGCCGGCGATGAAGGACCGGCCGACCTTCGAGAGCTGGTACTCGGCGCCGGACTCGTAGAACGCGTTGCGGTCACCCTCGAACAGGGACAGGTGGGTGTGCATGCCGGAGCCCGGGTGCTCGGAGAACGGCTTCGGCATGAAGGTCGCCTGCACGCCCTGCTCCAGCGCCACCTGCTTCATGACCAGGCGGAAGGTCATGATGTTGTCGGCCGTGGAGAGCGCGTCGGCGTAGCGGAGGTCGATCTCCTGCTGGCCGGGGGCGCCCTCGTGGTGGGAGAACTCGACCGAGATGCCCATGGACTCCAGCATGGTGATCGCCTGGCGGCGGAAGTCCATGCCCACGTTCTGCGGGGTGTGGTCGAAGTAACCCGAGTTGTCGGCGGGGGTCGGGCGGGAGCCGTCGACCGGCTTGTCCTTCAGCAGGAAGAACTCGATCTCCGGGTGGGTGTAGAAGGTGAAGCCCAGGTCGGAGGCGCGGGCGAGGGCTCGCTTGAGCACGTAGCGCGGGTCCGCGAAGGACGGGGAGCCGTCCGGCATGAGGATGTCGCAGAACATGCGGGCGGTGCCGGGGGCCTCCGCGCGCCAGGGCAGGACCTGGAAGGTGGACGGGTCCGGCTTGGCGATCATGTCGGACTCGTAGACCCGGGCGAAGCCCTCGATCGCGGAGCCGTCGAAGCCGATCCCCTCGTCGAACGCCTGCTCGAGCTCGGCCGGGGCCACGGCGACGGACTTGAGGAAGCCCAGCACGTCCGTGAACCACAGGCGTACGAACCGGATGTCGCGCTCCTCCAAGGTCCGGAGCACGAACTCCTGCTGCTTGTCCATCTTCCGCTTCCCCATCCTTGCTGGTCAGGCCGCCTGTCCCTCGTCCCGCGAGAGGCGGTCGGGCACCCGAGCATCCCACCACAACACCATTTCGTGCGCGTTGCGGACCATGATCGCCTGGGCGACCCCGCCCTGAACGCTCACGTCAGGCAGGTGTACTGCTCTCCCGCCCATCTTGCCTGCTCGGACTGACATCCGTAATGCCCGGCCCCCTCCGTCCCTCCCACCTCGTTAATTTGCATCTCAGATGCAAGTTTAACTAGCGTGCGGCCCAGCCGAACGCCGGCCCGCAGCGCCGGCGAGTCCTGAGGAGACCCGATGCTGTCCGAGCAGTCCGCAGCCACCGTCCGCGCCACGCTCCCCGCCGTGGGCGCGGCGATCGGCGAGATCACCGAACGCTTCTACGCCGACCTGTTCACGGCCCACCCCGAACTCCTGCGCGACCTCTTCAACCGCGGCAACCAGGCCGCGGGCACCCAGCGCCAGGCCCTGGCCGGTTCCATCGCCGCCTTCGCGACCCACCTCGTGGAGCACCCGGACGCCCGCCCGGACGCGATGCTTTCCCGCATCGCCCACAAGCACGCCTCCCTGGGTATCGCGCCCGAGCAGTACGAGGTGGTGTACGAGCACCTCTTCGGCGCCATCGCCGCCGTCCTGGGCGACGCGGTCACCCCCGAGGTCGCCGCCGCCTGGACCGAGGTCTACTGGCTGATGGCGAACGCGCTGATCGCGATCGAGCGGCGGCTGTACGAGGAGCGCGGGGGCGCGGGCGAGTGGCGGCGGTGGAAGGTCGTGGAACGCCTCCCGGAGACCGAGGACGTCGTCACCCTCCGGCTGAGCCCGCTCGACGCCGGAGAGGTGCGGGAGTTCCGCGCCGGCCAGTACGTCTCCGTCCGCGTCGGTCTCCCCGACGGCGCCCGCCAGATACGCCAGTACAGCCTCTCGGGCGCCCCGGACTCCGCCGTACGCCAGATCAGCGTCAAGCGGGTCCCCGGGGACGGGACGGCCCCGGACGGCGAGGTCTCCAACCACCTCCACGCGCACGTGCACGAGGGCGACGTGCTGGAGCTGTCCGAGCCGTACGGCGACCTGGTCCTCGACGACGCCCGGGACACCCCCCTGCTGCTGGCCTCGGCCGGGATCGGCGTGACCCCGATGGTCGCGATGCTGGCGCACCTGGCGGCGACGGGCCACCGGGCCCCGGTCACGGTCGTCCACGCCGACCGCTCCCCCGCGGCCCACGCACTGCGCGCCGACCACGAGGCGTACGCGGCGAAGCTCCCGGAGGCGTCCGTGCACCTCTGGTACGAGCGGGAGGCGCCGGAGGGCACCGCGACGGGCCTGGCCGACCTCACGGACGTCTCCGTCCCCACGGGCACGCGCGCGTACCTGTGCGGCCCGCTGCCGTTCATGCGGGCGGTGCGGGGGCAGCTGATCGAGAAGGGCGTGGCCCCGGCCGACATCCACTACGAGGTGTTCGGCCCGGACCTCTGGCTGGCGGCGGCCTGACGGCATCGATGCTCACGGTCCGGGGATGCTCGACCCGAGAGGCCCGTCCCGCTTCACCTCCTGGAGGATCCCCACCGTGACCATCGACTGGGTCAGGCTCGAACTCGACGTGACCGCCTTCGACACCGCGCGCTTCGAGCCGTACGTGCGGCGCTGCCGGGACGCCGGGCTGCGCCTGACCACCCTCGCCGAGCTCGGCGACACCCCCCGGCACCGGCGCGCGCTCTACGAACTCAACAAGGAGTGCTCGGCCGACATCCCGGAGCGCGGCGCGTTCCACACCTACGAGGAGTACGTCCGCCTCCGCCTGGAGGTCCCCTCCTACGATCCGCGCGGCATCGTGCTCGCGCTCGACGGCGACACCTGGTGCGGCCTGGCCGCGTCCTCGGACCACCGTGCCGAGGGCTTCGTCTTCAACGAGATGACCGGCGTCAGGGCCGGCCGCCGAGGCCGCGGCCTCGCGATCGCGATGAAGACGTACGGCATCGGGTTCGCCGCCCTGTGCGGCGTCCGCCGGGTCCGCACCTTCCACCACCCGGCCAACACGGCCGCCATCCGGATGAACCGGCACCTGGGTTACGTGGACGCGGACGGGGACTGATCTCAGGCCTCGAACAACGGCTCGTACGGGTCGCCCTCGGGTCCCGAGACCAGGACGTGGTCCTTCCCGGGGCCGAGCGCGACCTCCCGCAGCCGGTTCAGCGCGGTCGCCTCGTCCGGCAGGTCGAGGCCGAGGGCCGCGGCGGCGCGGTCGGCCGGGAGGCCGGGCAGGTCCGCCAGGTACTCGGCGCCCGGTGCCCGGCTCTGTTCGACGGTGAACGCCGTGCAGTCGCGCCACCACGGGACCACCAGGAGGAGTCGCAGGAGCTCCGGCAGGCCGATCGCGACGAGTGCGGCGCGGCCGTCCAGGTCCTCGAACAGGACCGGGCGTTCCTCGCCGCCCTCGCCGCAGAAGAAGCAGGTGTCCCCCGCGCCGCTGCCCGCCGGCCGTTCCAGCGTGGTCCCCGAGGTGAGCCTGAGCTCCTCCGGCTCGTCACCGCGGTCCGGCTCGAAGCCGCACGGCCGGGCGAGGTGCCGGGCCGTGTGCTCGTCCTCGCGCAGGGCGGCGATCAGTGAACGCACGGGCCGCCCGACATCGGCCTGCCGGAGCCGGTCACACCCGCCTGGAGATCCCCAGCAGCACCGGTCCCGTCGGGTCCGCCACGATGTCCTCGATCTTGATCGGGTCCAGGGACGCGAAGAACGCCTCCTGGGCGCGGCGCAGGGCGCCGCGCAGCCGGCAGGCCGCGTTCAGGGGGCAGGGCGTGGCCCCCTCGCATTCGACCACGTCCCCCTCGCCCTCGAAGGTGCGGACCAGGCCGCCCACCGACGCCTTGCGGCCCTTCTCGGTCAGGGACAGGCCGCCGCCCCGGCCCCGGCGGGCCTCCAGGAGGCCGAGGTGCTGGAGTTCGGCCACGACCTTGGCCGCGTGGGTGTAGGGGACCTCCATCGAGGCCGCCACCTCGCGTGTCGTGGGGGTGGTCTCTCCCGCGACCGCGAGGCGCATGAGGAAGCGCAGGGCCAGGTCGGTGGATCGCAGGAGGCGCATGGGGGAAGCGTAGATAATACGCATCTGTCCTTCAAATTATCGGCCGGGGCCGGCCTGGCTGTGACCTGTCTACGCCGGACCCCCTCTCCCCCATTACGATCAGCGCACTCGCACCGCCCGACCGTCCCGCCCCTTTCCCCCAGAAGGACAGGCTCATGGGTTCCGCCAACCAGACCAGCAGTGCCGAACGCAAGGCGCGCATAGAGCAGATGCGGCGGGCTCAGCTGGCCCGCGAGCGGCGCAGCCGGTTCCTCGTGATCACCGGCAGCGCCGTCGCCGTCGCCGCGCTCGTCGCGGGCGGGGTGTTCGTCGTGAAGTCGCAGTCGGGGGACGACGGCTCCTCCGTCACCGCCTCCGACTCCAAGTCCTCCGGGCACTGGGTCACCGGCTCGGACGGCGTGAGGACCTGGAAGGGCACGCTGGGGCGCACCCATGTCGCCAAGACCGTGAAGTACCCGATGGAGCCCCCGGTCGGCGGCAACCACGACCCGGTCTGGCTGAACTGCAACGGCGACGTGTACACCGAGCCGGTCAACAACATGAACGCCGTGCACTCGCTGGAGCACGGCGCGGTCTGGGTGACGTACAACAGCAAGGCCGGCAAGGCCGACGTCGAGGCGCTCGCGGCGAAGGTGAAGAAGACGCCGTACACGCTGATGAGCCCGGACGACGAGCAGGCCGACCCGATCATGCTCACGGCGTGGGGCAAGCAGCGGACGGTGACGGGCGCCGACGACCCGAACGTGGACGCGTTCCTCGAGGAGTTCGTGCAGGGTGAGCAGACACCCGAGCCCGGCGCCTCGTGCACCGGCGGGACGATGAAGTGAGGAAGCACGCCGCCCTGATCGCGGGGGCCGCGGCGGCGTTCCTCGTCGCGGTCGGTGCGCTCACCTACGCCGTCGCCGAGGACGGCGGGCCGGACACCGCGACCCCCGCCGCGGACTCCGCGGACGCCGGGTTCGCCCGGGACATGGCCGTCCACCACCAGCAGGCCGTCGAGATGTCGTACATCGTGCGGGACCGGACGGACGACGAGGAGGTGCGCCGGCTCGCCTACGACATCGCCCAGACGCAGGCCAACCAGCGCGGAATGCTCCTGGGCTGGCTCGATCTGTGGGGACTGCCCAAGGTGTCCTCCGACGCGCCCATGAGCTGGATGGGCATGGGCGGCATGAGCGACGGCGAGGACGGCGCGCTGATGCCCGGCATGGCCACCGACGCCGAACTGGAGAAGCTCGGCACCCTCGACGGCGAGCAGGCCGAGGTGTTCTATCTCCGGCTCATGACCGCCCATCACAAGGGCGGCATCCACATGGCCGAGGGCTGTGTGGCGAAGTGCACGGTCACGGTGGAGAAGCGGCTCGCGCGGGGCATGGTCGAGGCGCAGCAGTCGGAGATCGACCTGATGACGGACCTGCTGACGGCGCGGGGAGCCAAGCCGTAGCCCACCCCGCGGCCCGTCCCCAGGGTTTTCCCTCGATTTCACGGACGTATCCGTCAAATCAGCCCAGGAAGCGGTCACTTGGCCGCTTCTTGGTGTTCGCATTCCCCTGGCATGAACGGTTCATCGCCAGAGTGGCCCCCACGTCGAGTGATCCACTCGCGTCGAACCACATACAGGGGGTCCGATGAGATCCAACCGTGCCGCGCTGCGCGCCGGGGTGAGCATGGCAGCGACACTGCCCATGATCGCCGGCGCGCTGGCGCTCGGCATACCCGCGGCGCACGCCGCGGACGGTCCGGCCCGTGACACGCTGGCCGGGACCAAGCCCGCGTGGGCGACGGCCAAGGCGGACAAGGGCGCGACCTCGGACAGCGCCCGGGTCCTTGCCCGCGTGTATCTCGCGGGGCGGGACGCCGACGGCCTCGCCGCGTACGCGAAGGCGGTGTCCGACCCGTCCTCCGCCGCCTACGGCGAGTACCTCTCCGCCCGGCAGGCGCAGGCCCGCTTCGGCGCGACCAAGGCGCAGGTCGCGGCGGTCAAGGCGTGGCTGACGGCGGCCGGTCTGAAGGTCACGGGCACCACGCGGCACTACGTCTCCGTCAGCGGTGACGTGGCCGCCGCCGAGAAGGCGTTCGGCACCCAGCTGCACAACTACGCCAAGGGCGGCAGGACGTACCGCGCGCCGTCGAAGGCGGCCTCGGCGCCCGAGAGCCTGGGCGGCGCCGTCCTGACCGTCACCGGCCTGGACAACGCGCCGCACAAGGCCAGTTCCAAGGACCAGCTCCCGCCGCCGGACGCGGTGTTCAAGAACTCCGGGCCGTTCTCCTCGTACTACGGCTCGACCCTCGCGAGCACGCTCCCGGACGCGTACGGCACGAAGATCCCGTACGCCGTCCAGGGGTACACCGGCAAGCAGTTGCGGGCCGCCTACGGCGCGGGCACCCACACGGGCCAGGGGGTGCGCATCGCCATCACCGACGCGTACGCCTCCCCGACCATCGCCTACGACGCCGCCACCTACGCGAAGGCGCACGGCGACGCGGCCTGGAAGACGGGCCAGCTGACCCAGGTCCTGCCGAAGAACTACACCAAGACCGAGGAGTGCGGGGCGGCCGGCTGGTACGGCGAGGAGACCCTCGACGTCGAGGCCGTGCACGCGGTCGCGCCGGCCGCGAGCGTCACGTACGTGGGCGCCTCGTCCTGCTACGACGACGACCTGCTCGACTCGCTCGGCAAGATCGTCGACAACCACCTGGCCGACATCGTCTCCAACTCCTGGGGCGACATCGAGGCCAACCAGACGCCGGACCTGGCGGCCGCCTACGACCAGGTCTTCCAGTTCGGCGCGGTCGAGGGCATCGGCTTCTACTTCTCCTCGGGCGACAACGGCGACGAGGTCGCCAACACGGGTGTGAAGCAGGTCGACACGCCGGCCAACTCGGCGTGGGTGACGGCCGTCGGCGGCACCTCGCTGGCGGTCGGCAAGGGCGACAAGTACCTGTGGGAGACCGGCTGGGGCACCGAGAAGGCCATGCTGTCCGACGACGGCAAGAGCTGGACCGGCTTCCCCGGCGCCTTCACCTCGGGTGCGGGCGGCGGCACCAGCAAGACCGTCGCCGAGCCGTACTACCAGAAGGGCGTCGTCCCGAACGCGCTGGCCACGGCCAACAACGCGGCCGGCAACCGGGTCGTCCCGGACATCGCGGCGATCGCCGACCCGAACACCGGTTTCAAGGTCGGCCAGACCCAGACCTTCCCGGACGGGTCCGAGCAGTACAGCGAGTACCGCATCGGCGGCACCTCGCTGGCCGCGCCGGTGATCGCGGCCGTCCAGGCCCTGGCGCAGGAGGCGCGCGGCGGCAGGGCGATCGGTTTCGCCAACCCGTCGATCTACTCCAAGTACGGCTCGCGGGTCTACCACGACGTCACGGACAACCCCACGGGGTCCGGGCTCGCCGTGGCGCGCGTCGACTTCGCCAACGGCTACGACGCCGCCGACGGTCTGCTGACCTCCGTCCGCAGCCTCGGCAGGGACAGCTCGCTGTCCGCGGTCAAGGGCTACGACGACGTCACCGGCGTGGGCACGCCCGCGAACGGTTACGTGGAGTCGTACAAGGGCCGCTGAGAACGCCGGCGACGGTACCTCGAAGGGGCGTGGGGTGGACACACCCCACGCCCCTTCACCCCGTGGAGACACCCCGCGCCACCCGATCGTGTCGCTCTGACGATTACACTGCCCCCGTGCCTCCGTTGAACTTCTGGTCGATCTATCAGCACGGCTTCGCACGCGTCGCCGCATGTACGGGCCACACCGTCATCGCGGACCCGCATGCCAACGCCGAATCGGTCCTGCGCCACGCGCGCCGGTGCGCCGAGGAGGGGGTCGCCGTCGCCGTCTTCCCCGAGATGGTGCTGTGCGGCTACTCGATCGAGGACCTGCTGCTGCAGGACGCGGTCCTCGACCAGGTCGAGGAGGCCCTCCGGGAGGTGGTCGCCGGCTCGGCGGATCTGCTGCCGGTTCTCGTCGTCGGTGCCCCGCTGCGCCACCGCAACCGGGTCTACAACTGCGCGGTGGTCGTGCACCGCGGCCGTGTCCTCGGGGTGGTGCCCAAGTCGTACCCGCCGAACTACCGGGAGTTCTACGAGCGCCGGCAGATCGGCGACGGCGCCGACGAGCGCGGCGGGTCGATCCGCGTCGGCGGCGAGGCCGTACCGTTCGGCGTGGACCTGCTGTTCGATGCGCAGGACGTTCCCGGTCTCGTGCTGCACGCGGAGATCTGCGAGGACATGTGGGTGCCGGTGCCGCCCAGCGCGGAGGCGGCCCTCGCCGGTGCGAGCGTCCTCGTCAATCTCTCGGGCAGCCCGATCACGGTCGGGCGGGCCGAGGACCGCAAGCTGCTGTGCCGTTCGGCGTCCTCGCGCTGCCTCGCGGCGTACGTCTACGCGGCGGCCGGACTGGGCGAGTCGACCACCGACCTGTCCTGGGACGGCCAGGCCATGGTCTACGAGAACGGGGTGCTGCTGGCGGAGACCGAGCGGTTCCCGCTCGGCGACAGCCACGCGGTGGCCGACGTGGACCTCGACCTGCTGCGGCAGGAGCGGCAGCGGATGGGCACGTTCGACGACAACCGCCGTACGCACCACGCGCGCACCGGTGATTTCCGGACGGTCACGTTCACCCTCGATCCGCCGCTCACCGACCTGGGGCTGCGCCGTCGCCTGGAGCGCTTCCCGTTCGTGCCGGCCGACGCCGACCGCCTCGCCCTGGACTGCTTCGAGGCGTACAACATCCAGGTCGCGGGCCTTCAGCAGCGACTGGCGGCGATCGGCGGCCCGAAGGTGGTCATCGGTGTGTCCGGCGGCCTCGACTCCACGCACGCGCTGATCGTCGCCGCCCGCGCGATGGACCGCGCGGGCCGCCCGCGCAGCGACATCCTGGCCTTCACGCTGCCCGGCTTCGCCACCAGCGACCACACCAAGGACAACGCCCACAAGCTGATGAACTCGCTCGGCGTCACCGCCGCCGAGCTGGACATCACGCCGACGGCGCGGCTGATGCTGCGGGAGATGGGCCACCCGTTCGCCTCCGGCGAGCCGGTGTACGACGTCACCTTCGAGAACGTGCAGGCCGGGCTGCGCACCGACTACCTGTTCCGGCTCGCCAACCAGCGCGGCGGCATCGTGCTGGGCACCGGTGA
Source organism: Streptomyces sp. NPDC000345 (assembly GCF_042898825.1). Classification (NCBI taxonomy): domain Bacteria; kingdom Bacillati; phylum Actinomycetota; class Actinomycetes; order Kitasatosporales; family Streptomycetaceae; genus Streptomyces; species Streptomyces sp. NPDC000345. The sequence continues at coordinate 60,362 of NZ_JBIAZE010000005.1, forward strand.
CCTGTCGGAGCTGGCGCTCGGCTGGTCCACGTACGGCGTGGGCGACCAGATGAGCCACTACAACGTCAACTCGGGTGTGCCGAAGACGCTGATCCAGCATCTGATCCGCTGGGTCATCAGCAGCGGCCAGTTCGACGAGGAGACCGGCCGGACGCTCGCCGCGATCCTCGACACCGAGATCAGCCCGGAGCTGGTCCCGGGCGAGGAGTTGCAGTCCACCGAGTCCAAGATCGGCCCGTACGCGCTGCACGACTTCACGCTCTTCCACGTGCTGCGGTACGGCTTCCGGCCGTCGAAGATCGCCTTCCTGGCCTGGCACGCCTGGCACGACCCGGAGGCCGGCGCCTGGCCGCCGAACTTCCCCGAGGCCAAGCGGGTGGCGTACGACCTGCCGGAGATCCGGCGGTGGCTGGAGGTCTTCTGCCGGCGCTTCTTCGCGTTCGCGCAGTTCAAGCGCTCGGCCATGCCCAACGGGCCGAAGGTCTCGGCGGGAGGTTCGCTCTCGCCGCGCGGCGACTGGCGGGCGCCGTCCGACAGTTCGGCCCGGGCCTGGCTGCGCGATCTCGCCCGCTTCGACGCATAGCCGACCCGCCCGCCTCGGTGGGTCGGGAGGGCCCCGCTGAGCGCCCCGCGCGGCGGAGCCGCGCCTCGCCGGGCCTCGCGCTCCCGGGGGGCGGGCTTCGCCCCGGTCCCCGGAAGGCGTCAGCGACGCGCCGCAGCCTGCGCCGGCTCCGGCAGGTGCGTCGCCACGATCCGCTCCCGGCCGGTGACACCGGCCGAGGCCCTGCGGCGGTCCACGCCGTAGGCCACGCCCGCCACGGCCAGGCCCAGCACCGCCAGCACCGCGCCCGCCAGTGCCGGGGAGGTCACGCCGAAGCCCGCCGCCAGGGCCAGGCCGCCGATCCAGGCGCCGCCGGCGTTGGCGAGGTTGAAGGCTGCCTGGTTGGCGGAGGAGGCGAGGGAGGGGGCCGCCGTCGCCTTCTCCATGACCATCAGGTTGAGCGGGTTGCCCGCGACGAAGGCCGCGATGCCGAGGAGGACGACCGCCAGGGCCCCGCTCCACTGGGTGCGCATCAGGACGGGGAAGAGCGCGAGGACGGCCGCGAGGGAGACCAGGCCGGCGAACAGGGTGCGGCGCATCGCGTGGTCGGCGAGGCGGCCGCCCAGCAGGTTGCCGATCGTCGCGCCCACGCCGAACAGGCCGAGCAGGAGCGTCACGCTGGAGCCGGCGTAGCCGGCCGCGTCGGTCAGCATGGGCGTGATGTAGCTGTACGCGGCGAACAGCGCGCCGAAGCCGGCGACCGTCGTGCCCAGCGCCAGCCAGACCGGGAGGGACTTCAGGGCCCTCAGTTCGCCGCGCAGGCCGGCCGCGGGCGATCCCGTCACCTCGCGCGGAATGAGCAGGACGAGGGAGGCGATGGCCGCCAGGCCGATCGCGCTCACGCCCAGGAACGTCACCCGCCAGCCCAGGTGCTGGCCGACGAGCGTGGCGACCGGGACGCCCGCGATGTTGGCGACCGTCAGGCCGAGGAACATCAGCGACACCGAGCGCGCCTTGCGCTCCGGCGCGACCAGGCCGGTGGCCACCACCGCGCCGACGCCGAAGAAGGCGCCGTGCGGGAGGCCGCTGAGGAAGCGGGCGGCCAGGAGCCAGTCGTAGCCGGGAGCGAGGGCGGACAGCGCGTTGCCCGCGACGAACAGCGCCATGAGGGACACCAGCAGCGTCCGGCGGCGCATCCGGGCCGTCACCGCCGCGAGCAGCGGTGCGCCGATGACCACGCCGAGGGCGTACGCGGAGACCAGGTGTCCGGCGGTGGGGAGGGAGATGCGCAGGTCTGCCGCCACGTCGGGCAGCAGGCCCATCATCACGAACTCGGTGGTGCCGATGCCGAAGGCGCCGACGGCGAGGGCGAGCAGGGCCAGAGGCATGAGGGGGCCGTTGCCTTTCGGGGGAGGGGATGCTTCCATCGTATGTTCAACGACGGAACAAACTCTCCCCCGCCCGCTATTCCGGCAGGTTGCGGATCCTCTACGTCCCGGTTTCCCGGGCCTTTCACCCGTCCGACGTGGTGAGCTTCACACGCGCCGCCACCGGCAGGTGGTCGCTGCCCGTCTCCGGGAGCGTCCACGACGTCACCGGTTCCACGCCCCTCACCATGATCTGGTCGATCCGCGCCATCGGGAACGACGCCGGCCAGCTGAAGCCGAAGCCGCTGCCCGCCGCGCCCTGCGTGGAACGCATCTGGGAGGTCACGGCGTTGAGCGAGCGGTCGTTCATGGTGCCGTTCAGGTCGCCGAGCAGGATCACCCGGCTCAGCGGCTCGTCGGCGATCGCCTCGCCCAGCGCGTCCGCGCTCTTGTCGCGCTGCCGGGCGGTGAAGCCGGCCTGCAGCTTGACCCGCACGGAGGGGAGATGGGCCACGTAGAACGCCACGTCACCCTCCGGGGTCGCCACCGTCGCCCGCATCGCGCGCGTCCAGCCCAGCTTGATGTCGACGGGCTTCACCCCGCTCAGCGGGTACGTGCTCCACAGGCCGACCGTGCCCTGCACCGAGTGGTACTTGTACGTCGCCGCCAGCGCCTTCTCGTACACCGGCACCGCCGAGGCGGTCAGCTCCTCCAGCGCCACCACGTCCGCGCCGGACGCGGCCACGTCACGGGCGGTGCCGGACGGGTCGGCGTTGTCGGCGTTGACGTTGTGGGTGGCGACGGTGAGGTTGCCGCCGCCGCCGGTCTTGTCGCTGAGCAGTCCGCCGAAGAGGTTCAGCCAGACGACGGCCGGCAGGACCACCGCGATGAGCGCGCTCGCCGACCTGCGGACCACGGCGAGGAGCAGGAACACCGGGATGGAGAGGCCCAGCCACGGCAGGAACGTCTCCGTGAGGCTGCCGAGGTTGCCGAAGCGGTTGGGGATGCGCGAGTGCAGCAGCATCACCAGGGAGAGGAGGAGGGCCAGCGCGGCGAGCACCAGGCCGCGGCGCCAGATGCGCGGATCGCCGCGCCAGCCGGCGGCCAGCCGGCCGGCCAGACGTCCGATCAGGCGCCGGAGGCGATCTCCCCGACGCTCGGGTCCCGAGCCGCCGTTGTCGTCCGTCTCCGTCATGTACGCCTGCTGCGCCATACCGTCGCCTCACTGCCTGCCGTGCACACCGTCTCCCCCGTGGGTACGACCCTAGGGGATGATCGGTTCCGATCCTGCCGTCCCTCGACGGCCGTACGCGCACTGGGACGACCGGGGTGGCGCCGGGGGTTCCGGACCTGCGGCGCGATGCCTGGTCTGTGACGAAACGCGCACATTCCCGCCGACGGGCGTGTCAGTTGACGGGGCGTAGTCCGGTGAGCAGGGTGTCGACGATGCGTTCCGCGAGGTCGTCGGGGAGATCGGCCTCGGGACGCAGGACGGCGCGGACGAGCATGGGGCCCACGACGATGTCGTTGACCAGCTCCAGGTCGAGGTCGGCCCGGAGTTCGCCGTTCTCCTGACCGCGGCGCAGGATCTCGATGCCGAGCCTGCGCCGGGGGGCTATGACCGAGTTGTGGTACGCCGCCCAGATCTTGGGGCTGCTCTTCATCTGGGCGTGGACGTTGTGCAGGATCGCCGAGGAACGGTTGGCGAGGCCGCGCCGCCGCAGCGACTCCAGCAGCACGACGAGGTCGTCGCGCAGGGAGGTGCCCGGGAGCAGTTCGGGGTCCTCGGGTTCGGCGGCGCGCAGCACGTCGACGAAGAGTTCCTCCTTGCCGCTCCAGCGCCGGTAGATCGTGGCCTTGCCGACTCCGGCGGTACGGGCGATGCGCTCTATGGAGATCTCGGCGAGCGGGACGCCGTCCTCCAGCAGCTTCATCGTGCCCTCGATGATGGCCCGTTCCACGGCCTCGCTGCGGGGCCGGCCCCTGACGGGCTGTTCCGGAGCGGTGCCACTGCCGGCGAGGCTCACGTCCATCGTTCCTTTCGTCGTACTGGGGGAATTCTCGCCCAAGGGCTCTCCCGCCACGGCAGGTCTAGGACTCGGTGCGCACCAACTCCTCCTCGGGGGCGCCCTGCTGAGGCGTCCTGGGCTTCCCCGGCAGGAACACCCCCACCACGACCGCGCCGGCGAGCGCCACCACGGCGCCGCACAGCGCGGTGACGTGCATGGCGTGCAGGAACGCGTCGTTGGCGGGAGCGACCAGCTCCCCGCCGCGGGCGCCGAGCTTCGCGGCGACGCCCAGCGTGGCCTCGATGGACTCGCCCGCCGTCTCGCGCAGACCGGCCGGCAGCGCGCCGAGCTCGCCCTCGATGCCGTCGCGGTACGCCGTCGACAGCACCGAGCCGAGGACGGCGATGCCGAGCGCGCCGCCGAGCTGGCGGAAGGTGTTGCTGAGGGCGGAGGCGGAGCCCGCCTTCTCCCGGGGCAGGGCCTGCATGATGACCACGCTGGTCGGGGTCATCACGTGGGCCATGCCGGTGCCCATGCAGAAGAAGACGACCTCCAGGAGCCAGATCGGCGTGTCCGCGTCGAGCGTGGCGAACGCGGCCAGGGTCGCCGTGAGGACGAGCATGGCCCCCGTGGTGGTGGCCCTGACCCCGAAGCGGTCGACGACCAGCCGGGCGCGCGGCGCGAAGAGCAGCTGGGCGGCGGCCAGCGGCAGCAGGAGCAGACCGGACTGGAGCGGCGAGTAGCCGCGCACGCTCTGGGTGTAGAAGACCGAGAAGAAGGTCACGCCCATCAGCGCGAAGAAGACCAGGGTGATGACGGCCATCGCGGCCGAGAAGACCTTGTTCTTGAAGTAGGTGACGTCTATCGACGGATGGTCGCTGCGCGCCTCGAACACCACGAACGCGGTGAGCACCGCCAGTCCGCCGAGGATGGTCGCCAGCACGACCGGGTCGGTGAAGTCGGCCAGCTCGCCGCCCTTGATGATGCCGTAAACGAGCAGGACGAGGCCGACGACGGACAGGACGACGCCGAGGGGGTCGATCCGGCCGGGGGCGGGATCGCGGGAGTCGGGCACCAGCCACAGCATCAGCGCGAACGCGAGCAGCACGATCGGCACGTTGATGAGGAAGACCGAGCCCCACCAGAAGTGGTCGAGGAGAAGGCCTCCGGTGATCGGTCCTATGGCGATGGCCAGGCCCACGCCGCCGGCCCAGATGCCGATCGCCTTGGGCTGCTCCTCCCGCTCGAAGACGTTCATGAGGACGGCGAGGGTGGCCGGCATCACGAACGCGGCACCGACGGCCATCAGCGCGCGGAAGGCGATCAGCTGGGCGGGCGAGCCGGACTCGGCGGCCAGCGCGGAGCCGATGCCGAACACGGCGAGGCCGCCGAGCAGGACCTTCTTGCGGCCGATGCGGTCGCCGAGGAGACCGGCGGTGAACAGCAGGCCCGCGAAGACCAGGGTGTAGGCGTTGATGGCCCACTCCAGCTCGCTCTGCGTGGCGCCGAGCCCGGTCGGGGCCGGGGTGGAGATGGTCTTGATCGCGACGTTCAGGATCGAGTTGTCCAGCACCACGATCAGCAGGCTCAGCATCAGCACGCCGAGGATCGCCCAACGGCGCCGGTGCACGTGTTCCGGTATCCGGGGCGCGGTGGGGACGGCAGGAGTAGTCATGCGATCGAGGGTAGAGGTTTTTCGATACGAGACCGTCTCGTATCTGATCGTCTTGCGACTTCCTTACTCAGCTTTTACCCACGGCTCCTCCTCATGAGTTGTCGGCCACAGGGGGCCCTCTGGCCCTGTCTGGCACGAGGTGCCACCATGGGGGTGGTCCGGGGACGCCGTGAGGGCGCCTCGAGATGACGTAAGGAGCCGTTGCAATGACGCAGCTTTCGGCTGCCCAGACTGCACAGCAGAAGACCTCCGACGGCAGCAAGGCGCTGTACGGGGGCAAGGGCACACGCCGTATCACCGTCCGCGACATCGCGCTCGCCAAGGAGCGCGGCGAGAAGTGGCCCATGCTCACCGCGTACGACGCGATGACCGCGTCGGTGTTCGACGAGGCCGGGATCCCCGTGATGCTCGTCGGCGACTCGGCGGGCAACTGCCACCTGGGGTACGAGACCACCGTGCCCGTCACCCTCGACGAGATGACCATGCTGTCGGCGGCGGTCGTCCGCGGCACCCAGCGCGCCCTGATCGTCGGCGACCTCCCCTTCGGCTCGTACCAGGAGGGCCCGGTGCAGGCGCTGCGCTCGGCGACCCGGCTGGTGAAGGAGGCCGGGGTCGGGGCGGTGAAGCTGGAGGGCGGCGAGCGCTCGCACCGCCAGATCGAGCTGCTGGTGGAGTCCGGCATCCCGGTCATGGCGCACATCGGACTGACCCCGCAGTCCGTGAACGCGATGGGCTACCGCGTGCAGGGGCGCGGCGAGGAGGCGGCGGCGCAGCTGCTGCGGGACGCGAAGGCCGTGCAGGACGCGGGCGCCTTCGCCGTGGTCCTCGAACTCGTCCCGGCCGAGCTGGCCGCCGAGGTGACGCGCGTGCTGCACATCCCGACGGTGGGCATCGGAGCCGGTCCGGAGACGGACGCGCAGGTGCTGGTGTGGACCGACATGCTGGGTCTGACCGGCGGGCGGGTGCCGAAGTTCGTGAAGCAGTACGCCGACCTGCGTGCCGTCATGGGCGACGCGGCGAAGGCGTTCGCGGAGGACGTCGTCGGCGGGACCTTCCCGCTGGAGGAGCACAGCGTTCACTGAGCCATCGCCGCACAGGGCAGCCCGCCGATCGTCCCCCGTCGGCGGGCTGCCGCGTTTCCCGGCCCCCGCACCCCGGGGGGCCGGCCGGAGCGTGTAGGTGAGCTGTCGGTGCCGGCGGAGGTCTGTCGGTGGGCTGTCGGTGGTTTGTCGGTGGGCGTTGGGAGCGTTACCGGCATGACGCGAATCGACAAGAACACCAGCGGCGCCGGCAGCGCCGTGACCGTACGGGGGCTGGTGAAGCACTACGGCGAGACCAAGGCGCTGGACGGGGTGGACCTGGACGTGCGGGAGGGCACCGTGATGGGGGTGCTCGGCCCGAACGGCGCCGGCAAGACCACCCTCGTGCGGATCCTGTCCACCCTGCTCGCCCCCGACGCGGGCCGGGCGACCGTCTCCGGCTACGACGTCGTACACCAGCCCCGCCAGCTGCGCCGGGTCATCGGCCTCACCGGGCAGTACGCCTCCGTGGACGAGAAGCTCCCGGGCTGGGAGAACCTGTACATGATCGGGCGGCTGCTCGACCTGTCCCGCAGGGAGGCGCGGGTCCGGGCCGACGAGCTGCTGGAGCGGTTCTCGCTCACCGAGGCCGCCCGGCGCCCGGCGGGGACGTACTCCGGAGGCATGCGACGGCGGCTGGACCTCGCCGCGTCCATGATCGGCCGGCCGGCCGTGCTGTTCCTGGACGAGCCGACCACCGGGCTCGACCCGCGCACCCGCAACGAGGTGTGGAGCGAGGTCAAGGCGATGGTCGGGGACGGCGTGACCGTCGTCCTGACCACCCAGTACATGGAGGAGGCCGAACAGCTCGCCTCCGAGCTGACCGTCGTCGACCGGGGCCGGGTGATCGCGGGCGGCGGCATCGAGGAGCTGAAGGCGAAGGTCGGCGGGCGGACGCTGCGGGTACGGCCGGCCGATCCGCTGCAGCTGCGGCCGCTGGCGGCCTGGATCGACGAGCTCGGCATCACCGGCCTCGCCACCACCGTCGTGGACGCCGAGCGCGGCTCGCTGCTGGTGCCGGTGCTGAGCGACGAACAGCTCACCGCCGTCGTCGGCGCGGTCACCGCACGCGGTGTCACCCTCTCCTCCCTCACCACCGAACTGCCCAGCCTGGACGAGGTGTTCCTGTCGCTCACCGGCCACCGCGCCAGTGCCCCGCAGGACGCCACGCCCGCCGACACCCGCGAGGAGGTCGCCGTATGAGCGCCGCCACCGCCACCGCTTCCGACACCCGTATCCCGCTGCGCGGCCACCTGCGCCACACCGGCGCCCTGATCCGCCGCAATCTGCTGTGGATCCGGCAGGACCCGGAGTCGATGTTCGACGCGGTGCTGTTCCCGGTGATCTTCACCCTGCTGTTCGTGTACGTCTTCGGCGGGTCCATCGGCCAGTCGCTGGGCGGCGGACAGGAGGCCTACGTCCAGTACGTCATCCCCGGGCTGCTGGCCATGATGGGGATGAACATGGCGCAGGGCGTGGGCACCGGCTTCAACACGGACTTCAACTCCGGGGTCATGGACCGCTTCCGGTCACTTCCCATCGGACGGGGCTCGGTGCTCTTCGCCAAGATCGTGGTGGAGCTGATGCGCATGCTGGTCGCCTGCGCGATCCTCATGGTGGTGGCCGTGCTGGTGGGCTTCGACATCACGCACTGGCCCGGTCTGTTCGCCGCCGTGGGCCTGGCCACGGTGTTCGGATCGGCACTGATGTGGGTGTTCCTCACCCTCGGCGTGGTGATGAAGAGCGCGCAGTCGGTGCAGGCGATGGGGTTCCTGGTGCTGATGCCGCTGCAGTTCGGCTCGTCCATCTTCGCGCCGACCGCCTCGATGCCGGGCTGGCTGCAGAACTTCACCGAGTACAACCCTTTGTCCTCGCTCGCGGACGCGGCCCGCGGACTGATGGTGGGCGGGCCGGTCGCGCACGGGCTGACGGTGACGCTGGCCTGGTCCGTGGGGCTGACGGCGGTGATGGCGCCGGTCGCCATCCACAAGTTCCGCACCAAGAGCTGAGCCACCGGCGAGAGCCGGTCAGACCAGGGCGGCGGCCTCCGCATAGGAGAGGCCGCCGCCTTCGGCGTACGCGGCCTCGAACGCCTCGTCGCCGAGGACGGCCAGGGCGGCGTCGGCGGCGAGGCGGTGGGACTCGCGCTCCAGACGTACGGCGACATGGCGCGGGGACAGCAGGGCGTCGGCGGTGCCGAGGCAGCGGGCGGCGGTCTCGGCCCGGGCGCCGCCGTCGACGCCGGCCAGGGCGAGGGCGGCGATGGCGAGGTAGAAGGAGCGCAGGTGCGGGGCGAGGGTGATGGACAGGGGGTCGTCGGCGCGTTCCAGCGCCACGCGGATGGCGGTCAGGGAGGCCTCGTGCTCGCCGTCCATCGCGTCCAGCCAGGCCTCGGCGCCGAGGACGAAGGCGTCGAAGACGACGAAGCGCGCGAGACCGAAGCCCTCCCGCAGCAGCCGGAGCTGCTCCCGGGCCTCGGCGCGGCGGCCGGTCAGGCCGAGGTGACCGGCCAGGAAGAGGCGGCCGGCGGGCATCGCCTCGTTGGCGCTGCCCCACGGGCTGTCGACGACCTCGCGCAGCAGCCGTTCGCCCCTCTCCTCCTCCCCCGCCTCGATGAGCGCGCTGCCCAGCCGGGCGCTGAGGACGGCCAGCTGGTGGCGGGCGCCGAGCCGTTCGGCCTCGACCATGGCCGCCTCGTAGTCCCGGGCGGCCTCCCGGTAGGCGCCCAGCCGTTCGTGGGCCTCGGCGCGCGCGGAGAGCGCCTCGGCCGTGCCCCAGGTGTCACCCAGGCGGCGGAAGAGCTCCAGGGCCTCGTCGGCGTCCTGGGTCGCGTCACCGGCCCAGTCGGCGCGGTTGGCGAGGAGGTTGGCGCGCAGTTGCAGACAGGCGGCGAGCTCGTACTCGAAGCCGGGAGTGCGGCGGCACGTCTCGACGTTGGCGTCGACGATGGTGCGGATGCGGTCGATGCCGTCGACGAGCATGACGGCGTAGAACCAGAGCAGGCCGGGGGGCCGGCAGGTCTGCGGCAGGCCGGGCGCGTAGGTGTCGCTGATGACCCGCAGTTTGGCCTGCGCTGCGGGGGTCTGCCAGGCGTCCAGCTCCCGGTCCATGCAGGCGAGATGGGCGAGGTGGACACCGCGCCGGGCCTCCGCGAGGACCTCGCCGGACAGCGGCGGCGGGGTGTCGGTGACGGGCTTCCAGACGGGGGCGACGGGGCGGACCGGGCCGGCGAAGGGGTCGGGGCCCAGGTCCATGACCGCGCGGCACCAGGTCAGCGCCTCGATGCGCAGGTCGCGCATCTGCCAGTACCAGACGAGGGAGAGGGCGAGGCTGAGCGCCTCCTGCTCGTCGCGGGCCGCGACGGCCCGGCGCAGGGCGGTGCGCAGGTTCTCGTACTCCAGCTGGAAGCGTTCGATGGCGGCGAGTTGACGCGGTCCGCGCAGCAACGGCTCGGTGGTGCGGGCGAGTTCGCGGTAGTACGTCAGATGCGCGCGCTCGGCGTCCGCCCGCCGGCCGGTCTCGTCGAGCCGCTCGGCGGCGTATTCGGCGACGGTCTCCAGGAGCCGGTAGCGCATCGCGCCGTCGGGGGCGGGGGCGGCGACCACGAGGGACTTGTCGACGAGGGAGGCGAGGCAGGCGAAGGGGTCGAGCGTGTCGCGCACGGCGGGCCCGCAGACCGCCTCGACGGCGGCGAGGTCGCAGCCGCGGGCGAAGACGGACATCCGGGCGAGGACCTCCCGCTCGTCCTCGTCGAGCAGGTCCCACGACCAGTCCACGACCGCGCGCAGGGTCTGCTGGCGGGGCAGGACGGTACGGCTGCCGGAGGTCAGCAGCCGGAAGCGGTCGTCGAGCCGCTCGGCTATCTGGCGTGGTGTCAGCATGCGGAGCCGGGCGGCGGCGAGCTCGATCGCGAGGGGCAGGCCGTCGAGCCGCCGGCAGATCTCCGCGCAGGCCTCGGGATCGTCCTCGGCGCGGAACCCCGGCCGGGCGGCGGCGCCCCGGTCGGCGAGCAGCCGCAGCGCGACGGGTTCCGGCAGCGGCTCGACGGGGCGCAGCAGCTCCCCCGGCACGCCGAGGGGCTCCCGGCTGGTGGCGAGGACGGTCACCTCGGGGCAGCGCCTGAGGAGCTCCTCGACCAGGCGGGCGGCGGCCGTGACGACGTGCTCGCAGTTGTCGAGGACGATGAGCATGCGCCTGCGGGCACAGTGCTCGACCAGCCGCTCCACCGGATCGTCGTGCCGCTCGGCGGCCGCCCGGATGTCCTCGGCGCCGGCGCCGTACATCACGGTCTCCCGCGCCCCTACGGCGGTCAGCACGGCCTGCGGTACGGCGTCGGGGTCGGCGACCGGCGCGAGTTCGGCCAGCCACACGCCGTCGGGCGCGGCGTCCCGTACGCCGTCGGCGGCCTCCTGCGACAACCGCGTCTTCCCCGCCCCGCCGGGCCCGAGCAACGTGACGAGCCGCGCGCCCGCGAGGTCCCCCCGGATCGCCCCGATCTCGGCCTCCCGGCCGACGAAGGAGGTGAGCCGCGCGCGGAGGTTGCCGGAGGGCGGCGACGAGACCAGCCCCACCCCGCCACTGCCCCCGCCGTACTGCGCAGCCCGGGCCGCCCCTCCCGTCGAAGACGCGGCCGAGCCAGGACCTCCGCCGTTCGGCGAGACCGGGCCTGCACCGGTCGGCGACAGCACGGCCGAGCCGTCGGCCCCGCCGGGCCCCGCACCGTACTGCGACACCGGCGCCGGGCCACCGCCGCCGTGCTCCGCGGCCCAGTACGCCCCGCCCGGCGAAGGCGCGGCCGAGCCGCCTGGCGAAGGCGGGGTTGAGCCGTCCGGCGAGGCGGGCTCCGCACCGTGCTGCGACACCGGCGCCGGGCCACCGCCGCCGTGGTCCGCGGCCCAGTACGCCCCGCCCGGCGAAGGCGCGGCCGAGCCGTCAGCCGAGGCGGGGGCTGAGCCGTACGGCGAGAACGGGACACCCCCGCCCGGCGAAGGCGGGGTTGAGCCGTCCGGCGAGGCGGGCTCCGCACCGTGCTGCGACACCGGCGCCGGGCCACCGCCGCCGTGCCGCGGGGCCCGGGGCACGGCTGAGCCCCCCGCCGAGGCAGGAGCTGGACCGCCCGGCGAGGGCCGGGCCGGGCCATCCGCCGGCGCTGGGCCGGCGCCGTACCGCGAGAACGGGACTGGACCGCCCTGCGGAGGCGGGGCTGTGCCGGCCGGCGCGGCGGGGCCTGTGCCGTAGGGCGGAGGCGGGGGCGGGGTTGTTCTGCCCGGTGACGGGGTGGGTGAGCCGTCCGGCCCGGTGGGGGGCGGCGGTGCCGGTGACGGGGGTGGGGGGTTGAGGAGCTGGGTGTGGAGGGCCTGGAGTTCGGGGCCCGGGTCGGAGCCGAGGCGGTCGGCCAGGAGGTGGCGTACGTCCTCGTAGGCGGCCAGCGCCTGGGCCGGGCGGCCCGCGTCGCGCAGGGCGCGCAGGCGCAGGGACTGGAGGGGCTCGTCCAGGGGGTGGGCGTCGCACAGGGCGGTGAGTTCGGGGAGCGACTGTTCGGCGTGCCCCAGGGCGAGCGCGGCGGTGTGGCGGGCGCGTACGGCGTCCAGGTGGCGGGCCTCCCGGCGGGCCGCCTCCGCGGCGCGGTCGGGCAGGTCGGCGAGGGGCGGGTCCTGCCACAGGGCGAGGGCCTCGTCGAGGAGGACGGCCGCCTTGGCCGGGTCGCCGTCGGCGAGGGCGCGGCCGCCGTCGGCGCTGAGCCGTTCGAAACGGTGCAGGTCCACGGCGTCGGGGCCGGCGGTGAGCCGGTAGCCGCCCTCGGCGGAGGCGATCTCGTCCGCGCCCAGGGCCCTGCGCAACCGCCCGACCAGTGCCTGGAGCGCGCCCGGCGCGTCGGCGGGCGGGTCCCCGGCCCACACCTCCTCCACCAGCAGCCCCGCGGGCACGCTCCGCCCGGCCCGCAGGGCCAGCACGGTCAGCAGCGCGCGCAGCCGCGCCCCGCCGACGGCGACGGGGGTGCCGTCCGGGCGGAGTGCCTGGGTGGTGCCGAGGATGCGGTAGCGCACGGGGTTCATTCTCTCCGGCGGGGGTCGGGACGGTCACGGGGTTGCGGCGGGGTGGCGCCGACCGGCTGTGCGGCACCGGCCGGCGACGCCGCGGCCGGCCGCCCGGCGGATGTCGCCGGTACGTCATACCTTTCCACGGAACCCGGGGCCCACCGCGAGACGTTTTCCCCGTGCGCCCGGTACGGTCGGGCGGTTCCAAGCATGTCGACGAGCTCAGGGAGCCTCATGACCAGCGTCACCACCCGCCGCGGCGACCGCCGGATCAGTCCCGTCTTCGTGGGGATCCTGGCCGTCACCGCCGTCACCGGCTGGGCGGCCTGGACCGGCTTCGCCGAGCAGCCGGGCCTGGCCGTGTTCCTGTTCGTGACGGCGGCCTGGATCGTCTCCCTGTGTCTGCACGAGTACGCGCACGCGCGGACCGCCCTGCACAGCGGCGACATCACGGTCGGCGAGAAGGGGTACCTCACCCTCAACCCGCTCAAGTACACGCACGCGCTGCTCAGCATCGTGCTGCCCGTGGTGTTCGTGATCATGGGCGGGATCGGTCTGCCGGGCGGTGCCGTCTTCATCGAGCGGGGGCGGATCCGGGGGCGCTGGCGGCACAGTCTGGTCTCGGCGGCGGGTCCGCTGACGAACGTGCTGTTCGCCGCGGTGTGTACCGCGCCGTTCTGGCTGGACGCCCTGGACGGCGTGCCGGACGCCTTCCGGTACGCGCTCGCGTTCCTCGCCCTGCTGCAGGTCACGGCGGCGCTCCTGAACTTCCTGCCGGTGCCCGGCCTGGACGGCTACGGCGTGATCGAGCCCTGGCTGTCGTACGACGTGAAGCGGCAGGTGGAGCCGTTCGCGCCGTTCGGGCTGCTGCTCGTGTTCGCGCTGCTGATGGTGCCGTCGGTGAACCGCGAGTTCTTCCAGGCGGTGTACTGGATCCTGGACGCGCTGGGCGTCGACGTCCAGAACCGCTACTGCGGCGAGAACCTCTACCGCTTCTGGCAGGAGACGAACGAGTACTGCGCGGTGTCCTGAGGTCAGCCGGTGACGGACTTCCGGGCCTTGTCCCGCTTGATGTAGTACCAGGTCATGTTGGACGACAGACCCGCGAGCAGCACCCAGACGATCCCCAGCAGGCTGCCCCGCGCGAAGGACAGCACGGCGGCGGCGAGGGCGAGGAGACAGACGACGAGGGTGTAGAGGGCGAGGCGGGGCATGGGGACGTTTCTCCTGTCGGTCCTGTCGATCCGGTGGGAACCTGCCGTTCCCGTGGGGGGACACTGCTACGGCGTCCAGTGTCCCCCATGCGCTCATACGTCCGTGACGCGCAGTCCCGCGTGCGCCTTGTAGCGGCGGTTGACGGAGATCAGGTTGGCGACCAGGGACTCGACCTGGTGGGCGTTGCGCAGGCGCCCCGCGAAGACGCCCCGCATGCCGGCGATCCGGCCGGCCAGGGCCTGCACGATCTCCACGTCGGCGCGCTCCTCGCCGAGCACCATCACATCGGTGTCGATCTCCTCGATCTGCGGGTCCTGGAGCAGGACCGCCGAGAGGTGGTGGAAGGCGGCGGTGACCCGGGAGTCCGGCAGCAGCGCGGCGGCCTGTTCGGCGGCGCTGCCCTCCTCGGGCTTGAGCGCGTAGGCGCCCTTCTTGTCGAAGCCGAGCGGGTTGACGCAGTCGACGACGAGCTTGCCGGCCAGTTCCTCGCGCAGGGACTCCAGCGTCTTGCCGTGGCCTTCCCACGGCACGGCGACGATCACGATGTCGCTGCGGCGGGCGGTCTCGGCGTTGTCGGCGCCCTCGACGCCGTGTCCCAGCTCGTCGGCGGCGGCCTGCGCGCGGTCGGCGGCGCGCGAGCCGATGATCACTTTCTGGCCCGCCTTGGCCAGGCGGTAGGCGAGACCCTTGCCCTGCGGGCCGGTTCCGCCGAGCACGCCGACGACCAGGCCGGAAACGTCGGGGAGGTCCCACGGGTCCTTGGCGGGGGCCTTCGCGGGGGCGTTCTGTGCACTGTCGGTAGAGGTCATGGGCCGACTTTACGTGGGCGTTCCGGGCCGCCCTTCGCCGTCCCGGGTGAATGAGCGGCGAACCCCGTGCCGGCCCTCGCCGGCTGGGGCAGTATGCGGCCGCATGGACGCCGTACGGGTCGCGCTGCTGCGCGAGGTGCTCGCCGGGACGCAGTGGCTGGGGGCCACGCGGAGGTTCGGCGCGGTGCTGAGGGGGTCGGTGGTCGCGCACGGGGGCGGGCTGCTGCTGGTGGGGACCGCGGAGTACGAGCCCTGGCACCTCGCGGCTCATCTGGTGGACGAGGCGGCGTGGTCGGGTACGCCGGAGCTGGCGCCGACTCTCGTACGGCACGACGCGCGTCCGTCCGACCCCGCGCACCTCGCGGCCGGCCTCGGCCGGATCGAGGCGGCCCGGCGGGGCGAGACGCTCCTGGTGGCCTCGCCGGCGGAGGCCGCGACACGGGACGCGGCGCTGCTGGAGAGGGTGTCCGACGCGCGCCGGGCCGGGCTCACCGTGCTGAGCCTCGGTCCCGGCGAGGGCGAGTGGGCGGCCCTGGCCCACGAGACGCTGGCCGTGCCGGACGGCTCGGAGCTGGACCTGGACACCGTGCAGCACCTGGTCGGCGCGGCGGCGGGAGAGAACGCGGGGCGCTCGGCGCGGGCGCGCCGCGGGGTCCGTGACCGTCTGTCGAGGCTGGCGGAGTCCTTGACGGCCCCGCCCCCGCCGCCCTGGTGACGGCCGGAAAAACGGGTTGCCGCCGCTGACGGCGCCGCCGAACATGGCCCCTCGTGACCGCCGACGACAGCGCCGTACCCGCCCCGCCCTCGGGGGTGCGTTCCCTGCTCCCCGATCTCGCTCCCTGGCGCGCCTCCCGTGACTTCCGCCGGCTCTGGTTCTCGGGCCTGATCTCCAACTTCGGGAGTTTTCTGACCTTCGTCGCGCTGCCGGTGCAGCTCAAGGACCTGACCGGGTCGGCCGCGGCGGTGGGGGCCATCGGCGCGGTGGAGCTCGTGCCGCTGGTGGTGTTCGGGCTGTACGGAGGGGCGCTCGCGGACGCGCTCGACAAGCGGACGCTGATCGTGTGGACGGAGGCCGGGCAGGGTCTGCTCAGTGCCGCGCTGCTGGTCAACGCGCTGCTCCCGGACCCCGCCGTATGGCCGCTCTATCTCGTCGCCGGTCTGTCCGCCGTGCTGTTCTCGGTGCAGCGGCCCGCGCTGGACTCGCTGTGGCCGCGGATCGTCGCCCACGAGCACCTGCCGGCCGCCACCTCGCTCAACTCGCTGCGCTGGACCGTCGGCGGGGTCGCCGGACCGGCGGTCGCCGGGATCGTCGTGGCCTACGCGGGACTCGGCTGGGCCTATGCCGCCGACGCCCTCACCTTCGTCGTCTCGCTCGCCCTCGTGGTGCGGATCGCCTCCTCCCCGGCCGCGCACGAGGCGGCGAAGCCGTCCCTCCAGGCGATAGCCGAGGGCGCCCGGTACGCGTGGAGCCGCAAGGAACTGCTCGGGACGTACGCCGTCGACCTGGCCGCGATGTTCCTCGCCATGCCGCTCGCCGTGCTGCCGTTCCTGGCCGACGAGCTGGACGCCGAGTGGTCGCTGGGGCTGATGTACGCGTCGGTTCCGGCCGGGTCGATGCTGGTGAGCCTGACGAGCGGCTGGACCTCGCGGGTGCACCGGCACGGGCGGGCCGTGGTGGTCTCGGCCGCGCTGTGGGGGGTGGCGATCGCGGGCGCCGGTCTCGTCGGCGACGTGTGGCTGGTGCTGCTGTGTCTCACCCTCGCGGGCGGTTGCGACATGGTCAGCGGGATCTTCCGCGGAGCGATGTGGAACCAGACGATCCCGGACGAGCTGCGCGGGCGGCTCGCCGGGATCGAGCTGCTGTCCTACTCGGTGGGGCCGACGGTCGGCCAGGTCCGCTCCGGTGGTTTCGCGGCCTGGCTCGGGGTGCGGACGTCCGTCTGGTCGGGCGGGGTGCTGTGCGCCGGTGCGGTGGGCCTGCTGGCGCTGTGTCTGCCGGCGCTGATGCGCTACGACGTACGGACCGACGAGCACGCGAACCGGCTGCGTGAGCGGCGCGCGGCGGCACCCGTGACCGGGACCTGATCAGTCCCCGTCGGGGGTGTTGCCCGTCGGGGCGTCGTGCCACCTGGGGTCGTTCTCCCACTGGAGGTTGCGTTCGCGGGCGCTCTCCATGGCGTTCTCGGCCTCCCGCCGGGAGGCGTAGGGGCCGAAGCGGTCCTTGCCGGGACAGTCCGGCCCTTCCTCGACCTTCTTGTGCTCCAGGCAGTAGTACCACTCGCCCGGCTTGCCCGTGACGCGCCGCTTGAACAGGGTCATGACCAGCTCCTCTCGCCATCCACATGTTCCCCCACGGCCGCTCGTTAGACTCACTGGCATGTCTGGCCAGTCGCTGCTCGTGCCCGGGGAGCTGTCCCCCACCCGTTCCGTGCCCGGAAACATCCGCCGCCCCGAGTACGTCGGCAAGCCCGCGCCGGCGCCCTACACCGGTGGGGAGGTGCAGACGCCGGAGACGATCGAGGCGATGCGCGTCGCCGGGCGGATCGCCGCGCGGGCGATGGCGGAGGCGGCGAAGCTGATCGCGCCGGGGGTCACCACCGACGAACTGGACAAGGTGGCGCACGAGTACATGTGCGACCACGGGGCCTACCCGTCCACGCTCGGCTACCGCGGTTTCCCCAAGTCGCTGTGCACCAGTGTCAACGAGGTGATCTGCCACGGCATCCCCGACTCGACGGTGCTGCGCGACGGCGACATCGTCAACCTCGACGTGACGGCGTACATCGGCGGGGTGCACGGCGACAACAACGCCACCTACCTGGTGGGGGACGTCGACGAGGAGTCGCGGCTGCTGGTGGAGCGGACCAGGGAGTCCCTCGACCGGGCGATCAAGGCGGTCAGGCCGGGCCGGCAGATCAACATCATCGGGCGGGTCATCGAGTCGTACGCGAAGCGCTTCGGGTACGGGGTGGTGCGGGACTTCACGGGACACGGGATCAACTCGTCGTTCCACTCCGGGCTGATCATCCCGCACTACGACAGCCCGCACGCGACGACGGTCATCCAGCCGGGGATGACCTTCACGATCGAGCCGATGCTGACGCTGGGGACCCACGACTACGACATGTGGGACGACGGCTGGACCGTGGTGACCAAGGACCGCAAGCGCACCGCCCAGTTCGAGCACACGCTGGTGGTGACGGACTCGGGCGCGGAGATCCTCACTCTGCCGTAGCAGTCCGGAGCGCGCCGGGCCCGCTTTCCTGCTCTTGTGGGAGGGCGGGCCCTTTCTTGTACGCTTTTACCGACACCGTGTCGGCAAGATGCCGGCCAGACCGTTGACTTAGGTAAGCCTTACCTCAGAGGATGTGCCGTATGGATCACATGGAGCCCATGGCCTCGTTCTCGGCACTCCTGCGCACGGCGTCCCACGCACAGCACGTGGAGGCCGAGACCTCGACGTTCATGAGCGACCTCCTCGGCGGGAGGCTCGGGGTCGACGCCTACGCGCGCTACACCGAACAGCTGTGGTTCGTGTACGAGGCGCTGGAGACCGGCGTCGAGCGGCTGGCGTCGGACCCGGTCGCCGGGCCCTTCGTCCGGCCCGAACTGTTCCGGCTGGCCGCGCTGGAGCGGGACCTGGCGCACCTTCGGGGACCCGGCTGGCGGGCGGGGCTGTCGGCCCTGCCGGCGACGCGGGCGTACGCGGACCGGGTGCGGGAGTGCGCCGGGCGGTGGCCGGCCGGGTATGTCGCCCACCACTACACGCGCTACCTCGGCGACCTCTCCGGCGGCCAGATCATCCGCGACCGGGCGGAGAAGGCCTGGGGCTTCGAGAAGAAGGGCGACGGCGTCCGCTTCTACGTCTTCGAGGAGATCGGCAACCCGGCGGCGTTCAAACGGGACTACCGGGAACTGCTGGACGGGGTGCGCGCGGACGACCTGGAGAAGCAGCGGATCGTCGCCGAGTGCAAGCGGGCCTTCGCCCTCAACACGGCCGTGTTCCGGGCGCTGGGCGAGGAGTTCCCGCTCTCGGCCTGAGGCAGCCGGCCGGCGGCCGCTCCGCGCACGGGCCGGGCCCCTTGCCCGTGGCGGGAAGGGGCCCGGTGCCGGGTCGGTCCCGTCAGAACCAGCCGCAGTGCGCGCCGCCCCAGACGATGTCGCTGGAGACCGTGTCGATCTTGCCGAAGTACGGGCTGCAGACGGGGCCCGCGTGGACGCCGTGGTGCTTGCCATGCTCCGCGTGGCCGTAGTGGCCTTCCGAGCCGTAGTGGTCGTTGCCGTAATGGCGGGGGCCCTCGTCGGCGACGGCGCTCGTCGCGCCGGCGGTGGCCAGGGCGAGCCCCAGGACGGTCGCGGCCAGAACTGATCGGATGCGCATGATGCTCCTCTCATGGAGGCGGAGTGGTCACGCCCAGAGGTAACCGTTCGCCTCCGGGCGCACACGCGGGACCACCCGTACGGCCGCCCGGAACACCACGGACGCCGGTAGCCGCCGTTAGGATTCGGCGCCCTCCAGACAGACCCGGCCGCCGATCTCCACCCACCCGTACGGCTGCGGGGCCGTCAGGATCTGGGATCCGGCGCCCTGGGTGATGTTCAGCGCGCGGCCGAGGCGCTCGGTGAGCAGGAGCGCCGCCGCTCCGGTCGCCTCGTCCTCCTCGATGCCGTCACCCCGGCCGGGGAAACCCCGGGCGCGGATCCGGCCCGCGGGCTCGTCCTCCCACGCCCAGGCGTAGATCCACTCGCCGGGCGGCGGCACGCTCAGGTCCTCGACCTCGGCGGCGGTGGCGTACTGGCGGAAGGTACGCGGCGGGGCCCACTCCGCGCGTGCCTCGATCCAGCTGAACTCCCCGTCCAGCCGGGCTCCCACCACTCCGGCCGGGGTGACCAGCTCGGGGACGTCGAGCAGCCAGGCGGCGCCTACGCAGGGGTAGCCCGCGAAGGGCAGGCGCACGGTGGGCGTGTAGATGTCGATGACCCCCCGCTCGGGGTCGTCGACGAACACCGTCTCGCTGAAGCCGAGCTTCGCCGCGAGGGCCTGGCGGTCCTCCCGGTCCGGCAGCACCGAGCCGTCGCGAACCACGCCCAGTTCGTTGCCGTAGCCGCCGTTCGGCGCACAGAAGACGCGGAGCACGTCGTAATCAGTCACCCGGAAATTGAAGCACCGCGGAGCCCTGTCCGGTGAGCTCAGCCACCCGACACCGCGGCCCCACCGCGCGGCGTGCCACGTCGGGCGGATGCGGGTCCGCCGTGCGACGTGCCGCGGCCGGGCGGATGCGGATCCGCCGTGCGACGTGCCGCGGCCGGGCGGGTGCGGGTCCGCCGGGGCCGGCCGCGCCGTTCCCCGCGCCCCTCCAGGGGGCCGGTGCTTCCAGGACCCCTGGCCGGCGGCAGCGCGGCCCCACCGTGCGGCGCGCTGGGGTCGGCGGTGCGGGTCCGTCGGGGCCGGGGTGCGCCGTTCCCCGCGCCCCTCAGCGGGGCCGGGGTGCGCCCCTGGGGCGGGATTTGGCGTGTTGTTGGTTGGTGAGGTCTGGGGGTCGGGGGCCGGGGGGTGCCCCGGAAGCGGAATCTTTGAATCTCCTTTGACCTTTTCTTGGGGTCTGTTTTGAGCCACCGTGACCCTCCCGTGCTCTTACAGCGTCTATGAGAGCTGAATCACGGCACGCGCGGGTATTACGCAGGTAAGCCTTGGATAAGTTAGGCGAGGCTCACCAATCCTCGTGAGTCCCGTCACGCGAATATTCAGCCATCGCTGGGAGCCCGAATGCGAGCCGCCAGACTGTCCGTCCTCACCGCCGTAGCCGCCGTGACCGCTGTCACCGCGGTCACGGGCTGCACCTCGAAGAGCGACGCCAAAGACGGCGACCGGGTCATCAACGTGACCGCCACCGACTCCAAGTGCGAGACCTCCAAGAAGGAGATCTCCGCCGGGCACGTCGAACTCGCCATCGCGAACAAGGGCTCCAAGGTCACCGAGGTCTACGTCCTCTTCCCGGACGACCGCGTGGTCACCGAGCGTGAGAACATCGGCCCCGGCACCAAGCAGCGCGTCACCGCCGAGGTGAAGGCGGGCACGTACCAGATCGCCTGCAAGCCCGGCATGAAGGGCACGGGAATCCGCCAGGACCTCACGGTCACCGGCGGCACCGCCGTCAAGCGCAACCCGAAGCTGGACAAGGCCGTCGCCGACTACCGCGAGTACGTCCAGGAGCAGGCCGACGCCACCGTCCCGCTCGTCGAGACGTTCGTGAAGGCGGTCAAGGCCGGCGACCTCGCCGCCGCCCAGAAGGCCTTCGCGCCCTCCCGCCTCGGCTGGGAGCGCACCGAGCCGGTGGCCGAGTCCTTCGGTGACATCGACCCGAAGGTCGACGTGCGCGAGGACGGCCTCGAGGACGGTCAGAAGTGGACCGGCTGGCACCGGCTGGAGAAGGCGCTCTGGCAGGACAAGAAGATCGGGGACGAGGAGAAGACCCTCGCCGATCAGCTCGTCACCGATCTGGAGGACTGGCAGAAGCGGGTCGGCAAGGCCGAGATCACCCCCACCTCCATGGCCAACGGCGCCAAGGAGCTGCTCGACGAGGTCGCCACCGGCAAGGTCACCGGCGAGGAGGACCGCTACTCGCACACCGACCTCTCCGACTTCAAGGGCAACGTCGAGGGCGCGCAGAAGGCGTACGACCTGCTCAAGCCGGTCGCGCAGACCAACGACAAGGCGCTGACCACCGAGCTCGACAAGCAGTTCGCGGCGCTGAACGCGCTGCTCGACCAGTACCGCTCGGACAAGACCTCCTACGACTTCGTCTCCTACGACAAGGTCACCGAGGACCAGCGCAAGGAGCTCTCCGACGCGGTGAACGCGCTCGCGGAGCCCCTCTCGAAGCTCGCCGCGGCCGTGGTGAAGTAGGAGGCACGTCCATGACCGAGACCCAGAGCAGCAGCCCCACCCGCCGTTCGCTGATCGGCTGGGGCGGTGCCGGACTCGCGCTCGGCGCCGTCGCGGCCGGCGGAGCGGTGGCGATGACCCGGACCGGCGAGGACGTCGAGCCGACGGCCGCCGAGACGGGCGCGGCCGTCGCCTTCCACGGCGCCCACCAGGCCGGCATCGCCACCCCCGTCCAGGACCGGCTGCACTTCGCCGCGTTCGACGTGAAGACCACCGACCGCGCCGAGTTCGTCCAGATGCTCAAGGACTGGACGGCGGCCGCGCGCCGGATGACGGCCGGGAAGACGGTCGGTGACGGGGCGTACGGCGGGCTCGTCGAGGCGCCGCCGGACGACACCGGTGAGGCCCTGGGCCTGAAGCCCTCGCGGCTGACGCTCACGATCGGCTTCGGCCCCTCCCTCTTCGCGAAGTTCGGGCTCGCCGACCAGCGGCCCGACGCCCTCGTCGACCTGCCCAAGTTCGCCGGGGACGCCCTGGACGCGGCCCGCTCCGACGGCGACCTGTGTGTGCAGGCGTGCGCCGACGACCCGCAGGTCGCCGTGCACGCGATCCGCAACCTGGCCCGGATCGGCTTCGGCAAGGTCTCCATCCGCTGGTCGCAGCTCGGCTTCGGCAAGACGTCCTCGACGACCCCGGACGCCCAGACGCCCCGCAACCTGATGGGCTTCAAGGACGGCACCCGCAACATCGCGGGCACCGAGACCGACCGGCTGAAGAAGTTCGTGTGGGTGGACGAGAAGGACGGTCCCGACTGGATGGTGGGCGGCTCGTACCTCGTCGCCCGGCGCATCCGCATGCACATCGAGACCTGGGACCGCACCTCCCTGCAGGAGCAGGAGGACATCTTCGGGCGGGACAAGGGCGAAGGCGCGCCGGTCGGCAAGGCGAAGGAGCGCGACGAGCCGTTCCTGAAGGCGATGAAGCCCGACGCGCACGTACGGCTCGCGCACCCCGACTCCAACGGCGGGGCGACCCTCCTGCGCCGCGGCTACTCCTTCACCGACGGCACCGACGGTCTCGGGCGCCTGGAGGCGGGGCTGTTCTTCCTCGCCTACCAGCGGGACGTGCGCGAGGGGTTCATCCGGGTCCAGCGCAATCTCGCGACCGACGCGCTCAACGAGTACATCCAGCACGTGGGTTCGGCGGTCTTCGCCGTCCCGCCGGGCGTCCGCGGCAAGGACGACTGGTGGGGCCGGACGCTGTTCTCCGAGGAGGCGTAGCCCGTGTTCTCCAACTACCTGATCGGACTGCGCGAGGGGCTCGAGGCCTCGCTCGTCGTCTGCATCCTCATCGCCTACCTGGTGAAGACCGGGCGCCGGGACGCGCTGAAGCCGGTGTGGACCGGCATCGCCATCGCCGTCCTCATCGCGATGGTCTTCGGCTGCGTCCTCGAATTCGGCTCCCAGGAACTGACGTTCCAGGCGCAGGAGGCGCTGGGCGGCTCACTGTCCGTCCTCGCGGTCGGGCTGGTGACCTGGATGGTGTTCTGGATGCGGCGCACCGCCCGGCACCTGAAGTCGGAGCTGCACGACAAGCTGGACACGGCTCTGCAGCTGGGCACGGGCGCGCTGGTCGCCACCGCGTTCCTCGCGGTCGGCCGGGAGGGCCTGGAGACCGCCCTGTTCGTGTGGGCGTCGGTGCACGCGGCCGGCGACGGCACCCCGCGCCCGCTGATCGGCGTGGCCCTGGGTCTGGCGACGGCGGTGTTCCTGGGCTGGCTGTTCTACCGCGGGGCGCTGAAAATCAACCTGTCGAAGTTCTTCACCTGGACGGGGGGCATGCTCGTCGTCGTGGCCGCGGGTGTGCTGGCGTACGGCTTCCACGATCTGCAGGAGGCCGACTGGATCCCCGGTCTGAACAGCCTTGCCTTCGACATCAGCGGCACGATTCCGCCGGACAGCTGGTACGGGACGCTGCTGAAGGGCGTGTTCAACTTCCAGCCCGATCCGACCGTCCTCCAGGTCACGGTGTGGCTGCTGTACCTGGTCCCGACACTCGCGCTGTTCCTCGCCCCGGTAGGGTTCGCCTCCGGGAAGGGGAAGGTGAAGGCACCTGATGACGCACCTGACGACCAGGGGTCGCGGCCCTCGAAGGCTTCGCAGGCTTGACCGGCGCGTACTGATCGCGGCCTCCGTGACCGCTTTGTCGTTGACGGCGAGCGGTTGTGTGGTGGTCCACGGGGAGCGTGTGGTGCTCCCCGCGGCCACCCGGGCGGAGGCCGCGAAGGCGCTGCGGCAGTTCACGAACGCGTACAACAAGGCGGACAACGCGTACGACGGTTCCCTGGACGCCGCGTACACCACCGGCGTGGTCGGGGCCATCGACGCGGCCCGGTTGAAGGCGGGGAGCGTCAACAACCCGGACGGCAACCCGCAGCACACGCCGCTGGTGCTGTCGGACGTGACGTACACGATCCCCAAGAAGGCGGGCTGGCCTCGCTGGTTCGTCGCCGACGCCAAGGCAAACAAGGGGGGCGACGCCCGCTGGGTGCTGGTGTTCACCCGCGGCGACCTCTCCGAGCGGTGGCAGGCGGCGTATCTGACGCTGGTGGCGCCGGGCGCGATGCCGGACTTCGCCAAGGACAAGGACGGCTGGGCCGAGGCCGTGCCGGCGGAGTCCGCCGGACTGACGCGGACGCCCGAGGCCCTGAGCGAGGACTACGCCGCGTATCTGAAGGACGGCGGGGGCACCTTCGCGGACGGGACGTACACCAGCGAGCTGCGGACCACCCGTGCGAAGAACTCCAAAAAGCCGGGACTGGTGCAGCAGTACATCGACGAGCCGCTGACGGACGGCGCGTTCGCTCCGCTGGCGCTGCGGACGAAGGACGGCGGGGCGCTGGTGTTCTTCTCCACGCACCACTACGTCAAGCAGACGGCCGCGGCCGGGGCGTCGGTGCCCACGCCCAACGAGAGTGTGCGGGCGTTGACGACCGGGGAGATCAAGCAGTCGCTGACGATGGAGTTCGTGGCGAACGAGCTGGCCCTGGATCCGGCGAAGGGCTCGGGGGACGGGAAGGTCTCGCTGCTCAGCCGGCTGGAGGGGCTGACGGGCGCGAAGGGGGAGTAGGCCGTCGCCCGGGTGCGGCGCTCAGAGGCGTTGCCATCCCGGCGCCGCGTGGTCCTGCTCGGTCACATGACGGGCGCATGCGTCCGTCAATGCCTCCAGGAGGCTCAGGGGGTCCGGCAGGGGGTGTTCGGGGCCCCGCAGCCAGTGCACCGACTGTCCGTCGTCCCCCGGCAGGCGGGCCGGCGGGACGAGGACGTAGGAGCCTCGGCAGTGCCAGCGCAGTCCGGGGTGTTCGTCCATGGTCTCGGGGTGGCAGTCCAGCTCACAGGGCCACCACTCGTCCTCGTCCTCGGGAGTGCCGCGGGTGAGGGTGAAGAACAGCATGCGGCCGTCGTCGCTCCCGGCGACCGGGCCGACCTCGATGCCGGAGCCGAGCAGCCGCTCCAGGGCCTGGCGGCCGGCCTCCAGCGGTACGTCGAGGACGTCGTGGGTCATGCCGGTCGCGGTGATGAAGTTGGCCTGCGGCTGGTGCCGGGCCCAGCGCTCGATCTGGGCGCGGTCGGTGGTGGACTGTGTCTGCCAGGCGAAGGAGACCGGGTGCCGGGCGGGCGTCGGACAGCCGACGCGGTCACAGGAACACCGGTAGCCCGCGGCCGGGTACGCGGCGGGTGCGAGGGGCAGTCCCGCGCCCGCGGCGGCGAGCAGCAGGGCCTCACGGTCGCCGTCGTCGGCGCCTTCCGTCGGGCCGCTTCCCCGCAGCCACTGGGTGAGTTTGCCCCGCAGGCCGCTCAGGCCGCCGAACTCCGCGCTCATCTATCCCCTCGCCTCGCTGTGATGCGGACAGCATGCCCTATGGTCCCATCATCCTGCGCATCGGGGGTCCCGAGGCCCTAATCGGGGCAGGTGGGACGGATGTGACGCGGGAGCCCTAACGGGGGACGAGGCCGTACAGGGCGTAGTCGACCAGGGTGTCCGTGTAGTCGTAGGAGATGGGGCCCGTGCGCTGGAGCCAGCGCTGGGCCAGCGGGGAGACGAAGAGCTCCAGGGCGATGCGCGGGTCGATCCCGGGGCGGAGCCGGCCGGCCCGCTGGGCGGAGCGCAGACGGTCGACATACAGCTGGAGCTGGGGTTCGAGAAGCTTGGCGACGAACTCGCGGCCGAGCTGTTCGTCGACCACACCCTCGGCGGACAGGGCGCGGGCCGGTGCCTCGAAGCGGGGGTCGAGGAGCTCGTCGACGGTGGCGCGCAGGACGCTCCTGAGGTCGGCGGCCAGGTCTCCGGTGTCCGGGATGGCGTACGGCACCTGGCCCGCGGCCTCGGCGGCCTGCTCGCCGAGGTCGAGGAACGCCTCCAGCAGGACGTCGGCCTTCGACCCCCACCAGCGGTAGATGGTCTGCTTGCCGACGCCGGCCCGGGCGGCGATTCCCTCGATCGTGGTCTTCGGGTAGCCGGCCTCAGCGACGAGGGCGAGGGCCGCGTCGTAGATGGCGCGCCGGGACCTCTCGCTGCGGCGGGTGGTGTCGGGGGCGGCTTTGGCGGGCTTGGCGGACCTGGCGGGCTTGGTGACCATGGGGCGACGGTACCAAGGGGGTGAGACGGGGCGTCTCGCCGACGGCGGCCCGCCGACCCGCCGGGTGCCCGGTGCCGCGACGGGGCGGACGCAGGCTGCCGGGCCCGGTGCCCTGGCGCCAGTGCCGTGGCGGGCAACGTCTGTCCGCGCAGGAGCGGCGTCCCTGCGTGCTCTCGGCGTGCCGGCCGGAGGCCCTTGTACTGGACTCGGGTCCTCCGCCGGTGCGGCGAGAGGGCGGGCCCGGTGCCGCGACGGGGCGGACGCAGGCTGCCGGGCACCGGTGCCGTGGCGGTCAGATCCGCTCCTCCGGGTACCGCACGCCGATCCGCTCCCGTACCGCGTCCAGCGTGCGCATCACCGCGAGGGTGCCGTCGAGCGGCACCAGCGGGGACTCCGTCTCGCCGGCCCGCAGGGCGCGCATGACCTCGCCGGCCTCGTGCCGGAAGGTGGTCCGGGGGCCGTCGGCCGGGTCGGCGGTGAACTCCTCGGGATCGCGGCCGGCGCGGTGCAGGACCAGACGGTCGGGGTGGAAGAACCCGGACGGGATGTCGATGCGGCCGCGGGAGCCGGTCACGGAGGCGGTGGTGCCGGTGCCGCCGGTGACCGAGCAGTGCAGGGCGGCGAGCGCGCCGGACTCCCAGGACAGGGCGAGGGCGGTCTGGAGGTCGACGCCCTCGGCGGACAGCACCGCCTGCGCGGAGATCCCGGACGGTTCGCCGAGCAGGAGCTGGGCGAAGGAGACGGGGTAGACGCCGAGGTCGAGGAGGGCGCCGCCGCCCTGCGCGGGGTCGCGCAGCCGGTGCGAGGGCGGGAAGGGGCCCTCCAGGCCGAAGTCGGCCTGGACCGTGCGGACGTCGCCGATCGCGCCGTCCTCGACGAGGGTCTTGAGCCGGCGGATCACGGGGTTGCAGTACATCCACATGGCTTCCATCAGGAAGCGGCCGTTGTCGCGGGCCAGCGCGACGAGTTCCTCGGCCTCGCGCACGTTGAGCGTGAACGGCTTCTCGCACAGCACGCCCCGGCCGGCCTTCAGGCACATCCCGGCGGCGGTGCGGTGGGCGGCGTGCGGGGTGGCCACGTAGACGACATCGATGTCCGCGTCCTCGGCGAGCGCGCCCCAGTCGCCGTAGGCCCGGGGGATCCCGAAGCGTTCGGCGAACGCCCGCGCCGAGGCCTCCGTGCGCGAGCCGACCGCGACGACCTCGGCGTCGGGCAGGTCGACCAGGTCCGCCGTGAAGGCGGCGGCGATCCCGCCCGTCGCCAGGATCCCCCACCGCACCGTGTCCGTCGTCATACCCCGCCCGCCCTCGTGGCCGTACCAGCAGTCCGTTCGAGCTGAGAGCATAGGTGGCGCAGACATCGCAGAGGGAGGGGCGGCCGTATGCCGGAGGGTGGGGCGACACCGAAGGTGTCGGAGACGACGGCCCTGGCGCCGCCCCCGCGTGCGGGGCGCCGCACCAGCCTCCTCGTCACCCTCGTCCTGGGCGGTCTGACCGCCACTCCCCCGCTGTCGATGGACATGTACCTCCCGGCCCTGCCGGAGGTCACCCGCAATCTGCACGCCCCCGCCGCGACCGTGCAGCTGACGCTGACCGCCTGTCTGGCCGGCATGGCGCTGGGGCAGCTGGTGGTCGGCCCGATGAGCGACCGGTGGGGGCGCCGCCGCCCGCTGCTCGCCGGGCTCGCGGTGTACGTCGTGGCGACGGTGCTGTGCGCCCTCGCGCCCACCGTGGAGCTGCTGATCGCGTTCCGGCTGGCGCAGGGGCTCGCGGGCGCGGCCGGGATCGTGATCGCGCGGGCCGTCGTCCGGGACCTGTACGACGGTGTGGCGATGGCCCGGTTCTTCTCCACCCTGATGCTGATCTCCGGGGTGGCCCCGGTGGTGGCGCCGCTGATCGGCGCGCAGATCCTGCGGGTGACGGACTGGCGGGGCGTGTTCGCGGTCCTCACGGTGGTGGGGCTGACGCTGGCCGCGCTGGTGTGGGCGAGGCTCCCGGAGACGCTGGAGCCCGCCGAGCGGCACGCGGGCGGGGTCGGCGAGGCGCTGCGCTCGATGCGCCGTCTGCTGGCCGACCCGCCCTTCACCGGCTACATGCTGACCGGCGGCTTCGCCTTCGCCGCGCTGTTCGCGTACATATCCGCCTCGCCGTTCGTGATCCAGGAGATCTACGGCGCGTCGCCGCAGACGTTCGGTCTGCTGTTCGGCGCGAACTCGGTCGGGCTGGTGCTGGTCGGGCAGGTCAACGGCAAGGTGCTGGTGGGCCGGGTCCGCCTGGACCGGGTGCTGGCCGTGGGTCTGGCGGTGGTGGCGCTGGCCGCGGCCGCGCTGCTGCTGATGGCGGGCGGCGCGTTCGGCGAGGTGGGGCTCGCCCCGGTGGCGGCGGCCCTGTTCGTGCTGATGTCCGCGATGGGGGTGACGCTGCCCAACGCCCAGACGCTCGCCCTGATGCGGGTCCGCCACTCCGCCGGGTCCGCCTCCGCGCTCCTCGGCACCTCCTCCTTCCTCATCGGCGCGGTCGCCTCCCCGCTCGTCGGGATCGCCGGTGAGCGCACGGCCGTCCCGATGGCCGTCGTCCAACTGGCGGCCGCACTGGTGGCGATGGCCTGCTTCGTGGGAATGTGCCGTCCCTGGAAGGTCACGGGGGCGGAGGGAGCCGAGCACTGAGCGCGCCGAGACTGCGTGTCGACACCCCGGAACGGGCGGGGCTCGACCCCGAGGAGATGCGCCTGCTCGTCCTCGACGTCATGGACCTGACCGTCGGCGACCGGCCGTGGGCGGCGGGCGCCGTGGTCGTCGCCGGACGCGGCCCGGTGATCGCCGTACAGGAGGCGGCGGGCTGGGCGGTGCGGTACGGGGCCTACGACCCGGAGCGCGACGCGGGGGTGGAACTGGCCCCGCAGGACCGCGTCCCGATGACCGTCGACACCCCCTTCGACCTGGCCTCCCTCACCAAGCTGTTCACGTCGGTCGCGGCGGTGCAGCAGATCGAGCGGGGCACCCTCGGCATCGACGCCCGCGTCGGCGCCTATCTGCCCGACTTCCGCGGTGCCGCCGCCCACGGCCTCACCGTCCGCCACCTCCTCACCCACACCTCCGGGCTCCGCCCCGAGCTGCCGCTGTACGCCTGCGCGGACGACGCCGAGCGGCTGGAGCTGCTGCGGGCGCAGACGCCGGTGGCGGAGCCGGGCACGTACGTGTACTCCGACCTGAACATGCTGCTGCTCCAGCACCTCCTGGAGCGCCTCACCGGACGCTCCCTCGACGTCCTCGTGCACGAGGGGATCACCCGGCCGCTGGGCATGACGTCCACCCGGTTCGGGCCCTGCCCGGGCGCGGCGGCCACCGAGGACCAGCGGCGGCCGTGGGCGAAGGCGGACCGGGGGATGCTGCGGGGCGAGGTGCACGACGAGAACGCGTGGGCGCTGGGCGGGGTGGCCGGTCACGCGGGCCTGTTCTCCACGGGACGTGACCTCGCCGTCTTCTGCCGCACCCTGCTCGCGGGCGGCTCGTACGGCCCCGCGCGCATCCTCGGCCCGGACTTCGTGGAGCTGCTGCTGACGCCGCCGGGACTGGGGTTCGCCGTGGACCAGCCGTGGTTCATGGGCGAGCTGGCCGGCGAGGGCGCGGCCGGCCACACCGGTTTCACCGGGACCTCCCTGGTCCTGGACCCGGCGACGGACACCTTCGTGGTGCTGCTGGCGAACACGGTGCATCCGGTGCGCAGGACCCCGGACAGTGCGCCGCGGGCACTGGCGGGGACGCGTCTCGCCATGGGCGTACGGTGAGTGGATTCAGCCCGTCCGGGGAGTCCGGGGGCGCAGCCTCCGGCGAGGGCGGCACCGACGCCGGGTGCCTCATAATCGCCAGGTGAACGTCTCCGTGTCCGCCGCCGAAACCCTCCGTACCGCTCTCGCGGAACTCCTCGACGGCCTGCCGCCCCGGCAGGCCGCTCAGGCCGTCGAGCGGCTCATCGCCAGCTACCGGGGCGCGACCCCGACCGACGCGCCCATCCTGCGCGACCGCGCGGACGTCGCCGCGTACGCCGCCTACCGGATGCCGGCGACGTTCGAGGCGGTGCGCTCGGCGCTGGAGGCGTTCGCGGACGCCGTACCGGAGTGGACGCCGGGCAGCCACACGGACGTGGGCGGCGGGACGGGCGCGGCGACCTGGGCGGTGAGCGCCACCTGGGAGGGGACGCGCCCGGTGACCGTGCTCGACTGGGCGGAGCCCGCGCTGGCCCTCGGCCGCGAGGTGGCCGCCGCGAACCCGGCGCTCGGCGACGCGCGCTGGCTGCGGGCCCGCATCGGCTCCGCCCTGAAGCTGGAGAGCTGCGACCTCGTCACCGTCTCCTACGTCCTGAACGAGCTGGCCGCCGCCGACCGCGCCGCCCTGGTGGACGCCGCCGCGTCCGCCGCGCAGGCCGTGGTGGTCGTCGAACCGGGCACCCCGGACGGCTACGCCCGGATCATCGAGGCCCGTGACCGGCTGATCGCCGCCGGATTCCGGGTCGCCGCGCCCTGCCCGCACAGCGCCGCCTGTCCGATCGTGCCCGGCGAGGACTGGTGCCACTTCTCGGCGCGGGTCAGCCGTTCCTCCCTGCACCGGCAGGTCAAGGGCGGCTCCCTGCCGTACGAGGACGAGAAGTTCTCGTACGTGGCCGCCGCCCGCTTCCCCGTCTCCCCCGCCGCCTCCCGGGTGGTCCGCCGGCCGCAGATCCGCAAGGGGCAGGTGCTCCTCGACCTGTGCGAGGCCGAGGAGCGGCTGGGCCGCACGACGGTGACCAAGAAGCACGGCGACCGGTACAAGGCGGCCCGGGACGCGGCCTGGGGCGACGCCTGGCCGCCGGCGTCGTAGGAGGCCTGGGGGATCAGGCCGGCTTGAGTCCCGAGACGGCCGCGCCGGCGCCCGAGCGCGCGAGTCTCGTCGTACGGAAGGGTGTCGCGCCCCGACGACGTGGCCCCGCTCTTCGCCGCCGTGCGCGAGCGGTTCGGGCGGCTGGATCTGCTGTTCAACAACGCGGGGACGTTCGGGCCGGGTGGCGTGCCGTTCGAGGAACTGCCCTACGACGCCTGGCGGCATGTGGTGGACACCCGTCTCAACGGGGCGTTCCTGTGCGCGCAGGCGGCGTTCCGGCAGATGAAGGAGCAGGATCCCCCGGGGCGGACGGATCATCAACAACGGCTCGGTCTCGGCCCACGCCCCGGCCGCTGTCGGCGCCCTACACGGCGACCAAGCACGCCCTCACCGGGCTGACGAAGTCCCTCTCCCTGGACGGCCGGGCGTACGGCATCGCCGTCGGGCAGGTCGACATCGGCAACGCGGCGACCGACATGACGGCGCGGATGCGGACGGGCGCGCTGCAGGCCAACGGCGAGATCGCGCCGGAACCGGTGATGGACGTGGCCGATGTCGCGCGCACGGTGCGGCACATGGCGGAGCTGCCGCTGGAGGCGAACGTGCAGTTCGCAACGGTGCTGGCGACGGCGATGCCGTACGTGGGGCGCGGCTGAGAGGGCCACGGGCCGTCAGTTCCTCGACCCGTACAAGTGGAATTTGACCATCCGGGCCATTGCGGCCGGTAGCGGACTTATGCTCAACTCTTCTGCACGAGAACTTCACACTTTGGGCACGGAAGTTCCGCGGGCCGCTCCGCGGGTTGAGCCATACCGAGGGGGGAGGGCAGCCGCTCCACGGCACCGGGTTGGGGGTGGACCTCGCATGGGACCGCGAGGTACGCACCGGGGCCGTGGAGCGGTTGCCTCGACGTTCAGCGCGGCGAGTCGGGTTCGGGGTGGGGGGTTTCGCGCGTCGCCCGGTCGGGGGTCTCGCGCGTCGCGGCATGGGGGGTCTCGCGCATCGCGGGCTGCGGGTCCGTCGTGGCTTGCCGCGCCGTTCCCCGCGCCCCCTCGGCCCGTCGTCTGCGCCGTGCCCCGTAGGCTCCCGCCGCCAGCAGCAGGATCGCGCCCCCGGCGCCGCCGAGCACACCCCAGCCTCCGCCGGAGCCCCCGTCCTTCGCCGCCTGCGCCCCGGCGTGCGGTGTCTTCCCGGAGGGTGACGCGCTCGCGCCGCCCTCGCTCAGGGGGTCGACCAGCCTGCCCACGGACCCCGCCGAACGACCCTTCCCGAAACCCCAGTCGAGGAGGGCGGCCGTCTCCTCGTAGACGGCGTTGTTGCCGCTCTCGGGGTGGAGGACGGTGACCAGGAGGGTGCGGCCGTCGCGGGTGGCGGCGCCGGTGAAGGTGTTGCCGGCGTGGCTGGTGTAGCCGTTCTTCACCCCGATCATGCCGTCGTACGGCGTGACTCCGTACGTCCCCGACAGCAGCCGGTCGGTGTTCTCGATCCGGAACGTCCGGCGCCCTCCGGCGGGGAAGTCGGCGGCCTTGGTGGAGCAGTAGGCGCGGAAGTCGGCGTTCCGCAGCCCGTGCCGGGCGAAGAGGGTGAGGTCGTAGGCGGAGGAGAGCTGGCCGGTGTGGTCGTAGCCGTCACAGCTGACGACATGGGTGTCGAGGGCCTGCAGATCGGCGGCCTTCGCCCGCATGTCGGCGACGGACTTGGCGACCCCGCCGTTCATCAGGGCGAGGATGTGCACGGCGTCGTTGCCGGAGCGCAGGAACACGCCCTGCCACAACTGCTCGACGGTGTAGGTGACCCCGGGCTCGAGTCCGACGAGGCTGGAGCCGGGAGGAAGGCCGGCCAGGTCCGCTTCGGTCACGGTGTACCGCTCGGTGCGCTCGAACTTCCCCAGCAGGGAGTCCGCGAACAGCATCTTCAGCGTGGAGGCGGGCGCGAGCCGCCGGTGCGCGCGGTAGGAGGCGAGCACCTCGCCGGTGTCGTGGTCGGCGAGCAGCCAGGCGCGGGCGGTGAGCTTCTTCGGCAGACCGGCGGTGAGGGTCGCCTGGACGCCGTCACGGGCGAGCCGGGCGCCGCCGATCACCGTGCCGGTCGCGGCGGCGGCAGGGGTGACCGCGGCGAGCGGGGCGAGTGCGCCGAAGGCGAGCAGGGACCGCCGTGAAGGGCGTGTGAATGCGTGCACGGCGGGACCGTACAAGGGGATCCTGTGGGCAGCCAACCCCCTCCACCTGGGAAAACCCCCTCCACAGCTTAGGAATGAGCTGTCTGATGGAATTCTGATCCGGCGGCCCGGATCCGGCCCGCATTCTCAGTCCTCACACATCCTTTACTCAGTCCGGCGCAAAGGTTCCTCCCTAGTTTTTGGGCCGCGCCCACAGCGGGCGCCAAGAACCTTCGAGGAACGGGATGTTTGGCATCTATCTCAAGCGCGAGCTGGGCCGGCGCAAGAAGGCTGCCCTGGTCATCGCACTGGGTCTGGCGCTCGGTATCGCGCTGGTCATCACCGTCAACTCGGTGTCGGCCGGCATGACGCAGGCGCAGGACAAAGTCCTGCAGTCGCTGTACGGCCTCGGCACCGACATGACGGTCACCAAGGCCCGCACGGCACCCTCCGACAACAGCTCCGGCCAGCCCAGATTCGAGTTCGACGCGAAGTCGGACGACGACGACACCGAGCAGAGCTCCGACCGGGTCATGACCCAGGGCGGTCAGGCCCTGAAGTCCTCGCTGGTGGCCAAGGTCGCCGAGCAGAAGGGCGTGTCGGCCGCGGTGGGCGCGCTCACCCTGAACGTCACCAAGGTCAACGGCTCCTTCACCCAGGGCAAGGCGCAGTCCTCCACCAGCGGGAGCAGCGGCGACCAGGGCGGTCCCGGCGGCGCCCAGGGCGGCGGCTCCACCGCGGCGCCGCAGGTCCAGGGCGGCGGCGCCTCCTTCGACGTCAACTCCTACTCCGTGGCCGGCGTGGACGTCACCGACCAGGACCTCGGCCCGCTGGCCGGCTCGAAGATCACCTCGGGCGTGACGTTCACCTCCGCGCAGACCAACGCGAAGGTCGCGGTCGTCAGCAAGTCGTATGCCAAGGAGAACAAGTACACGGTCGGCGAGACCCTGAAGATCTCCGGCACCAAGTACAAGATCATCGGCATCGCGACGCCCGACAGCAGCGAGTCCACCACCGACGTCTACCTGCCGCTGAAGCAGGCGCAGACGCTCGCCGACGCCAAGAACCAGGTCACCACGATCTACGTCAAGGCGACCGACTCCCAGCAGATCGACACCGTCAAGGCGACGATCCAGAAGAACATCTCCGGTACGACGGTCACCACCTCCGCCGACCTCGCCGAGACGGTCTCCGGCTCCCTGTCCACCGCCTCCAACCTGGCGACCAGTGTGGGCAAGTGGCTGTCCGTCGCCGTCCTCGCCGCCGCCTTCCTGGTGGCCGCGCTGCTCACCTCCTCGGCCGTGTCCCGCCGGGTGCGTGAGTTCGGCACCCTGAAGGCGCTCGGCTGGCCGAGCCGCCGGGTGACCCGGCAGGTGGTCGGCGAGTCCATCGTCAACGGTCTGATCGGCGGCGCCCTCGGCATCGCCCTGGGTCTCGCGGCCGCGTACGCGGTGACCGCGGTCAGCCCCAAGCTGACGGCCGAGCTCGGCAGCACCGGCGGCGGCGGAATGGGCGGCGGCCCCGGCGGGGGCCCGGGCCAGCAGTCGGCCTCCAACACGATGGAGATCGCCCTGTCGGCGCCCGTCTCCACGACCACCATCGCCCTCGCCGTGGGCCTGGCGGTGGCCGGCGGTCTGATCGCCGGCGCCATGGGCGGCTGGCGCGCCTCGCGGATGCGCCCGGCGGACGCGCTGCGCAGCGTGTCGTAACACCGGTTAGGCCGGAACGCCGCCTCCTCTCCCGGAGAAGACGGCGCCCCCGGACTGAGGCACCCCGAGAAGGCGGTGCCCCGGCGCCCCCGGGCTGAGCCCCCTGAGCAGGGGCGCCGCGTACCCCTTCCCCCCGGCACGCGGCGCCCCACCCCTCTTCTTCCCTCTCTACGCGGCTACGGAGCTACCCATGTACAGACTGACCGGCGTCACCAAGCGCTACTCGCGCGGCAAGGAGACCGTCGAGGCGCTGCGCGGCATCGACCTCACCATCGAGGACGGCGACCAGCTCGTCATCCA
Source organism: Streptomyces sp. NPDC000345 (assembly GCF_042898825.1). NCBI lineage: Bacteria > Bacillati > Actinomycetota > Actinomycetes > Kitasatosporales > Streptomycetaceae > Streptomyces > Streptomyces sp. NPDC000345. The sequence goes on from NZ_JBIAZE010000005.1 coordinate 95,642, forward strand.
GGGACCGACGGGCGGCGGCAAGTCCACCCTGCTGCAGATGATCGGCGGTCTGGACCGCCCGACCGAGGGCAGCGTCGAACTGGACGGCGTCGACCTCGCCCGCATCAGCGAGGCCAAGCTGACCCGGCTGCGCGCCGAGAAGATCGGCATCATCTTCCAGTCGTTCAACCTCATCCCGACGCTGACCGCGCAGGAGAACGTGGAGACGGCCCTCGTCCCGCTCGGCGTGAAGCCGGCCGAGCGGCGCGAGCGGGCGGCGGAGGCACTGCGCTCGGTGGGCCTCGGCGAACGCCTCGGCCACGCCCCCTCCGAACTGTCCGGCGGCCAGCAGCAGCGTGTCGCGATCGCCCGCGCGCTGGTGAAGAAGCCGAAGGTGCTCCTCGCCGACGAGCCGACCGGCAACCTCGACGAGGGCACCCGCGACGACATCATGGGCCTGCTGGAAGGCCTGTGGCACGAGTACGGCCTGACGTTCATCATGGTCACCCACGACTCGTCGATCGCCCGCCGCGCCCCGCGTCTGGCCACCATCAAGGCGGGACAGATCACGCTGACCGAACAGGGCGACGCGCGGGCGTACGCCCGGCAGCAGCCGTACGCGGACCACGGGAGCCAGGGCTACTGAGCCTTCCGTACACGGGCGCGGGCCGCTCACCGACACGGTGAGCGGCCCGCGCCCGTCCGTCGTTCGCGGCGCGTCACGCCCGGCGCGTCAGGCCCGGCACGTCCGGTCTGCCTGCCTGCCCCATCACCCTTGGCGCGTCACGCCTGGCCGGTCTCGAACCGGGAGATGTGGCCGTCGTCGGTGACGCTGAACTGCCACCTGGTGCGCATCTCGCCCCATGTGTCGTTGCGGTAGCGGGCGACGAGGGAACGCCCCGCGTCCCGCTCCCTCTCGACGTCGATGTGGCCGTTCGAGGAGAAGATCTCCCGGTCGATCCACTCGGTGAGGTCACGGTCGGAGCCGTCGTCGGCCATGGTCGCGTCCGGCGTCAGCAGGCTGAGGAACGTCTCCCGGTCATGCGCGTTCACGGCGGTGACGAAGGCCCGGACGGCCGGGTCGCTGAGTCTTCCGGTCTGGATCGTCATACGGGCAGCGTCACACCGCCCCGGGGCCCCCGCCACCCGAACGGCGCGCCGGAGGAGCCGGGCGGGTGTGAAGGGTGCGACGGTGGAAACGCGAGGGGGGTTGCCGCTGCTGTCTGCTCAGGGAGTCACCGTGACCTCTTTCGACCGACGTGATCTGGGCCTGCTGCTGCTCCGGCTGGGCGCCGGCGGGGTGCTGGCCGCCCACGGCACGCAAAAGCTGTTCGGCTGGTTCGGCGGCCACGGGCTGGAGGGCACCGGCCAGTTCATGGAGACCGTCGGCTACACGCCCGGCAAGGCCAGCGCGACGGCGGCGGGCCTCGCCGAGGCGGGCGGCGGCGCGCTGCTGGCCCTGGGCCTTGCCACCCCGGCGGCGGGCGCGGCGGCGGCCGGCGCGATGACGGGCGCGTCGGCGGTCCACGCCCCCAACGGCTTCTTCAACCAGGAGGGCGGCTACGAGTACGCGGCGACCCTGGGCCTGGCCGCCACCGGCCTCGCCATCGCCGGCCCCGGCCGCCTCTCCCTGGACCACGCCCTCGGCCACGTCTTCGACCGGGGCTGGATGGTCCCCACGGCGCTCGCTGCGACGGGCCTGGTGACGGCCGTGGTGGTGGGCGCGCGCAGGAAGCGCCTGGTCCGTGCGGAGCAGGGGGAGCAGGCGGCGCTGTTCGATGAGCAGGAGGCGTTGTTCGGGGAGGGGTGACGGGTTGATCCGGGTCGGGCCGAGCCTCTTCCAGAGCGCTCGACCCTGCAGGGACGTCCTCCTCATTCGAGGGGCAGACCTCCAGGACGCCGCGCAGCCAGTCCCGCATCCCGACGCCCTTCTCGGTCGGGTCGAAGCACCCTCGCGTGGCGGCCAGCCACAGATTGCGCAGGGCATGGTCAGGGAGGGAGGACCCAAGCAGCGATCCCACGTCCGTGCCAAGCTGATGGTCCTCCTGCCCGGCTGCCTGATTCGCGACCAGAGCGAGGATGGTCGAGGTGTCGATCCGTAGACCGGTCCGAGAGCACACCTTCCCAGTCAGCCCGCTGAAGCCGAAATCCTCCTCGTAGTCCCAGTAGTGGGCCTCGGGTGGTCCGGTCGTCACAGAGCCTCCTCGGGGGTGCGGACGCCCCTTCGGTCGAGGGGGCGTCCGCGGTTCTCATCGTTGTCGATCAGCGTGGTGCTGTCCTAGAGCGGATGGGACGTGTAGACGACGAACTTGCTGGGCCTGCGGGACCTGCCGACGTACCTCAGGAGGATCTTCACCGTGTTGCCGGCCGCCTCGCCGACTGCGGGGCGGCTGCGGGGCCGCCTACTCTGAAGACACGTTCTGGCACGGCACCCAGCACCCGGTCTGCATAGGGATCTTGGTGTGGGCCCGGGCACGCAGGCGGTAGTCACGTCCTCATAGAGGTTCACCGGCCTCTCGGTCCTGACGAGGGACGCGGGGTCCAGGTCGAGGGCCTTGACCGCCTCGGCGACGCCGATGCCGGAACGTGCAGACGAGGCCGCTTCGCGCAGCGATCCATCGTCGTCCAGGAGCGCCTCCCTGGTCGGGACGAGTTGCGCGCAACGCACCCCCGGTTCACGGCCGTCCTCGGGGAACGGGCCGCGGACCGACACGATCAGGGACTTCAGCTCTGTTTGAGGGACTTCCAATGACTTTGCGTCGCCCGACGCGGCAAGCGCCCGAGCGCCCCGAACGCCCGGAAAGGGCCTCAGTCGCAGCTCAGAGGCCCTTCACCGGGCAAAGCCGCGGGGAGCGGCAGACGAGTCGGGCTGTACGCCGGGTTCTGTCGCCCGGTCGCCTCGCGGCGGCCGGGGAGACGGCCATCCATCTAGGACCGGCGTTGCCGCCGGCCTCGTGCGGTCTACCCGCGGACTCGGGCGGGCAGCCCTCGAACGTCCGCGCAGAGCGCTTTTCACGGCGCTCCTTTTGACCTTGCTCCGGGTGGGGTTTACCTAGCTGCCCAGGTCACCCTGGGCACTGGTGGTCTCTTACACCACCGTTTCACCCTTACCGAGGACCGAGGTCCCCGGCGGTCTGCTTTCTGTGGCACTGTCCCGCGGGTCACCCCGGGTGGCCGTTAGCCACCACCCTGCCCTGTGGAGCCCGGACGTTCCTCGGGAAGCCCCCTAGGGGGACTCCACGCGGCCGTCCGCCCGGCTCGTCTGCCGTGTCGACCATGGTACCGGGCGCCTGTCCCGTCGTGGACCAGCCGCCGTCGTCACCTGGCCTCTGTCCTGCCGTGGACCAGCCGCCGTCGCCAGCACCGAACCCGCGAGGATCAGGGCGAAGGCGGCCAGGACGCCGGTCGTCAGGGGCTCGTCCAGGAAGACCGCCCCGGCCGCCACCGCCACAGCCGGGTTGACGTAGGTGATGACCGTCGAGCGGGTCGGGCCGATCTCCTTGATGAGCTCCAGGAACGCCACGAACGCCACCGCCGTGCAGATCACGCCCAGGGCCGCGAGGGCCGCAAGGACCGAGGCCGAGGGCATCCGGTCGGGCCGGGTGGCGGCCGCCGCCGGCGCGTAGACCAGCGCCGCCAGGGTCAGGCAGGGCGCGATGAGCTGGAGGGTGGGGACGTCCTTCAGGCGGCGGGCGGCTATCAGAGGGGCCGTGGCGTAGCCCACCACCGTCAGCAGCACCTCCGCCAGGGACTTCGCGTCGCCTCCCGTCAGGTGCGGGGCGGTGAGGACCCCGACGCCCGCAAGGCCCAGCGCGAGGCCCACGATCCTCCGTACGCCCAGCACCTCGCCCTCTCCGACGGCCCGGGCGGCGAGGACGCCCACGATCGGCACGCCCGCGATCAGCAGGCCCGCCGTGGAGCTCGACAGGTGGCGTTCCGCGTCCGTCAGGGTGAACCACGGCCCCATGATCTCGATGCACGCGAAGGCCAGCATCGGCGCCCAGTGGGCCCGGACGGTCCGCACCAGACCGCCCTGCCGTACGGCGAAGGGCAGCAGGAGCAGCGCGCCCAGCGCACAGCGCGTGAACACCACCGTCGCCGGGGAGAGGTCCTCCACCGCCACCTTGATCAGCAGGTAGGGAATGCCCCAGACCACTCCCATCAGGGAGAACAGGAACCAGCCGCGCGCAGTCATGGGGCCACTGTCGGCCGCCTCACCGCCGGGTGTCTTGAACGCTGTTGCGGTACGCCGCCGGGGTCACGCCCAGGACGCGGCGGAACCAGCGCGTGAGGTGCGCCTGGTCCGCGAAGCCGACCAGCGGGGCCACCTCGGCCGGGCGCAGTCCGGCGTCCAGGAGGGCCCGGGCGCGGTGCACCCGGTGCTGTGCCAGCCAGGCGTACGGCGGTACGCCCATCGTCGTGCGGAAGGCCCGCAGGAGCTGGTAGCGGGACAGGTCCAGGTCGGCCGCCAGGTCGGCCAGGGACGGGGGTGCGAGCAGTTCGTCGGCGAGGCGGTCGCGGACCGCCAGCGCTATGCGGTGGGCGCCGGGGACGGTGTCGGCGGCCGGACGGGCCGTCGAGTGGCGGCGGGCCAGGGCCGTGAGCAGCCAGGGCAGGCGGGACTCGGTCTCCAGGGGGTCGGGGCAGGCGCTGAGGTCGGTGTGGGCGGCGCGGAAGGCGGCGGCGAGTTCCGGGTCGTCGATCAGCGGTTCACGGAAGTGGGGTGCGCCGCCGAGGGTGCCCTCGGTGAGGAGGGCGGGGCCGGCGTACAGGGCGCGGTAGGCGTAGCCGTCGGTCGCGTTGCCGGGGCCGCCGGTGTGCATCTCGCCGGGGGCGAGGACGACGATCGAGCCGGGGCCGGTACGGATGTGACCGCCCCGGTAGTCGATGATCTCGGAGCCGCCCACGCAGACGCCGACCGTGAACTCGTCGTGGGCGTGCGGGGCGTAGACGTGCTTGTCGAAGCGGGCGGTCAGGAGGTCGAGAGGCGGGCCGCAACGGCCGAGTCTGGCCCTCGTCCACCGTGCCTGTTCCATGCCGCACCCCTTCCCCTCGTCAGGGTGCAACACGGGATGGGTCAGAGAAAGTCCGAGGTGTCCAGGTCGAAGGCGAAGGGCTCGGGGAGGGCGAGCGACTTGCCGAGGGCGACGGTACAGCGGATGTGGTAGTCGTCCTGCCCCGGCTCGCTGAGGAGCGTGATCTCGGAGGTCTCACGGTCGACGAGCAGGTGGAGCGGAATGCCGGCTCGGGCGTGACAGCGGCGTTTGACTTCGCGGTCGGCTCTGGGCCTGGGGGAGGTGACCGCCGGCACCATGGCCACGCCGTCGCACGGTGCCCGCTTGACCCTGCCGCGACGTCAACCTCTCTACTGGTCGCATGCGGATCGGAGAACTCGCCGAGGCCGTCGGCGTCACCACGCGGACCGTCCGGCACTACCACCACCTGGGGCTGCTGCCCGAGCCCGAGCGGCGTGCGAACGGCTACCGGGACTACACCCTGCGCCATGCCGTCACGCTCGCCCGGATCCGGCGGCTGACCGAGCTGGGCCTCGGGCTGGCGGAGGCCAGGGACGTCCTCGCCGACGACGCGGGCAAGGACCTCGTCGAGGTGCTCACCGAGCTCGACGAGGACCTGGCCCGGCAGGAGACCGCGATCCGGGAGCGGCGGGCCCGGCTGCGGGCGTTGCTGGAGGCCGAGGAACTGCCCGCCGAGGGTCCGGTCTCCCCCGAGCTGGCCGCGCTGTTCGCGCGCGCGGCGGCCGGGCTGTCCGACTCCCCCATGGCCGCCCGGGACCGCGAGGTGCTCGCCCTCATCGAGACGGCCGCGGCGCCGGAGGTTCGGGAGCGCCTGCTGGCGGCGGTCGGCGAGGTCGTGGGGTCGCCGGAGGCGATGGCCCGTGCCGACGAGGCGTACGCGCTGCTGGACGCGCTCGCCGATGCCCGCCCCGACGACCCCCGGGTGGAGAGGGCCGCCCGCCGGCTCGCCGAGTGCACGCCGCGCGAGCTGCTCCCGCAGGCCGTCGCCGTCGACCAGGACAACAGCTTCCTGCGCGCCCTGTACGCCGACTTCGCCCCCGCGCAGGCGGAGGCGGTCCGCCGGGCGCTGCGGATCCTCACGGCGGGGACGTGAGGACGGTCCGTGCCCTCGTCGGGCATGAGGCGCGGCTCCTGGTGAGCCTGCCGCTGTGGGCGGCCCGGCGGCGCCACGGGGTGGGTGACGGGCGGGCGTTCGGGTACGCGCGGGGGCAGGGCGCGGTCATGGCCGGGTTCGTGTTCGTGTGCCTGGTCGAGACGCTCACGATGTCCGTGCTGCTGCGCGACTGGCCCGCCGTGCACCGGGGTGTGCTCGTCCTCGACCTGTACACGGTCGTCCTGGTGTCCGGCCTGTACGCCTCCTGGACGGTCCGTCCGCATGTCCTGTACGACGACGTGCTGCGCGTCCGTCACGCGGCCCACGTGGATCTGCGCGTCCCGCTGGACGGGATCGCGGCGGTACGGCAGGAGCGGCGCACCACGCACGTGCGTGCCGGCGGCGAGCTGGACCTTCCGGTCGGCTCGCGGACCTCGGTCACGCTCGAACTGAGGGCGCCGGTCCCCCACCTCACCTTCCTGGGGCGCCGCCGGGAGGTCCGGGTCGTGCGCCTGCACGCCGACGACGCCGCCGGCCTCGTACGGGCCCTCACGCGGGACCGGGGCGCGCCGCCGGCGCCGTGAGCGCGGGGCACGCGCAGTTCGCGGACAGGTCGCGGGCAGTTCGTGGGCAGGGTGCGCGCGGGCTGGAGCGTCGCGGGGGCCGCAGCGGTACGCCGTACGCTGTCGCAGAGCTCTACAGAAGGAGATCCCGTGCTTGTCCTGCTGCCGCCCTCCGAGGGGAAGGCCTCGTCCGGTCGTGGCGCGCCGTTGAAGCTGGAGGCGCTGGCGCTGCCGGGTCTGACCGCCGCCCGGGAGGCCGTGCTCGGCGAGCTGGTCGAGCTGTGCGCGGGCGACGAGGACAAGGCACGCGAGGTGCTCGGGCTGAGCGAGGGCCTGCGCGGCGAGGTGGCCAAGAACGCGGAGCTGCGGACGGCGGGCGCGCGTCCGGCCGGGGAGATCTACACGGGTGTCCTGTACGACGCCCTCGACCTGGCCTCCCTGGACGCGGCCGCGAAGAGGCGCGCGGCGCGGTCGCTGCTGGTGTTCTCGGGGCTGTGGGGCGCCGTCCGGGTCACGGACCGGATCCCCTCGTACCGCTGCTCGATGGGGGTGAGGCTGCCCGGGCTCGGGGCGCTGGGGGCGTACTGGCGGACGCCGATGGCGGCCGTGCTGCCCGAGGCGGCCGGGGACGGGCTCGTGCTCGACCTGCGGTCGGCGGCGTACGCGGCGGCGTGGAAGCCGAAGGGCGAGGTGGCCGGGCGGACGGCGACCGTGCGGGTGCTGCACGCACCGACCCGGAAGGTCGTCAGCCACTTCAACAAGGCGACGAAGGGGCGGATCGTACGGAACCTGCTGGCGGCGGGGATCGCGCCGCAGGGCCCGGCGGAGCTGGTGGAGGCGCTGCGCGGGCTCGGGTACGTGGTGGAAGTGCGGGAGCCGGCGCGGGCGGGGACGCCGTGGACGCTGGATGTGCTGGTGGACGAGGTGCACTGACCGCCGGACACCACCGGCCGTTGCAGCATGCGCAATGACCTTTGCGCGGTGCGCACGGCACGGGGACGATGAGGCGCATGACCTCACCGCCGCCCTTCCTCCCGGCTGCCTCGGTAATGGATCTGGCCCCCGTCGTGCCCGTGCTGGTCGTCGAGGACGCCGCCGACGCCGTACCGGTGGCGCGGGCCCTGGTGGCGGGCGGGCTGCCGGGGATCGAGGTGACGCTGCGTACGCCGGCGGCGCTCGACGCGATCCGGGAGATCTCCCGGGCGGTGCCGGAGGCGGTGGTCGGGGCCGGGACGGTGATCGCGCCGGACCAGGTGGCGGCGTGCGCGGCGGCGGGGGCGCGGTTCCTGGTGAGCCCCGGCTGGACGGACGTCCTGCTGACGGCGATGCGGGCGTCCGGGATGCCGTTCCTGCCCGGGGTGTCGACCACTTCGGAGGTGGTGGCGCTGCTCGAACGGGGGGTGCGGGAGATGAAGTTCTTCCCCGCGCAGGCGGCGGGGGGTACGGCGTATCTGCGGTCGCTCGCCGGACCGCTCCCGCAGGCCCGTTTCTGCCCGACCGGCGGGATCGGCCCGGACAGCGCTGCGGAGTTTCTGGCCCTGCCCAACGTCGGTTGCGTGGGCGGCAGTTGGATGGTCCCGGCGGAGGCGGTGGCGGCGCGGGACTGGGGCCGGATCGAGGGCCTGGCGCGCGCCGCCTCGTACCTCACGGCCTCATGACCTCAAGGCTTCATGACCTCAAGGCTTCATGACCTCGGGGCTTCATTCTCGGGGCTTCATGATCTCGGGGCCTCGGGCGTCATGGCCTCAAGGTCTCAAGGTCTCAGATGGGACGTGTCGTTGAAGAGCCGGACGCTGGCGTTGCCGTCGGCGTAGTACGCCACCGCCGAGAGCGAGGCCGCCGAGAGTTCCATGCGGAACAGTGACTCGGGCGGGGCGCCCAGGGCGAGCCGTACGAACGTCTTGATCGGGGTCACATGGGTGACCAGCAGGACCGTGCGGCCCGCGTACGCCGCGACCAGTTTGTCGCGGGTGGCGGCGATGCGGGCGGCGGTGGCCGCGAAGCTCTCGCCACCGCCGGTGGGTTCGGCCTCCGGGTCGGCGAGCCACCTGTTCAGGTCGTCGGGGTGACGCTCCCGGACCTCGCCGAAGGTGAGCCCCTCCCAGGCGCCGAAGTCGGTCTCGATCAGCCCCTCCTCGATGGTGACCTCCAGACCGAGGCGGGCGGCGACGGCGCCGGCGGTCTCGCGGGTCCGGGCGAGCGGGGAGGCGAGGATGTGCTGGATCGTCCCGCGCCGGGCGAGCGCGGCCGCGACCCGCTCGGCCTGCTCCCGGCCGACGTCGGAGAGCGAGGGATCGGTGCCGCCGCTCCCGGAGAACCGCTTCTGCGGGGTGAGGGGCGTCTCGCCGTGCCGGAGCAGGACGAAGGTGGCGGGAGCACCGAGGTCGGGAGCGGCACCCCATCCGACGGAGGGTTTCGTCGTGGCCGTCGTGGCCGTCGTGGCTGTGGTGGCCGTGGTGGGCGCGGTGGTCGCGGCCGCTGCGTTTCCGGCGGCTTCCGCGACGTCTGCGGCTTCCGCGGCGTCTGCGGCGTCTGCGGCGTCTGCGGCTTCCGGGAGGGTGCTGGCCGTGGAAGGGGACGGGGTGGCGACGGTACGGGCGGCACGGAGGTCGCGGTCGGCGGCCGTCGTTCCGGGGGTGGTCGCAGCCGTCGATCCGGTCGTCGTCCCCAGGGCGGGCCCGGCGGCGGGGCCGGCGGCGGGCCTGGTGGCGGGGGCGGAGTCGGCCGCCGGGCGGCTCCGGGCCAGCGCCTGCCGGGCCTTCGCCGCGCCCGCCGCCGCGTCGCCGGGCGGGCCGGACGGCTCGGGGACGGCCGGGGCCGCCGGGGCGGCGGCGAGCGCGGCGCGGGAGGCGGCCGGGTCCCACTGCTCACCGCGCCGGCCCGCGTCCATCGCCTCGTTGGCCAGGCGGTCGGCGTGCTTGTTCTGCTCGCGCGGGATCCACTCGTAGGTGACCTGCCCGTGCGGGAGGACCCGGGCGGCCTCCGCGGCCAGCGGCTTCATGTCGGGGTGCTTGATCTTCCAGCGGCCCGACATCTGCTCGACGACGAGTTTGGAGTCCATGCGGACGCGCACCGCGGCCGACGGGTCGAGTTCGTGGGCGGCGCGCAGGCCGGCCAGCAGTCCCCGGTACTCGGCCACGTTGTTGGTGGCGACCCCGATGTACTCGGCGCGCTCGGCGAGCGTCTCCCCCGTCGCCGCGTCGATCACCACGCTGCCGTAGCCCGCGGGCCCGGGGTTGCCCCGCGACCCTCCGTCGGCCTCGACGATGAACTCCCGCACCCCGCAGACCCCTTACAGACCGGATTCGGACGTGCGCACCAGGATCCGGCGGCAGTTCTCGCACCGGACGACCGTGTCGGGCGCGGCCGACCGGATCTCGCTGAGCTCGGTGATGGCGAGCTCCTGGCGGCAGCCCTGGCAGGTGCGCGCGTACAGCTTGGCCGCGCCGATGCCGCCCTGCTGCTGACGCAGCTTGTCGTACAGCTTCAGCAGGTCGGCGGGGACGGACCCGGCGACGACCTCGCGCTCCTTGGTGACCGTGGCGGCCTCGCCGTCGATCTCCTCGACGGCGGCGTCCCGGCGGGCGGTCGCGTCGTCGATCTTCCCCTGGACGGCGCCGACCCGCTCGGTCAGCTCGGCGACGCGCTCCTGCGCGGCCTCCCGGCGCTCCATGACCTCCAGGACGACGTCCTCGAGGTCGCCCTGGCGCTTGGCGAGGGAGACGATCTCCTTCTGGAGGTTCTCCAGGTCCTTGGGGGAGGTGACCGCGCCGGAGTCGAGGCGCTGCTGGTCGCGGGCGGCACGCTGGCGCACCTGGTCCACGTCCTGCTCGGCCTTGGTCTGCTCGCGGGCGGTGTCGCTCTCCTCGGTCTGCGCGGCAACGAGCAGGTCGCGCAGTTGCGTCAGATCCTTGGTCAGCGACTCGATCTCGGCGTGCTCGGGCAGCGACCTCCGCCGGTGCGCGAGCTGCTGCAGGCGGACATCGAGGTCCTGGACGTCGAGAAGGCGGATCTGGTCGGCGGGCGCGGCGTTCAGTTGGGGGCTCCCATTGCGCTAGAGGTGGGGCTGGACGCCGCGTGGGCGGTCCAGGGGTCGGTGACCGTACGGGAGACATGGACCCTGAGGCCCCATCCCTTCCGCTCGGAGATCTCGTCGAGCTGGGTTGCGGCCAGCTCGCACCAGGGCCATTCGGTGGCCCAGTGCGCCGCGTCGAGCAGCGCGAGAGGACTCTCGGCGCGGGCCTCGGACGCCGGGTGGTGGCGCAGGTCCGCGGTGAGGAAGGCGTCGACGCCGGCGGCACGGACGTACTCGAAGAGGCTGTCCCCGGACCCGCCGCTGACCGCGACGGTCCGTACGAGGGCCTCTGGGTCTCCCGCCACCCGGATGCCCTGGGCGGTGGCGGGCAGGCGCTCGGCGGCACGGGCGGCGAACTCGCGGACCGTGAGCGGGTGGTCCAGCTCGCAGATCCTGCCGAGGCCGCGCCGCCCTTCGCCGTCGGTGGAGTCGGGTACGAGAGGCCGTACGACGCGCAGGTCGAGGGCGCCGGCCAGGGCGTCGCTCACCCCGGGGTCGGCGGTGTCGGCGTTGGTGTGGGCGACGTGCAGGGCGATGTCGTTCTTGATGAGGGTGTGCACGACCCGCCCCTTGAAGGTGGAGGCCGCGACGGTGGTGGTCCCCCGGAGGTAGAGCGGATGGTGGGTGACGAGCAGGTCGGCGCCCAGCTTCACGGCTTCCTCTACTACGTCCTGAACCGGGTCGACGGCGAACAGCACCCGGGAGACGTCCTGACCGGGCTCCCCCACGACGGTTCCGACCGCGTCCCAGGACTCGGCCCGCTCGGCGGGCCACAGGTTCTCCAGCGCGGCGATGACTTCAGACAGACGGGGCACGGGCCAAGGCTACCTGGCCGTTTCACGCGGCAGTACCGGTGCGGGTGGGGCCGCCGGCCCGGGGAAGGGGGGAGGGACAAACGTCTCCCGGTCCGATACTGCCGCCGGGCAAGCCGCCCGTCCCCACCGCACCCGGCAAGCCGCCCGCCGCCGCCCGCCACGCCGGGCCGAGTTCGCCGGCCGGATCGCCGGGCTCGGTGACCCACTGCCCTGCCGATCCCGGCGGCTGGTCCTCGGCCGGCGGGTCCCGGTTGCAGGACGGAAGCCGGCAGGGTCGAGGTCGGTCGGTCCCGGCGGCACGACCTCCACCGGCCAGCGCCGGTGGCGGCAGGACCGCAGCCTGCATGACCCCGGTCGGCGGGACCGAGGGCGAGCGGTCCCGGCAGCACGACCTCCACCGGCCGGTCCCGGAGGCGGCCGACCGCAGTCGGGAGGACCTAGGGCGGCAGGACCGAGGGCGAGTGGTCCCGGCAGCACGACCTCCACCGGCCGGCGCCGGTGGCAGCCGACCGCAGTCGGGAGGACCGAGGGCGAGCGATCCCGGTGCCAGGGCCGAGGGCGAGGCGTGCCGGCGCCAGGACCGCGGCCGACGGGGCCCGCGGCACGACCGCGACCGACAGGCCCGGCGGCATGGCCGAGGGCGAGGCGTCGCGGCGCCAGGGCCGAGGGCGAGCGGTCACGGTGGCAGGACCGCGGCCGAGGCCCGGCGGCATGGCCACGGTTCACCGGTTGGCGGGGACCTCGGTTGCCCTGCCGACCTCGGTCCTGCAAACGGGACCCGCCGGTCGAGGTCCTGCCGACCCCGCCCCGCCGACGGCCGGGGCGATCCCCTGGCGCGCACCGAGCCGTACTGCCGGCCCAGGACCGCCGTGGCCCGCCCAGACCGTCTCCCGCTCTTCGGCCCCGCCGCCTCCCGGACTGGGGCGGGGAGTTCCGCCTGAGCGAGCGGGTGGCCAGCGCAGGCGGGCCATCGCGGCCGGCGCCCGGCGAGGCGCATGGGCCGGAGCGGCCGACGCCCCGCGAGGTGGGGGCCAGAGGACGCCGGTCAGGTGGGCGGGCCAGGGCGACCGACGCCTGGCAAGGCGGGGCGGGCCCGGGGGCCCACCCGGCGAAGGGTGTGGGCCGGGACAACCGACACCCGATGCGCGGACCGGGGCGCCGCCAGACGAGGCAGACGGCCGGGGGCCGACGCCGGGCGAGGCGGGCGGACAGGCGGCGCCAGGCGAGGCGGGCAGGCCGGGAGGGCGACACCCCGCACGCGAGCCGGGGGCAACGCCAGACGAGACAGCCGAGCCAGGGCGGCCGGCGCCAGGCGAGGCCGGCGGGCCGGGACGGCGACACCCCGCACGCGGGCCGGGGGGCAACGCCCGACGAGGCAGCCGGGCCAGGGCCGCCGGGGGTCGGCGCCTGGCCAGGCGGAGGCCCGGGATGCACAGCCGTCCGACCGACCTCAGGCGAATCGCTTCTGCACCACTCTTACGAGGGAAGCGCCCGCTCCCCGCTCCCCCAGCCGCGCATGCGAAAACTAGCTTCGTCACCGGAGGTGACCGAACCATGACGGTCTGTGCGATCGGACCCGCCGCGAAGGACAGGGCGGACGGGACGGACGAGGCGGACGGCGACGAGGACCACACACCGCCCGCCCCCTGTGTGATCACCGCGGACGGCGCCTACGCCGCCCGCCTCGCCCGAGGCCCCCACCCCGACACCTGGTTCCCGGAGCGCTGGACGCTCGACGGCCCCGAGCCCTACGCCGTACCGCTCCCCGCCAACCAGCCGGAAGAGCCCGGCACGGAGGTGCAGCCGCTGGCCGACGGCCGGGTCCTGGTCCGGCGGCCCGTCCAGGACCTGCACACCTTCTCCCTCCTCTACCCCACCGACCCCGGCACCGGGGAACACCCCCTGGGCGCCGTGGAGTGCCCGGACGAGGCCACCCGTCTGCATCTGCTCCCCCCGGCCCCTTGCGGCGCCCGCGCGTACGCCCTCGCCGTGGGCCGGTACACCACCGCCGTGTGGCTGGTGGCCGGCGGCGCCTTCGGGCCCGAGCACCTCGCCGAGATCCCGGGCCGCTGCTCGGGCGGCGTATGGCTGGACCGTACGGGCCGGATGCTCGCCCTGGACCGTGAGATCGGCGGGCGGACCAAGACGGTCGTGGTGGACCTGGAGCGCGGCGGCGAGGTCTCCCCGCTGCTGCAGATCGCCGCCCACAGCGACGACCGCCTCCTGCTCGCCGACCCCGACAGCGGCCTGCTGCTGATCGGCTCGGACGCCCCCTCCCCCGGCGAGCCCCGGCTGGGGTGGGGTGTGCTGGGCAGCACCCTGCCGGTCCGCTTCCCGGAGTCCCTGCGCCTGCCCGGCCGTACCCTCACGCCGTTCGCCGTCCAGCCCGGCCAGATGCTGCTGCCGGAGCGTTGCGCGGTGGCGCTGCGGATCGACAGCCCCTTCGGCAGCTGGGTCGGTGTCTGGCGCCCCGCGGACCGGCATCTCCATCAGTTCGCGGCCCCCGAGGGCTGGTTGGCCGGCACCGGCCTGTGGACGGAGGACGGCGTGCTCCGGCTGCCGTACGCCACGAGGACGGAACCCTGCGCGGTGGCCCGGCTGACGGCGCCGCCGCCCGCCCCGGCCTCGGACCCGGACGGGGACCTGGACAGGGGCCCGGGCCGGCACTCGGACCAGGGCCCGGCGGAGTTCGGGGAGCCGGCGTCCGGGTCATCCCGCGATCCGGCCGCCGCCCCGCCGGCGCATCGCCCGGTCCCTCTGCAAGAGGCTCCGCTGGGCCGACTTGTAACGAAGTAGCAGCGGTTGGCGTGCCCGTCTGGATTCGCCCCGTGGTGTGGCGGATAAACTCACCCGGCTGAAAAAGATCATGTTGACGGGGTGAACTCAACCGATGAGCGACGCAAGCACCAGGAAGCCGCTGTCCGCCGACGCCCAGGAGCCGGCCGGTCACGGCCGGCACAGGGGCCCGGTCTCGTCCCACGACGGCGACTCGGCCCCGCGCGGCCGACACCGCAAGCCGGCCGAGGAACAGGCCGAAGCGGCTGCCTGACAGTACGCCGAAGGGGCGCCTCCCGTCTACGGTCGGAAGGCGCCCCTTCGCCTGCGCCCCTTCGCCTGTGCCCCTTCGCCTGTGCCCCTCTGCCCGCGCGCCTCCCCCCTGCATACCTCCGCCCGCCTGCGCCCCTTCGCCCGCGCGCCCCTTGGCCCGCTGCGCACCTTCGCCGCGCGCCCCTTCATCCGCGCGCGCTCAGCCGCTACGGACTATCCCCGCCGCAGCCCCAGCACCTCCGCCGCCGCGAACGTCTCCCCGGCCGGCCGGTCCGCGTAGTGCGGGCCGAGGACGGCGTCCAGTTCCTCGTAGCTGAAGGCCTCCTGCTTGCTGTCGAACTTCGCCTGCACCCGCGGCCGTTCGACGACGGCGACCATCCCGCCGTGCACCACGAGCAGCTGCCCGTTGATCCGCGCGGCGGCCGGTGACGCCAAGTACCCGACGAGCGGCGCGACATGCTCGGGGGCGAGCGGGTCGAGCCCCTCGGCGGGCTGCTCGAAACCGGCGAAGACGTCCGCCGTCATCCGGGTGCGGGCGCGCGGGCAGATCGCGTTGGCGGTCACCCCGTACTTGCCGAGCGCGAGGGCCGTGGAGGTCGTGAGGCCGACGATCCCGCCCTTCGCCGCCGCGTAGTTGGGCTGTCCCGCCGAGCCCGCGAGGAACGCCTCCGACGCGGTGTTCACGATCCGCCCGTACACCGGAGCGCCCGCCGCCTTGGACCGTTCCCGCCAGTGCGCGGCGGCGAAGCGGGTGGTGTTGAAGTGTCCCTTGAGGTGGACCCGGATCACCGAGTCCCACTCCTCCTCCGCCATGGAGAAGACCATGCGGTCGCGCAGGATGCCCGCGTTGTTGACGACGACGTCCAGCTTGCCGAACTCCCCGATCGCCGACTCGACGAGCTCCCGGGCCTGCTGGAAGTCGGACACGTCCCCGGTGTGGACGAGCGCGGTACCGCCCGCGGCCCGTATCTCCGCCGCGACCTCCTCCGCGGGAGCTGCCGACACCTCGCCCGAGCCGTCCCGTCCCGGGCGCCCGTAGTCGTTGACGACGACGGCCGCGCCCAGCCGGGCCAGCTCCAGCGCCTCGGCCCGCCCCAGCCCGCGCCCGGCACCGGTGACGATCGCGGCCAGCCCCTCAAGTGGCAGTGCCATACAGGCCTCCCCGGATCTCCTCGGATCCTCTTGGATCCTCTTGGATCTTCTTGGATCCCCTTGGACCCCCAAATCCCCTTGGATCTCGGGTCTCTGTCGGATGTCAGATCTCTGTCGGGTCGTCTCAGACCGCTGTCGGGTCGTCTCAGACCGCTGTCAAGTCGTCTCAGATCTCTATGCAGGTACGCAGAGCCGTGCCCGTGCGCATCTGGTCCAGCGCCTCGTTGATCTCGGCGAGCGGGAGCCGGTGCGTGATCAGTCCGGCGAGATCGATCCGGCCGGCCCGCCACAGGGCGATCGTCCGCTCGTAGGCGCGCAGGACGTCTCCGCCGCCGTACATCGAGGGCAGGATCCGCTTCTCGTCGAAGAACAACTCGAACATGTTGAGCTGGAGGAAGTCGTCCATGGCGCCCGCCCCGACGACGACGAGGGTGCCGCCGCGCCGGGTGTTCTCGTAGGCCGTGCGGGCGGTGGCGGAGCGGCCGACGACCTCGAAGACGTAGTCGAACCCCTCGCCGCCGGTGACCAGTTGCTTCGCTCCGGGCAGTTCCTCCGGCGAGACCGCCTTCGTGGCACCGAACCTGAGCGCGGCCTCACGGCGCGACGCGACGGGGTCGACGGCGACGATCTCGGCGGCTCCCTTGAGCCGCGCGCCCTGGATCGCGGAGATGCCGACCCCGCCGCAGCCGATCACGGCGACGGACGAACCGGCCTCCACGTCCGCCGTGTTGAGCGCGGCACCGAGGCCCGTCGTCACCCCGCACCCGATGAGGGCGGCGATGTCGAACGGCACGTCGTCGGGGATCGGGACGGCGCAGCCGGCGTCGACGACGACCTCCTCGGCGAAGGTGCCGGTCCCGGCGAAGCCGAACACGTCACCGCCCGCGCGGCGGAAGTTGGGCGTACCGGCGTTCACGAACCCGGCCAGGCACAGCTCGGTCTGGCCCCGTTTGCAGGCGGGACACGCGCCGCAGGCGGGCAGCCAGCAGACCACGACCCGGTCGCCGGGCTTCACCCGGGTGACGCCCTCCCCCACCTCCAGGATCTCGCCCGCGCCCTCGTGTCCGGGCACGAACGGCGCGGGCTGCGGCAGCACCCCGCCCATCGCGGAGAGGTCGGAGTGGCACAGCCCGGTGGCCCGTATCCGGATCCTGACCCTGCCGGGGCCGAAGCCCACCGCCTCGACGTCGTCGAGGACCTCCAGCTTGTCCTGGCCGATCTCGTGCAGTACGGCTGCGCGCATGGTGCGGCTCCCCTCACCAACGGTGGACGGTCTCAGGTGTGCTGTACGACGGTGTCGGCGAGGACCGCCGCATCGTCACGCTCGGCCGCGCTCACGGCCACCCGCACCTCGCCCTCGCCCCGCCACATCCGGATGCGCAGGGTCTCGCCGGGATACATGACCCCGGCGAAGCGGGTGGCGTACGACCGCACCCGGGTCACATCGCCGTCGAGCAGGGTGTCGACGACCGCTTTGAGGGTGATCCCGTACGTGCACAGGCCGTGCAGGATGGGCCGCTCGAACCCGGCGAGCTTGGCGAACTCCGGGTCGGCGTGCAGCGGGTTCCAGTCGCCGGAGAGACGGTAGAGGAGGGCCTGGTCCTCCCGGACCGCCCGCTCGACCACCCTGACGGGTTCGCCGACGGGTGGGTCCAGCCGGGTGGAGGGCCCCCGGTCGCCACCCCAGCCGCCTTCCCCGCGTACGAAGATCTGGGCGTCGTTGGTCCACAACGGCCCCTCGTCGTCGGCCGCTTCGGTGCGCAGGACGAGGACGGCGGCCTTGCCCTTGTCGTAGACGGCGGCGACGCGCCCAGTGGTGGTCGCCCGGCCCTCGGCCGGGAGGGGGCGGTGGATCTCCAGACGCTGTCCTCCGTGCAGGACGCGGGCGAGGTCGACGTCGACGCCGGGCATGGACAGCCCGCTGATCACACCGGGTGAACCGGCGCCCGCGACGGTGGCGAAGCTCGGCAGGACGTGCAGCCGGGACTCGAGGGTGTAGCGCAGCTCGTCGGGATCGGTCGCGGGGACGCCGGCGCCGATGCCGAGGTGGTAGAGCTGGACGTCCTTCGGGGTCCAGGAGATCTCACCGGAGCGGGGGGCGGCGGCGAGCGCCTTGGCTGCGTCGATGGGCATGGGGCTCCCTGGTCACGGCTTGGGCCCGGCACGGGCCGGTCAAGACCTCGGTGCGACCGTCCGCACCGTCGGACGCACCGAGGTCGTCGCGGTGCCGATCTAGAACGCGTTCCAGTCCGGCGCCCTCTGTATAGCCGAGCGCTCGACACTTGTGAAGGCTCCTGACGGAGTGTCAGACACGGGTCCGGCGGCGGGCGAGGAACCGGCCGGCCGGGCACGGCGGGGGGCCGACCGACAGGGCGCGGCTGGGGCAGCGGGCGCGGCTGGGGGCGGCCGGCGCGGCTCACCCGGGTCCGGTGGGCGGAGCTCGAAGTACGGTGGCACGGCCCGGAGTCGGGGGGCACGGCACGGAGTCGGTGGGCACAGGTCGGGTGCGGTGGGCACGGGTCAGGTGCGGTGGGCACGGGTCAGGTGCGGTGGGCACGGGTCGGGTGCGGTGGGCAGCTCCTGGGCGCCTGTGACATTTGTACTGCCGGGTTGATGACATCCCTGCCTGCCGGACACCCGCCCGGAGCCGTAGCGTCGAGAGCGTGGACAACGCTGGAACGGGGGCGGCAGAGATGACGAGGCCGGAGAAGCGCGGGGCGCGGTGGCGGCGTGGGACGGCCTGCCACCGGGAGGCCTGGCGGGCGCGGGTGCGGGCGGCCCGGGAGGACAAGGAGAGCGAGTCGCCGGGGCCGCCGTCCAGCCCCGTCTCCCTGCTGCCCTGGCTGCTGCTGGGCATGGGCGCCTTCTCCAACCTCTTCCAGGGTGAGACGCCCAACCCGCTGCTCGGCGGCCTGGGCGTGCTCACCTTCAACTCCTGCTACATCTACGTCGCCGTCCGCGCGTTCGTGAAGGAGAAGCGCGAGGCGGTCTCCACCCGGGTGGCGCTGGCGGTCATGGCCGTGGTGACCTGCGGCCTCGCCCTCGGGTACGGCGGCAGCTGGGTGCTGTTCTTCCCGCTGCTCGGCCTCGCCGCGGGCGCCGCCCTGCGCGGCCGGCACCTACGTCTGGCGGGCATCGTCCTGGCCGTCCTGGCGGGCGCGGTCTCCTACCTCCACAACGGCTGGAGCGGCCTCGGCACCGCCTACGCCACCTGGATCTCCACGATCGTGACGGCCGTGATCCTGAGCCTGTCCGAGGCCGTGCGGGAGCTGCGCGCGGCCCGTGAGGAGCTGGCCCGGCAGGCGGTGGAGAAGGAGCGGCTGCGGTTCTCCCGCGATCTGCACGACCTGCTCGGGCACACCCTCTCCGTGATCGTGGTGAAGTCGGAGGCGGCCCGTCGGCTGGCTCCCGGCCGGCCGGACGCGGCGCTCGCCCAGATCGCGGACATCGAGTCGGTGGGCCGTCAGGCGCTGACGGAGATACGCGAGGCGGTCACCGGCTACCGCGAGGGCAGTCTGGCCACGGAGCTGGACCGGGCCCGCTCGGCCCTGACGGCGGCCGGTGTCGAGCCGTCCGTCTGCCGGTCGGGGGCTCCCGCGGAGCCGCAGACGGCGGCCCTGCTGGGCTGGGTGGTGCGCGAGGCGGTCACCAACGTGGTCCGGCACAGCGGCGCCACCCGCTGCGAGATAGCCGTGACGGGCACTCAGGAACGGGCCCGGCTCACGGTCACGGACAACGGCACGGGCGCCGGCGGGGGCGGCGCCGACGGCGGCGGCACCGGCCTCACCGGCCTGCGTGAGCGCCTCGCGGCGGCGGGCGGCTCCCTGACGGCGGGCCCCGGTCCGCGCGGCGGTTTCAGGGTCACCGCGGAACTCCCGGTGGAGACCCGGTCCGACGAGGTGAGGGCGCCGCACGGGGCGGAGTGGGCCGCCGCTCCGGGCGGGCGTGCGGGGTGTGCGGGAGCGGTGCCGCCGGTGGCCACCGGGCCTACGCTGGGGCCGTGAACGAGACGCCCGGCGGCCGGTCCGTGAACGAGATGCCCCGCGACCACCGCCCCGCCAAGTCGATCAGGGTCCTGCTGGCGGAGGACCAGGGCATGATGCGCGGGGCACTGGCCCTGCTGCTGGGGATGGAACCGGACATCGAGGTCGTCGCGCAGACGAGCACCGGGGACGCGATCGTGGACGCGGCCCTGCTCCACCGCCCGGACGTCGCGCTGCTCGACATCGAACTGCCGGGCATGAGCGGCCTGGACGCCGCCGCCGTACTGCGCGAGGAGGTGCCCGACTGTCGGGTGCTGATCCTGACGACGTTCGGCCGGCCCGGCTATCTGCGCCGGGCCATGGAGGCCGGGGCCGCCGGGTTCCTGGTCAAGGACGGTCCGGTGGAGGAGCTGGCGGCGGCGATCCGCCGGGTGCTGACCGGTGAGACCGTCGTCGACCCGGCGCTCGCGGCGGCGGCGCTCAGCGCCGGCCCGAATCCGCTGACCGGCCGCGAGTGCGATGTGCTGAAGGCGTCGGCGGACGGCGCGACGGTGGCCGACATCGCGGCGAAGCTGCACCTGTCCGAGTCCACGGTCCGCAACTACCTCTCCTCGGCCATCGGCAAGACCGGTACCCGCAACCGGATGGAGGCGATGCGCGAGGCCCGCCGGCAGGGCTGGCTCTGACGGCCGCCATCCGCCCGACGCAGGGCGCGGGGGCGGTGGCGTTGGCTGCGGCGGTGGCTATGGCTATGGCTATGGCTATGGCAACCGGAGTCGTCGTGTACCGCCGCCGCGAGAGCCGTGCCGCGTCCTAGATCCCCGCGCCGGTGCGCCGCAGCACCCGCAGCGAGCCCGTGGCGGAGACCTCCGTGAAGGCGCCGGACTCCAGGGCGCGCAGGTAGACGCGGTAGGGGGCCTGGCCGGTGAACTCGTCGACGGGGTCCGGGAAGACGTCGTGGATGACGAGGAGGCCACCCTCCGCGAGGTGCGGGGCCCAGCCCTCGTAGTCGGCGGTGGCGTGCTCGTCGGTGTGTCCGCCGTCGACGAAGACGAGGCCGAGGGGCGAGCTCCAGATCGCCGCGATCTGCGGGGAGCGGCCGACGACAGCGACGACGTGCTCCTCCAGGCCCGCCCGGTGGAGCGTCCGGCGGAAGGTGGGCAGCGTGTCCATCAGGCCGAGTTCGGGGTCGACGGTCTCCGGGTCGTGGTAGTCCCAGCCCGGCTGCTGTTCCTCGCTGCCCCGGTGGTGGTCGACGGTGAGCGCGGTGACGCCCGCCTCGCGGGCCGCGTCGGCGAGCAGGATCGTGGAGCGTCCGCAGTACGTGCCGACCTCCAGCAGCGGCAGCCCGAGCCGCCCGGCCTCCGCCGCGGCCGCGTACAGCGCGAGCCCCTCGTCCACGGGCATGAAGCCCTTCGCCGCCTCGAACGCGGCCAGGATCTCGGGCTTGGGTGCCGCGGGCATGGAGGTCCCTTCGGTAGTACGTGCGTGCCGGCGGCCCATGGTGCACCACACCCCCCGCCAGGGGAACGACGGGGGGTGCGGACCGCGGTGTCACGGACGGGTCAGGCGGTGACCGTCTCCCCCGGCAGCGCCAGGTCCAGCTCCACGGAAGCCTCTTCGCCCGCGTGGGTCGCGGCGGAGGCGAGCGGGCCGTGGCCGCTGGCCCTGGCGGCGAGGACGTAGGCGCCCTGGGCGGGGACGGCGAGGCTGTAGCTGCCGTCGTCCGCGGAGACGGTGGCGCCCGCCTGGCGGCCCCGGGGGTCGATCAGGGTGACCTTGGCACGGGCGACGGGTGCGCCCTCCGCGTCCACGACCCGGCCGCGGAAGCCGCGCAGGGCCTGCTCGGCGCGCTCCAGGTTGGCGTCCTCCTCGCTGCTGGCGCGCAGCTGCGGGCCGGCGGACGGGCGCTGCTGACGGGGCAGGAGGAGGGCGAAGAGCAGACCCACGGCGACGGCGGCGGTGGCGATCAGGAAGGAGACGCGGAAGCCGTGCATGGTCGGGACGGCGACGCCGCCCACGTCGTTCGCGGTGTTGGCCAGCACCATGCCGATGACGGCGCTCGACACGGACGTACCGATGGAGCGCATCAGGGTGTTGAGGCCGTTGGCGGCGCCGGTCTCCGAGGCCGGGACCGCGCCGACGATCAGCGCGGGCAGGGAGGAGTAGGCGAGGCCGATGCCCGCGCCGAGGACCACCGCGATGACGAGGCTCTGCCAGGCGGCGCTCATCAGGCCGAGACCGGCGCCGTAGCCGATCGCGATGATCAGCATGCCGAGGATCAGGGTGACCTTGGGGCCGTACCTGGCGGACAGGCGGGCGTAGACGGGCGCGGTGACCATCATCGTCAGGCCGAGCGGGGCCACGAGCAGACCGGCGACGACCATGGACTGGCCGAGGCCGTAGCCGGTGGCGGTGGGCAGCTGGAGGAGCTGCGGCAGGACCAGGGAGACGACGTAGAAGCTGACACCGACCATGATCGAGGCGAGGTTGGTGAAGAGGACGGCGGGGCGGGCCGTCGTCCGCAGGTCCACCAGCGGTGCCGCGACGCGCAGCTCCATCACGCCCCACAGGGCGAGGACCAGGGCGGAGGCGGCGAACAGGCCGAGGGTGGTGCCGGAGGTCCAGCCCCAGTCGGTTCCCTTGGTGATCGGCAGCAGGAAGAGGACGAGACCGGCGGAGAGGCCGATCGCGCCCAGGACGTCGAAGGTGCCCTCGGCGCGCGCCGGGGACTCGGGGACGACGAGGAGCGTCAGGGCGATGGCGAGCACGCCGAGGCCGGCGGCGCCGTAGAAGAGGGCGTGCCAGTCGGCGTGCTGGGCGACCAGGGCCGCGGCGGGCAGTGCGAGGCCGCCGCCGACGCCGATCGAGGAGCTCATCAGGGCCATCGCCGAGCCGAGCTTCTCGCGGGGCAGCATGTCGCGCATCAGGCCGATGCCGAGCGGTATCGCGCCCATCGCGAAGCCCTGCAGGGTGCGGCCCACGATCATCGGGATCAGGGCGCTGGTGAGGGCGCTGACCAGAGCGCCCACGACCATCACGGCGAGGCTGAGGACCAGCATGCGCCGCTTGCCGTACAGGTCGCCGAGGCGGCCCATGATCGGCGTGGCCACGGCACCCGACAGCAGGGTGGAGGTCAGGACCCAGGTGGCGTCGCCGGGCGCGGTGTCCAGCAGCTGCGGCAGGTCCTTGATGACCGGGACGAGCAGGGTCTGCATCACCGCGACCACGATGCCCGCGAAGGCGAGCACCGGGACGACGGCTCCGCTCGTCCGGCGGGTGGCCCGGTCGGTCGTCGTGTGCGTCATGGGGTGGGGGCCTCCGGGGCGGCTGGTCGGCATTACATGGATGCCGAACCTGTATGCACGGGCAACTATTCCGATGCTTCGGCGTACTAATGATTTCTTTAACTTCTCTTGACACACCGGCCCCGTCCGGCGGCCGGCACGGCGGCCGAAGCCCCGCTCGGAATCTTCCGTGCCGCCGGAGGCAACGGTCCGGGCCGCTCATGGCCTCCTTTGTGTATCAAGGAGGCGCACATGGGGGATCGAAAGCAGGCCCGGGACACCGAGTTCCAGGCCTTCGTCGTCGGCCGCTGGCCACGGCTGATGCGCACGGCGTTTCTCCTCACGGGGGAGCAGCACGCCGCTGAGGACCTGGTCCAGTCGACACTCGAACAGGCCTATGTGGCCTGGCGCCGGGTCGCCTCGGCCGACGACCCGGAGGCGTACGTACGGCGCGTGATGATCAACGCGCATGCCCGCAGGTACCGCAGGAAGCTGCGCGAGTTCCTCGCCCCGAGGCACGACGACCCGGGCCTGGCCCACGAGGTCGCCGACACCGGCGACCGCATCGCGCAGGCCGACGACCGCCATGCCCTGCTCACGGCCCTGGCCGAGCTGCCGCCACGGCAGCGGGAGGCGGTGGTCCTGCGGTACTGGGAGGACCTGACCGAGACCCAGACGGCCGAGGCGATGGGCTGTTCGGTCGGTGCGGTGAAGAGCAACGCGGCCAAGGGGATCGCGAAACTCCGCGCCATACCGGAACTGGCGGACATGGTGACGCACGGAGGGCGGAAGTGATGAGCGCGGACCGGGAGACGAACCACGACATGACACAGCACGACATCGCCCTCCTGCTGGCGGACGCGGCGGACGAAGTGGAGATCGGTATAGCCCCCACCCAGGCGCTGATCCGCGGCGGCCGGCGCCGCAAGGCCCGCCGCTGGGCGGTGGCGGCGGCGGTGGTCGTGGTGGTCGCGGGCTCGACGGGGGCACTGGCGGTGACGGGGCTGCCGGGGGACGGTGACCGGGCGGCACCCCTGGCGACACAGCCGGCCCTCACCGAAACCCCCACGCCGTTCCAGCCGAGCAGCAGGATCACCCTGGCGACCGGCACCGACGGGGGCAAGGAGTGGCGGGTCGTCCTCGACGTCTGGCCGGCGCCGTTGGACGCCCGGGACGCCCGGTCCCTGATGGACGCGATGGCGGAGTACGGCGAGGCCCCCGCGGGTGTGAACACCCCCGCCGAGCTGGTCGGCAAGAGCGCCTACTTCGTGCACCGCGGCATCGGGGAGGACAGCACCGGCTGGGGGAACGTGACCCTGCAGGGGCTGACCACCGAGGGTGACACCATGACGGGCGAGGACGTCGACACCGTCGCCTTCCCGCTCACCCCGACCGCCGGAGGGCCCGACCGTCTGGTGCTCGGTTATGTGGCCAAGACCGTCCAGCAGGTGACCTGCACCTGGAAGGACGGCACGACGACCGAGGTCCGCAAGGTCCCCGCGGACGCCGACGTCAACAGCGACGAACTCACCATCCGGACGACCGAGGACTCCCCGTACAACTGGTTCGTCTGCCTGGCGCCGCAGGGCACGGAGTACAAGTCGGCGAA
Source organism: Streptomyces sp. NPDC000345 (assembly GCF_042898825.1). NCBI lineage: Bacteria > Bacillati > Actinomycetota > Actinomycetes > Kitasatosporales > Streptomycetaceae > Streptomyces > Streptomyces sp. NPDC000345. The sequence continues at coordinate 120,282 of NZ_JBIAZE010000005.1, forward strand.
GGTGACGGGATAGCGCGACGACCGGACGGGAGGGCCGCGACCCGCGGGGGGGCGGGCGCGAGGGCGGCGCCCACGGCGTCCCCCGGCCGCCGTCTCCCGAGCCTCGGCTCAGGTGCCCGTTAGGGTGGCAGCGTGTCTTACTCCGGCCAGCACCCCGACCCCTTCGGCCCGTCCGAGCCGTACGACCCCTACGGCTCCCCGCAGGCCCGGCGCTCGCCGCTGCGCCGCCCGCTGACCGTGGCGCTGGCCGCGCTCGTGCCCGGGGCGCTGCTGGGGTGGGTGGCGTACGAGGCGCTGGGCGGGGCCGGCAACGGGGGGAACGGCGGAGCGGCCGGGGCGGCGGGGGACCCGACCGGCGTCATCGGCTCCTCTTCCGGCACCGGCGCCGGCGCCGACCACAAGCCCGGCACCCTCTCCGCCTCCCCGAGCCAGGACGCCGCTCCCCTCGCGGGCAAGGTCGTCGTCGTCGACCCCGGCCACAACCTCACCAACTCCCAGCACACCGCCGAGATCAACCGCAAGGTGGACATCGGCACCCACCGCAAGGAGTGCGACACGACGGGGACGGCCACCAACGCCGGTTACAGCGAGGCGCAGTTCACGCTCGACGTGGCACACCGGCTGCGCACGCTGCTGCAACGGCAGGGGGCGACGGTGAAGCTGACGCAGGACGCGGACCGGGCGTTCGGCCCGTGTGTCGACGAGCGGGCCCGGATCGGGAACGCTGCGCACGCCGACGCGGTGGTGTCGATCCACGCCGACGGATCGGCGCAGGGCAACCGGGGCTTCCATGTGATCCTGCCGGGCGCGGTGCACGCGGGCGCCGCCGACACCCGGGCGATCGTCGCCCCGTCGAAGGACCTCGGGAAGCTGATCGCGGACGACTTCGCCCGCAGCACGGGCAGTTCACCGTCCAACTACATCGGCGACGGCACCGGTCTCGTCACGCGTGAGGACCTGGGCGGTCTCAATCTGTCAACGGTTCCCAAGGTGTTCATCGAGTGCGGCAACATGCGCGATACCAAGGACGCGGCACTGCTGACCAGCGGCGCCTGGCGGCAGAAGGCGGCGCAGGGGATCTCTGAGGGAATCGTGAGTTTCCTGCGCGGGTAGTGATCGGCACGCTGATCCCGGCGGACAGCCTGATCGCACGGACGATAGTGTCGTCCCTACGATCAGGGGCCACCCCCGCGCTTCACACCGGGGCCCGACGGCGGCATGGTGACAGCGACGCCTCTAACGGACGTACCGATGACGAGACGACTGACGAAGGACCTGAAGTGAATATCCGCTCCCTCACTCGAGGCGACGGCGTGGTGATCGGAGCAGCGGTGTTGCTGTTCATCGCGTCGTTTCTCGACCTCTATTCGATCGACGGCGTGCCCGACAACATCGACCTTCCGAGCCTGTGGGGCAGCGGGCCGGTTCTGCTGGGTGTCGTCCTCGCGGGGATCATCGGCGCCGCGCTCGTCGTCGTCAGCAGGGTGCTGCCGCAGGAGCGCAAGATCGTCGGGCTGGACCTGCGTCAGTTCGGTGCGGCCTTCACGGTCTTCGCCGCGTGGAGCGCGCTCGGCAACGTCTTCGACCCGGCGGGCGGCTACGACAACGTCGGCGACAGCTCCAACGGGCCGGACGCCGGCACCGGCCTGATCATCGCCCTGATCGCCACCCTGATCATGGCCGCCGCCGCCATCGCCACCCCCCTCGTCCCCGCCCTCCAGGCCGGTCTCATCCCGGCCCCGAAGCCGGCGGCGCCCCAGCCCTACGGCGCCCAGCCGCCCGCCGGTTACGGCTACCCGGGGGCGCAGCAGCCCGCGGCCTTCGGCGGTCAGCCGCAGCCGGGGCAGCCGGGCCAGCAGTTCGGCGGTCAGCCCGGTCCGGCCGCGCAGCCGCCGGCGCCGGACTTCTCGCCGTTCTGGTTCGCGGTGCCGGTGCCGCGCCCGCTGTACGCGGAGGACGGCGCGCCGATGCCGATCGCGGAGCTGGCGCCGGGCACCTGGTACCTCGCGGTCGAGCAGGGCGCCCAGGGTCTGGTCGCCCAGACGCAGGACGGCCGTCGCGGTGTTCTGCGGGACACCTCCGGCATCCAGCGCGGCTGAGCCCCGGCCGGACAGCGGCACGAACGGCCCCTCGCCCTTCCGGGCGGGGGGCCGTTGTCGTACAGTCGCAGCCCCCGTATCTGACGGTTCGTCAGGAGGCAGGCATGCGGCTCGGTCTCGCGCTCGGCTACTGGGGCCGCGGCCCCGCCCCCGGTCATGTGGAGCTGGCGCGGGAGGCGGAGCGGCTGGGGTACGACTCGGTGTGGACGGCGGAGTCCTGGGGGTCGGACGCCTTCACGCCGCTGACCTGGATCGCGGCGCGGACCTCGAGGATCAGGCTGGGGACGGCCGTTGCGCAGATGGCGGCCCGCTCCCCCACCACGACCGCCATGCACGCGCTCACCCTGGACCATCTCTCGGGCGGGCGGATGATGCTGGGGCTCGGTCTGTCGGGCCCGCAGGTCGTGGAGGGCTGGTACGGGCGGCCGTTCCCGAAGTCGCCGCTGACCGCGACCCGGGAGTACGTGGACGTCGTACGGCAGGTGCTGGCGCGGGAGGCTCCGGTGGAGCTCGACGGGCGGTTCCACTCCCACCCCTATCGGGGGCCGGAGGGCACCGGGCTCGGGCGGCCGCTGAAGTCCATCACGCACCCGCTCCGGGCCGGTCTGCCGGTGCTGCTCGGGGCCGAGGGGCCGAGGAACGTGGCGCAGACCGTGCGGATCGCCGACGGGTGGCTGCCGTTGTACTGGTCGCCGAGCCGTCCGGACGCCTACGGGCCGGGGGTGGGCGAGCTGCGGGAGGGGTTCGTCGTCGCTCCCCTCGTCCGGGCCAGGGTCTGTGACGACGTCTGCGAGGGACTGCTGCCCGTCAAGGCGATGCTCGGCTTCTACATCGGCGGCATGGGGCACGCCACCCGCAACTTCCACGCCGATCTGATGGGCCGCATGGGGTACGGGGAGGAGGCGCGGCGGATCCAGGAGCTGTTCCTGGCGGGGCGTCGGGAGGAGGCCGTGCTGGCCGTGCCGGACGCGTTCGCCGACGAGATCTCGCTGGTCGGCCCGCGGGAGCGGATCGCGGAGCGGCTGGAGTCGTGGCGCAAGGGCCCGGTGACGGACCTGCTGGTCGTGGCACCGGACCCGGACACGCTGCGGGTGCTGGCCGAGCTCAACGCGTAGAGCGTGCCGCAGGAGCGTTCAGAGGAAGATCGCGATCGGGTTCAGCGTCAGTTCTCCGCGTTCGCGGTTCCAGGTCGGCACCTTGCCGAGGCAGCGGGCCTGGAACTCGCCGGTGAAGTACTCGGCGTTCTGGAAGCCCTCGCGCACCCCGGCCGCCTCGCAGGTGATCCGCACCTGGGCGGCGGGGTCGCCGCCGCCGTACTGGGCGCGCAGCACGATGTCGCCGTTCTCGGCGCGGCGCGCGGTGAACAGGCCGGTGACCGAGACGAACGCCGTGGCCACGCCGATGGCGGTCAGCGGTACCCGGCCCTCGCCGCCCTGTTCGGCCAGGCGGTCGGCGAGCGCCCGGTTCGGGGTGACGACGCCGGTGGTGAGGTCGGCGTGGACGACGGCGTCCTCCTTGCGCATGGTGTCCATCAGCAGCCGGATCACGGTGATGGGCGTGCTCTGCTGGATGTAGGCGGTGACGCGTTCCCTGGTGGCGTCCCGGTGCGCCCCGAACAGGCCGCCGAACAGCCGCGTGAACAGTCCGACCCCCGCGTTGACGTTGGTGCGGACGGCGACCTCCGCCTCCAGGGCGGCGGAGAAGCCGCCGTACTCGTAGAGGTCCATGACCCGGGGTTTGTGCAGGAAGAAGCACATGCCCTGGACGGTGCGTCCGCCGTCGCGCCGGCGGCGGCGCAGCCGGCCCATCCGCTGCAGGGCGTGGCGCGCCAGCACGGCGCACGCCGCCGCCGTCACCGCCCAGACGGCCACCCAGGGCCACCACAGGCTCCACCACTGACCGTCAATGACACCCACGGATCTCCTTGAACGCGTCGGAGAGCGAGGAGAGACCGGCGTCGACCATCCGGCCGCCGGTGGCGGTGGCGGCCTTGCGCAACGCCTCGGCGTCGGCCTCTCCGAACTGGACGGCAAAGGTGGGCACCGCGTCTGCGGCGGACCCCAGTTGTGCGTGCCGGCGCAGGAACTCCCCGTAGGTGAGACCGGCGTTGTTCTCGCCGTCGGTCATCAGCACGATGGCGACGGGCCGTTCGGGTGCGGCGCGGACGGCGTCGGCGGCGATGCGGTAGCCGCGGTCGAGGGCCGACCAGACGGCGGTGGCGTCGTCGAAGCCGCCGCCCGCGACGAGCCGGTCGAGGGCCGCGAGGTCGTCGTCGCCGCGGACGGTGACCGTGCGTTCCTCCAGCACGCGGCCGCCGAAGCGGACGACGGTGAGGCGTTCGCCGCGGTAGAAGCGGGCGAACTTGCCGGTGGAGGTGCGGTCGGCGCCGCTGAGGCCCGCGAAGGCGGCGCGCAGGGCGGCGATGCGGTCGCCGCGCATCGAGGTGGAGAAGTCGAGCAGGAAGACGACCTGGTCGCCGGTGGGGTGCTCGGGGTCGCCGTAGTCGTCGACGAGCTGCTCGACGATGGAGAGCCGGTCGGGGAAGGAGAGGGCGTTGCCGACCGGGGCCCGCAGCTGCTTCAGGGGTGGGACGTCCTGGTCGACGGGCCGCCGGAAGGTGCGCTGCATCAGCTCGCGCTGGGTGTCGGCGCTCAGCAGCCAGTCGACGACCTTGCCGTAGGCCGTGCGCCGGGCGGGGTCGAGGAGGAGCAGCGGGAAGTCGGACAGGACCATTCCGTCGTCGGGGTGGACGATCTCCAGCGGTGCCTTCAGCTGTCCGCCGGCGTTCAGGGCGAGGAGTTCGGACTCGTGGGCGATCAGCGCGTCGGCGGCGTCCTGGTGCTTGACGTAGGTGTCGAGGAGGGCGCGGGAGCCGTCGGCGGTGAGGGTCTGGCCGGAGCGGAAGCCGCGCAGCCGGTCGCAGGAGACGTCCTGTTCGCGCAGGGCGCTGCCGGTGCCGGCGGCCGCGGTGGCGACGCCGACGAGGGCGGCGCGCCCGGTGTCGCTGCGCCGCGGGTCGGCCATGCCGAAGCGTACGGTCCCGTCGGCGGCGGCGTCGGCGAGGTCGGCCCAGGAGATCCGGCCGCCGGGGGCGCTCCTGCGCAGCTCGGCGGCGGCGTGCCCGGTCAGGCCGACGACGACGGGTGAGCGCATGATCGCGGTGGACTCGGGCCGGGTGAGGCGTCCGCCGGAGTCCTGCACCCGCAGTAGGAAGGAGCGGTCGGAGGCGAGCCAGGCCAGGTCGTAGGAGGCCTTTCCGGCGGCGGGGGGCTGCTGTCCGGCGAGGTCCGCGGTGGCCTCGTACGTCATCTGCAGCTCCACGCCGGTGTCGTCCTCCAGTTTCTCCAGCAGGGGGGCGACGTCGGCGAGTTCGGGGCTGGCGAGGACGCGGAGGGTGAGGTGGCCGGGGTCGGGGGTGCAGGCGGAGACGAGGGCGCCGAGGAGGACGAGGGCGAGTCCCGCGGCCCCGAGGTGGCGTCTCATGGGGTGTCCTGGGCGGGCGGCGGGCAGTTCCCGACGTAGTCGATGATCTCTTCCAGGACGTCCAGGCCGGGTTCGTAGACCTTGGTCTGGTCGGCGTTGGGGACGGGGACCTGGATGCCGTGTGTGCGGAGGTAGGCGTTGAGGCGTTCGCTGGTGCCGTCCTCGCCGGAGAAGCGGACGCGGAAGCCGAGTTCGATGGCCCGGTCGCGCAGTTCCCCGTCCTCCTCCAGGATGCGCACGAGCCGGTCGCCGCGGTCGGTGAGGGAGATGAGCTGGGGTTCGGTGAGGGCGTAGGGGGTGGGGTAGAGCAGGACGCGGCCGGTGTCCTGCCTGCCGTGGGAGTCGTGGTAGGCGATCTGGTGGGCGAGGTACTGGTGCTCGTAGATCAGGGAGATGGGGGCGATGGACTCGCCGAGATCGGAGAGGTAGCTCTCGGCCTGCTCGTCGGCCCACATGCCCTGGAGGCTGATCAGCGGTTTGATGCGGGCGGCGAGGTCGGTGACGGCGTCCCGGGCGAGCTGCGGGTCGTTGACGTTCTGGGTGCCGGGGGTGCTGTTCCGGTTGGCGACGAAGGCGACGAGGCTGAGGTAGGTGCCGGCGGAGTTGGACTCGCAGACGCTGGAGGTGCGCACCAGCACCCGGCCGCTGTTGCTGTGGCCGCCGGTGGTGTCGAAGCCGATGCCGTTCCAGGTGTCGGCGCCCTCGGTCTTTCCGTCCCCGTCCTGGTCGGCGGTGGTGCGGCCGCCGTCCTTGCCGTCGAGCAGGCCCATGAAGCGGCGCATGTCGAGGTCGTAGTACAGGGTGTCGCCGCCGCCCGGGGTCCGCTGCGGGGTGGCCACGCCCGCCTTCACCAGGGTCTCGGCGTAGTCGCGGAAGGTGCCGAACACCAGTGGGGTGACGAAGGGGCGGACCGAGGCGACGGAGCCCTCCTGCCGGTCGAGGACGAGCTTGGCGGCGGGCTGGCCCGAGGGGAACACGACGTCCATGTCCTTCAGGGACTGGGTGGCGATGCCGCGCGAGCCGAGGCGGTGGATGTCGACGCGGATGCCGTGCCGCAGTAACAGCCGGCGCACCTCGGGGTCCTTGAAGAAGTCCGACTTGGAGGCCATCTTCGCGTCCAGCGTGGTGATGTGCTCGAAGGGTCTGAGGGTGTTGCCGGAGACGAGCAGTGAGATCAGTCCGGCGAGGGCGAGCGGCAGCGCGACGAGGACGTGCCGGGGAACGCGGCGGCGGCGCACCCGGCGGGTGGTGAGTCTCGGTTCCTCGATCGTGGGTCTTCCGGTGTCGGACAACGGCCCTCCTGCCACTCAAGGGGGCAGGATCATCAAGGACCCCTGCGAACAATGTCCCCCGGAACGCTCAACTCCACGCCAACGGCGGTGAAATGACGCCCCCTCGCAGGGCGGGTTTCGGACGCGGGGCAGGGGATACCCGTCGAGCATGTCCCCTCGATATCGCAACGGTGCGAACCAGGCCGGGACGGTCATCGCCGTCGTGGCCGACGTCATGGCCCTGATCCTGGGCCTGTGGATTCTCATGTACCTGCTGGGCGCCAACCGCGGCAACGACTTCGTCCAGTTCGTCCATGACGCGGCCCGCTGGCTGGCGGGCTGGTCGCACGACCTGTTCACGTTCGACGAGGCGTGGGCGCGGGTCGTCGCCGGTTACGGCCTGGCGGCCGTGGTGTACCTGTTCGTGGGACACGCGATCGCCAACCGGGTCCACCGGCACTGACACGCCGTTTCAGGGGGCGCGGGGAACTGCGCGACCAGCCACGGACGGCCTGCACCCACCTTCCGGCAGAGCAAACCGAGTTGTCGCTCCCCCGCTCGCCGGAGGCTACCCGCAGCAGTCCGGGTCCAGGCCCGTCGGCAGGTGCTCGCCGCCGAACACGGCGCACGTGGCCTCGTGACCGCCCAGCGCGGCGACGGCGAGCAGCAGCGATCCCGCCGTCCACGTGGTCAGTTCCCGCGGCCAGACCACCTCGTCCTCGAACACGTACCCCGTCCAGTACAGCCCGGACTCGGCGTCCCGCAGGTGCTGGATGGACTGGAGGATCTCCAGGGCCCGGTCGGACTCGCCCATCGCCCACAGGGCCAGGGCGAGTTCGGCCGATTCCCCGCCGGTGACCCACGGGTTGGGCACGACACAGCGCACGCCGAGCCCCGGGACCACGAACCGCTCCCAGTCCTCCTCTATCCGGGACTTGGCGTCCGGGCCCGTCAACGCGCCGCCCAGCACCGGGTAGTACCAGTCCATGGAGTAGCGGTCCTTGTCGAGGAACCGCTCCGGGTGGCGTCGTATGGCGTGCCGCAGGGCGCCCGCCGCCAGCTCCCAGTCCGGCTGCGGCTCCTCGCGCTGCTCGGCGATCGCCAGCGCGCAGCGCAGCGCCTGGTGGATCGAGGAGGAGCCGGTGAGCAGCGCGTCCGCGGTGGGCGTGCCGTCGTCGTCGCGCCGCCAGCCGATCTGGCCGCCCGGCTGCTGGAGCCGCAGCACCCACTCGACGGCCGCGTGGACGGACGGCCACATGCGGTCGAGGAAGATGTCGTCGCCGGTGGAGAGGTAGTGGTGCCAGACGCCCACGGCGATGTAGGCGACGAAGTTCGACTCGCGGCCCCGGTCGGTGACGTCGTCGAAGTCCCCGTCGGCGTAGGCCGCGTACCAGGAGCCGTCCTCGTTCTGGTGCCGGGCCAGCCACAGGTAGGCCCGCTCGGCCGCCGCGTGCTCGCCTGCCGCGTCCAGGGCCATCGCGGCCTCGGTGTGGTCCCACGGGTCGAGGTGGTGGCCCCGGAACCACGGGATCGCCCCGTCCTCACGCTGTACGGCGAGGATGCCGGCGACGGTTTCGGCGGCCTGCTCGGCGGTGAGGACCCCGGGCAGGACCAGGTGTTCTGTCCGGGGGGTGGTCACTTGGCGGCCGCCCCGGTCTTCGCGGACAGGTTCTGCAGGTGCGGCAGGTGCGGCTTGGTCGCGTAGGCGACGAAGCTCTTGCCGATCAGCGGGTTCAGCGCCTGTTCGGCGACCCGGGTGGCGAGGGGCTTCTTCATGATGTCCCAGACCAGCAGCTTGTGGTACGCCCGCACCGGCAGCGCCTTGTCGTTGTCCACGCCGAACGCGCACTTCAGCCACCAGTACGGCGAGTGCAGCGCGTGGGCGTGATGGGTGCCGTACGGCTTCAGTCCCGCCTCGCGGATCTTGGCGAGGAGTTGGTCCGCCTTGTAGATGCGGATGTGCCCGCCCTCGACCTCGTGGTAGGCGTCGGACAGCGCCCAGCAGACCTTCTCGGGGCCGTAGCGCGGGACGGTGATCGCGATCCGGCCGCCGGGCCTGAGCACGCGGACCATCTCCGCGAGCACGCCCTTGTCGTCCGGGATGTGCTCCATGACCTCGGAGATGATGACGACGTCGAAGGACTCGTCGGGGAAGGGCAGCGCGAGGGCGTCCCCCTCCATGGCCGTGGCGGTGGCGCCCTCCGGTGCCTCGCCGGCCTCCTTCATCGCCGCGAACCACTTGGCGACCTCGCGGATCTCCTCGCCGTTCTGGTCGAGGGCCACGACCTGGGCGCCGCGCCGGTAACACTCGAAGGCGTGCCGGCCGGCTCCACAACCGAGGTCCAGGACACGGTCGCCCGGGGCGAGCGGGAACCGGGAGAAGTCGACGGTCAGCACGTGGCCCTGCTTTCGCGATCGGATGCTTGGGTTACAACGTCAACATCTTCGGGCACCCTGCCCGCCGGCCGGCGGGCACCCCCGGCTATCGCCTCGCGGTACCGGGCCACGGTCCCCTCGGCCGCGCGTGCCCAGGTGAAGTTCCGCAGCACCCGCTCCCGTCCGGCCGCGCCGAGCCGTGCGCGCAGGGCGGGGTCGGCGAGGAGCCGGCCGAGTCCGGCCGCGAGCGCGCCCGCGTCGCCCGGCGGTACGGCGAGGCAGGTCTCGCCGTCCCGTCCGGCGACCTCGGGGATCGCCCCGCCGGTGGTGGCGACGAGCGGTGTCCCGGTGGCCATGGCCTCGGCGGCGGGCAGGGAGAAGCCCTCGTACAGGGACGGCACGCAGGCGACCTCCGCCGAGCGCACCAGGTCGACGAGTTCGGCGTCGGAGATGCCCTTGACGAACTCGACGGCGCCTTCGAGGCCGTACCGCTCGACCGCCTGGGCGACCGGCCCCTCGGCGGGCCGCTTGCCGACGACGACGAGGTGGGCGTGCGGGTGCTCGGTGCGCACCTTCGCCAGCGCCTCGACGAGGAAGACCAGGCCCTTGAGCGGCACGTCCGCGCTGGACGTGGTCACGATCCGGCCCGGCACGACGGCCACGGACGGGTCGGGCGAGAACAGGTCGGTGTCGGCGCCGATGTGGACGACGTGGATACGGTCGTCACGGACGCCGAGGTGCTCGACGATCTCCTGGCGTGAGGTGCCGGAGACGGTGAGCACGGACGGCAGCCGGCGGGCGACGCGCTTCTGCATCCGCGTGAACGCGTACCAGCGGCGCACGGAGTACCGCCGCTGCCATCCCTCGGCGGCGTCCAGCTCCAACTGCCGGTCGACGGTGATGGGGTGGTGGATGGTGGTGACGAGCGGCGCGCCGACGTCGCCCAGCAGCCCGTACCCGAGCGTCTGGTTGTCGTGCACGACGTCGAACTCGCCGCGCCGGGCGCGCAGATGGCGGCGGGCGCGGAGGGAGAAGGTCAGTGGCTCGGGAAAGCCGCCGGTCCACATCGTCGCGACTTCCAGCGCGTCGATCCAGTCCCGGTACTCGTCGCGCCGGGGGGTGCGGAAGGGGTCGGGCTGGCGGTAGAGGTCGAGGCTGGGCAGCTCGGTGAGGGAGAGCCGGTCGTCGTGACCCTCGTCGAGCACCGGATACGGCTGCGAACCGATGACGTCCACCCGGTGACCGAGGCGCGCGAGCTCGCGGGACAGATGCCGTACGTAGACGCCCTGGCCCCCGCAGAACGGGTTCCCCTTATAGGTGAGGAGCGCGATGTTGAGCGGTCGCTCGCCGTCGGCAGCGAGGTCATACCCAGACCCCGCCTGACTGGCCTCAGCGGTCACTCCGGGGCCCCCTTCTGCCTGCGATGTCCCGCGAGACTACGACGGGACGCTAATGTAGAACAAGTTTCAGACTTGATCGTTCGGGAGGCTCTGAATCTACCGGCAGGTAGATGTGCTGGGAGAAGTGGATCAGGTGATTCGCGCCACGACCCACCGCTCCCGGCCGGCCCTGCCATGCTGAGTGATCACCGACCCTCACCGACTGTCACGGAACGGGACCCATGTCTGCGGAAGAGACCCCCCGGCGCCCCGCCTCGTCCCCCCTCACGGAGCGACAGGAGGCCCGCCGCCGGCGCATCCTGCACGCGAGCGCGCAGTTGGCCAGCCGGGGCGGTTTCGACGCGGTGCAGATGCGGGAGGTCGCCGAGTCCTCGCAGGTCGCCCTCGGCACGCTCTACCGCTACTTCCCCTCCAAGGTGCATCTGCTGGTCGCCACCATGCAGGACCAGTTGGAGCAGATGCACGGCACCCTGCGGAAGAAGCCCCCGTCGGGCGAGCGTCCGGCGGAGCGCGTCGCGGAGACCCTGATGCGCGCCTTCCGCGCCCTGCAGCGCGAGCCGCATCTGGCGGACGCCATGGTCCGCGCCCTGACCTTCGCCGACCGCAGCGTCTCCCCCGAGGTCGACCAGGTCTCCCGCCAGACGACGGCGATCATCCTGGACGCGATGGGCCTCACCGACCCCACCCCGGAGCAGCTCTCGGCGGTGCGCGTCATCGAGCACACCTGGCACTCGGCCCTGATCACCTGGCTCTCCGGCCGCGCCTCCATCGCGCAGGTGCGGATCGACATCGAGACGGTGTGCCGCCTGATCGACGTGACGGACCCGCACGGGCAGGAATAGGAGCGGTCCGCCGCGGCCGGCCCGCACACGCAAGAACCTACGAGACGGGTTCCCTTCGCCGGTATTGCCCGGATCAGGTAATGGGGGTCGCCTTCCAGCCCGACTGCTGCTTTCCGGCCTCTCAGCCCGACCGTCGACGTCGGCCTCGGCGGATGCTCGCGCGTCTCGCCCAAGTCGGCTACTCCGGTCGAACTCCCTCACTCGCCTCGTAGGCCACTTCCAGAATAGACCGGACAGAGGGGGATGGAACCCCCCAAAGGCAAGATTTTTGGCGCTCAGTCCTCCGGCGGGAACACCGCCTCCCCGCTCCCGACCAGGGTGATCGTGATCGCCTCCACCGGACAGCTCTCCGCCGCCGCCAGCACCCGCTCGTTCGCGTCCGTGTCCGGGTCGGCCGGGTGGGACTGACGGGCGGTGTCGAGGCGGAAGCCGGCCGGCGCGTGGTGGACGCACTGGGCGGAACCGATGCAGAGGGACCGGTCGACGTCCACGTGCCAGCGATCCCCCATCGTTCAGCCCTCCCAGCCGGCGGGCAGGTGGATCATCTTGTGTTCGAGGTACTCGCCGTAGCCCTCCGGCCCGAACTCCCTGCCCAGCCCCGAGTTCTTGTAGCCGCCGAACGGGCCGAGCATGTCCAGGCTGAAGGTGTTGACGGAGTACGTCCCCGTACGGACCTGCCTCGCGACCTCGATGCCGTGCGCCACGTCGGCCGTCCACACGCTGCCGCTCAGCCCGTAGTCGGAGTCGTTCGCGATCTTCAGGGCCTCGGACTCGTCGCCGTAGGGGAGGAGGCAGATCACCGGGCCGAAGATCTCCTCGCGGGCGATCCGCATGGAGTTGTCGACGTCGCCGAACAGGGTCGGCTCCACGTACCAGCCGCGGTCCAGGCCCGGCGGGCGCCCGCCGCCCGTGAGGACCTTCGCCCCCTCCTCCTGGCCGATGCGGATGTAGTCGAGGTTGCGGCGCTGCTGCCGCTCGGCCACCAGCGGGCCCACCTGGGTGGCCGGGTCCAGCGGGTCACCGACGACGAGGGCGCTCGCCGCCGCGGCGAAGGCGTCGGCGAACTCGTCGTAGCGTGAGCGCGGGAGAAGGATGCGGGTCTGGGCCACACAGGCCTGCCCGTTGTTCATCCAGGCGGCCGGGACGATGCCGGCGACCGCCGTGCCGAGGTCCGCGTCGGGCAGCACGACCGCCGCCGACTTGCCGCCGAGCTCCAGGGTCACCCGGGTGAGGTTGCGGGCCGCCACCTCCATGACCCGCTTCCCGGCCGCGACCGAGCCCGTGAAGGAGACCTTGTCGACGCCGGGGTGCCCGACCAGGTACTCGCTCACCTCGCGGTCCGCCGGGAGGACGGACAGCACCCCCTCCGGCAGGCCTGCCTCCCGGGCGATGTCGGCCAGGATGTACGCGTCCAGCGGCGACTCCGGCGACGGCTTGAGGATCACCGAGCAGCCCGTGAGCAACGCGGGCGCCAGCTTGGCCGCGGCGACGAACTGGGGGACGTTCCAGGGGACGACGGCCGCGACCACGCCGACCGGCTCGCGCCGTACGAGGATCTTCCCGAGCACGCCGTCGCGCCGCTCCTCGTAGGTGAAGTTCCGGGCGACGGTGATCGCCGCGTCCCACACCATCATCGCGCCGAGGGCCTGTGCGAGGACGCTCCAGGAGTACGGGGAGCCGTTCTCTGAGGAGATCACACGGGCGATCTCCTCGTGGCGCAGGGCGATCCCGTCCTTGATGCGGGTGACGACCTCGATCCGCTCGTCGAGCGGGAGCCGGGGCCAGGGCCCCTCGTCGAACGCCCGCCGGGCGACGGCGACGGCCCGGTCCACATCGGCCGCCGAGGCGTGCGGCACCCGCCCGACGACCTCCTCGGTGTGCGGCGAGATCACCTCGATGACGTCGTCGCCCAGCGGGTCCGTCAACTCTCCGCCGATGAACAGCTTTCCGTGTTCCACGAGCTCGGCCATGGCCACTGCCTTCGTCTGCATCGTTTCTGACGGTGTTTCAGGAACTGATACCAGTTCCGGTGGAACTAAGCCAGGGTCGGGACCAAGCAGGCTCCCACCAGCGGTTTTCCACCTCGGAAAGCGCGGGGTCAGGAAACGCCCTTGTGCAACGACGCGATCAGGCGGTCAAGATCCCCGCGTGCCGTGTACGTACGGATCGGGTCGATGTAGTCGCGTGACTCGACGATCCGACCGTCCCGCACACGCATGACGAAGACGCAGGGCACCTTGGCTGTGGAGTCGTCCGGCAACGTGAACTCGTAGGCGAACTCGGCGACGATCACTTCAGGGTCGGCGGTCTCGTGCACGACGACATCGACGACACTCCGCTTCGGCAAGGACTCCCGGGCTTCCGGCGGCACCGTGAAGTGCTCCCGGAGCGCACGCCGACTCGTCAACGGCTCGGACTCCGGCGTCGCCATCGGGTGCCGGACATCGGTGACCTCGCCATACAGGTCAGGCAACTCGCTCGAGTTCCCGTCGGCGACCCCATGGACGAGCCGGAGAAACACCTCGCGCGGACTCGGACTCACGAGACCCCCCAAGCAATACGCACAGGCACGGACACGCGGCCTCACCCGAGCAGTGCTCTCGGCCCCTTCTACCTCTCGTGCGCGTACGGGGCATCCTTCCACTGCTGGATCGTGGTGGCCGCGTCAGAGCTGTGATGGTCCCGCCACACACGCCACGCGGTGCTGCGGAGATCGGCGAGGAACAGTGCCCCGACGGTCTGCGAGTCGCCGGACGTGATGGTCCGGCCGATCGTGTCCGCCAGCTCGGCCTCCTTCTCCGGGGAGTCGGCGGCGAAGAGCATGAGGACGTAGTCGGCGAAGTCGTGCGCCCAGTGATCGTGTTCGTCGGGCGCATCGGCAGACCTGGCGAGGGCTTCGATGCCGCCCTTGATCTTCTTGTAGCCGTAGCCGTCCATATCGGTACGCCAACTGGCCCAGAAGTCTCGCTCGGTCGGGGAGCCGAGCATGCCGATGAGACGAAGCAGTCGGTCCAGATCGAAGCAGTCGTGGCGGCGAGTCGTCATGACCGGGACGCTAGCGGGGCCGCTCCCGCACCGCCACGCACCTGCTGGTTATCAGCCAGAAGACAGACGCCAAGCCGCTCATGGCGGACACAGTGAAGTCCGCCGCCCGCCCCCCGCCGTCGGGCTGACGCGACGACAGACGACCGCTCCACAGCTGATCGGAACGAACCTCACAAAGCTTCCCCCCGGCCGATCTGACACACCATCAGTTCTGGTTATAGTGGGCCATGGCCTTGGGACGGAGGGCAGATGACGAGCAGCAGCGGCGATCCCCAGGTGTACGACCACGGCGGCGGAGTCCGCTCGCTGCGGGTGCCCATCCCGGACAACCCGCTCGGCCACACCCTCGTGTACGTCGTCGACACCGACCGCGGTCCGGTCCTGGTCGACACCGGCTGGGACGATCCCGCCTCCTGGGACACGCTGACCGCCGGACTGTCCGCCTGCGGCACGCCGGTCACCGAACTCCACGGTGTCGTCATCACCCACCACCACCCCGACCACCACGGCCTCTCCGGCAAGGTGCGGGAGGCGTCCGGGGCGTGGGTGGCGATGCACGCGGCGGACGCGTCGATCGTGCGGCGGACCCGTGAGACGCGCGCCGAGCGCTGGTACACGTACATGGCGGAGAAGCTGACCGCCGCGGGAGCACCCGACGAGCACATCGCCCCTCTGCGCACGGCCCGGCGCCGTACGCTTCCCGGGCTCTCCCCCGCCCTCCCCGACCGCGAGATCGTCCCCGGCGAACTGCTCGACCTGCCCGGCCGCCGGCTGCGCGCGATCTGGACCCCCGGCCACACTCCCGGCCATGTCTGCCTCCACCTGGAGGAGGAGCACCCGGCCGAACTGGCGGGCCACGGCCGTCTGTTCTCCGGCGATCATCTCCTTCCCGAGATCAGCCCCCACATCGGCCTGTACGAGGACCCCGACGACACCACCGTCACCGACCCCCTCGGCGACTACCTCGACTCCCTCGAACGCGTCGGCCGCCTCGCCCCCGCCGAGATCCTCCCGGCCCATCAGCACGCCTTCACCGACGCCCCGGCCCGGGTGCGGGAGCTGCTCACCCACCACGAGGCCCGCCTGACCGGCCTCCGCGCCCTCCTCGCCGCTCCCCTCACCCCCTGGCAGCTCGCCGAACGCATGGAGTGGAACCGCCCCTGGGAGCAGATCCCCTACGGGTCGAGGAACATCGCGGTCTCGGAGGCGGAGGCGCATCTGCGGCGGCTGGTGAAGCTGGGGCACGCGGAGGCGGTGGCGGGGAGCGATCCGGTGACGTACGTGGCGGTGTGAACCTGGAACCGGGGCGGAGGCCGGGGCGGAGGCCGCCCGGGCCGGAGGCCGGGTGACGGTGACGGTCCGGTGCGTGGAGCCCGGTGACGGGCCGCGTGAAGGTCCGCTGTGAGCGGCGCCGTTCACGGAGGCGAACCATGCCGTTCACGACACGGCCCTACGGTGCTCCCACACCCCTCCCGGACCCTCAGGTGGCGACACCCATGGACCCGATCGAGCAGCTTCTCGCCGAACGAGCCTGCCAGCGCCTGCTCCTCGACCTCGTCCGCCGTCTCGACCTCGGCGAACCCGGCTCCGTGGCCGAGCTGTTCACCGAGGACGGCACGTGGACATGGCCCGAGGGCGACCGGCTGGTCCAGGGCCGCGCCGCCCTGCGCGCCCACTTCGGCTCCCCCGCCGACCGCGACGCCCGCCGGCTGATGGCCGACGTCCGCGTCCAGGTGACGTCCCCGGACACGGCGAGGGCGACCTCGTACTTCACCACGTACCGCGTGGACGACGGCCCCGGCATCCGGGAGACCGCGCCGCCGGTCCGCATAGGCCACTACGAGGACACCCTCCACCGCACGCCCGACGGCTCCTGGCTCCTGGCGGCCCGCACGCTGCGCCTGCCCTTCGACGGCCCGACCCCCCGACTCTGACCGGCCGGGGCGCGGGGCCCCGGGGTGCCCTCACAGGCTCCCCTCAGGCGGTCGGCTACCTGCGGGTAGAGTGACCGCGTCGTCATCACACCCGTACGGGGGGAAGCCGGTGCAATTCCGGCGCTGACCCGCAACCGTGAACCACCGCGCCGGTGGTGAGCCGGACTGCCCCGTGCGGACGTTGACCGGCTCACGTGCGCGGCAGCCCGCCGTCGCACGGCACCGTCGAGGTCTACGGAGCCGAGCCGCCGGGATGTCCCGTGCTGCCCGGCTCCCGGACCTCCCGACCGGGAGAGGCACCCGCCGATCATGAAGTTCCGCCACAGCGCCGCGGCCCTGGCCGCCACCACCGCCGCAGTCCTGGGTGCCGCCGTCCCGTCCGTCGCCGCCACCCCCACGCCGTCGGCCGCGATACCCGACGGCCTGTACGGCACCGCCGACCCGACGTACGACGGCGTGTGGCGCCAGTCGCTGGCGCTGCTCGCGCAGGACACCGTGGGCGTGGTCCCCGCCGACCGGGCCGTCGCGTGGCTGGCGGGGCAGCAGTGCGCCAACGGGGCGTTCGCGCCGTTCCGCGCCGACACCACCAAGGCCTGCGCCGCCGGACTCCAGGTCGACACCAACAGCACCGCCGCCGCCGTCCAGGCGCTGGCCGCCGTCGGCGGGCACGACGGCGTGACCGGCAAGGCCGTCACCTGGCTGAAGTCCGCGCAGAACACCGACGGCGGCTGGGGCTACTCCCCCGGCGGGGCCAGCGACGCCAACTCGACGTCCGTCGTCATCGGCGCGCTGACCGCCGTGGGAGAGAAGCCGGCGGATGTCCGCAAGGGCGGCCGGTCCCCGTACGACGCCCTGATGAAGCTCGCCCTGCCGTGCGAGGGCGAGGGCGCGGGCGCCTTCGCCTACCAGCCGGACAAGAAGGGCGGGCTGGCCGCCAACGCGGACGCGACGGCCGCGGGCGTGGTGGGCGCGCTCGGCAGGGGCCTGGTGGTGACCTCGGGCAAGGAGGCGGCCGCGGCCTGCGCCGACGCCGACCGGCCGACGCCGGGGCAGGTGGCGGCCAACGGCGCCTCCTACCTCGCGCGGGCGCTCGCCGGGAACGGGTACCTCACCTCCGTCCTCCCCGGCGCGCAGGACCAGCCCGACTACGGCAACACCGCCGACGCGGTGGTCGCGCTCGCCGCGCAGGGCGGGGCCGCCCAGGCCACGAAGCCCCTGCGGTGGCTGGAGCGGAACTCCGCGGCCTGGGCGCGGCAGAGCGGCCCCGCCGCGTACGCCCAGCTCATCTTCGCGGCACACGCCACGGGCACCGACCCCCGCGACTTCGGCGGCACCGACCTGGTCGCGAAGCTCAACGCGACGGGTCCCGCGCCGCAGGCCACGGAGAACGCGGCGGAGAAGCCGGACCGGAAGGACGAGGGCGACGACGGGTACGGCACGTGGTGGACCATCGGTGTCTTCCTCGTCGCCGGTGTCGGCATCGGCTTCCTGATCAGCGGCCGCAGGAAGCAGCAGCCGTGAGGCGCCGCCGCTGCGTCCTGCTCCTCGCCGCGCTGTTCCTGACCCTGGCGGGCACCGGCCCGGCCCACGCCACCGGCTACCGCTACTGGTCCTTCTGGGAACGCGCCGGCGGCCACTGGTCGTACGCCACCCAGGGGCCGGGCACCGCCCGCCCCTCCGACGGCGACGTCCAGGGCTTCCGCTTCGCGGTCAGCGCGGACTCCGAGGACGCGTCCCGGCCCCGGGGCGCGGCCTCCTTCGGCGCGATCTGCGCGCGGACGCCCGCGAAGTCCGGCACGAAGCGGGTGGCCCTGGTCATCGACTTCGGCACCCGGCGGGACGCCCCGTCCGGCGCGACCCCGCCCGCCCCGCGCCGGGCCTGCGCCCGGGTCTCCCCCGAGGCCACGACGGCAGAGGCCCTGGCCTCCGTCGCCAAGCCCCTCCGCTACGACACGAACGCCCTGCTGTGCGCGATCGCGGGGTACCCGAGGACGGGGTGCGGGGAGCAGGTGTCGGCGCGGCCCGAGGCGGAGCCCGACCCCGACGGCGGGCCGTCGGTGGGCGTGTACGCGGGCGCGGCGGTGGTGGCGGTCCTGGCAGCGGCAGCGGTCCGGCAGGCCCGGCGGCGCGGGAATGCGTGACGAGCGCGGCCGCGGGCAGGCGTACCGCCGGGGCGGCACGGGTGGGCGGCGCGGGTCCCTCCGCCCGGACGGAGCCGGGAGCGGAGGCGGCACCCCGCAAGCGCGGGCCGGCGCCGTCTCACGGCACCCCCGCTCCACCCAGTCGGCTCCGGCCGGCGCCGTCTCGCGGCAGCCCCGCTCCGCCCCGCCGGCTCCGGCCGCCGCTTTCGCCCCCGCCCGGTTCCACCCCGCCGCCTGGTGGCTCTGGTCCCTCTCCCTCGGCACCGCCGCGACCCGCACCACCAACCCCCTCCTCCTCGCGCTCCTCCTCACCACCTCCGCCTACGTCGTGGTCACCTGCCGCCCCCGAACCCCCGCCCCCTGGGCCCGCTCCTACCCCGCCTTCCTCAAACTCGCCCTCGCCGTCATAGCCATCCGCCTCCTGTTCACCCTCACCCTCGGCTCCGCCGTCCCCGGCACCCACACCCTGCTCACCCTCCCCGAAGTCCCCCTCCCGGCCTGGGCCCAGGGCATCCGTCTCGGCGGACGGGTGACCGCCGAAGCCCTTCTGTTCTCCCTCTACGACGCCCTCCGCCTCGCCACCCTGCTGGTCTGCGTCGGCGCCGCGAACGCGCTGGCGAGTCCCTCCCGCCTCCTCAAGTCCCTCCCCGGCGCGCTGTACGAGACGGGCGTGGCCGTCGTCGTGGCCCTCACCTTCGCCCCGAACCTCATCGCCGACGTCCACCGCCTGCGCGCCGCCCGCCGTCTGCGCGGCCGCCCGGACCGAGGCGTGCGGGGCCTGCTCCAGGTGGGCCTCCCGGTCCTCGAGGGCGCCCTCGAACGCTCCGTCGCCCTCGCCGCCGCGATGGACGCCCGGGGCTACGGCCGTACCGCCGACGTCCCCGCCCCCGTCCGCCGTACGACGACGGCCCTCACCCTCGGCGGCCTGCTCGGCGTCTGCGCGGGAACGTACGGGCTCCTGGCCGCCGCCGGAGCCGGCTACGGCCTCCCCCTCCTCCTCGCCGGCCTCACCGCCGCCCTCGCCGGACTGCGCCTGGGCGGCCGCCGTTCCCCCCGCACCCGCTACCGTCCGGACCGCTGGACCCCGCGCGCCTGTCTGACGGCCGTCTCCGGCATCGCGACCGCCGCGCTGCTCACCCTCGCCGCCACCACGGACCCGGCGGCCCTGCACCCCGGGGTGGTCCCGCTGAGCGCGCCCACCCTCCCGCTCTGGCCCGCGGCGGCCGTCCTCCTGGGCCTCCTGCCCGCCTTCCTGCACAAGGAGCAGCCGTCGTGATCCGCTTCGAGAACGTCTCCGTGACCTACGACGGCATGTCCCGGCCGACCCTCCACCAGGTCGACTTCACGATCCCCGAGGGCGAACTCGTCCTGCTCGCTGGCCCGTCCGGGGTCGGCAAGTCGACGCTGCTCGGCACGGTCTGCGGCCTCGTCCCGCACTTCACCGGGGGCACCCTGCACGGCCGGGTCACGGTCGCCGGCCGTGACACCCGGACCCACAAGCCCCGTGAACTCGCCGACGTGGTGGGGACGGTGGGCCAGGATCCGCTCTCCCACTTCGTGACGGACACGGTGGAGGAGGAACTGGCCTACGGCATGGAGTCGCTGGGCCTGTCCCCGGAGGTCATGCGCCGCCGCGTCGAGGAGACCCTCGACCTCCTCGGCCTCGCCGCCCTGCGCGACCGTCCCCTCGCCTCCCTCTCCGGCGGGCAGCAGCAGCGCGTGGCGATCGGCTCGGTGCTCACCCCGCACCCCCGCGTCCTCGTCCTCGACGAACCGACCTCCGCCCTCGACCCGGCCGCCGCCGAGGAGGTCCTCGCGGTGCTGCTCCGGCTCGTCCACGACCTCGGTACGACCGTGCTGCTCGCGGAGCACCGTCTGGAACGCGTGCTGCAGTACGCCGACCAGGTCGCCCTCCTCCCGGCCCCGGCCACGGCCCCGCTCCTCGGCTCCCCGGCGGAGATGATGGCCGTGTCCCCGGTGTACCCGCCGGTGGTGGATCTGGGCCGCCTCGCGGGCTGGACCCCCCTCCCCCTGACCGTCCGCGACGCCCGCCGCCGCGCGACGGACCTCCGCGAGCGCCTGACCCCCCACGAGACCACCCCGCCGGACAGGACCCGGAACTCCCCGCCGACCCCACCCCGGCCCACCCCGGCCCACGGCGACACAGCGCCCCCGCCCCCGAGCCCCACCCCCGGCGCCCCGAGCACCCCACCGACCGCACCCCGGGTCGCCCCGCCCGACCCGCCCACAGCCACCGCCCCCGGCACCCCAACACCCCCGGCCTTCGGCAACACGGCGGCCCCGTCCCCGGACCGCACGTCCGCCCCCACCGCACCCCGGTCGTCCGCGCCCCGGCGCCTCTCCTTCTCCTTCTGGCGCAAGCGCGCCGGCGTCGCCCCCGGCGTGTCCGGCGCGTCAGGCGCGTCCGGTGAAGTAGGTGCCCCCGTCGCCGAAGCGCGTGCGCTCGCCGTGCGCCGTGACCGTGTCCAGGCGCTCCGGCGCGTCGACCTCGCCGTGGGTCCCGGGGAGACCGTCGCGCTCATGGGCCGCAACGGCGCCGGAAAGTCCACCCTTCTCTCCGCCTTCGTGGGCCTCGTCGAGCCGTCCGCCGGGGCGGTCCGCGTCGGCGGCGCGACCCCGCACCGCACACCGCCCCGCGACCTGGTGCGCCGGGTCGGGCTGGTCCCGCAGGAGCCCCGTGACCTGCTGTACGCGGACACGGTGGGCGCCGAGTGCGCGGCCGCCGACCGGGACGCGGGGGCCGCGCCCGGCACCTGCCGTGAACTGGTCGGCGAGCTCCTCCCCGGGATCACCGACGGCACCCATCCGCGCGACCTCTCCGAGGGCCAGCGCCTCACACTCGCGCTCGCCGTCGTCCTGACCGCCCGTCCGCCTCTCCTCCTCCTCGACGAACCGACCCGGGGCCTGGACTACGCGGCCAAGGCCCGTCTGGTGGCCGTCCTGCGCGGGCTGGCCGCGGCGGGTCACGCGATCGTCCTCGCGACGCACGACGTGGAACTGGCCGCCGAGCTGGCCCACCGGGTCGTCCTGCTCGCCGACGGCGAGGTGATCGCCGACGGCCCGACGGCGGAGGTGGTCGTGTCCTCGCCCTCCTTCGCCCCGCAGGTGACGAAGATCCTGGCCCCGCAGCCCTGGCTCACCGTGGCGCAGGTGAGGGAGGCGCTTTCGTGACCCGTACCAGGGCCGTCCCGCTGGGCCCGCGTTCCCTCGTCTCCCTCGTGCTGGTCAGCGCGGTCGGCGTCGTCGCCTTCACCTGGCCCTTCCTCGCCCCGCCCGCCTCCGCCCTGAACGCCCACGCCCAGGACGCCCCCTGGCTCTTCGCGGGCCTGCTGGTGCTGCTGGTGGCGGTGGTGGCGGCCACGATCTCGGAGTCCGGTCTCGGCCCGAAGGCGGTCGCCATGCTGGGCGTGCTCGCCGCCACGGGGGCCGCGCTGCGCCCGATCGGGGCGGGCACGGCGGGCATCGAGCCCATGTTCTTCCTGATGGTGCTGAGCGGCCGGGTTCTCGGGGCGGGCTTCGGCTTCGTCCTCGGCTCGGTCACGATGTTCGCGTCCGCCCTGCTGACCGGCGGGGTGGGCCCCTGGATGCCGTTCCAGATGCTGGCGATGGGCTGGTTCACGATGGGCGCCGGCCTGCTCCCGGGCCGGGCCGGCCTGCGCGGCCGTGCGGAACTCGCGCTGCTGTCCCTGTACGGCTTCCTCGCCGCCTTCGCCTACGGCACGGCGATGAACATGGCCGGCTGGCCGTTCATGGGCACGCTCGCCTCGCGCATCGCCTTCGACCCGGAGGCGGCGGTGCCGGCGAACCTGGCCCGCTTCGTCGCGTACTGCGTGGCGACGTCGCTCGGCTGGGACCTGGGAAGGGCGGTCGTGACCGTGGTGCTGACGGCGACCCTCGGCCCGGCGGTCCTGCGCGCGCTGCGCAGGGCCACCCGCCGGGCCGCCTTCGAGGCGCCGGTCACATTCGACGCGCCCGCTCCGTGAACGCTCGTACGCCCACTGTCATCCGATCGCCCGTGAGCGGTGAAGCACCCCACATGACTCACATCACCTACTACTCGCCCTAGTGGTGCATTTCGGACGCCATGGTCATGACATTAGGCCCTCTGACCTGCGGATTGAGAGCCAGGTCACACAAACGACCTTCACCTCAAGTACGGCCACAACTAGCAAAAGGGGTCTTTGCGGACGTCCCCCGATCCTGCTTCTCTGGATGACGTCGCACGGCGCCGACAAGCCCCCGGGCCTCGGCGCCGACGCATGCAGCCACCCACCGCACCTCACGCGGAGCGGCCACGCACCGCGTGACTCCGGCATGCCGGCGACCACCCTCGTCCCCGAAGAAAAAGGTTCTCCGTGTCCGTCTCCGTCATCCGCCGCATCGCTTCCCCCAAGAAGGCCCTCACCGCCGTCGCCGTGGCCGCCGCCACCGCCGGCATGGCCCTGTCCGCGGCGCCCGCCCACGCGGCCCCCGCGACCTCGGCCACCCAGGCCCAGGCGATCGCGCACAAGATGATCCCGGACGCGGCTCAGTACAAGGCCTTCGCCAACATCGTGAAGCACGAGAGCAACTGGGACGTCGACGCCACCAACGCGTCCTCCGGCGCCTACGGCCTCGTCCAGGCGCTGCCCGGCTCCAAGATGGCCTCGGCCGGCTCCGACTGGAAGACCAACGCCGCCACCCAGATCAAGTGGGGTCTGGACTACATGAACTCCCGCTACGGCAGCCCGGTCGCCGCCTGGAACTTCTGGCAGGCCAACGGCTGGTACTGAGCCACGCCCACCTCGTAGACGCGAAGGCGGCGGTCCCCCGATCCCCGGGGACCGCCGCCTTCGCCGTTTCCCCCTCTCGGCGTGGTCCACTGAGCCGGTGACCACCGAGCCCCGCGCGAAGGACCCCGAGGCACGCGGCGTGCGCCTCACTCCCGTCCTGCTCGTCCTGACCGTGGTCAGCGGCCTGATCGACGCGATCAGCTACCTCGGTCTCGGCCGTGTCTTCACCGCGAACATGACGGGCAACGTGGTGGTCCTCGGCTTCGCCGCCGCGGGCGCCCCCGGATTCTCGGTCCGGCACACCGCGACCTCCCTGGCCTTCTTCCTCGCGGGCGCGACCACCGGCGGCCGGATCGTACGGGGCACCGGCGCCGGCTCCCGCCGCGTCCGGACCCGGGTCACCCTCGGCGCCGAAGCCGTGCTGCTGGCGGCCGCGGCCACCGTGGCCCATCTCACGGCGGAGGACGGCCGGCTCCGCGTGTACGCGGTCATCGCCCTCACCGCCTTCGCGATGGGCCTGCGCAACGCGACCGTCCAGAAACTCGCCGTGCCGGCCCTCACCACGACCACGGTCGTCACCATGACCCTGACCGGCCTGGCCTCCGACTCCCACGCGGCCGGCGGCTCGGACCGGCGCTCCCGCCGTCGCGCGGCGGCCGTGACGGCGATGTTCGCGGGGGCGGTCCTGGGCGCGGCCCTGGTCCTCCATCACGGCATCGCCGCCCCGCTGCTGCTGGCGGCGGTGATGTCGGGAGTGCTGGCGCTGCTGGCCTCCGGCAGGGAGTGAGCCCGTCGGACCGTGCGGGTCATCCGGCCCGGTGGCGCTGATAGTGACGGGCGACGCGCACCCGGTTCCCGCAGCGGGAGGCCGAGCACCAGCGGCGGCGCGGATGGGCGGCCAGGAAGAGCATCACGCAGTCGTCGGCCTCGCACTCCCGGATCGCGGTGACCGCCGGATCGGCCAGCAGTGCGGCAGCGGCCTCCGCGAGACAGGCGGCCAGTCGCCGGCCCGGTGAGCCCTCGCGCCTGCGGGTGACGGCCACCGCCGAGCCGTCCCAGGCCAGTTCGTCGATCGCCGGCGCGGCCCGCTGCGCCTCGTTGAGCGCCGCCAGGTCGGCGGCGGACGGCGGGTCCGCGCGGCGGACGCGGTCGAGAGCCCGGGCGGCGTGGTCCCGTACGGCACGTACGGCGGCGAGGTCCGCGTCGGTGACCTCCCGCGGCACCGCCTCCGCGAGACGGTCGGCCTCGAGGACCCACCAGGCCCGCAGGTCAGCCGGGGTCGCGAGCAGATCACCGGCGGCCGGACGGGTGTTGACCAGGTCCAGCGCCAGCGGCTCTCCGGTCAGCGGCACGAGATCACTCATACGCCTAATGCTACATCGCGGCGTTGACACGTTAGCCGCGCCTCGCATACCTTCACGGCCGTGACTAATGCATGAAATGCCGATGGAAGGATTAGGAATGTCCGCTTCCCCCGCCCGCACCGCTCATCGCCATGTCGACGTCGACGGCGTCCGCGTCTTCTACCGGGAGTCGCTCCCCGACCGGGCCGACGCCCCGGTCCTGCTGCTCCTGCACGGCTTCCCGTCCGGCTCCCACCAGTTCCGCCGCCTCATCGACGTACTGGGCAGCCGTTACCGGCTGATCGCCCCGGACTGTCCCGGGTTCGGGCACACCGAGGCGCCGGAAGGCTTCACCTATACGTTCGACCGGCTCGCCGACATCACCGAGGGCCTGCTCCAGCGGCTCGGCCTCGACCGGTTCGTGATGTACGTCTTCGACTTCGGCGCCCCCGTCGGCTTCCGCATCGCCGAACGCCACCCCGAATGGATCGCCGGGCTGGTCGTGCAGAACGGCAACGCCTACGAGGAGGGCCTCTCCGAGGCGGCCCGCGGCCTGCTCGCCCTGACCCCCGGCACCCCGGGCGCCGAGGACGCCGTACGCGACATCCTCACTCTCGGCGGCACCCGCGGCCAGTACGAGACCGGCGTGAGGGACCCCGAGCTGATCGCCCCGGACGGCTGGACCCTCGACCAGCACTTCCTGGACCTGCCCGGCCGCAAGGAGGCCCAGGTCGCGCTGTTCTTCGACTACCCCTCCAACGTCGAGCGGTACCCCGCCTGGCAGGCGTGGCTGCGCGAGCACACCCCGCCCGCCCTCATCGCCTGGGGAAGCCACGACCCGTTCTTCCCCGAGCCCGGGGCGCACGCCTACCTGCGCGACCTGCCCGACGCCGAACTCCACCTCTTCGACACCGGCCACTTCGCCCTGGAGACCCACCTGGCGGAGATCGCGCCGCTGATCGCGGACTTCCTGGACCGGGTGCCGCTCCCCGTCACCCGGCGCTGACCCGCAGCTCCTTCACCCCGTTGATCCAGGCCGACCGCAGCCGCCGGGGATCGTCGACGAGCCGCAGGTCCGGCATGGCGTCGGCGACGGCGTTGAAGATGAGGTCGATCTCCAGCACCGCGAGGGACTTGCCGAGGCAGAAGTGCGGCCCGCCGCCGCCGAACCCGAGATGCGGATTCGGATCCCGCAGGACGTCGAAGTCGTCGGGCCGGTCGAACACCTCGGGATCGTGGTTGGCGGAGGCGTAGAAGATCCCGACCCGGTCCCCCTTCCTGATCAGCTTGCCGCCGAGTTCGGTGTCCTGGGTGGCGGTGCGCTGGAAGGAGACGACGGGCGTGGCCCATCGCACGATCTCCTCGGCGGCGGTGGAGGGCCTCTCCCGTTTGTAGAGCTCCCACTGCCCGGGGTGCGTGAGGAAGGCGTGCATCCCGTGCGTGATGGCGTTGCGGGTGGTCTCGTTCCCGGCGACGGCGAGCATGAGCACGAAGAACCCGAACTCGTCGGAGTTCAGGTTCCCCTCGTCCTCGGCGGCCACGAGGGTGGAGACGATGTCGTGCGCCGGACACCGCTTGCGTTCCGCGGCCATGTTCATCGCGTACGAGATCAGCTCGGCGGCGGACTGCTGGCCGACCTCCTCGGTGATGGCGTACTCGGGATCGTCGTACGCGATCATCTTGTTGGACCACTCGAAGATCTTGGCCCGGTCGTCCTGGGGGATGCCGATCAGCTCGGCGATGGCCTGCAGGGGCAGCTCGCAGGCGACGGACGTGACGAAGTCGAAGGGGCCGTCCTGTCCGCGGGCGCCCGCGACGATGTCCCGCGCCCGCAGCCGCAGCCGCTCCTCCAGCCCCCGGATCGCCCGGGGCGTGAACCCGCGCTGCACGATCTGCCGTACACGCGTGTGTTCGGGGGGATCCATGTTGAGAAGGATGAACCGCTGGGCGTCGATCGACTCCCGCGGGATGTGGTCGTTGAACCGGATGATCGCGGTGTTGAGGTAGGAGGAGAAGAGCTCGGGGTGCGTGGACACGTATTTCACATCCGCGTGCCGGGTCACGGCCCAGTACCCCTCGTCCTGGAAGCCGGCGGCATTGCCCGACTGCGGGATCCAGCGGACCGGTTCGGCCCGCCGCAGCTCGGCGAACTCCGGGAGGGGAACACGGTGATGCAGCAGGTCGGGATCGGTGAAGTCGAACCCGTCGGGAAGCGCTGGACAGGGCATGGGCAGCTCCAGCCAGAGGGCGACTTTTTCTGACGGCTCATCAGAAACAGATTGCGGTGAAGGTAGTTGAGGCGTCTGAAGGCTGCAAGACCCTTGCGGTGACGCACATCACGTCCGCAGACTGCTCGGAAGAACTAGAACACGTACTAGTTCCTCGGAGGAGGATCCGCACCCATGGCCGCCGAACCCGTGATCGTGGAAGCAGTCCGCACCCCCATCGGCAAGCGCGGCGGCGCGCTGGCCAACCTGCACCCCGCCTACCTCCTGGGCGAGACCTACCGTGAACTCCTCGGCCGCACCGGCATCCCGGCCGACGCGGTCGAACAGATCGTCGGCGGCACGGTGACCCACGCCGGCGAACAGTCCATGAACCCGGCCCGCACCGCCTGGCTGACCATGGGTCTCCCCTACGAGACCGCCGCCACGACGGTCGACTGCCAGTGCGGCTCCTCGCAGCAGGCGTCGCACATGACGGCGAACATGATCGCGGCGGGCGTCATCGACGTCGGTGTCTCGTGCGGAGTGGAGGCGATGTCGAGGGTCCCCCTCGGCTCCGGCTCGAAGCACGGCCCGGGAAAACCGTTCCCGGAGGAGTGGAACGTCGACCTGCCGAACCAGTTCGAGGCGGCGGAACGCATCGCCCGCCACCGCGGCCTGACGAGGAAGGACGTGGACGAACTGGGCCTGCTGTCCCAGTCCCGGGCCGCGGTGGCCTGGTCGGAGGAACGCTTCAAGCGCGAGACCTTCGCGGTCCAGGTCCCGACGACGGAGGAGGAGCAGGCGGCGGGCCAGGGCATGTGGCGCCTCGTCGACAAGGACGAGGGCCTGCGGGACACGACCGCGGAGGCGCTCGCGGGCCTGAAGCCGATCATGCCGACCGCCGTCCACACCGCGGGCAACTCGTCCCAGATCAGCGACGGCGCGGCCGCGATCATGTGGGCGTCGAAACGGATGGCCCGCGCCCTGAAGCTGAAGCCCAGGGCACGGATCGTGGCCCAGGCGCTGGTCGGCGCGGACCCGCACTTCCACCTCGACGGGCCCATCGACGCGACACGAGCGGTGCTGGGCAAGGCAGGCATGTCGTTGAAGGACATCGACCTGGTCGAGATCAACGAGGCGTTCGCGTCGGTGGTGCTGAGCTGGGCGAAGGTCTTCGGGGCGGACCTGTCGAAGGTCAACGTCAACGGCGGCGCGATCGCCCTCGGCCACCCGGTCGGAGCGACGGGCGCCCGCCTGATCACGACGGCCCTCCACGAACTGGAGCGCACGGACAAGGAGTTCGCCCTGATCACCATGTGCGCGGGGGGTGCGCTGGCGACGGGGACGATCATCCAGCGGGTGTAGTCGCGGACTTCCGCTGCGCGCCGCACCCCAACTGGCCGTCGATCTGCGCCTCGGTCCTGGCGCCGTCCCTCGTCCAGTACTCCCCCGCCCCCAGCTTCGCCTTCCCGAGGGTGCGCACGGTGAAGACGTCGTCGCGGCCGTCGCCGGCCGGGTCCTGGTAGCTCACGCCGATGTGGGGTGGGACGGAGGACCCGGCCGGGCGGGGCGAGTGCCGGGCGAAGCCCGCTCCCGTCCAGAGGGTGACCACTCCCGCGCGGACCGACGGCGAGGTGGGGCCGGAGGCCCACCACACGACGCGGGGGGCGTCGTGCTCGTCGTCGTCGACGTCGTAGACCTCCACGCGGCGGATCTCGTCCGTGGGGCAGACGGGGATCTTGACGACGATCGTGTCGCCGTCCGCCCGGGCTCCGAAGTACGGGGGCACGGGATGGGAAGGCGCCAGGAGGCATCCGGACGCCGCCATCGGGGTCAGCGCCGCCAGGAGCGCCCACCGGACGGTTCGCCCGCGACCGGGTGCGCGCACGTCTGTCATGGATCCCCGCCCCCTTCCCGGGCCGTCCGCCGGCCCCGGTGGCAGCAGCATGCAGGAGCGGCCGGCCCCGGGGGAACCGTCAGCCGCTCGGCGTCGACTCCTTCTCCGCCGCCGGTACCGGCTCCGGCCGCTGCGCCGCCTTCGCCGCCGCGCCCGCCCGCGGCCCCATCAGGACGTACGCCAGGCCGAAGCCCGCCAGGACGACCGCCGCGCCGCCCGCCGCGTCCAGGACCCAGTGGTTACCCGTCGCGACGATCGCGGAGACCGTGAAGAAGGGGTGCAGGAGGCCCAGGGCCTTCATCCACCACTTCGGGGCGACGATCGCGACGACCAGGCCGCACCACAGGGACCAGCCGAAGTGCAGGGACGGCATCGCCGCGTACTGGTTGGTCAGGGCGGTGAGGGTGCCGTAGTCGGGCTTGGAGAAGTCCTGGACGCCGTGGACCGTGTCGATGATGCCGAGGGCCGGCATCAGGCGCGGCGGGGCCAGCGGGTAGAGCCAGAAGCCGACCAGGGCCAGGAGGGTCGCGAAGCCCAGGGCCGAGCGGGCCCAGCGGTAGTCCACCGGGCGGCGCCAGTACAGCACCGCCAGGACGGTCAGCGGGACCACGAAGTGGAAGGACTCGTAGTAGAAGTCGAAGAAGTTCCGGAGCCAGTCGACGCCGACCACCCAGTGGTTGGCCGCGTGCTCGATGTCGATGTGCAGGAAGCGTTCGAGGTCGAGGATCTCCTGCCCGTGGGCCTCCGCCCGGACCCGGCCGGCGGAGTTCGAGCCGCCGGTCGCCGCCAGCCGGACCTGCTGGTACGCCGCGTACGTGACGCGGATCAGCAGCAGCTCCAGCAGCAGGTTCGGGCGGGTCAGGACGCGCTTGAGGAACGGCAGCAGCGGGACGTGCTTCCAGCGGGCCGGCACCGGTTCCGCGTACTCCGTGGGGACCGGGAAGCGGTAGTACGGGGACGTGCGCGGGAGGAACGGGATCGCCGTCGCGGCGGCGACGGCGGCCAGCAGGACCGCGTTGTCGCGCAGCGGGTAGAGGGCCGGCATGTTCGGCAGCATCATCTTCGCCGGGAGGGTCATGACGAGGACGACGGCCACGGGCCAGACGTAGCGGTCCGAGGCGCGTCTGCCGACCCGGCCCACCACGGCGAGCAGGACCCAGAGCAGCTGGTGCTGCCAGGTCGTCGGGGAGACCGCGATCGCCGCGCAGCCGGTGAGGGCCACCGCCAGCAGCAGCTGTCCGTCGCGCGCGTAGCGGACGGCCCGGCGCACACCGAGGGCCGCGACGGCCGCGCCCAGCGCCAGGAACAGGCCGATCTCCAGCGGGCCGGTCAGGCCGACGCGCAGCAGGGCGCCGTGCAGGGACTGGTTGGCGAGGGCGTCGGCCTTGCCGCCGAGGCCGACGCCCGCCATGTGGTGCACCCAGTAGGTGTACGAGTCGTGCGGCATCGCCGCCCAGGCGAGCGCGGTGACTCCGGCGAACGTCATGCCGGTCGCGGCGGCGGCGCGGCGGCGGCCGGTGAACCACAGGAGCGCGGCGAACAGCAGGACGGTGGGCTGGAGGGCCGCCGCCAGGCCGATGAGGGCGCCGCCCGCCTTCCGGCCGCGGACGACGAAGCAGCCGAGCAGCACCAGGAGGACCGGGATGATGCTGGTCTGGCCGAGATACAGGGTGTTGCGCACCGGCAGCGACAGCATGAGCACGCTGATGGCGACCGGGGCGGCGAGCAGGGACGTACGTCTGCTCACCGGCTGGGGAAGGGCACGCGCGACCACCAGGCCCAGGGCCACGACCAGGAGCAGCGTGCCGAAGGTCCAGCCCCAGCCGAGGGCCTGTTCCGCCGCCCGGGTGAGGGGCTTGAGGACGAGCCCGCCGAAGGGGGTGCCGGTGAAGCGGGTGGAGTCGTAGAGCGAGCCGTTGACGTGCAGCACGCCGTCCGGGCCGACCCAGGTCTCCAGGTCCGTCAGCCGTTCTCCGCGCGGGGGGCCGAGGACGACGGCCACCTGGCGTACGGCGAGAACCGCCGCGAGCAGCCAGAGGCCGAGGCGGGCCGCTCGCAGACGTGCCCTCGCCGTGCCGACCGCGGTGGCCCCGAAGGCCTCCGCCGGTCGCCCGCTGTGCTCCGCATTCGCCACGCCTCGTCGGCCTCCCGCCCCGTACGTGCCACGCTTCGGTTGCGTGGATGTTCCCTGAGCGAACCCTATGCGGCTCGCACCGCCCCCGGAGAGAGACGCAGGCAACCCCCGCTTCACCTGACGTCGGTCCTCCTTTTGTCCGGAAGACGATAGTGCGCGGGGGCGGAGGTTGCCTCCGCAGGGCGCGATGTGGGTCACAGCACGGCCGGAACTGGCACTTCTCACGAACGGAAGCGTCGCTTCAGCCGTACCGTCGTACGCCCGCGCGGTACGGAGGGCAGTGGGACGGCTGCGCGTCGTGCACGGCAAAGGACCGGGCGACGACAGCAGGGACGGATCGGGCGCTCGCGGATCAGGCGGTCACGGATCACGGTGCGGACGACGGCGGACGGCGAAGGGGCTGCGGCACATGGTCGGCACGATCGGTTCACCGAGGGGGCGTGCGCGACGGCGGGAGGAGCGGTGGGGCGCGCGGGCCCGGGCCCGCGCGCGGGTCGCGGCCGTCCTGCTGGCGCTGCTCGCGGTGCAGCTCGGCTCGCTCGTCGCGCCGGCGTACGCCTGTGCCTGCGGTGCCCTGCTCCCGGGCGACCAGCGGCAGCTCACGGTCGGCCGGGAGGTGTCCGTCGTGCGCTGGGACGGCCGGCAGGAGCAGATCGTGATGAGCCTGCGGGTCGGCGGGGACGCCGAACGGGCCGCCTGGATCATGCCGGTGCCGCACCGGGCGACCGTGGGGCTCGGTGACGGGGAGCTGTTCGACCAGCTGGCCGCCGCCACCGCCCCCGTGCAGCGCGCCCGCACCCACTTCTGGCCGCAGGACGGCGACTGGCCGCTGACCACCGGTACCGGTGCGCAGGGCCCGCCGCCCCCGCCGCCGGCCGGCGCCGAGGTGGATGTGGTCGGGCGCGAGCGGCTCGGGCCGTTCGACGTGGCACGGCTGACGGCCACCGATCCGGCCGCCCTGGACGACTGGCTGACCGAGAACGACTTCGTCTTCCCGCCCCGCCTCGAAACCGCCCTCCAGCCGTACGTCGAGCGGCGGTGGGAGTACGTCGCGGTCAAGCTGGCCCCCCGGACCGCCGGCACCGCCCTGAACGGGGAACTCGACCCCCTCCGCCTCACCTTCGCCGCCGACGCCCCCGTCTATCCGATGCGGCTGTCCCGGCTGGCGGCCACCCCGCAGTCGCTGGGTCTGTACGTCCTCGCCGCCCACCGCATGGAACCGGTGTCCCGGATCGGCGGGGAGCGGCCCCGCGTCACCTTCGCGGGACGGGTCGGCGCGTCGGCCGGCGGTCCGCTCGGCGAACTGGCGGCCGGCACGCCGTATCTGACGGCCGTCGCCCAGGAGTTCCCGCGCCCCTCGGTGATCTCCGGGGACCACGAACTGCGCCGGGCGGCCACGGACACCGCGTTCCGGCAGGTGATCTACGAGGACCGGCTGCTGAGGGTGGCCGGCGTCCCGGTGTGGCTGCTGACGGTGGGCGGCGGTCTCGCGGCGGTCGCCGCGGTGTCGGTGGCGCTCGCGTTCCGCGGGCGGCAGGCCCGCCGATCGGTCCAGCCGGGCCCCCGCCACGCCTCGGGCCACCAGCCCGCCCCACCGGCCACCGCTCCGGGGCAAACCTCGTCTGTCCCGGCGCCGGGACAGGGGCAGGGACAGACCCCGCCGGTCCCCGCGCCGGGACGGCCGGCTCCGGCGGCGGCGTGGGGACGGGGCGCGCCGGTCGTGCCTGCGGGGCGGCGGTCCCCGGTGACGCCCCCGGTGACGCCCCCGGTGCCGTCCCCGCACCCCGCCGGCACGGCCGTACCGCCGAAGCCGACCACACACCCCCTCGGCACCCCCGTACCGCCGAAGCCGACCACACAGCCCGCCGCCACCGCCTTACCCCAGAAGCCGACCACCCGCCCCGCCGAATCCGCCGTACCCCCGAAGCCGACGGCCCGCCCCGCCCCAACCGCCGTACCCCCGAGGCCGACGGCCCGCCCCGCCCCCATCGCCGTACCCCCACGGCCGGCCGCACCCCCGCCCCCGCCGCACTCCCCCGCAACGCCCTCCCGGTCCGCGACCGTGCCCTCTCCCCCGCCCCCGACCGCGCCCTCCCCCCGCGCCACGTCGCCCGTCGCCCCGCCGCGGCCGCCCCGTCCGCCCGTCACGCCTCCCCGGTCCCCCTCACCGCCGAAGCCCTTCACGCTCCCGGTGACCCCTCGTCCGAACGGGTGAATTCACGGGGCGGGGAACCGGGGAGGACCCTTCGACGGGGAACCGGCGCACGGCGGGGCCCGTTGGCATGGCTAGTTAGCGGTTCTAACTAGATGAAGTCACACGAGAGGCAGAGCGCATGAGCGAGTCGCAGGTCTGGGACGCCGTCGACGCCTACTTCACGGACCACCTCGCCCCGGACGACGAGGTGACCGCGGCCGCGTTGCGCGACAGCGAGGCCGCCGGGCTCCCCGGGATCAACGTCACGGCGAACCAGGGCAAGCTGCTCCAGCTGCTGGCCGAGATCCAGGGGGCGCGGACGATCCTGGAGATCGGCACGCTCGCCGGCTACAGCACGATCTGGCTGGCCCGCGCGCTCCCCGCCGACGGCCGGCTGATCTCGCTGGAGTACGACCCGCGGCACGCGGAGGTCGCCGTCCGCAACATCGCCCGCGCGGGCCTGGACAAGGTGGTGGAGGTACGGGTCGGCGCGGCCCTGGAACTGCTGCCCCGGCTGGCCGACGAGAACCCGCCCCCGTTCGACCTGGTGTTCATCGACGCCGACAAGTCCAACAACCCGCACTACCTGGAGTGGGCGGTGAGACTCACCAGCACCGGCAGCCTGATCGTCGTGGACAACGTGGTACGCGGCGGCCGGGTCGTCGACCCGGCCAGTGAGGAGGGGGACGTGCGGGGCTCGCGGGCCGCGATCGAACTGATCGGCGCCCACCCCCGGCTGAGCGGCACGGCGATCCAGACCGTGGGCGCCAAGGGCTACGACGGCTTCGCGCTGGCCCGCGTGCGCGCGTAGCCCTTCGGCACCCCGGTGATCCGCAGGGGGCTACATCTCGTGGTAGAAACCGACGTTGACGCTGCGCGGCCCGGTGCGGTCGAGGACGATGATCTCGCCGGAACCGCCGCGCGGCAGCGGTACGGTCCCGCCGTAGGCGATCTGCTGCGCGTACTCCCCGACGACCAGCCGCACTTCGGAGGACGGCTCGTCCTGTGAGCCGCGCAGCCAGGAGACCTGCCAGGTGCCCTCGGGGCCGCACAGGAACTCCAGGTGCACTCTGGAGACGAACAGCCAGTCCTCGGGCGTCACGAGGCGGCACACCGACTTGTCCCGGCCCACCCGCAGCACGGCGCCCGGGTCACTGGGCGCGTCGGCCATGAGCATGCCGGCCGTGGCGCCCTCTTCCGTCCCGGAGACGGAGGCCATGGTGAGTTCGAGCACGTGCGCTCCTTCGTGAAGCCGTGAATCGACGGCTGAATGGCGGCTGGTAAGGCGCTGAACAGTGTTTGCACAGCGGCCGCATGATAAATCGCCCGGGCCGGTCCCGTCCGGCACAATGGACGCATGACCGAGCGAAAGCCACCGGGTGTGCCGTTCGAGTCCTGGGTCGACAAGCAGATCCGTGACGCCGAGCGGCGCGGGGAGTTCGACCGGCTTCCGGGCGCGGGCCGGCCGCTGCCGCCGGGCACCGACACCTCGTACGACGAACTCTGGTGGATCAGGGGCAAGATGGCGCGCGAGGGGCTCTCGGTCCTGCCTCCGGCCCTCGCCCTGCGCAAGGAGGCGGAGGACGCCCTCGCGGCGGCCCGTGCGGCGCCCTCGGAGCGCATCGTCCGGAAGATCATCACGGACGTCAACGTCAAGCTCCGCGACATGATGTTCAAGCCGCCGCCCGGCCCCCCGCTGGGCATGAAGCCGTACGACGTGGAAGCGGTCGTACGGGAGTGGCGGGAGCGCCGGGCGGCACAGGGCGGTGCGGACGACGGGTCACACGTGTAGCAGCCGCTCCGTCAGTTCGCGGTAGTCCCGCAGGGCCAGCCGGAGTTGTTCGGTGTCGGTGCCGGTGGCCTCCCCGGCCGTCCCCGTCCTGTCGGTTCGGCCGGTCTTCCCGCCTTCGGCGAGCTGCCAGGACCCGCGCAGGGTACGGCGTCGCTGGTTCACGGCGTCGGTGAAGCGTGCGGCGAGCTCCTCCAGCACATGGTCGGCCTCCGCGACGGCGTCCCTGGGGCCGTCCACGAAGCCGACGACGGCGTGCTGCATCCGCGAGGCGAGGTCGTCGCACTCGTCGCGCGGCAGCAGCGGCGAGCCGTGCCCGCCGCCGTCGGCCGTGCCGCGCCCGGCAGCCGTGCCGGGCTCGGTGGCGGTGGTCCCGGTGGCGGTGGTCCCGAGGCCGGCGTCCCGTCCGGCGGCTCCGGCCGATCCGGTGGCGGCCGGGGCGGTACCGGCCGCTCCGGCTCCGGCGGTGCCGACCGCGCCCGCCTCCCGGTGGCCCGCCGCACCCGCGACCGGGCCCGTGCGCTCGTCCCCGCCGGGCGCGACCTCGCCGGACGGGGTCCCGCCGGCGGCCGTCCCGGTCTCCGTACCGGTGCCGGGCCGTGCCGCCGCCCGGGCCTTCTCCATCGGGGTGCGGGGCCGACGGCTCTCGGAATCCTGGGTCATGTCGGGCATCGCGCGTCACCCTTCCTTCGTCTGGTGCCGGTGGAAGCCCCACGGCTGGTGGTGGGAGCGGTCGGACTGGGTCCGGCGGCGCTCGGACCGGTGGCGGCCGGAGTCGCGGTGGGCCGCGCCCAGCAGGTCGTCGAAGAGGGCGCGGGCCTCGACCATGGCGGCCCGCATGTCCTCGGTACCGGGCGCGCGGCCGTCCCGTGTGCCGGGCTCGGCACCGTCCCGCGGGCCCGATACGCCGCGTGGCGTCTCCGTCTCGCGGAAGCGGTCGCCGCCGCCGGACCGTGCCCCGGCCACCCGGTGCACACGCCGGTAGCCGTGCACGTGGTCGGCGTGGTGCACGGAGAGCGCGGCGACCTGCTCCTCGTACTGGGCGCCGTCGGGGAAGCCGCGGGCGCCGGCCACCTCGGCGAGGAGACGGTCGGCCTCGGCGACCGCCTCGCTCGGGGAGTCGACGAAGCGCTCCTGCGCGGCCGTCCAGCGGGCCTCGAACCGCTCGCGCTCCGCGGGCTCCAGCGGCCGCTCGCGCAGTCCGCCGTGCCGCTCCACGAGCGCGCCGAGTTCCCGCTCGGCCGCCTTGACGTCCCCGTCGTGCCGGGCCACGGCCCGGTCGTACTCGGGCCCGAAGCGCTGCTTCAGGCCGTGTGCGCCGTGCGAGCCCCGAGCCCGCACGGCCAGGATCGCCGCCACGGCGACTACGGCCGCCGCAGCCACGATCAGAGCGATGATCACGCCTGTGGACATGGTTGCCTTCCGGTGTGTCGGCCCCACGGGCCGGTTCGCGTTCCGGGTTGCCCGCAGGACCCCTCCCAAACGGGTCCCGCACGGGGCCCGCGGGCGCCGGCGCGGCGGATCCGGTCCGCGGGGTCACGCATATCCGGTTGCGCGCCCCGCACCCCGGCTCCGCAGAATGACCGGATGACCTGGACCGTCGCCGCCGAACCCTTCGACTCCCCCGTCGCCGCCGCGCTCTGGCGGGAGTACTACACCGAGGTCAGCGACCGCTGGTACCTGTTGCACGAGGGGCGCCGGACCGACCCGGACGAGCTGGAGCGGGAGGTCGCCGCCCGCACCGGGGCCGAACTGACCCCGCCCGGCGGCCGGTTGCTGGTGGGCCGGTACGACGGTGAGCCGGGCGGCTGTGCGGGCGTACGGCTGCTGGACGCGGCGACCGCCGAGCTCACGCGGGTGTTCGTGCGGGAGGGACTGCGCGGGAAGGGCGGCGCGCCGCTCCTCGTCGGGGCCGCGGAGGACGCCGCCCGCGCCCTGGGCGCCACGCGGATGATCCTGGACACCCGCAGTGACCTGGTCGAGGCCCGCGCCCTCTACGCGCGGCTCGGCTACACGGAGTCCGGGCGGCACAACGACGACGTCTACGCCGAGCACTGGTTCACGAAGGCTCTCGGCTGAGCCGGGGCACCGGCCGTCCCTCGTGCGGCTGTT
Source organism: Streptomyces sp. NPDC000345 (assembly GCF_042898825.1). Taxonomy (NCBI): domain Bacteria; kingdom Bacillati; phylum Actinomycetota; class Actinomycetes; order Kitasatosporales; family Streptomycetaceae; genus Streptomyces; species Streptomyces sp. NPDC000345. The sequence continues at coordinate 157,342 of NZ_JBIAZE010000005.1, forward strand.
CGCGGTCGGAGCCGCACAGCTCGTCGTTCAGCTCCTTGACCAGCTGGATCAGGTCGGTCGGCCGGTCGGGGCCCCACCAGTCGCCGAGCAGGTCCGCCAGCGAGTCCTCCCGCACCCGCGCCAGGTCCCCGGCGACCTCCCGGCCCTGCGGGGTGAGGAACAGGTCGAGGCCCTCGCGCACGGCGAGCCGGCGCTCCTCGACCTGGCGGGCGGCGTCGAGGATCACCGGCAGCGGGACGGTGGTGCGTTCGGCGAGCATCCCCGGCTCGACGCTGCCGTACCTCTTCATCCGCAGCAGCAGCCAGCTCGCCGCCGGGAGGAGGTCGTGGCCGGCCCGTGCGGTGATCGTGCGGTAGATCTCGCGGCGGCCCTCGCGGGTGCCGAGCACGGACAGCGCCCGGCACACCTCGTCGTAGGAGGACCGTTCGACCGGGTTGCTGGCGAGGGTCTCCGTCACGTCGGGCGCGGTGACCGAGCCGCGCAGCGGGTCCTCGCGGAGGAACCAGGCCAGGAGGAAGCCGAGGAGGGCGACGGGGGCGGCGTACAGGAAGACGTCGGTGATGGCGGACGCGTACGCGTGCAGGGCCGCCGGCTGCAGCGAGGAGGGCAGCCGGGCGATGTCGCGCGGGTCGGACTCCAGGGCGTCCACCGAGAGCCCGGCGGGCAGTCCGCCCCGGAAGGCGTCGGTGAGCTTGTCGCCGAGGCGGCCCGCGAAGACCGTGCCGAAGACGGCGACGCCGAAGGACGCGCCGATGGACCGGAAGAAGGTGGCGCCGGAGGTGGCGACGCCGAGGTCCTCGTAGGCGACGGCGTTCTGCACGATGAGGACGAGGACCTGCATCACCAGGCCGAGGCCCAGGCCGAAGACGAAGAAGGACGTGCTCATCCCGGCGGTGGAGCTGTTCTCGTCGAGCTGGTGCAGGAGGAGCAGGCCGACGGTCGTGACGGCGGTGCCGCAGAGCGGGAAGACCTTCCAGCGGCCGGTGCGGCTGACGATCTGTCCGGAGGCCGTGGACGACAGCAGCATGCCGGCCACCATCGGCAGCATGTGCACGCCGGACATGGTCGGGGAGACGCCCTGCACGACCTGGAGGAAGGTCGGCAGATAGGTCATCGCGCCGAACATCGCGAAGCCGACGATGAAGCTGATGACGGCGGAGAGCGTGAAGGTGCGGACGCGGAACAGCTTGAGGGGCAGGACCGGTTCGGCCGCCCGGCGTTCCACGGCCACGAACGCCACGGCGAGTACGGCGCCCAGGACGGCGAGCCCGACGATCTGCGGCGAGCCCCAGTCCCAGGTGGTGCCGCCGAGGGAGGCGACCAGGACCAGGCAGGTGGCGACGGAGGCGATGAGGAGGGTGCCGAGGTAGTCGATGACGTGCCGGGTCGCCCTGCGCGGGATGTGCAGGACGGTCGCGATGACGGCGAGGGCGACGACGCCCACGGGCAGGTTGACGTAGAACACCCAGCGCCAGCTCAGATGCTCGGTGAACAGGCCGCCGAGGAGCGGTCCGAGGACGCTGGCGGCGCCGAACACCGCGCCGAACAGGCCCTGGTAGCGGCCGCGTTCCCGGGGCGGGACGATGTCGCCGACGATCGCCATCGACAGCACCATCAGACCGCCGCCGCCCAGCCCCTGGACCGCGCGGAAGGCGATCAGCTGCGGCATGTTTTGCGCCATTCCGCAGAGGGCCGAACCGATCAGGAAGAGCACGATCGCGGTCTGGAAGAGCCTCTTGCGCCCGTACTGGTCGCCCAGTTTGCCCCACAGGGGGGTCGCGGCCGTCGACGCGAGCAGGTACGCGGTGACGACCCAGCTCAGGTGCTCCAGACCGCCCAGTTCGCTGACGATCGTGGGCAGGGCGGTCGACACGATCGTCTGGTCCAGGGCGGCGAGGAGCATGCCGAGCAGCAGGGCGCCGATGGAGACGAGGACGTTTCCGGACACGTGTTCCTGATGTGGATCCGCCGTCCTGCTGTGCGCGTCCAAGGCCATGGATACCTCCTGAGGCTCTTGTGCCACTGTCCATCGTGATCGGTGTGCCCCGTTATGGCCTCCCGAGTTCCCTTGGTCCCTACGGAAGCGGGCATTCCGGGGCCTCGGGGAACCGGCTGTGTGGAGGATCTGCATAAACTCTGGAGTTCTCACGGGGAGGGACGAACAGGTGAGCGATCGGACGGGGCGGCAGAGGCGACCGGGGCGACCGGGGCCGCCGCAGGGGCACCCGTGCCCGGAGTGCGGGGCGCTGCGCGCACCCGACAACACCCCGTCCTGCGCCTGTGCGGAGCGCGCCTCGGAGGCCCTGCGGGAGACACGGACGGCGGAGGCGGCAGCGGCGGAGGACTTCGATCCGCTGCGGATACGGCCCTATGTCGAACTGGGGGGCCCGCCCGGCGGGCCGGGCGGTGACGCGGCCGACGCGACCATGCCCCTGCGGGCCGTACCGGCCGCCCCGGGCGTACCGGGCGACCCGCCCGTGCCGGCCGACGAGACCGTGCGACTGGAGCGGGTCGGACCGGCCGCCGAGCCCGGCGCCCCCGGCCCGAGCCGGTTCGAGGTGCGGGAAGGACCGGCCTGGTCACGTCCCGACGACGAGGAACCGCCGCGCGGCCGGCGCCGGCGCACCCTGCTGATCGCGGCCGGCGGTGCGGCCGTGGCCGTGGTGGCCGCGGCCGGGTTCGCGAGCGGACTGTTCACCTACGAGAAGCCGGCGCGGGACGGCGCCGCCCCCGAGGACGTACGGGCCGCCGTGCCCGACACCTCGACCAGCGCGGCCTCCGCGTCCGCCGCGAGCCGCTCCGCCTCGCCCTCGGCCGCCGCCTCCTCGTCGTCGCCCACCGAGAGCGAGAGCCCGTCCCCGAGCGCGTCCGAGTCGAGTGCCTCACCGTCGGCCTCCGCCTCGGCCGAGGCGAGCACGGCGGCGCCGACGGCCCGCGCCACCGGGACCATCGGGCCCGGCAACCAGGCCGACGACGGCCAGGACACCATCACCGCGCCCGTCCTGCGTCTGGGGGACAAGGGTTCGGAGGTGACCGAACTCCAGCTCCGGCTGCACCAGTTGTATCTCTACAACGGCGACACGAACGGCTCTTTCACCACCGAGGTCGAAAGCGCCCTGCGCAACTACCAGTGGTCCCGCGGCGTCGAGGACGACGAGCTCGGGGTCTACGGGGCGGCGACGAGGGCGAGCCTGGAAGCGGAGACCAAGGAGCCGTAGGCCTCGCCGGAAGGGCCGGCCGCCCTCACCCGATGTGGATCAGCACCCCGTCCGCCGTCGCCTCCACCCGCACCGCGCGCAGGTCCCGCACCTCCGCGTCCGGCCCGTGCGCACCCGCCCTCGGTCCGACGCCCACGACCCGCGTCCCGGCCGCCCGCCCCGCGGCGATCCCCGCCCCGGAGTCCTCGAAGACCACGCACTCCCCGGGCGCGACGCCGAGCTCCGCCGCGCCTTTGAGGAACCCCTCGGGGTCCGGCTTGCTCGCCCCCACCGACTCAGCGGTGACCCGTACCGGCGGCAGCGGAAGCCCCGCCGCCGCCATCCGGGCCGTCGACAGCGGGGCGTCGGCCGAGGTGACCAGCGCGTGCGGGACGCCCTGCTCGATCAGGGAGGCGAGGAACTCCGGCGCTCCCGGCACCGGTACCACTCCGTCCAGGTCCGCCGTCTCCTCCGCCAGCATCCGCGCGTTGTCCGCGAGGTTGTGCTCCATCGGCCGGCCGGGCAGCAGCACGGCCATCGAGGCGTGCCCCTGCCGCCCGTGGACGACGCTCATCACCTCGTCGCCGTCCAGTCCGTGCCGTTCGGCCCAGCGCCGCCAGATCCGTTCGACGACGGCGTCGGAGTTCACGAGGGTGCCATCCATGTCGAGGAGAAGGGCACGGGCGGACAGGACCGGCATCGGCAGCTCCAGAGGACGTAGAAACAAGGCGGCCCCGCCCGCCGGTCAGGGAAAACGGGCGGGAGCCACTTTGTTTCTCCACGGTACAAAATAAAGCGCGTCCGCCGCCACCCCCGCCGGAAAGCGTTCACCGGGCGTTCAGCTCAGCCCGCGACCGCCTCCCACAGGCTCCACGCGCCCAGCCCCAGCATCAGCAGCGCGGCGATCTGCGTGATCAGCTTCAGCGGCACCCGCTTCATCAGCGCCTGACCGCCGACGATGCCCAGTCCGGCCACCGTCCACAGGGCCAGCACCGCGCCGAGCCCGACGGAGAGCGGGTCGTCGTAGCGGGCGGCGAGGTTCGCGGTCATGATCTGGGTCAGGTCGCCGAACTCGGCGACCAGGATCAGCATGAAACCGGCCCCGGCCACCTTCCAGAAGGACTGGTTCTCCGGCCGCCGGACCTCCTCCTCGTCCTCGTCCTTCTTGAGCAGCAGCATCGCCGCCCCGCCGAGGAACAGCACACCCGTCAGCGCGTGCAGGATCTGCTGCGGCAGCAGCGTCAGCACACTGCCCGCGGCGACGGCGAGCGAGACATGCAGCACGAAGGCGGCGGCGACGCCCGCGAAGACGTAGGAGGCGCGGTAGCGGGTGCCGAGGACGAGGCCGGCGAGCGCGGTCTTGTCCGGCAGTTCGGCCAGGAAGACGACGCCGAAGACGAGCGCCAGGACGGTGATGCTGATCAAGGTTCCTCAATCGGTCGGGGGCCGCCCCACCGAGAGTCCTTTTTCCACGACGCGGGACACCTCGGCACGGCAGCACACGTCATCCGTGCCGAACGGCACGGATGTGCACTGCTTGCCGAAGGTCTCGCTGGCCGGCTCCGTGAAAACGGGCCTGCCTCCGGGCGCCGGCTCAGACGAGCTGAGCAGTATGTCGACGGTCCGGCGAAGAGCTACTCCCCTTCTGCTGCATCCATCATACGAGATCGTTCCGCCGAAGAGCTTGTCGTGTCATGTGCACGTCACTAACTTCTTACCGAGCGCACACCTCCCCGCAATGCGGCGCCGCGAGCATTCCAACCGCTCGCGCCACCACCCCCACCCCTCAAGGGAGTTCGCATGCCCAAGTTCTACGCGCGTCGACGGCTGAGCATACTCGCGGCACTCACCGGTCTCATAGCCTCCGTCGCGCTGTTCAACTCCCCCACCGCCTCCGCCGCCCTCCCCACCCCGGTCAGCGCGGCCACCGCCCGCACCTACCTCGCCTCGCTCACCGTGGCCACGGAGAACCGCACCGGCTACAGCCGCGACCTCTTCCCGCACTGGATCACCATCTCCGGCACCTGCAACACCCGCGAGACGGTCCTCAAGCGCGACGGCTCGAACGTCGTCACCGACTCCGCGTGCGCCTCCACCAGCGGCAGCTGGTACTCCCCGTACGACGGCGCCACCTGGACCGCCGCCTCCGACCTCGACATCGACCACCTGGTGCCGCTCGCCGAGGCCTGGGACTCCGGCGCGAGCGGCTGGACCACCGCGCAGCGCCAGGCCTTCGCCAACGACCTGACCCGCCCGCAGCTCATCGCCGTCACGGACAACGTGAACCAGGCCAAGGGCGACCAGGACCCGGCCACCTGGATGCCGTCGGTCACCTCCTACCGCTGCACCTACGTCCGCGCCTGGGTGCAGGTGAAGTACTACTACGACCTCTCCGTCGACTCGGCCGAGAAGTCCGCGCTCACCAGCTACCTCGCGAGCTGCTGATCAACCGGTCGGCTCCTGGTACTCCCCACGCTCCTCCGTCGTTCCGTACCGTACGGGGCGACGGAGGAGAGTGATCGTGTGGCCGGACTGCGGCTGGGTCCCCTGCTGAGATACGCCGACGCCTCGTCCGCGACCGTCTGGGTCGAGACGAGCCGCCCGTGCGCCGCCGAGGTGCGCTGTGCGGACGGCGCCGGCGGCACGGCCCCCACCTTCCAGGTGGCGGGCCATCACTACGCCCTGGTCCCGGTGACCGGCCTGACCCCGGGGACGGCCACGGCGTACGAGGTGTTCCTCGACGGCACCCGTGTGTGGCCGCTGCCCGACTCCCGTTTCCCGCCGTCCGTCATCCGGTCCCCGGCCGGGGGCGACGGCGTCCGCGTCACCTTCGGCTCCTGCCGCTGGGCGGCACCCCCCGCCGACGCGGCCGACCCCGTCGGGCCCGACGCCCTGGACAGTCTCGCCGCCCGCCTCGCCGCCGACCCCGGTGCCGAACGGCCGGACGTGCTCCTCCTGCTGGGCGACCAGGTGTACGCCGACGAGGTCTCCGACGCCGTGAAGGAGCGCATCAGGGCCCGCCGGGGCCTCGACGACCCGCCCGGCGCCGAGGTCGCCGACTTCGAGGAGTACACCTGGCTCTACTACGAGTCCTGGCTCGACCCGGAGGTACGGTGGCTGCTGTCCACCGTGCCCAGCTGCATGATCTTCGACGACCACGACGTCATCGACGACTGGAACACCTCCGCCGCCTGGCTCGCCGACATGCGGGCCACGCCCTGGTGGCGCGAGCGGCTGCTGAGCGGGCTGATGTCGTACTGGGTCCATCAGCACCTGGGGAACCTCTCCCCCGCCGAACTGGCCGCCGATCCGCTCTACGCCGCCGTACGCGCGGCCCCCGACGCCACCGACGTGCTGCGCGCCTTCGCCTGCCGCGCCGACGCCGAGCCCGCCACCGTCCGCTGGAGCTACCGGCGTGACTTCGGCCGAGTGCGGGTGCTGATGGTGGACACCCGGGCCGCGCGCGTCCTCGAGGAGGACGGACGCGCGATGCTCGGCCGCGGGGAGGCCGAGTGGCTGCGCGAGCAGGTGCTCCAGGACCCCGGCTCCTACGACCATCTCCTGATCGGTACCTCCCTGCCCTGGCTGCTGCCGCATCTCGTGCACGACGTCGAGGCGTGGAACGCGGCCCTGTGCCGGGGGGACCGGGGCGCGCGCTGGGCGCGGTTCGGGGAGCGGCTGAGACGGGCGGCGGATCTGGAGCACTGGGCGGCCTTCCCGGGCTCCTTCGCCGCGCTGGCGGAGCTGATCGCCGAGGCGGGCTCGGGGCCGGACGCGCCGGCGACGGTGCTCGTCCTGTCCGGTGACGTGCACCACGCCTACATCGCCGAGCCGCGCTGGCCGGGCGGCGCCGGCGGACCCGACGCGCGGGTGCTGCAGCTCACCTGTTCGCCCGTGCACAACTCCGTCCCGCTGTCGATCCGCATGGGCTTCCGGTTCGGCTGGAGCGCGGCCGCCCGTGCCCTCGGACGCCGTTTCGCCCGGCACGGCGGTCTTCCCCGGCCGCCCGTCGGCTGGCGCAGGACCGGCGGGCCGTGGTTCGGCAACCAGCTGATGTCCCTGGCGCTGAACGGCCGTTCGGCCCGGCTGCGGCTGGAACAGGCGCGCGGGAAGGACGCGTTGACGACGGTGGAGGAGTCCGACTTGACCCGCTGATGAGGGTCATGCGGGACAACTGGGGCCGGTGGGGCCCGCGTTGGCTTCTGTGACGCCCGACGGCATGATGAGGCGGACCGTCCGCTTCCAGCACGCCTCGCGGACGGTCCACTCCATCGCGCCCCCACGCCCGGGAGTCATCCCCTTGCCCTCAGCGAACGCGGAAGTGAACGCGCGAACGGCCTCCGTCGCCGTCGCCCTGGTCGGCGCCGGGCCGCGCGGGACCAGCGTCCTGGAACGCCTCTGCGCGTCCGCGCCCGGCCTGCTCCCGCCGGGGGTGCGGCTGACCGTCCATGTCGTCGACCCGGATCCGCCGGGCCCGGGCCGGGTGTGGCGCACCGCGCAGCCACGGGAGCTGCTGATGAACACCGTGGCTTCGCAGGTGACCCTGTTCACCGACGACAGCGTGGACTGCGCCGGCCCGATCCGGCCCGGTCCCAGCCTGTACGAGTGGGCGGGCGGCACGCTGGGCCCGGACGAGTACCCGGCCCGCGCCCATTACGGGCGGTACCTGGAGTGGGTGTTCGCGCGGACCGTGCGCCAGGCGCCGCCCTCGGTGCGCGTCGAGACCCACGCGGCCCGTGCCGTCCGCCTCGACGACGCCGCCGACGGCCGCCAGGTGCTCACCCTGGACGACGGCCGGGTGCTGCTCGGTCTGTCCGCCGTCGTCCTGGCCCAGGGCCATCTGCCCGTGGTCGCCGACGGGGACCGGCAGCGCCACACGGCGTACGCCGAGCGGCACGGTCTGCGGCACGTCCCGCCCGCCAACCCGGCCGACGTCGACCTGTCCGGCCTCGCCCCGGGCGAACCGGTGCTGCTGCGCGGCCTTGGCCTCAACTTCTTCGACCACATGGCTCTGCTGACCACGGGCCGCGGCGGCCGTTTCGTGCGCACCGGCCCGGGCGGGAGTGCGGGCGGCCTGCGCTATCTGCCCTCCGGGCGCGAGCCCCGTCTGTACGCCGGGTCCCGGCGCGGTGTCCCGTACCAGGCACGCGGGGACAACGCCAAGGGCCCCTACGGCCGGCACACCCCGCTCGTCCTGACCCCGGAGGTGATCGCGGGCCTGCGCAAGCGCGCGGACTCCGGCGAGGCGCCCGACTTCCTCGCGGACATATGGCCGTTGGTGGCGAAGGAGGTGGAGACGGTGTACTACACGGCCCTTCTGGGTCGTCCCGGGTTCACGGACCGGTTCCTCGCCGTGCCGCACCGGGACCCCGAGGAGGCGCGCGTGCTCGACGCGTTCGGGGTGGCACCCGGGGACCGCTGGAGCTGGGACCGGATCTCCCGCCCGTACGGGGGGCGGCGTTTCGCGCACCCGGGGCAGTGGCGGGACTGGCTGCTGGCGTATCTGCGGCGGGACGCGGAGGAGGCGGCGCGGGGGAACGTGGCCGGCCCGCTGAAGGCGGCCCTGGACGTGCTGCGCGACCTGCGCAACGAGCTGCGGCTGGTCGTCGATCACGGCGGGCTGACGGGCGCCTCCCGCCGGGACCACCTGGACCGCTGGTACACCCCGCTCAACGCGTTCCTGTCCATCGGGCCGCCCCGGCGGCGCATCGAGGAGCTGACCGCGCTGGTGGAGGCCGGGGTGGTGGAGGTGCTGGGGCCGCGCCTGGAGGTGCGGGAGGAGGACGGGGCCTGGCGGGCGCACTCCCCGGAGGTGCCGGGCTCGGCGGTGCGCGTGACGGCCCTGGTCGAGGCCCGGCTGCCGGAACCCGATCTGCGCCGCACGGCCGACGGACTGCTCGCCCGGTTGCTGAAGACCGGCCGGTGCCGCCCCCACGTGGTCGACGGTCATGTGACCGGGGGGCTGGACGTGACACCGCGCCCTTATCACCTGATAGACCGTCAAGGCCGGCCACACCCGCGGTGCTTCGCCTTCGGAGTACCCACGGAGGGGGTGCACTGGGTGACCGCGGCGGGGGCCCGGCCGGGCGTGGATTCGGTCACGCTTTCGGACGCGGACGCCGTGGCGCGAGCCGTCCTACGTGCGGCGACGGCCGGGACGGAGCCCGGGGCGGACGCCGGGCCGTGGCTCAATGTTGAACTTGCAAGCATCGATTAGGTCCGCCTAACGTTGACCGCTCATTCGGTACCGCCGCCCCCACCGACGGGTTCGGTCCAGTCCCCATTCCAGGACCGGCCCGACCGACACCGAAGGAGCACCCCCCACCATGTCCGCTCGCCTCACCACCGCTCAGCCCTATGCGCTGGGCCTGTTCCGCATCGTCGTGGGCCTGCTGTTCGCCTGCCACGGCGCCGCCTCGCTCTTCGGCGTCCTGGGAGGGGCCGTGGGCACCGACGGCGGCACGGTCGACGCCGGCACCTGGCCTGGCTGGTACGCGGCCGTGATCCAGCTGGTCTGCGGCTCCCTGGTGCTGCTGGGTCTGGGCACCCGGGCCGCCGCCTTCCTCGCCTCGGGCTCCATGGCGTACGCCTACTTCAAGGTGCACCAGCCGAACGCGCTGTGGCCGCTGGAGAACGGCGGCGAGGCCTCCGCGATGTTCTGCTGGGCCTTCCTGCTGCTGGTCTTCACCGGCTCCGGCGCGCTGGGCCTGGACCGGCTGTTCGCCCGGCGCACGGCCGCCCGCCGGGAACCGGCCGCGCAACAGGCCACGGTCGCGGCCTGAGACGAGAACACCGGGTGCCCTCTTCCGTCACGGCGGGGAGGGCACCCGCGTTCACAGGGCGAAGTGAACAGGCCGTCCTGAACACGAACACCCCCCGTGACCCTTCTGTCACATCTCCCGCGTACGCTGTATGGCTGTCGTTGTCACGGGGGAGAGCGAACGGTGTTCGAGAGTGTGGGGGCCCTGCTGGGCAGCCCTTGGATCTACGCGCTGGTGGGCCTGTCGGTCCTCCTCGACGTGTTCCTGCCGGTGCTGCCGAGCGGCGTGCTCGTGATCACGGCGGCCACCGCCGCCGCCGCGGGCTCGGGCGCCGCGACCGGGCAGGTCCCGCACGAGGTGCCGGACATCCTGGTCCTGATCCTGTCGGCGACCACGGCGTCCGTGCTGGGCGACCTGGTGGCCTACCGGCTGGCCTGGCGCGGCGGTGAGCGCCTGGACCGCGCGATCTCCCGCTCCCGGCGTCTGACCACCGCGCAGGAACGTCTCGGCGAGGCGCTCGCCCAGGGCGGCGGCGCGCTGGTGGTGCTGGCCCGGTTCGCCCCCGCCGGCCGCTCCGTCGTCTCCCTCATCGCCGGTGCCGGCCACCGCCGCGCCCGCGACTTCCTGCCCTGGTCCGCCCTGGCCGGGCTGTCCTGGGCGGCCTACAGCGTGGCCCTCGGCTACTTCGGCGCCCACTGGCTGGGCACGACCTGGCTGGCGACGGGGGTGTCCGTCCTGGCCCTGTTCGGGGCGGGCGCGGGAGCGGCCTACGTGATGCGACGGCCCGCCGCGTAGGCGGGCGCAGCCCGGGCCGGCCGGGGCGGGTCAGGACGCCTGCCGCGCCCCGCGCACCTCCAGCCCGCCGAGCAGCCGGGCCGTGGCCCCGGCGATCTCCTCGACCGCCTCGTCGAACACCTCCCGGTTGTGCGCGGCCGGTGCCCGGAACCCGGACACCTTCCGTACGTACTGCAGGGCGGCGGCGTGGATCTCCTCCTGCGTCGCCTGTTCGGGCAGCGCGGGCGGACGCAGCGTCTTGATGCTCCGGCACATGGGTCCAGTCTCCCTCTCACGCCGCCGCTGTGCGCAGGTCGACGTACCAGTCGTTGGATCTGATCGGGTTGCCCTTCGGGTACTCGAAGTCGGCCTGGCCGCGCAGGGTGAATCCGGCCTTGCGGCACACACCGTTGGACGCGGCGTGTCCCGCCTCGGGGAAGGCGTGCAGCTCCGGGTGACCACCGCGGCCGGCCTCCCGCCGTACGACCTCGACGAGCGCCCGCGCGGCCTGTGCGGCGAGGCCTCTCCCCTGGAACTCGGGCAGGATCCCCCAGCCCGTCTCCCACACCGTGGCCCCCTGCCACACGCGCTCCCAGTAGCCGATCGCCCCGACCGTTCCCCCGCCCTCCGCGAGCGTGACCCGGTACATGCACCCGGCCGGCAGCTCCAGATACCGCCGGTGCCGGGCGACGAGCCGCTCCTCGGTCTCCGGCCCCCCGAGGTGCTCCGTCATCTCCGGACTGTTGTTCCGCCGCAACAGCCAGAAGTCCCCCTCCGCCCAGGGCACCAGCCGCACCTGCTCCACACCGACGAGATCCATGTGTCCACGGTAGGACGGGGGTCTGACAACCGGCCGGGCCCGCTCCTGCACAGGAACCGCGATTATCGAACGTATGTTCACACGAACACCCCAGAGGAGCTCGCCTCTCAAAATCGAACAGGCGTAGCATTGCCGCGTGGCTAAGACCTATGACTTTCCCAGCGACCTGCGCGCCGGTCAGGAGGAGCTGCATCAGGTCCGGGCCGAGCTGTCGGCCCTGCTGAAGCGGCTCCCCTGGTCGGTGGAGCCCCTGGACGGATTCAGCGACGACGGGGGCTGGCGCAAGATCGAGCGCCCCGCGTCCCCCGGCTGGACGGCCGACGAGCAGGCCGAGGTGGAGAAGCTCCGGCGGCGCGAGCACGAACTCGCGGTGTTCGTGACCTGCCACCGCTTCTGGACGGAGGTCGCCGTGGAGGACCGGGTGGAGGCCCGCACACGGCTCAAGCACGCGCACGACACTCCACCCGGCGAGGAAGGCTAGCCGTTCTGGCCGAGGAGCGCCTTCATCTCCGCGATCTCGGCGGTCTGGCCGGTGACGACGTCGTCGGCCAGCTCCTTGGCGGGGCCGTAACTCCCCTTGTCCTTCTCGGTGTCCGCCATCGCGACGGCGCCCTCGTGGTGCTCGACCATCAGGGTCAGGAACGCGGTGTCGAAGGCCTCGCCGGACGCCTTCTCCAGCATGCGGGTGTCGACGGACATCCCCGCGTGGTCCATCCCGGGCATCGAGGAGGCGTCCTCGCCCCAGGCCTTCAGCCAGCCGGTCATCTTCTCGATCTCCGGGTCCTGGGCCTTCTCGATGCGGGCGGCGAGATCCTTGACCTGCGCGGAGGAGGCGCGGTCGGCGGCGAGTTCCGCCATCTCCAGGGCCTGCCGGTGGTGCGGGATCATGCCCTGCGCGAAGGTGACGTCCTGGGCGTTGTGCTCGTCGCCCGAGGAGGCCGGGTCGGCGTCACCGCCGCACGCGGCCAGGAGGAGCGCGGCGGTCGCCGTCCCTCCCGCCAGGGCGGCACGGCGAAGCAGGCTGCGGGTGGTGCTGGTCATGCGGGAACTCCCGTGGAGAGGTGTGGTCGTGGGACACGTCGGCGCACCGCGCCGGCCCGTCGGACGGGCACGCGGTACGCGGAGCTGTCTAGATCCGCAGGAGCTGGAGTTCCGCCAGGGAGGGTGGCGCACGGGCGCCGTCCGGGGCCGCGCCCGCGTACGGGCAGGGGGTGTCGTCCGGTACGGGCACGGAGACGGGGCCGGCCGCCGGTTCCGGCAGCGCCGGTCCGCCGCCCACCCCGGCCGAGGCGCAGGTCGCGTCGGCGTGATGGACGTGTCCGCCGCCGCAGCGGCCCTCGTCGCCGGAGCAGTCGTCGTGGACCTCGGCCAAGGTCACGGCCGCCACCGGCCGGACATCGGCGTGGGAGCCGCCCGGAGCCGCGTGAGCGTGGGGGAGAAGTCCCCCGGGCGCCAGGCCGTGCATGCCGAGCAGGCCCACGAGGAGCCCGAGCACGCACACCGCCCGCCGCCACAGTCCGTTCACAGCCCGCATCGTAGGGCCACCCGGGACCGGACGTGCGAAGGGCCCCCGGATCTCCCCGAAGGCCCTTGCGCGTTCCCGGTGGGCGCGGACGGTTTCGAACCGCCGACATCCTGCTTGTAAGGCAGGCGCTCTACCCCTGAGCTACGCACCCCAGAACGAGTCGACAGCCTACATTGCCCGGGGCGGTGTCCCGCAAACCCGTATCCCCAGGGCAAAGTCCCGGTAGGGACGGCGAACCGACCGGCCCGTGTGTTCGTCCTCAACCGGTGGGAGAATGAACACCGGTTCAGGCGCATCACAGCACGGGAGAGGGATGTGACGGCGACACCACCGCAGCCGCACTCGCCGTTGGTGCCGCGCGCACGCCGTCCCGCGCCGGGGCAGACCGCCAGGGACACCCTCACGCTGCTCGCCCTGCCCCTCCTCGCCGCGCTCGCGCTGCCCGCTGCGTTCGCGGGCGGCGGCACCCGCCGCTGGTTCGGCGGGCGGGCGGAGAGCCAGCGGGCCGAGGCGCAGGCCGCGAAGGACGCGGCGGCGGCCGCGTTCTACGAGCTGGACACCGCCCAGCGGGATCTGCGGATCTCCATCGAGACGATCACAGCGGTCGACGACACCCCGGCCGCCCGGCGCGTGGCCTCCGACTTCGAGGCGATCGGCCGGCGCATCGACGAGGCCAGCAGCCGGTACATCGACGCCGTCGACGCCCATGACCTCGACCGGGACGACCTGGAGGCCGCGGCGGCCGCCCGCGCCCGCACCGAGCTGACCCGGGCCAAGGACGAGCTGGGCAATGTCAAGAAGGAGCTGGATCGTTTCGCCGAGGGGCTCGGCCCGCTGCTCGGGAAGGCCGAGACCCAGCTGGCCCGGCTCGCGCCCGCGGTGGAGCGGGCCCGGCAGGCACTGCTGGCCGCCTCGGAGGCGCTGGACGCCGTACGGCGGACCGGGCTCAGGGCGGACGACCTGGCCGCGCGCCTGGCCGCCCTCGGGCCCGAGCTGACCAGGCTGAACCAGGGCGCCGGACAGCACGGGGTGCCGCAGACGCTGGAACGGGCCGAGCGGGTCTCCCGGGAGGCCGAGGCGGTCCGGGTGGAGGCCGGGCGGCTGCCGGAGAAGGCCGCGGAGATCGACCACCGGCTGGTGTCGCTGCGCACCCGGGCGCAGGCGCTGACGACCCGCTCCGGGCAGGTGGAGCCGGTCCTGAGCGAGCTGCGGCGCCGGTTCGCGGCCGCCTGCTGGCAGGACCTGCAGCGGGTGCCGGAGCAGGCCGTGGAGAACGTACGGCAGGCGGAGGCGAAGCTGCGGGAGGCGCAGACCGCGCGGGACGCCCAGCGCTGGCCGGACGCCACCTCCTTGCTGTCCACGGCGCGGGCGCTGCTGAACACCACCGACGAGGCGGTCTCGGCCGCGGGTGACCGGCTGACCCGGCTGAACGCCGTGCAGAAGGATCCACGGCAGGAGATCGACCGGACCCGGTTCGCGATCCGGGACGCGCAGCGGCTGGCCATGGCCGGGCGCAACACCCCCGACCCCCGCCACGCCCGCCCGCTGGACGACGCGGTGGCCCGGCTGGAGCGGGCGATCGGCACGCTGGAGGGCCGCCACCCCGACTACTGGCACTTCCTCACCGAGACGGAGGAGATCCGCCGGACGGTGGCCGGCGTGGTGGCGCGGATCCGCGAGGAGCGCGGGACGGGCCACTGACATTGCCGCCGGAGCGGAGCGGGCGGATATTTGAGGGACGTAGAGGCCTCCGTCGGCACGTCCCACGCACAAGGAGGCGGAGATGGCCGCACACGCACTGCACACCAGGCGGCGGATCCGGATCGACGACCACCTGCCGGTCGACCACCGCCTGAACCGGGTCTACCGGATCGGCGCCGGGCTGATGGGCCTGGGGCTGCTCGTCTTCGGGATCTTCGGCATCATCGACAAGATCGGTTTCTTCGACACCGGCGGCGACCAGGTCTGGGGCCTGAACACCAACGGCGCGCTCAGCTGGCTCTCCATCGGCGTCGGCCTGCTGCTGTTCGTGGGCATGGTGATCGGCGGGAACTTCGCGTCCACGCTGAACATGACCCTCGGCCTGCTGTTCATCCTCAGCGGCTTCCTGAACATGGCGCTGCTGGAGACGGACTACAACTTCCTGGCCTTCCAGATCCAGAACTGCATGCTCAGTTTCGTGATCGGGATCCTGCTGATGGTCTTCGGGATGTACGGCAGGGTCGGTTCCGCCCTGCCGCACGACAACCCCTACTGGCGGGCCCGCCACCCCGAGCTGGCGGAGGAGCGGGACCGCAGCCGGGAACTCAGAGAGAACTGGCCCCCGTCGTCCGATCAGGTGCGGTAGGCGTAGTAGTACGCGTTCGGGTACGACGCGACGAGGCTCGCCACCGACCGGCGGAGGGTGTTGTTGGAGTGGTAGGTCACGTACGGCACTCCGCCCGCCTTGTACGTGACGATCATCGTGTGGTCCTTGGACCCGTCCCGGTCGAAGTCCATCTGCAGGACGTCACCGACCTCGAGCTGGTACACGTTGGCCAGCGCGGTGGTCCGCTTGGAGTTCTGGGCGAACCAGGACCACTCGTTGACTCCGACGAACGAGTCCGACTGGATGTCGGCGTTGCCGAACCACTTCGTGTAGTCGTACACGTAGCCGGGGACGTGCTTCCAGCCGCCGGCCTTCAGGGACTGGCTGACGAAGTTGGTGCAGTCGCCGCCCGCGGTGTGGTTGTTGAAGTCCGGGTAGTCCTTGTTGTAGGAGTACACGTACTTCTCGGCGTAGGCCGCCATGGCCTTGTAGTCGTACGTGGTGCCGGTCTTGGGGACGGCCGCCGGCCAGCGGGTGGTCGCCGCGCGCGGGGCGTTCGGCATGGTGTCGTCGGCGGTGGTCGCCTTGACGGACTTCGGCTTGGACAGCGTGTTCACCGCGAGACCGCCCTGGTCGGTGTCGCGGATGTCGGTGAGCTGCCAGTTGCCCTGCCGGTCGGCCTTGAAGGTCAGCTCGTGCCGGGCCTGGAAGCCGGTGGTCTTCGGCGCGTCGCCGCTGGTCCGGGCGTAGGTCAGGGTCGTGGTCTCGGTGACCGCGGCCTTGGCCGTACGGCCCGTCACGCGCGTGGCGTTCAGGGTGACGGTGGTGCTGGCCTTGCTGTACGTCTCGCCGGCCTTGGCCAGCTTGTCCTTGCGCCGCTCCAGCGTGGACAGGGCGCTGTCCTCGGTGCGGGCGGTGCCGGAGGACAGCTTGACGTCACCGGAGAAGCCGTTGGTCAGCGGCTTGTCCCGGTCGCCCTGCTCACCGCTGACCAGGGCGTCGGTGCGGTCGGTGAAGACCGCGTCCGCCAGCCGCTGGAAGGTGGCCTTGGTCTGCGCGTCCACCGTGGGGTCGTCGACGACCGCGGCACCGGCGGACCAGTTGGGCAGCAGCGCCGCTCCGGCGACGACGGAGGCGGCAGCCGCTCCGAATATGGCGGCGCGACGCCGCGTACGGCTCAATTTCCTTGACTTCACTGATGTTTCCCCTCTTGCCCCGGCGGAGGGATGCCGGGGAGGGCATCTTTGCACGGCGTGTGTGGCTGTTGTGAAGAGGGCTGCGGTTGAGGTTTGGTTACTTCAAACACCGCCCCGGCCTGGTCACTTCACGACGGTGGACCAGTCCGGGCTCTGCGCCGGGTCCAGGCTGCGCAGCCGCTCCAGCGTCGCGGGCGACTGCACGTCCATCCAGTCGGCCAGCTCCTTGAAGGACACGCACTTGACGTCCCTCATCTTGCACACGTTCTCGATGACGTGGTCGACGGCGTTCATGTAGATGCCGCCGTTCCAGTTCTCGAAGTGGTTGCCGATGAACAGCGGGGCCCTGCTGCCGTAGTACACCCGGTTGAAGCCCGCCATGTAGGCGTCGATGGTCTCCTGCTGCCACTCGGCGTACTTGGCCGGGTCGCCCTCGGTCTCGCCGCCGGTCTGGTTGTAGAGGAAGTTGAAGTCCATGGACAGGGCCTGGATGTCGCCGTACGGGAGCCCCTGCAGCGGGAAGTCCCAGAGGCCGTTCTTCTTCGCCGGCCAGACCTGGAAGCCGCCCGGGTTGGACGCGTCGTAGCGCCAGCCGTAGCTCTTGGCCGCCTTCAGCAGGTTCGTCTGGCCCTCCAGGCAGGGCGCCCGGCCGCCGGCGACCTCCTTCTTGAAGTCGAAGGGCAGCGGGTCCATGTCCGTGTAGCCGGTGTTGGTCTTCCAGTTCTCGACGAACTCGAAGAACTGGTCGATCTCGCTCTTCCACTGCTCGACGCTCCAGTAGCCGCCGCCCTTGGCGCCGCAGAAGTGCCCGTTGAAGTGGGTGCCGATCTCGTTGCCCTCTTCCCATGCCTCGCCGAGCTCTTCCAGCGTGGTGCGGATGTGCTCGTCGGTGGGGAAGCTGATCGCCGCCGAGCCCTTGTCGTGCATCGGCGGGGAGTACAGGTCCTTCTTGCTCTTGGGCAGCAGATAGATGCCCGTGAGGAAGAAGGTCATGTGGGCGTCGTACTCCTTGGCCATGTTCCGGTAGTGCTCGAAGAGCCCGTCGTCGCCCGCCAGCGCGCCGTCCCAGGAGAACACCACGAACTGCGGCGGCTTCTCACCCGGCTTGAGGGGTTCCGCCTTCAACTGCCCCGTCTGCGGACCGGTGTACGAGGTGGAGCCGTCCCCCAGGACGTGGGTCTTGCCGTCCCACTCCGGCTCCTTGGTGGCCTTCGCCGACGCCTTCTTGCTGTCCCCCGAGGACGCGGTCGGCTGGGTGTTGGCGGTGCGGTTGAGCACCAGGTAGCCCCCCACCAGGGACGCTACGACGAGGAGCGCCGCCAGGGTCAAAAACCCCGGGTGCGCGGCGGCGGTGCGGCGCGGTGCCGCGGCCTTGCGGCGGCGGCCCGACGGTGACTTCATGTGCGGCTCATTCTCCGGAGGTTGGGGACGCGGGGCCCGTCGTTGGTCAGCCGAGCGGGCTCATGGCACCTGACCAGATGCCGTACGGGACGCTGTCGTCGGTGGTGCCGGCGATGCCCTCCAGCGGCAGCGGTTCGAGGCTCTTGGTGAGGTCGATGCGGTAGACGACGATCGCCGTGGACACCGACTCGGCGGTGCCGACGTACCAGGAGGCGGTGTCCTTCTCGGTGGTCCCGGCCTTGCCGGCCGGACCGGACGGGACGGTCGCCGTGCCGGGGACCGTCTGCTGCCCCGCGGGCACGTCGGACGGGTGGGCGGTCCGGAAGGAGTCCACGAGCGCGGAGGTGACCTCCTCGGCCACCTCGGCGCGCACCGCCCGGCGGGCCGACGGCGTGTCCAGGGCGACCTGGGAGCCGTTCCTGGTGATCTTCCGCACCGAGTACGGCTCGGTGTGCTTGCCGGCGGCCGCGAAGGTGGAGTAGCCGCTCGCCATACGGATCGCGCTGGGCGTGGAGCTGCCCAGGGACAGCGCGGGCACCTGGGCGCCGATGCTGGACGACAGGAAGCCGGAGGCCTCCGCGGTGTCGCGCACCTTGTCCAGCCCGGTGTCCATGCCGAGCTGCATGAACGGCGTGTTCACCGACAGTTCCAGCGCGCGGTGCAGGGAGATCTGCCCGTAGGACCTCTCCCCGTCGTTCTTGGCGGCCACCTTCTTGCCGCTGCGGTCCCAGTAGAAGCCCTCGGGGGTGGTCAGCAGCACCTCGTTGTCGCCGTTGTAGACCGAGTCGCCGGTGACCGGGGTGGTGTCCCCGTCGCGGGTCTTGTGGATGCCGTGCTCCAGCCCGGCGGCGTACACGAACGGCAGGAAGGCGGTACCGGCCGGGACGGTGGTGGCGTTGGACTCGTTGTAGCCCTGCGTACGGTGGTCCGGGCCGCCGTACACGGCGAGGATCCGCCCGTCGGAGGCCACCGAGGCGGCTCCGTAGTGGGCGGTCTTCGCCTTCTTCGGCTCGTCCTTCAGCGCCTTCTTGCGGGCCTTGGTGACGGCTTCGGTGAGCTGGTCCTCGCGCTTCTTGTCGAAGGTCGTGTAGATCTGGTAGCCGCCGAGGTCGAAGTCCTTGTCGGAGATGCCGCCGGACTTCTTGGCGTACTGGGTGGCGAGTTCGACGAGGTAGTCGCTCTGCTCACCGGTGTCGTAGAGCGGGTTGCTCTTCAGCGGCTCGGGGAAGGTCTTGTACCTGGCGCGCTCGGCCTTCGACAGCTTGCCGATCTCGACCATCCGGTCCAGGGTCCACGACCAGCGCTCGACGGCGCGGGCGCGGTTGGCCTTGCTCAGGGTCGGGTCGTACAGGCCGGCGCCCTTGAGGAGCGAGGCGAGGAACGCCGCCTCGCTGGCGTTGAGCTTGCTGACGTCCTTGCCGTAGTAGGCCTGGGCGGCGCGCTGGATGCCGTAGGTGCCGCGGCCGAACCAGCTGGTGTTGAGGTAGCCCTCGAGGATGTCGTCCTTGCTCATCTGGTTGTCCAGCTTGAGGGAGATCATCGCCTCGGTGAACTTGCGGCTGACCGTCTGGTTCTGGTTCAGGTAGACGTTCTTGACGTACTGCTGGGTGATCGTGGAGCCACCCTGGGTGTCGCCCTGGCCGATCGTGCGGAACAGGGCCCGGGAGATGCCCTTGAAGGAGATGCCGGGGTCGCTGTAGAAGCTCGCGTTCTCGGCCGCGAGAACCGCCCAGCGGACGTCCTCCGGGATGTCCTTCAGCGGCATCGCCTGCCGCTGCACCCAGCCGGTCCGGGCCATCGGCGTCCCGTCGGACCAGAAGAACACGTTGTCCTGCTGGGTGGCGTACGAGTTGAGGTTCTCGGGTATGTCGGTGGCCGCGTAGGCGACGACGAGGAAGGCGCCGCTGAGGCCTATGGAGGCGAGGACGCCGCCCAGGCACTGCCGCCAGGAGGGTATCCAGCGCCGCCAGTCGGTACGGCCCGGGCGCGGGTACTGCGGGCGCAGCTTGCGGGCGTAGGGAGTGACACGAGCCACATAGGGAGCCAGGACCGCGACGAGGGGCGCCAGACGGGGGCCCAGAGCGGCGGATATCCGGGCGAAGAGGGAGGGTCGGGGAGCTTTTCGGCGATTTCCCGAAGTACGCGCTTTCTCGGAACTTGCGGACGTGTCGGGCACTTTCGGGAGATCCGACACTCGCAGTTGCATGGTCTCGTCCGCCCGGAAAGAAGCGGGGACCTTCAACTGCATGGTCTCGTCCGGCTCCTGGGGCTCCTCCCCCTGCCCCACCTGGGTCACTACGCGTCTCCCTCCGCACTTGTGTATTGCTCGCACAGGCAGACGTACAGACGTACGAGGGTCTGACATGGTTGCCGTGGACGCGGCTGCAAACCCTGAATCCCCCCGACCTCGCGGTTCATCGCGGCACCCTCAAATTACCAGCGCCCTTCGCAAATTCTCCACATAAGAAATCGACAGAAGCGAACACAGCCCGAACTCCGGGGGGCCCTGCCCGGCATATGAGGATTAACCTGTCGTCATGCCTCGCTACGAGTACCGCTGCCGGACCTGCGGCGACACCTTCGAACTGAGCCGCCCGATGGCGGAGTCCTCCGCCCCCGCCGACTGCCCGGCGGGCCACGACGACACTGTGAAGCTTCTCTCAACCGTAGCCGTCGGCGGCACGGCGAACGCCCCCGCGCCCAGGTCGGGCGGCGGGGGCGGGGGCGGCTGCTGCGGCGGGGGCTGCTGCTCCTGACGCACCCGGGCTGCTCCCGCGGGCACTAGTGCCCGCGGGAGCCCTTCAGGAACTCGCGCAGGATCCGCTCGCCGGCCAGGACGCCCCGCTCGGGCAGGGCGGTGATGCCCGGGGCCGTCCACTCGGTGTCGGCGAGCTCGCCGTGCCCGGGCCGCCAGCCGAGGTCGGCGGCCAGCAGCAGATCGGCGTCGAGCAGCGAGTCACCGGCGGCCAGGGTCAGCGCGGCGCCGGTGCGGCGGGCCACCTCCCGCACGGCCGCGCTCTTGGTCAGCGGCTTCGGCACGGCGTAGATCTTGCGGCCCTGCAGCGACACCGTCCAGCCGCGGTTCTCCGCCCAGGCCGCCAGCTCCTTCACCCACGCCTCGGGCAGCAGCTCGCGCTCCACGACGAGGTAGACGAACAGGTCCTCGGCGATCCGGTGCTTGCGCACCCACAACGGGTCGGCGGTGGCCTCCAGGTGCGCGCGGACCTCCTCGAGGGGCGCGCACTGCTCCGCGAGCCGCGCGGTCACCGCCGCGTGCCAGTCCGGGTCGGTGACCCCGTCGACGAGGATGTGGCCGCCGTTGGCGCAGACGGCGTACTTCGGCGCCGGGCCGGGGAGATTGATCCGCAGGTACTGCTTGCGGGTCCGGGTGGTCGTCGGCATGAACACCGCCGCGTCCCCGAGTTCGGTGAGCAGCCCGGCCGCCGTCTCCGTCATGAAGGACAGCGGTTTGCTCTCGTGCACCTCCACGCACAGCAGCCGGGGCGCCCGCGCGTCCGGCATCGTCAGCGCCAGAGCGGCCGAGGAGTAGATGAGCGTACGGTCGAGGTCGCTCGCCACCAGCACCGGCATCAGACCGCCACCGCCTTGCCGTCGGCGCCGGTCGCCCCGCGCGTGTACCGGGGGTGGATCAGCCCCACGCAGGTGTACGGCAGGTCCTCGGCCTCCTCCACGGGCACCCCCCGCTGCTCGGCGAGGAGGCGTACGTGGTCGAGGTCCGCCCCCGCCCCGGCCCGCGCCAGGATCTTCCACGGCACCCGGCGCAGCAGCACCCGGGTGGTCTCGCCGACGCCGGGCTTGACCAGGTTCACGTCGTGGATGCCGTACTCCTCGCTGATCCGCTCGACGGCCGCCCAGCCCTCCCAGGTCGGCGTGCGGTCACTGGCGAGCAGTTCCTTCACCGCGCCGTCGACGGCCTCCGTGACCTCCTCGAAGCGGGCGGAGACGGCGTCCAGGAAGGCCACGGACACATCCACGCCGGCCAGCTCGCGGTAGAACTTCGCGCCGTGGAAGTCGTCCGGGCCGACCAGGTCGGCCCGCAGCACGGTCCGCGAGATCAGCCCGGAGACGGTCGAGTTGAGACACGCCGACGGGATGAGGAAGTCCTCCCGGGTGCCGTACGTCCGGACGCACGAGCCCGGGTCGGCCAGCACCGCGATCTCCGGGTCGAAGCCGGCGGCACCGCCCGCCGCCTCGAACTCCTCGATCGCCGCGGCCAGTTCCCGGGTGATCGCGCCCTTGCCGGTCCAGCCGTCCACGAAGACGACGTCCCGCGGATCGTGATGGGCGGCCAGCCAGCGCAGCGCGTTGGCGTCGATGCCCCGGCCGCGCACGATCGACACGGCGTAGTGCGGCAGGTCGAGGCCGTGCCGGTGGTGCGCCCAGCGGCGCATCAGCACGCCCACGGGGGTGCCGGCGCGGGCCAGGGACACCAGGACCGGCCTCGGGCTGCGCTCGGCGATCACGGTCTCCGTGACCACGCCCACGGCCCGCGCGATACGGGCCGCCGAGGTCGCCAGGGCCGCGTGGAACAGCTCCTGGTACTGCTCGCTCGGCTGGTACTCGACGGGCAGCGACTCCGCGTAGTGCGCGCCGCCGCTCTGGATGGCCTCCTCCCGCTCCTCGGTCGGCGCCTCCAGCGTCACGTCCGAGAGGTCCTGGAGCAGCCAGCCGACCTCCTCGGGCGCGTACGAGGAGAAGGCGGGGCCGCGGAGGGGCTCGGGCAGCATCAAGGGTCTCTTTTCGGGCAGTGCGGCGGCGTACAGCGGCTCGGGGACGTACGACGGTACGACCGCGAGGACCACGTGCGGGGTGTGCGCGGCGAGCTGGGCCAGGAGGCCGTCGGGGGCGTGCAGGCCGGGTGTGTCGGCGACGGAGTCGACGACCGCGACCACGGCGTCGAAGCCGCCGCCCGCGACGTTGTAGGCATAGCGCTCGCCGGGGCCGTCGGCGGGGTCGTCATGGGCGGGGAAGACGATACGGCTGCGGATCGCGTACCCGGGGTCGTCGACCGCGAGGACCGGCGAGCGGGTGGTGGTCGAGTAGCGCACCTCGGCGGCGACGATCTGCTCCAGCTCGCGGGCCAGGCGCAGCGGGGCGTACATCAGTTCCTCGAAGCCGAGGACGTGCACGCGGCGTGCGCTCTCCGGCAGTGCCTCGGCCAGCCGCGCCGCCATGGCGGGCAGGGCGTTCTCCAGCCGTATTCGGTGCTGGGGAGTGAAGCCGTGGCGGCCGCCGTCGGGGAGGCCCTGGGGCCAGTGCAGCTCGACCCGGTGGTGTGTCGGCTGCCCGTCGGCGAGGGCTTCCCGCACCCCCGGGCCGGGAGCCTCGTGCCTGGCCACGAGGTCCCGCCCCTTCTCCAGGACGCCCTCGGGCAGGCGTACGGTGCCCGACGCGGCGGCCACCAGGTCCACCCTTGCGCCGATCTCCCGCGCGAAGGCCTCCAGGCGTCCCGCGTCGGCGGCGGAGCGCATGTCGACCAGGGCGACCACCACGTACCGTCCGCGCGGGTACCGCTCGTGCAGGTCCCGGATCGTGTTGAGGACCGTGTTGCCGGTGGAGAACTCGTCGTCGACCAGGACCAGCGGGCCGTCCCCGACCAGCAGCGCCGGGTCCTCCGGGAGCAGCAGATGGGAGGTGGCGTGGGAGTGGGACTCCTCGAAGCCGCCCGCGGCCGCGACGCCCGTGACGGGGCGGCGGGTGGAGTGCAGGTAGGGGGCCGTGCCGAGGCCGTCGGCGACGGAGTGGCCGAGGCCGGTGGCGGTCTCCGCGTAGCCGAGGACGACCGCCCGCGCCGCCTGCGCGCCGAGCAGCTCGCGCACCCGGCGGCCGAGGGCGAGGCCGTGGCCGTAGACGACGGACGGGGACTGCGGGACGTGCTTGCCCAGCACGTTGGAGACCAGCAGATGCGCCCGCTTGGGGTTGCGCCGCAGCGCCAGCCCCAGCAGGTCCTTCAGCGTGTCGTCCCCCACGAGTTCGAGGCCGAGCCGCTCGGCGACCCAGGTCCCGGACCAGACCCCGTTGTTCACTTCGTTGTTCATGCGTCCCTAGGTGGTGAGGCGAGTTAGCCGGGTATGCCGGCGGCGAGCAGGTCGACGAAGCTGACGTCCTCGTTGGCCACACCGAAGACCTCGGCGCGCAGCATGGTCCGCTCGGCCCAGGCGCGGTGCGGCTTCACCTCGTTCATCTTGTTCGTGTACTGCGACCTGAGGACACCCCCACCGCCGCGTTCCGGCCGCAGGATGTCCGCCGCGTCGCTGTACTCCTCGTGACTGACGACGGACAGCGCGTGCACCGCCGGCACGTGGGAGGGGTGGATGCAGGTCTTGCCGAGCAGCCCGTTGGCCTGGTCGAGGGAGATCTCCCGCAGCAGC
This sequence comes from Streptomyces sp. NPDC000345, assembly GCF_042898825.1. Classification (NCBI taxonomy): domain Bacteria; kingdom Bacillati; phylum Actinomycetota; class Actinomycetes; order Kitasatosporales; family Streptomycetaceae; genus Streptomyces; species Streptomyces sp. NPDC000345. The sequence goes on from NZ_JBIAZE010000005.1 coordinate 181,716, forward strand.
CCGTCCATGGCGTGCTCTATCAGTCTCTCGCGCAGCTCCACGGCCTGTCCCTCCAGGAAGGGGCTGTGCCGCAGCATCGGCTTGAACATGCGCTCCGGGACCCTGAAGTACTCCCACACCGGCCCGGTCACCGTGAAGCCGGTGCCGTCGGCGCGGCCCAGCATGTTCACCACGTCGGCGATCACGGAGGCGACGATCTGGACGTCGTAGGCGGTCATGTCGGGCGCCCGGCGCAGGCCGTACGCGGAGCAGAAGTCGGTCACCCCGAGCCGCAGCGCCAGCACCCGGCTGCGGTACTTGTCGACGGCGCGGGCGATGCCCTCCAGGGCCTCCACCCGGGACTCCCGGTACATCAGCTCGGGGGTCTCCAGGACGGGCATCCCGAACAGCCGGCGGCCGCTCGCGTGCTCGGCGGCGGCGAGGGCCTCCAGGAAGGGGATGCCGCGTTCCTCGGTGAACTTCGGGAACACGAAGCCGCTCAGCAGCCGGGTCGTGGCCCCGAGCCGCTGCACCAGGTCGGGGATCTGCTCGGGCGTGCGCACCCGGATGAAGAGCAGCGGAAGCGCTCCTGCCTGCGCCTCGGGGCGGCCCGCGAGGTCGGCGAACTGCCGGACGAGGTTCTCCTCACCGGCCACGACGTCCTCGTCGCCGATGGAGTCCTCCAGGCACAGCACCATCGAGACCACGCCGCGCCCGGTCTGCTTGACGATGTCGTCGGCCAGCCGCGGCCGGGTGGCCGGACTGTAGAGCGTGGCCCCCAGGGCCGCGGCGAGCAGCCTGGCCGGGGCGTCCGCGTCGAAGACACACGGCTCCCGGTGGAAGAGGCGCTGGCGCACCTCAGGGGCGAGATGCCCGAAATGACGCATGAGTCTCCCCCGTGCTGCAAGGTAAGTCTGTGGATTTCACCAAGAGGTGGCCGGTAATAGTACGTAGAAGTCCATGTCGGGGGTTCCCCCCGGGCATGAATTTCAGGTAACTCGCCCATGTGGGTTCCCCTGTGTGTCCGTCTACCCCGCGTTGTCGTGATCAGGACCGAGAGGGCAGGATGACCGCATGACGCACGCGATGCTGAAGGGGTCCAACGTCCCGCTCAAGGTCACCACGGTACGCGCCGTACTGCGCTGGACGCCCGGGCAGGGAGTCCCGGACGTCGACGCCTCCGCGCTGCTCCTGGGCCCCGACGGCCGCGTGCGCTCCGACGAGGACTTCGTCTTCTACAACCAGCCCCGGCATCCTTCCGGGAAGGTGTGGCGGCTCGGCAAGAAGCGGGTCGCCGAGGGCCTCACCGACACCATCCAGACGGATCTGGCCGGTGTCGAGCCCGACGTCAGCCAGATTCTCCTGGTCGCTTCGGCGGACGGCGTCACCTTCGACCGCGTACGTTCCCTCAGCATCCTGCTGTACGACGCGACGACGGAGGGCGAGCCCATCGCCACCTTCGACATCCGCCCCGAGACGGGCGAGGAGACCGCCCTGATCTGCGGCGAGCTGTACCGCCGCGGCGAGGGGTGGAAGTTCCGCGCCCTGGGCGAGGGCTACTCCAACGGTCTCAAGGGCCTGGCGACGGACTTCGGCATCTCGGTGGACGAGTCGGAGGAGGCCGCGGACTCCTCGGAGCCGGCCCCGGCCCCGCTGCCGCCGACGCCGAGCCTCTCCCAGCCCCTCCCTCCGGAGCAGCCGACGTCAGCGGTCCCCCAGCAGCAGCAACAGCCGGCGTACGGCTATCCGAGCAACCTCCCGACGCATGGTTACGCGTACCCGGACGGCTCTTTCCAGCTGCCACCGCAGGGCCCGCAGTTCATCGGGCGCTGAGGCGTCCCGCCCGGGGCGGGCGCTATTTCTCCACCTTGGTCTTGTAGCCCCGCCCCCACTGCAGCCCCCACCCGTACAACCGGTCCAGCTCGGCCTGGAACCCGTAGACGAACCGCACCTCCCGCCGCACCACCAGCTCCCCCTTCACGTTCTCGATCATCACCACGGCGCACGACCGGGCCTGGGGATGGCGCTCGTCGAGACCTATCTCGATCCGCGGCCCGTTGCTGGGGTACAGCGTCACCATCGCGTGCGTCCGGTCGAACGCCGGTGTCTGGTCGTAGATGTACACGAACACCAGCAGCCGCTTGATGTCGTCCCGGTGGTCGAGGTTGACGTACATCGTCTCGCCGGACGCCGAGCCGAACCGGTCGTCCCCGCTGAGCTTGACGTAGGGCGGGGCGTTGACGTCCCCCAGCAGCCCGCCCAGCGGCTGGACGACCCCCTTCGTCCCGTCGGCCAGCTCGTAGAGGCAGCCCAGGTCGAGGTCGACGTTGACCATGCTCTGGCTGTGCCCGATGACCTCCGGGGGCTTCAGCGCCTTGAAGGGGTGCCGCAGCAGGCTCTCCCGCTGGAGGCCGCCGATGTCCGAGGTCCGCATCCGCCAGGTCAGGTTGACCCGCAGGTGCCCCGTGGCCGCCCCCTGCTTGGTGAGGGAGACCTGGTGATGCCGCTTGGTCAGTTCGATCGCGTTGGTCGCCGCGCTGCCCGAGTCGAAGTCGGCCGTGCGACTGCCCAGAAGCCCGTCGAAAAAGCCCATTCCCGCCCCCACGTCTCTCACATGACAAACCGGCGGGGCGGCCGTGGAGGACAGTGCCCTCACCGGCCGCCCCGCAAAGAGCGTTCCTCGGCGGAACCCGGTTCACACGGCCGGGCTCCCGCCAAGAGGTGTCAGACCCCGGACGAGACCTCAGTCTTCTCGTCCGAGCCCTCCGCTTTTCCCTCTGCCGCTGCCAGCGCCTTGTTGCGGCGCACGGAGGACCAGAAGGACCAGGCGATCAGGATCACGCCGACGAGACCGGTGATGACCTCGTTGATCTGGTACTGGATGGTGATCATGAGGAGGATGGCCAGGGCGCCGATCGCGTAGTGCGCGCCGTGCTCCAGGTAGACGTAGTCGTCGAGGGTGCCCTGACGCACGAGGTAGACCGTCAGCGACCGGACGTACATCGCGCCGATACCGAGGCCCAGGGCCATGAGCACGATGTCGTTGGTGATGGCGAACGCGCCGATCACGCCGTCGAAGGAGAAGGACGCGTCGAGGACCTCGAGGTAGAGGAACATGAAGAAGGCGGCCTGGCCGGCCAGGACGACCGCGGACTTCGGCTTCCCGGACCGCCTGGCTTCTTCCTCCGCCTCGTGTTCGCGCTCCTCCTCTTCCTCCAGCTTGTCCTCGAAGTAGCCGGAGAGACCGCCGACGACCATGTACGTGATCAGACCGGCGATGCCGGAGATCAACACGGTCTGGGCCTTGTCGACGTGCGCGCCGCCGTGCTGGTGGGCGTGGGTGGCGAAGGTGAACGCGGTGACGAGCAGGACGATCAGCGCGATGCAGACCGACAGCATGTCGACCTTGCCGAGCTTGGCCAGCGGGCGCTCGATCCAGCGCAGCCACTGGATGTCCCGGTCCTCGAAGATGAAGTCGAGGAAGATCATCAGCAGGAACATGCCACCGAAGGCGGCGATGGCCGGGTGGGCGTCGGTGACGAGTTCCTGGTACTGGTTCTTGTCGTTGAGCGCGAGATCGACCGCCTCGATCGGGCCGATCTTGGCGCTGATGGCGACGATCACGACGGGGAAGACCAGTCGCATGCCGAAGACCGCGATGAGCACACCGATGGTGAGGAAGATCTTCTGCCAGAAGGCACTCATCTTCTTCAGGATTCCGGCGTTGACCACCGCGTTGTCGAACGACAGCGAGATCTCGAGGACGGAGAGGATCGCCACGATGCCGAAGGCCTCCCACCCCCCGTAGAAGACCGCAGCGACCAGACCGAGCGCGGTGACCGCGAACGACCAGCCGAAGGTTTTCAGAAGCACTGGCTACCCAATCGTGTGTTGGGGGTCCCCCCAGACGGAGTCTGGGGGAGGGTCTCCCCCGCGCCGTACTCGGCTTTACGAAACATTGACTTTCGCTGCAAAGTCTAAGGGGCGTCTGTTCCGTGTGGTACGGGCGGTCCCATACCAGCCGGTAGCCCGGATTCCGGAGGAAACCCGGGGCCCGCTAGGAGACGTTCACCCCGAAGTCCAGTGCGATGCCCCTGAGGCCGGACGCGTACCCCTGGCCGACCGCCCTGAACTTCCACTCGCTCTGGTAGCGGTAGAGCTCGCCGAAGATCATCGCCGTTTCCGTGGAGGCGTCCTCGCTCAGGTCGTAGCGGGCGAGTTCCTGGCCGTCGGCCTGGTTGACGACCCGGATGAAGGCATTGGACACCTGACCGAAGGTCTGGCCCCGCTCGTCGGCCATGTGGATGGAGACCGGGAAGACGATCTTGTCGCAGTGGGCGGGCACCTTGGAGAGGTCCACCAGGAGCGACTCGTCGTCGCCCTCGCCCTCACCGGTGAGGTTGTCGCCGGTGTGCTCCACGGAGCCGTCGGGGCTCTTGAGCTGGTTGTAGAAGACGAACCACTCGTCCCCCATCACCCGCCCGCTGGTGCACAGCAGCGCGCTGGCGTCGAGGTCGAAGGGGGCTCCGGTGGTGGAGCGCGCGTCCCAGCCGAGCCCGACCATCACCTGTGTGAGGTTCGGCGCGGCCTTGGACAGGGAGACATTGCCTCCCTTGGCGAGTGTGACGCCCATATTGCTGGTCCTCCCCTGGGTGGTGCTTCTTCGGTTGTCCTGCACGTCCGGCGCCGCCCCTAAACGGTGCGGCGCCGGGTGGGGGTCCCCCCGCTCGAGCGAAGCCGGGCGGGGGAAGGTGAAACCTTCGGGCGCCCCGGAACTCAGACGTTGACGCCGAAGTCCTGGGCGATGCCGCGCAGGCCGGAGGCGTAGCCCTGGCCGATGGCGCGGAACTTCCACTCCGCGCCGTGCCGGTAGAGCTCGCCGAAGACCATCGCGGTCTCGGTCGAGGCGTCCTCACTGAGGTCGTAACGGGCGATCTCGGTGCCGCCGGCCTGGTTCACCACGCGGATGAACGCGTTGCGGACCTGGCCGAAGGACTGCTGGCGGTTCTCGGCGTCGTAGATCGACACCGGGAAGACGATCTTCTCGATGTCGGCCGGGACGCCGGCCAGGTTGACCTTGATCTGCTCGTCGTCGCCCTCGCCCTCACCGGTGAGGTTGTCGCCGGTGTGCTCCACGGAGCCGTCGGGGCTCTTGAGGTTGTTGAAGAACACGAAGTTCGCGTCGCTGCCGACCTTGCCGGAGTTGTTCAGCAGCAGCGCGCTCGCGTCGAGGTCGAAGTCGGTGCCGGTCGTGGTGCGGATGTCCCACCCCAGACCGACGATGACCGCGGTGAGGCCCGGGGCCTCCTTGCTCAGCGATACGTTGCCGCCCTTGCTGAGGCTGACTCCCACGACTCCTCCATTGGTGTCCCGGGGCGGGAAGCCCCGTCGTGCGTTGGATATCGGATCAACGAGTCGATCCTAGTGACGGGTTCCCGACCCACGCAGGCCCTGGAGCCGATGAATCACAGGTGTCGGTGACAGCGGGGGCCGCGGGGGCTCAGAGGGTGTCGAGCGCCTTGACGTACTCGCCGAGGTCGCGGGCGTCCGGCAGCGCGTTGACGACGGTCCAGCGGACCACGCCCTCCTTGTCGATGACGAAGGTGCCGCGCACCGCGCAGCCCTTGTCCTCGGCGAAGACGCCGTAGGCGCGGGAGACCTCGCCATGCGGCCAGAAGTCGCTGAGCAGCGGGTACTCCAGGCCCTCCTGCTCGGCGAAGACGCGCAGGGTGTGGATGGAGTCGTTGGAGACGGCGAGCACCTGGGTGTCGCGGTCGGCGAACTGCGGCAGGTTGTCGCGCACCTCGCACAGCTCGCCGGTGCACACGCCGGTGAAGGCGAAGGGGTAGAAGAGCAGGACGACGTTCTTGCTTCCCCGGAAGTCGGAGAGCTTCACGGTGGCACCGTGGTTGTCCTTGAGCTCGAAGTCGGGGGCCTTGTCGCCGACCTGGATCGCCATCGCGGGGATGTCCCTTCGGGTGGGGCTGTCTGGGTGAGAACACCCTACGCAGCGGTCCCCGGGAGCCGACGGACGGGCCGAGCACAGAGCTCGGCCCGTCCGGCCTCACATCACTTCTTCGACTTCGCGGCCTTGGGCGTCACCAGCCGGCTGCCGCTCCAGTCCTTGCCCACGCTGACGCTCTTGGAGGCGGAGAGACCCGCCGTCGTCGCGGCTTCGGAGATGTCGCTCGGCTCCACGTAGCCGTCACGTCCGGTCTTCGGCGTGAGGAGGAGGATCGAGCCGCCTTCTTCGATGTACGTGGTGGCGTCCACCAGCGCATCCGTCAGGTCGCCGTCCTCGTCGCGGAACCACAGCACCACGGCGTCGGCCACGTCGTCGTAGTCCTCGTCCACCAGGTCGCTGCCGATGACTTCCTCGATGGCCTCGCGGAGCTCCTGATCGACGTCGTCGTCGTAGCCGATCTCCTGGACCACCTGCTCGGGCTGGAAACCCAGCCTGACGGCAGGGCTCGTCCGCTCCTCCGCGTGGTCCGCGGTCGCGCTCACGGGTTGCCTCCTGATCATTTCTTGGATGGGGGTGCCCCCGGGCCCTGTCCAGGGGCCTGGGGGAAACTCAGCCACGCGCGTGCGCGAAGCATTGGCCGTAGTCCACACGGGCGGGACCGATCGCGCAAGTACCCGGCGGTTCAGACCGCCGAAACGGTGACGATCCTGGCCGTGTCGACGCAACTCCAGGCACGCGATCGGGACGGATGGTGACGTACACCACACCTATCTGCCCTGTTTGCGTATTTGAGAACCATCCAAGGGTACGAGATTCGAACGGGTGCTGGTTACCTCGGGGTAGAGATGACGTTTACGCCGCCGAGGTACACGATGGGGGCGGTGCAGTTGCCGGCGAACAGCGAACAGCGAGAGTAAGGAACAGCGTGGCTTCCGGATCCGATCGCAACCCGATCATCATTGGCGGCCTTCCTAGTCAGGTTCCTGACTTCGATCCCGAGGAAACCCAGGAGTGGCTCGACTCCCTCGACGCCGCGATCGACGAGCGCGGCCGGGAGCGGGCCCGCTACCTCATGCTGCGCCTGATCGAGCGGGCCCGCGAGAAGCGCGTGGCCGTGCCCGAGATGCGCAGCACGGACTACGTCAACACCATCCCCACCAGGGCCGAGCCGTTCTTCCCGGGCAACGAGGAGATCGAGCGCCGGATCCTCAACGCCACCCGCTGGAACGCGGCCGTGATGGTGTCGAGAGCCCAGCGGCCCGGGATCGGCGTCGGCGGTCACATCGCCACCTTCGCGTCCTCGGCGTCCCTCTACGACGTCGGCTTCAACCACTTCTTCCGCGGCAAGGACGAGGGCGACGGCGGCGACCAGGTCTTCTTCCAGGGCCACGCCTCCCCGGGCATCTACGCGCGCGCGTTCCTGCTCGACCGGCTGAGCGAGCAGAACCTGGACGCGTTCCGCCAGGAGAAGTCGAAGGCGCCTCACGGGCTGTCCTCGTACCCGCACCCGCGGCTGATGCCGGACTTCTGGGAGTTCCCGACCGTGTCGATGGGCCTCGGCCCGATCGGCGCGATCTACCAGGCGCGGATGAACCGCTACATGCACGCGCGCGGGATCGCCGACACCTCGAAGTCGCATGTGTGGGCGTTCCTCGGGGACGGCGAGATGGACGAGCCGGAGTCGCTCGGCCAGCTGACCATCGCCGCCCGTGAGGGCCTGGACAACCTGACCTTCGTGGTCAACTGCAACCTGCAGCGGCTCGACGGCCCGGTGCGCGGCAACGGCAAGGTCATCCAGGAGCTGGAGTCGGTCTTCCGGGGTGCCGGCTGGAACGTGATCAAGCTGATCTGGGACCGCACCTGGGACCCGCTGCTCGCGCAGGACCGGGACGGCATCCTCGTCAACAAGATGAACACGACGCCGGACGGCCAGTTCCAGACGTACGCCACCGAGTCGGGCGCGTACATCCGTGACCACTTCTTCGGTGACGACCACCGGCTGCGCGCGATGGTCCAGGGCATGACCGACGACCAGATCCTGCACCTGGGGCGCGGCGGCCACGACCACAAGAAGATCTACGCGGCGTTCAAGGCGGCCGTGGAGCACACCGGCCAGCCGACGGTCATCCTCGCCAAGACGATCAAGGGCTGGACGCTCGGCCCGAACTTCGAGGGCCGCAACGCCACGCACCAGATGAAGAAGCTGACGGTCGCCGACCTCAAGGGCTTCCGCGACCGCCTCCACCTGCCGATCTCCGACAAGGAGCTGGAGTCCGGCGTGCCGCCGTACTACCACCCCGGGCGGGACTCGGAGGAGATCCAGTACATGCACGACCGCCGCAAGTCGCTCGGCGGTTACGTCCCGACCCGTGTCGTGCGCTCCCAGCCGCTCGCGCTGCCGGACGACAAGACGTACGCGACCGTGAAGAAGGGCACCGGCCAGCAGTCCATCGCCACGACCATGGCGTTCGTGCGGCTGCTCAAGGACCTCATGCGGGACAAGGAGCTCGGCAAGCGCTTCGTACTGATCGCACCGGACGAGTACCGCACGTTCGGCATGGACTCGTTCTTCCCGAGTGCGAAGATCTACAACCCGCTGGGCCAGCAGTACGAGGCGGTGGACCGGGACCTGCTCCTCGCCTACAAGGAGTCGCCGACCGGCCAGATGCTGCACGACGGCATCTCGGAGGCGGGCTGCACGGCCTCGCTGATCGCGGCGGGCTCGGCGTACGCCACGCACGGCGAGCCGCTCATCCCGGTCTACGTCTTCTACTCGATGTTCGGTTTCCAGCGCACCGGCGACCAGTTCTGGCAGATGGCGGACCAGCTGGCGCGCGGCTTCGTGCTGGGCGCGACCGCCGGCCGCACCACCCTGACCGGCGAGGGCCTGCAGCACGCGGACGGCCACTCGCAGCTGCTCGCGTCGACGAACCCGGGCTGTGTGGCGTACGACCCGGCCTTCGGGTTCGAGATCGCGCACATCGTGCAGGACGGGCTGCGGCGGATGTACGGCAGCTCCCCCGAGCACCCGCACGGCGAGGACGTCTTCTACTACCTCACCGTCTACAACGAGCCGATCCAGCACCCGGCCGAGCCGGAGAACGTGGACGTCGAGGGCATCCTGAAGGGCGTCTACCGCTTCAGCGAGGGCACCTCGGGCCAGATCCCGGCGCAGATCATCGCGTCCGGTGTGGCGGTCCCGTGGGCGGTCGAGGCGCAGAAGATCCTCGCCGAGGAGTGGAACGTCAGGGCCGACGTCTGGTCGGCGACCTCCTGGAACGAGCTGCGGCGCGAGGCCGTCGAGGTCGAGCGGCACAACCTGCTGCACCCGGAGGAGGAGCAGCGGGTGCCGTACGTGACGCGGAAGCTGACCGGGGCCGAGGGTCCGTTCGTGGCGGTGTCGGACTGGATGCGGTCGGTGCCGGACCAGATCGCGCGCTGGGTGCCGGGGACGTACCAGTCGCTGGGCGCGGACGGCTTCGGCTTCGCCGACACCCGCGGGGCGGCCCGCCGCTTCTTCCACATCGACGCGCAGTCGGTGGTCGTGGGCGTGCTGACCGAGTTGGCGAAGGAGGGCAAGGTCGACCGGTCGGTGCTGAAGCAGGCGATCGACCGGTACCAGCTGCTGGACGCGTCGGCGGCGGACCCCGGGGCCGCGGGCGGCGACGCGTAGTCGCCCGGCCGGCGGCGCATGACGTCCGAGGAGGGCGGTGGGGCTTCTGGCTCCACCGCCCTTACTCGTTCTTTACGATGCGAGCATGCACGAACGAACGGCGCAGGACCGGTGGGAACAGTGGAGCCAACGGCCGTTGCTGGCCCTCGCCGTGGTGTTCGCGGTGGCCTATGCCGTCCCGATCGTGGACACCTCGGCCGGTCACGCGCTGACGGAGGCGTGCACCGTGGTCGAGTGGGTGGTGTGGGGGGCGTTCGCCGTGGACTACCTGGTGCGGCTGGCGCTGACGGCCGACCGGCGGCGGTTCGTGCGTACCCACTGGCTGGACCTGTGCGCGGTGGTGCTGCCGCTGGTGCAGCAGCTCAGACTGCTGCGGCTGGTGTCCACCCTGCTGCTGGTGGGACGGCGGGCGCGGATGGCCACGCAGATCCAGGTGACGACGTATGTCGCCGGGGCGGTCGTCGGGCTGCTGATGTTCGGGTCGCTGGCGGTGCTGTCCGTGGAGCGGGAGTCACCGGACGGGAACATCCGCACGCTGGGTGACGCGCTGTGGTGGTCGTTCACCACGATGACGACCGTCGGCTACGGCGATCACGCCCCGACCACCGGACTGGGCCGGATGATCGCGGTCGGTCTGATGCTCTCCGGCATCGCGCTGCTCGGTGTGGTGACCGCCAACATCGCCGCCTGGTTCATCGAGCGCTTCGACAAGGACGACGTCGAGGAGCGGGCCCAGACGGAGGCGATCCTCGCCCTGACCGCGGAGGTACGGGCGCTGCGGGCGGAGGTCGAGGCGTTGAAGCACAGGTCGCACGGGGCGGAGCCCCTCACAGCAACCCGTTCCCCGGTGACGCCGCCCCCGCCAGCCAGATGATCGCCAGCAGGGTGTCGATCGCGCCCAGGGCGACGGCGACCAGGGCCGGGACCGGGCGGGGGCCCGACCAGGTGCGGCCCATGGCCAGCCAGCCGCAGGCGATCGCCGCGGGGCCCAGGACGACGCCCAGGGTGAAGAATCCGGCGACCGCGCAGACCAGGCCGACGATGCCGAGCGTCGCGCGATCCGGCCCGGTCCGTGACCCCATCCGGCCACGTGAGCGGGGGTACCTGCGCGTGCCGTGTCCGAAGCCGGCCATCGTCAACTCCCTGGTTTCCGGGGATGTTTCGATGACCGGGTACCCACGACACGCGGTCCATGCCCCGCGTTCGCCGGGCAGTCGGCGCGCTGTCCCCCTCCGGCAGCGCGCCGCAGCCCTGGCCGCCCTCCCCTGCGGAGGGCTTGACTAACTGTGACCTGCGGCGCGTACCGGAGGCGAGGGACCTTTAGCGTTGTCACCCTGATAGGGGAATTCTCTTGAATTCCCGTCAGGTCCGGCGGGCCTTCGAGGGCGTCAGATGTGGCCGGCCCCCGCGCCCGCCTCCGCGTTCTCGCCGCGCTTGGTGAGCAGGGCGACGAACACCGCGACGACCGCCACTCCGGCCGCCACCAGGGACGCCAGGCTCATGCCGGAGATGAAGGTGTCGTGGGCGACGTCCGTGATCTTCGCGGCGATCTCCGGCGGGGTCTGGGGCGCGACCGGGGGCACGCCGACCTGGACCGCCTCGGAGGCCTGGTCCAGCTGGGCGGGGGTGAGCTCCGGAAGGCCGGCCGCGGTCCAGTTGGACGGCAGGTCGCCGTCGACCTTCGAGGCCATCACGGCACCCAGCACGGCCGTACCGAGACTGCCGCCGATCTGCATGGCCGCCTGCTGGAGACCGCCGGCCACGCCGGACAGCTCCATGGGCGCGTTGCCGACGATGACCTCGGTCGCGCCGACCATGACCGGGGCGAGGCCCAGGCCCAGCAGGGCGAACCAGAGCGACATCACGGCGCTGCCGGTGTCCGTCTCCAGCGTGGACATGCCGTACATGGCGATCGCGGTGGCCGCCATGCCGCCGGCCAGCGGCACCCGCGGGCCCAGCTTGGTGATCATCGCACCGGCCAGCGGGGAGCCGACGATCATCATGCCGGTGAGCGGGAGGAGGTGCAGACCGGCGTCGATCGGGGTCATCCCGTGCACGTTCTGCAGATAGAACGTCACGAAGAACAGGCCGCCCATGAAGGCGATGGCCATCAGGACCATCAGGACCACGCCCGCCGACAGCGGGACCGAGCGGAACAGCGCCAGCGGGATCAGCGGCTCCTTGACCCGCGTCTCCCAGAAGGCGAACGCGCCGAAGAGCACGGCGGAGACGACGACGAACGCCCAGGTCTTCGCGTCGCCCCAGCCCCAGGTCGGGGCCTTGATCAGGGCCCAGACCAGGCAGAACATCGCGGCCGACAGGAACGCGATGCCCAGCAGGTCGAAGGAGCGGGGCGCGTTCCGCGCACGGTGGTCGAGCAGGATCAGCGTGCCGAGGACCAGGGCGAGGACGCCGACCGGCACGTTGATGAAGAACACCGACTGCCAGTTGACGTGCTCGACGAGGACACCGCCGAGGATCGGGCCGCCCGCGGTGGAGGCGCCGATGACCATGCCCCAGATGCCGATGGCCATGTTGAGCTTCTCGGCCGGGAACGTCGCCCGCAGCAGGCCGAGCGCGGCCGGCATGAGCAGCGCGCCGAACAGGCCCTGGAAGACGCGGAAGGTGACGACCAGCGCGATGCTGTCGGACAGGCCGATCGCGCCGGAGGCGGCGGCGAAGCCGACGACGCCTATCAGGAAGGTCTGGCGGTGGCCGAAGCGGTCGCCGAGCTTGCCCGCGGTGATCAGGGAGACCGCGAGGGCGAGGAAGTAGCCGTTGGTGATCCACTGGACCTGGGCGAAGGTGGCGCCCAGGTCCTTCTGGATGGCCGGGTTGGCGATGGCCACGATGGTGCCGTCGAGGGCCACCATCATGACCCCGACGGCGACGGTGATGAGCGTGAACCACGGGTGGCCGCGCAGCCCCTGGGCCGGCGGCTGGTCCGACGGGACCGCTGGTGCCCTGTCCCCCGATCCCGTCGTGTCGATGGTGGTCTGACTAGTCATGCGTCGAGGCTAAGGACAGCCACTGACAATTGACAAACGAGTTCACAAGTCAGTAACTGACACCTATGGAAACACTGCGCGAACGCAAGAAGCAGCGCACCCGGGAGGCGCTGCTGCGGGCCGCCGTGGAGCTGTTTCTCTCGCGGGGCTACGAGCACACCACCGTCGACGCGATCGCCGAGGCCGTCGACGTCTCGCAGCGCACGTTCTTCCGCTACTTCGCCGGCAAGGACGAGGCGGCGCTGGGCCTGGTGGAGCTGACGGTGGACCGGTTCGTGCGGGCCGTGCGGGAGCGCCCGCCCCACGAGCCCCCGATGGAGGCGCTGCGGCAGGCCGTGCTGGACGGCTGGTACTCGATCAACGAGGTCGTCGAGAGCGTCGTCCCCGTGGAGCTGTATCTGCGGATGTACCGGGTGATCGAGTCGACGCCGGTGCTGCTCGCCGCGCATCTGCGGCGGTCGGCGGAGGCCGAGGAGGTCCTGGCGCGGGTGATCGCGCAGCGGGAGGGCCTGGACGTCGACGCCGATCCGCGCCCGCGGCTCGCGGTGGCGGTGTTCAGCGGGGTGATGCGGGTGACCGAACGGCAGTGGGTGACGCGGGAGGAGTTCAGCCTGGAGGGCATCCACGCGCTGACGGCCCAGTACCTCGATCAGGTGGGGCCCGCTCTGCTGGGGAGCTGGCGCGAGGCCTGAAGGCCTTTATGACCACCGACACGCCGATTGAAACGTGATCCCAGTCACTTTATTAACCTGAGACCCTCCCGTTCTCCTAGTGTGTCCTCCCAGTGACTTCCTTCGACACCTCCCCGCAACTGAGCGCCTGGCGCGCCCTGCTCGCCCTGGCCGTGGTGTTCGTGATGCTGGCGACCACCGGCTGGACCGCGGTACGCCACCACCAGGGGACCACCGCCCTCAAGGCCTCGCGCACCGCCTGGGAGCACGGCCGGATCGGCGGCCGCGAGCTCCCGGAGCCCGACACGGCGCCCGGCCGGCTCGCCCGCTTCTTCGCCTCGCTGAGCGCCGCCCAGCGTACCGAGCTCGTGCACGACTACGCGCTCGCCGTGGGCAACATGAACGGCGCCCCGGTCGAGCTGCGCTACCGCGCCAACCGGATCGCGCTGCGCCAGCAGGCGCGGATCGAGCGCAAACGGGTGCGCGACAACAGGCTCTCCCCCGCCGGGCAGCAGGAGGCGGGGCGGCGCATGCAGCGCTACGAGGCGATGAGCGTCACCGGCCGGCAGATCCTCGCCTTCGACCCGGAGGGCTCGGGCCGGGCCGCCGAGGTCTTCGGCGACCTGGACGAGGCCGAGCGGATCTCCGTCGTCGTCCCCGGCGTCGACACCGACCTGCTCACCTTCCAGCGCACCCGGCGCAAGTACTCGGCGCCCGTCGGCATGGCACAGGCGCTGTACGCGGCGGAGCGCGAGGCGAGCCCCTCGACCCGCACGGCCGTGATCGCCTGGGCCGACTACACCTCCCCCGACGGCCTCGGCATCGACTCGGCGACCGCGATGCGCGCCGAGAACGGCGCCGTACGTCTCAACGCCCTGCTGCGCACCCTGCCCGGCGGCGCGCCGGTCTCGATGTTCTGCCACAGCTACGGCTCCGTGCTGTGCGGTGTCGCCGCGCACACGATGCCGGAGCGGGTGACCGACATAGCGGTGGCCGGCAGCCCCGGCATGCGGGTGGAGAAGGCGGCCGAGCTGGGCACCGACGCCCAGGTGTGGGCGATGCGGGACGCCGACGACTGGGTGCAGGACGTACCGCACCTGGAGGTCGGCGGGCTGGGGCATGGCGAGGATCCGATGGCCCGGGCGTTCGGGGCGCGGGTGCTGTCCTCCCGCGACGCGGAGGGCCACGGCGGCTACTTCGTGCCGGGCACCGACAGCCTGCGCAACCTCGCCGGCATCGGCACTGGCGCGTACCGTTCGGTGGAGTGCGCCGACGATGCCGGCGCCTGCCGGGAGGGTTTGTCCGACACGACCACGGCCGGACGCGCGTAGAGACGCAGGAATTGCGGTGCGCGTGAGGAGGGGACGAAGATGCGTGTCCCGCATACGATGAGCCGCATGGGTGACGTACTGGCCGGATTTCATGCCGCCTGGGAGTTCGAGTCCGACTCCGTCCTCATCCGCTACGAACGGGGGATGCGCACACCCAAGCTGCTGTCGGCGCTGGGTGAACGGAGAATTCCGCTGACCGCTCTGTCCGGGGTGACCCTCACGCCCGGCAGACGCGGGACGGTCGTCCTGCGCGCCGAGCCGCGGCCGGGGGCCGATCCGCTGATGGAGGCGGCGGCGGGACAGCTGAAGGAAGGGTGCGACCCGTACCGGCTGGTGCTGCCGGCCGAGCGGGAGGTGCTCGCCGAGTACTACGCCGAGGAGCTGCGGTCCCGGCTGGCCGGCTCCGGCTCCGGTCCGGCGGAACGGTTCCTCGTGCCGGCTCCCGAGGCTCCGCTGTCCTTCAAGGCGTACGACGGGAAGGCGTCCTTCGACGGCCGGACCGTGCGCTTCCGGTGGTTCTGGACGGGTGCCTCGTCGGCGAAGTGGAAAGCCGGCGACCAGAGTTTCGCCGTCTCCGAACTGAGCGGCGTGGAGTGGCGGTCGCCGGAGGTGTTCGAAGGACACCTCCGGCTGTTGCGCGGGGACGACGCCCCCGCGCAGGCCGACCAGGACCCGGGGACCGTGGTGTTCGGGCTGGGCTACGGGCCGGTGCACGAGTCGCTGCCGTTCGCCGCCGCCGTACTGGCCTCGGTGCGGGCGCGGGGGACGGGGGCCGCCGTCCCCGCGTCCGCGCCCCGCCGCGATCCCGCGGACATCGCCGAACGGATCCGCCACCTCGGGGAACTGCACGAGGCCGGGCTGGTCACCGACGAGGAGTTCTCCGTGAAGAAGGCGGAGCTGCTGGCGGAGCTGTGACTACTCGCGTCCGGCGGAGGTGAACGTCATGTCCGCGTAGCGGTCGCCCGCCACCTTCGCCGCTGTCGGTTCCAGCAGGGCCAGTTCCTCGTCCGTCAGCCGCAGCGCGGTCGCCCTCGCGTTCTCCTCCACCCTGCCCGGCTTGCGCGTGCCCGGGATCGGGATCACCGGCAGGCCGTGGACCTCGGACCGCTGGTGGACCCAGGCGAGGGCGATCTGACCGGGCGAGGCGTCGTGGGCCTCGGCCACGCTGCGCACGGGCTCCAGGAGCGCCGCGTTGGCCGCCGCGTTCTCGCCGGTGAAGCGCGGCTGCGTACGGCGGAAGTCGTCCGCGGTGAGGTCCTGGGCGGCGTCGGTGAAGGAGCCGGCGAGGAAGCCGCGGCCGAGCGGGGAGTACGGGACGAGGGTCACGCCCAGTTCGCGGGCGGCCGGGACGACCTGCGCCTCGATGTCGCGGCTGAACAGCGACCATTCCGACTGCACGGCGGCGATGGGGTGCACGGCCTGCGCGGCCCGCAGTTCGGCGGCCGTCACCTCGCTCAGGCCCAGGTGCTTGACCTTGCCCGCGCGCACCAGCTCGGCCATCACGCCGACGGTCTCCTCGATCGGCACGTCCGGGTCGCGCCGGTGCATGTAGTAGAGGTCGACGGCATCGACGTCCAGCCGCCGCAGGCTCGCCTCGACGGCCTCACGGATGTACGGCGCGTCGTTGCGGATGATCCGCCGGGTCGGGTCTTCCTCCGGGATCGACAGGGCGAACTTGGTGGCGATGACGACCTCGTCGCGGTGGGCCTTGAAGAACGGGGAGAGGAACCGCTCGTTCTCGCCGGCGCCGTACGCGTCCGCCGTGTCGTACAGGGTGATGCCGAGCTCCAGGGCGCGCTCCAGGGTGGCCCGGGACTCCTTCTCGTCCGAGGGGCCGTACGCGAAGCTCATGCCCATGCAGCCGAGGCCCTGGACGCCGACCTCGGGGCCGCCGTCACCGAGTCGCGCGGCCGGGATCCTGCTGTCGGTCATCGGGGGGTCCTCTCGCTCTCGTACGCCTGGACGCGCGAGGCGTCCGCATAGAACATGATCTTGCGGTCGAGCACGGCGAGCGTGTCCTGGAGTTCGGCGATCCTGGCCCGGACGTCCCGGCGGGTCGCCTCCAGCAGCGCGCAGCGCTCGCCGTACGTGCTGTCGCCCTCGCGCACCAGCTCGGCGTACCGCACCATGTCGGCGACCGGCATGCCGGTCAGCCGCAGCTTGCCGACGAGGTCGAGCCAGTCCAGGTCGCGGTTGCTGTAGCGGCGCTGGCCGGTGTGCGAGCGGTCGATGTGGGACATCAGCCCGATCCGCTCGTACCAGCGCAGTGTGTGGGCCGTCAGGCCGGTGAACGCGACGACCTCGCTGATCGTGTAGCTGTCCTGCCCGTCGGGGCGGGGATGCCGCGGTGGTGGCGCGGAGCAGACGTCTGCGGGGCTGGGGGTTTGCTCGGTGGTCACGGGCGTGGTCTGCAACACCGTCATGGACCCCACGCTATGACCTTGGAGCGCACTCCAAGCAAGCGGAATCGGTAAGAAAAGCACGGGACACGGCTTGATCCCACTGGTTAGCGTGCCGGGCATGAGTCTCGTACGCCGTGCCCTGCCCGAGGACGCCGCCGAGGTGCTGCGGCTGCGCCAGGTGATGCTCGACTCCCTGGCGGCCGACGGGTCCACCGACTGGCACGACGCCTCCCTGCCGGTCCTGCGGGCCAGGCTGGCCGAACCGGACGGGGACATCGGCGCGTTCGTGGTGGACCACCCGGAGCGGCCGGGCGCGCTGGCCGCGCTCGTGGTCGGGACCGTCGAGTACCGGATCGGACGGGCCGGCAATCCCCTCGGCACCGTCGGTTTCGTCTTCAGCGTCGCCACGGACCCCGGCGCCCGCCGCCGCGGGTACGCGCGCGCCTGCATGGACGCGCTGCTGGAGTGGTTCCGGGCGCGGGGTGTCCGGCAGGTGCAGCTCACCGCGTCCGCCGAGGCCGAGCCGCTGTACGTCTACCTGGGCTTCAAGCCCAAGCCCGACCCCTTGCTGGAGCTGCTTCTGTGAGGGACATAGGCTCGTCGGCATGTCGCTGAAGAGCCTCGCGCTGATCGAGAACTGGCCGGTTCCCTCCGCCGCGGCGGGTGTCGTACGGGCCGACGGCACGGTCCTGGGCACCCACGGGCCCGCCGGCCGGCGCTTCCCGCTGGCCTCGGTCACCAAGCCGCTCGCCGCGTACGCCGCGCTCGTCGCGTACGAGGAGGGGGCGGTGGAGCTGGACGAGCCGGCCGGACCGGCCGGGGCGACCGTCCGCCACCTCCTCGCGCACACCTCGGGGCTGGCCTTCGACGAGCACCGGGTGACGGCTCCCCCGGGGGATCGGCGGCTGTACTCCAACGCCGGGTTCGAGCAGCTCGGGGACCACATCGCCAAGGCGACGGACATCCCGTTCGCGGAGTATCTGCGGCAGGCCGTGCTGGAGCCGCTGGGCATGACCGCCACCTCGCTGGAGGGCTCCCCGGCGAAGGACGGGGTGTCGACGGTCGAGGACCTGCTGCGGTTCGCGGCGGAGGTGCAGGCGCCGCGGCTGCTGGACCCGCGCACGGTGGCGGAGGCGATGACCGTCCAGTACCCGGGCACCAAGGGCGTCCTGCCGGGCTACGGCCACCAGAACCCGAACGACTGGGGTCTCGGGTTCGAGATCCGCGACGGCAAGTCCCCCCACTGGACCGGCGCTTCGTCCTCCCCGCGCACCTTCGGCCACTTCGGGCAGTCCGGTACGTTCCTGTGGATCGACCCGGACGCGGGACTGGCCGCCGTCGCGCTCACGGACCGGGCGTTCGGGCCGTGGGCCGTCGAGGCGTGGCCGCCCTTCACGGACGCGGTGCTCGGCGAACTCCGGTAGCCGGGAGCCCTCCCGGGGCCTGCTCCGGTGGCCGGGAGCCGTTCCGGAGCCTGCCCATCTCCCACACCAGCAGCTCGGCCGCGCTCACCCCGACCGCCTCCAGGTCCTCGGTGTCCGTCAGGCGTGCCGCGTCACCCGGTCCCAGTCCGGCGCCGTCGAGCCGGACCTCGCCGCGTACGACGTGCACGTACACGTACGCCGCGTCCGGCACCGCCGTCCGCTCCCCCGCCGCCAGTCGCCGTACGTGCAGCAGTGCGGCCGCCTCCGGGACGGCGTACGGGGTGGAGTCGGCGATGCCGTGCACGATCTCGTAGGACGCGTCGCCGCCGGGGTCCAGGGGCGCCAGCCACATCTGGACGAAGGTGAGGGGGCCCGGGCCGTCGTTGCGTTCGACGTGGCGCACGCCCGCGGCCGAGCTGAGACGCTGGACGTCCCCGGGGCGGACCGTCGTCTCGTGGCCGGTGGAGTCGCGGTGGGTGAGCTCGCCCTCGACCACCCAGGTCACGATCTCCGTGTGGCTGTGGGGGTGCTCGTCGAAGCCGGCACCGGGGGCGAGGCGTTCCTCGTTGCAGGCGATCAGCGCGCCGAAGCGCAGGTTGTCCGGGTCGTAGTGGGGTCCGAAGGAGAAGGCGTGCCGGGTCTCGATGCCGGCCGCCGGGTCCCCGCCGGGGTAGCGCTCGTCGGCGCGGCGTACGTCCATCACGCCCCCCACGGTAGACCTGCCGCCGGCCGTGCGAACCCCTCACCTGCGACCCGGCGGCACACGCCGCCGTCCGGATAAGGCAGTCTTGTCCACGTGCCCGAACCCGAAGCCACCCACCCCGACGCCGCAGCGCACGCCCCCCACCCGCATCCCGCGACCCTGAAGCGGCTGGTGAAGTCCTCCGGGAGTCTCGCCGCCCAGGCCATCGCCCGCATGGACGAGACGCTGCCGTGGTACCGGGCGATGCCGCCGGAGAACCGTTCCTGGATCGGGCTGGTCGCCCAGGCGGGCATCGCCGCCTTCACCGAGTGGTTCCGGCACCCGGACGCCCCGCAGGCCATCTCCACCGACGTCTTCGGGACCGCGCCGCGCGAGCTGACCCGGGCGATCACGCTGCGGCAGACCGTCGAGATGGTGCGCACCACCATCGAGGTCATGGAGTCCGCGATCGACGAGGTCGCGGCCCCCGGTGACGAGGGCGTGCTGCGGGAGGCGCTGCTCGTGTACGCCCGGGAGATCGCCTTCGCCACCGCCCAGGTGTACGCCCAGGCGGCCGAGGCACGCGGTGCCTGGGACGCCCGGCTGGAGTCGCTCGTCGTGAACGCGGTGCTGAGCGGGGAGGCCGACGAGGGGGCCGTCAGCCGGGCCGCCGCGCTCGGCTGGAACGCGCCGGAACATGTGTGTGTCGTGCTGGGGACCGCCCCGGACGGGGACTCCGAGCTGACCGTCGAGGCCATCCGGCGGGCCTCCCGGCACGCCAAGCTTCAGGTGCTGACCGGGGTGCTCGGGTCCCGGCTCGTCGTCATCGCGGGCGGCAGCGACAATCCGCTCGCCGTCGCCAGGTCGCTGATCGGTCCGTTCGCCGCGGGTCCGGTCGTCGCCGGGCCCGTGGTGCCCGACCTGCTGGCCGCGACCCGGTCCGCGCAGGCCGCCGCGGCCGGGCTCAAAGCGTGTTCCGCCTGGCAGGACGCACCCCGCCCGGTCCTGGCGGACGATCTGCTTCCGGAACGCGCGATCGCCGGTGATCCCAGCGCGCGCGAGCAGTTGGTGGAGGAGATCTACAGACCGCTGGAGGAGGCCGGCTCCGCACTCCTGGAGACGCTCTCCGTCTATCTCGAACAGGCGAGCAGTCTGGAGGGCGCGGCCCGGATGCTGTTCGTGCATCCCAACACCGTGCGCTACCGGCTTCGACGTGTGACTGACGTCACCGGTTGGTCGCCGTCGGATGTACGCTCCGCATTCACCCTGCGGATCGCGCTCATCCTGGGGCGCCTCGTCGATGGAGATCTCCAGGCCTAGGCTTTTGTCGGGGGCCCACAAAACCCCCTGCCGTTCTTCGTCCCTGTCCCCACGGGCGGCTTGGGCCGTCCACAAGAGAGAGTGTGAGAGTGCTCGTACTCGTCGCTCCCGGCCAGGGCGCCCAGACGCCCGGCTTCCTGACCCCCTGGCTCGACCTCCCCGGTGTCGAGGACCGCCTGCGTGCCCTGTCGGCGGCCATCGACCTCGACCTGGTGCACTACGGCACGAACGCCGACGCGGACGAGATCCGTGACACCGCGATCGCCCAGCCGCTGCTCGTGGCCGCCGGGCTCGTCTCCGCCGCGGCACTGGGTGCCTACCCAGGGGCCGGCGGCGCGGCGGTCACGCCCGGCGCCGTCGCCGGCCACAGCGTCGGCGAGATCACCGCCGCCGCCTTCGCGGGCGTCCTCGACGACACCGCCGCCCTGACCCTCGTACGCAAGCGGGGCCTGGCCATGGCCGACGCCGCAGCGATCACCGAGACCGGGATGTCGGCGCTGCTCGGCGGCGACCCCGAGGTGTCCGTCGCGCACCTGGAGAAGCTGGGCCTGACCCCGGCGAACATCAACGGCGCGGGCCAGATCGTCGCCGCGGGCACGCTGGAGCAGCTCGCCGCGCTGAACGAGGACAAGCCCGAGGGCGTCCGCAAGGTCGTCCCGCTGAAGGTCGCCGGCGCCTTCCACACGCACCACATGGCCCCGGCCGTCGAGACCCTCGCCAAGGCCGCCGCGGACCTGGCCCCGGCCGACCCGAAGATCGCCTACGTCTCCAACAAGGACGGGCGGACCGTCGCCACCGGCGCCGAGGTGCTCGAGCGGCTGGTCGGCCAGGTCGCCAACCCCGTCCGCTGGGACCTGTGCATGGAGACCTTCAAGGAACTCGGCGTGACCGCCCTCATCGAGGTGTGCCCCGGCGGCACCCTGACCGGCCTGGCCAAGCGCGCCCTGCCCGGTGTGAGGACGCTCGCGCTGAAGACCCCCGACGACCTCGACGCCGCCCGCGAGCTCATCGCCGAGGCGTCGACATCTGCCGCTGACGCGGCGGGTGCCTGACAAGGAGCCCTGATGGCGAAGATCAAGCCCAGCAAGGGCCACCCGTACGCGCGCATCCTCGGCGTCGGCGGCTACCGGCCCACCCGGGTGGTCCCCAACGAGGTCATCCTGGAGACGATCGACTCCTCGGACGAGTGGATCCGCTCCCGCTCCGGCATCGAGACCCGGCACTGGGCGAACGACGAGGAGACCGTCGCCGCCATGTCGGTCGAGGCGGCCGGCAAGGCGATCGCCGACGCCGGGATCACCGCCGAGCAGATCGGCGCCGTGGTCGTCTCGACCGTCTCGCACTTCAAGCAGACGCCGGCCGTGGCCACCGAGATCGCCGACAAGCTCGGCACGGACAAGGCCGCCGCGTTCGACATCTCGGCGGGCTGCGCGGGCTTCGGCTACGGCCTCACGCTCGCCAAGGGCATGATCGTCGAGGGCAGCGCCGAGCACGTGCTCGTCATCGGCGTGGAGCGGCTGAGCGACCTGACCGACCTGGAGGACCGCGCCACGGCCTTCCTGTTCGGCGACGGTGCCGGCGCGGTCGTCGTCGGTCCCTCCACCGAGCCGGCGATCGGGCCGACGGTGTGGGGCTCCGAGGGCGACAAGTCGGAGACCATCAAGCAGACCGTGCCGTGGACGGACTACCGCGACGGCGAGGTCGAGCGCTTTCCCGCGATCACGCAGGAGGGCCAGGCGGTCTTCCGCTGGGCGGTGTTCGAGATGGCGAAGGTCGCCAAGGAGGCGCTGGACGCCGCCGGGATCACCGCCGACGAACTGGACGTCTTCATCCCGCACCAGGCCAACGAGCGGATCATCGACTCGATGGTGAAGACCCTCAGACTGCCGGAGTCCGTCAAGGTCGCCCGTGACGTACGCACCACCGGCAACACCTCGGCCGCCTCGATCCCGCTCGCGATGGAGCGGCTCCTGGCGACCGGCGAGGCGAAGAGCGGCGACACCGCGCTCGTCATCGGTTTCGGGGCGGGTCTCGTCTACGCCGCCACTGTCGTTACCCTCCCCTAGGCACTCCGTGCCGGATCATGCGGTCCGGCGCGGGAAAGCACCACCGCCACACCCTCTGGAACACAACGAAGGAGCGCCACCATGGCCGCCACTCAGGAAGAGATCGTCGCCGGTCTCGCCGACATCGTGAACGAGATCGCCGGCATCCCGGTTGAGGACGTCCAGCTGGACAAGTCCTTCACCGACGACCTGGACGTCGACTCGCTGTCCATGGTCGAGGTCGTCGTCGCCGCCGAAGAGCGCTTCGACGTCAAGATCCCGGACGAGGACGTCAAGAACCTCAAGACGGTCGGCGACGCGACCGACTACATCCTCAAGCACCAGGGCTGATCGACCGATCCTCTGGGCTGAACTGCCCCGCCACCCGGCGGTGGCGCCGCTGAATCCCGATCCGTTGGAGAAAGAATCCGTGAGCCCGACCAATCGCACCGTGGTCGTCACCGGTATCGGCGCAACCACACCGCTGGGTGGCGACGCAGCCTCTACCTGGGAGGGTCTCGTCGCCGGCAAGTCCGGCGTCAAGGTCCTGGAGCAGGAGTGGGCGGCCGAGCAGGCCGTCCGTATCGCGGCCCCGGTGGCCGTGGAGCCCACCGAGGTCATTCCGCGGCCGCAGGCCCGCAAGCTGGACCGCTCGGCGCAGTTCGCGCTGATCGCGGCCCAGGAAGCCTGGAAGGACGCCGGCTTCGAGGCCAAGGCCGGTGAGGACGCCTCCGTCGACCCCGACCGTCTCGGCGCCGTCATCGCCTCCGGCATCGGCGGTGTCACCACCCTCCTCGACCAGTACGACGTGCTGAAGGAGAAGGGCGTCCGCCGTGTCTCCCCGCACACCGTGCCCATGCTGATGCCGAACAGCCCCTCCGCCAACGTGGGTCTGCTCGTCGGCGCCCGCGCGGGCGTGCACACCCCGGTCTCCGCCTGCGCGTCGGGCGCCGAGGCCATCGGCTACGCCATCGAGATGATCCGTACGGGCCGCGCCGACGTCGTCGTCGCCGGCGGTACGGAGGCGGCGATCCACCCGCTGCCCATCGCCGCGTTCGGCAACATGATGGCGATGTCCAAGAACAACGAGGACCCGCAGGGTGCCTCGCGTCCCTACGACGTCGCCCGCGACGGCTTCGTCATGGGCGAGGGCGCCGGTGTGATCGTCCTGGAGTCCGCCGAGCACGCGGCCGGGCGCGGGGCCCGCGTCTACGCCGAGGCCGTCGGGCAGGGCATCTCCGCCGACGCCCACGACATCGTGCAGCCGGAGCCGGAGGGCCGCGGCATCTCGCACGCCCTGCAGAACCTGCTGGACCGCACCGACCTGGACCCGGCGGAGATCGTGCACGTCAACGCGCACGCCACCTCCACGCCGGCCGGTGACATCGCCGAACTGAAGGCGCTGCGCAAGGTCTTCGGCGACGACGCCGACCACATGGCGGTCTCGGCGACCAAGTCGATGACCGGTCACCTGCTGGGCGGCGCGGGCGGCGTCGAGTCCGTCGCCACGATCCTCGCGCTGTACCACCGGGTGGCGCCGCCGACCATCAACGTCGAGAACCTCGACCCCGAGGCCGAGACGAGCGCGGACATCGTCCGCGGCGAGGCCCGCAAGCTGCCCGTGGAGGGTCGTATCGCGGCGCTGAACGACTCGTTCGGCTTCGGCGGCCACAACGTGGTGCTGGCGTTCCGCACGATCTGACGTCCGCCGTGAACGGCGATGGCCCGGACCCTCGGTGAGGGTCCGGGCCATCGCCGTTTCCGTGGCCGGCCGGCTCAGACCACCTGGTGCAGCCAGCGCACCGGGGCTCCCTCGCCGGCGTACCGGAAGGGCTCCAGTTCGTCGTCCCAGGGCTTGCCGAGGAGCTTGGCGATCTCCGCCTCCAGGTCGGTCTCCTCGCGCTGCGAGCGGGTCAGGGCGGCGCGCAGACGGTCCTCGGGGATGAGGATGTCGCCGTGGATGCCGGTGACGGCGTGGAAGATGCCGAGGTCGGGGGTGCAGCTGTAGCGCTCGCCCTCGGCGGTGGCGCAGGGTTCGGCGGTCACCTCGAAGCGGAGCAGGTGCCAGCCGCGCAGGGCCGAGGCCAACTTGGAGGCGGTGCCGGCCTCGCCCTTCCAGGAGAACTCCGAGCGCCAGGTGCCGGGCGCGGCGGGCTGCCGGATCCAGTCGAGGTTGACGCGCGTGCCGAGCACCCCGGCGACGGCCCACTCGACGTGCGGGCACAGCGCGCGCGGCGCGGAGTGCACGTACAGAACTCCACGTGTCGTCACCGGGACCTCCGGGCAGAGCGGGACAGTCTTGCAGGCGGGCATGGCGGCGGTGTCGGGGCAGCCGCGTTGATGGCGAGGCTACCGTGCGGCGGCGCAAGGAGTGTGACGTACCGTCGGTCCCGGTGCCGTGAACGTCCGCCTTTCACTCGGCAGGACGCCTGGACGGGTGGGAAGCGTTCCCTCTTGTGGGTCCTGTCCGGTCGCCGTCCGGACGGGTGGCGGGGGCGGCCGGGAACTCCTGTGCGTTGTCATGGGTGGGGCCGTCTGTCCGAGGAGCGAGGGGATCACCAGGGGATGCGGAAGCGAAACCGGCGGGTGCGGGCGGTGCTCGCCGTCACGAGCGCGGCCGTCCTGGGCCTGGCCGGCTGCGACGCGCTGGGCGGGGGTGACGACCCGGGGACCTCGGGCGCGGGAGCGCGGCGGGCGAAGGCCTCCCAGGCACCGCTGTGGGACACGAGCCCGGTGTCGATGGCGGCGGTGGGCGACTCCATCACCCGCGGCTTCGACGCCTGTACGGTCCTGCAGGACTGCCCCGCGGCGTCCTGGGCGACCGGCGCCAGCGCCGAGGTGAACAGCCTCGCCGTACGGCTGCTGGGCGCGTCAAAGGCCGCCACGCACAGTTGGAACTACGCCGTGACCGGCTCCCGGATGGCGGATCTGGCGGGCCAGATGACGCAGGCCGCGGCGGAGAAACCGCAGCTCGTGACGGTGATGGCGGGGGCGAACGACGCCTGCCGGGAGTCGCCTGCGGCGATGACGTCGGTGGCCGCCTTCCGCAGCGGGTTCGAGGACGCGATGGGCACGCTGCGCCGGTCGCTGCCGAAGGCGCAGGTGTATGTGGCGAGCGTGCCGAACCTGAAGCGGCTGTGGTCGCAGGGACGGACCAACGCGCTGGGCAAGCAGATCTGGAAGCTGGGCATCTGTCCTTCGATGCTGGGCGACGCGGACGCGCTGGACGCGGCGGCGACCGCGCGGCGGGACACCGTGCAGCAGCGGGTGGAGGACTACAACAGGGTGCTGAAGGAGGTCTGCGCGAAGGACGCGCGGTGCCGGTTCGACGGCGGCGCGGTGTACGACTTCCGGTTCGGAACCGATCAGTTGAGTCACTGGGACTGGTTCCATCCGAGCGTGAACGGACAGGCTCGGCTGGCGGAGATCGCGTACCGGAGAGTCACCGAGCCGGTCACGTGACTTAGGGTTTCGCCCATGAGTGAACACTTCGGAACACTTTCCGACGGCACCCCCGTGCACCGCTGGACCCTGGAGCGGTCGGGCACCCGGGTGCGGGTGCTGTCCTACGGCGGGATCGTGCAGTCGGTGGAGGTCCCGGACCGGGACGGGCGGACGGCGGACGTGGTGCTGGGGTTCGCCGGCCTGGACGGCTATCTCGCGCATCCGGAGCCGTTCCTCGGCGCTCTGATCGGGCGGTACGCGAACCGGATCGCACACGCCCGCTTCCCGCTGGACGGGGTGACGTACGCGCTGGAGCCCACCGACGCGCCCCACTCCCTGCATGGCGGGGCGCGCGGCTTCGACAAGCGGGTGTGGGACGTGGAGCCGGTCGAGCACGGCCTGCGGCTGAGCCGGGTCAGCCCGCACGGCGAGGAGGGCTTCCCGGGCCGGCTGGAGGTCACGGCGACGTACACGCTGGACGCGTCGGGCGCGCTGCGGTTCGTGTACGAGGCGGTCACGGACGCGCCGACGGTGGTGAACCTGACCAACCACAGCTACTTCAACCTGGGCGGCCGGGACGGCGGGGACGCCGGGGGCCACGAACTGCGCCTGGCCGCCTCGCGGTACACCCCGGTGGACGCCGGTCTGATTCCGACCGGTGAGCTCGCCGAGGTGGCGGGGACCCGTTTCGACTTCCGCACGGCCCGCAAGACCGGCTCGGGGTACGACCACAACTTCGTGCTCGACAAGGGCGTCACGGCCGCGCCGGAGGAGGTGGCCGAGCTGCACGATCCGGGGAGCGGGCGGGTGCTGACGGTGTCGACGACCGAGCCGGGCGTCCAGGTGTACACCGCGGACCACCTGGGTGAGCCGTTCGTGCCGTGCCAGGGCGTCGCGCTGGAGACCCAGCACTTCCCGGACTCCCCGAACCGCCCGGAGTTCCCGAGCACCGAGCTGCGGCCGGGCGGCACCTACCGGTCGGAGACGGTGTACGCCTTCTCGGTGCGGTAGGCGGCGGTGGAGGGTGTAGCCCCGGTCCAGGGGTCAGGTCCCGGACCGGGGCTGTTCACGGGGTGAGGAGTTCCCGCCTCAGACGTTAACCGTCGCGGTGATCCTGCGGTCGGCGATCGAGCGTCCGACCTGGATTTCGTACGAACCCTTCACAAAGACCCACCGGTGGGCGGCCTCGTCCCAGACCTCGAAGGCGCGCCGCGGGAGGTCGACGGTGACCTCGGCGGTCTCGCCGGGGCCGGCCTCGACACCGGCGAAGCCGGCCAGCCAGCGGGCCGGGCGGTCGAGCTCCGGCCGCGCCGTCCGCGTCGGCGCCAGGTACACCTGCACGACCTCGCGGCCCGCGCGCTCGCCGGTGTTGCGGAGGCGCACCCTGACGGTGGCGCCGGTGACGTCGGCCGACTCGTACGTCCAGTCGGTGTAGCCGAGGCCGTGGCCGAAGGGGTACGACGGTGTCCTGCCCTCCTTCTCCCAGGCCCGGTAGCCGATGAACAGGCCTTCGGTGTAAGGGAGTTCGCCGTCCGCCGGGACGACCTCGGTGACCGGGGCGTCGGCGAGGGAGCCCCAGGTGGTGGGGAGACGGCCGCCCGGTTCGTGGGCGCCGGTGAGGACGTCGGCGAGTGCCGCGCCGCCCTCCTGGCCGGGGAACCAGGTGAGCAGCACCGCGGCGACGTCCTCGCGCCAGGGCAGTTCGA
This sequence comes from Streptomyces sp. NPDC000345, assembly GCF_042898825.1. NCBI lineage: Bacteria > Bacillati > Actinomycetota > Actinomycetes > Kitasatosporales > Streptomycetaceae > Streptomyces > Streptomyces sp. NPDC000345. The sequence goes on from NZ_JBIAZE010000005.1 coordinate 209,366, forward strand.
CCGGGGAGCCGGAGTTGACGACCACGACGGTGTTCGGGTTGGCGGCGGCGACTGCGCGGACGAGGTCGTCCTGGCGGCCGGGGAGGGTGAGGTCCCCCCGGTCGAAGCCCTCGGACTCGACGCGGTCCGTGGTGGCGACCACGACCACCGCCGTGTCGGCGGCGCGGGCGGCCTCGACGGCCTCGGCGATCAGCTCGTCCTCGTCGCGCTGCGGCTCCTGGTGGGCGAGGGCGAAGGCGACGACCTTGAAGGGGATGTCCTCGGGGAGCGCGAAGACGTAGGTGAGGGAGACCTCCACCGGGGTGCCGGCGGTCAGTTCCACCTGGGCGCGGGGCACGGGGGCGCCGAAGAACGCCTCGAAGGGGTCACTGGCGTCGGCGGGCAGCTGGGGGCCGTCGAAGTACGTCGTCCCGGCGACGGTGAGGGTGAAGGCGCCGGTGCCCTTGATGCCGAAGGAGTGCGGGCCGCTCTCGCGCGGGGTGAAGGTGCCGGTGAGCTCCACGGTGTGCAGGGTGTCGTGGGTGACGCCCTCGGGGAGGTCCGAACCCATCCACTGGATCTGGCCGTTGGGCGCGGACCCGGTGCCGAGCAGGCGGCCGGACGCGTCCCGGCAGACGGCCCGCAGCACGAACCCCTTGCCGGCTACCGCGAGTTCGGTGGTGGGGTCGGCACCGACGGCGTAGGTGAGGGTGCCCTCGGGGAGGGCGGCGGTGAGGCCGTCCAGCGGGGAGACGACCCGGGCCGGGAAGACGGTGGCGGAGCCGCCGCCGAGGACACGGGCGTCGCGGGCGGCGGCGCCGACGAGGGCGACGGTGCCGGGCTTCAGGGGCAGGGCGGCGCGCTCGTTGCGGACCAGGACGAAGGAGCGGCGGGCGATCTCACGGGCCAGGGCCTCGCCGTCGACGGGCGCGGGCGCCTCGGTGGCGGCGGGCTCGGCGTCCGCGAGGGCGCCGACCCGCGCGGCCAGGCGCAGGACGCGGCGTACGGCCTCGTCGACCTCGCGCTCCTGGAGCCGGCCGTCGCGGACCGCCCGGGCGAGGGCCTCGCCGTAGACCGTCCGCGGGCCGGGCATGGCGACGTCGAGGCCGCCGCGGAGGGCGCCGACGGTGTCGCGGGCCGCCATCCAGTCGGAGACGTTGAAGCCGTCGAAGCCCCATTCCCCGCGCAGGATCTCGTTCACCAGGTGGTGGTGCTCGGTCATGGTGGTGCCGTTGACCGTGTTGTAGGCGGTCATGATGCCCCAGGGGCGGGCGTTCTCGACGATGGCCTCGAAGGGGGCGAGGTACAGCTCGCGCAGGGTACGTTCGCCGACCAGGTTGTTCACGGTGAAGCGGTCGGTCTCGGCGTCGTTGGCGACGAAGTGCTTGACGGTGGTGCCGACGCCGCCCTCCTGTACGCCGGTCACATACCCGCTGCCGATGCGGCCGGTGAGGTACGGGTCCTCACTGTAGGCCTCGAAGTGGCGGCCGCCGAGCGGGGACCGGTGGAGGTTGACGGTGGGGGCGAGCAGGACGTGGACGCCCTTGCGGCGGGCCTCCTGGGCGAGCAGGGTGCCCGCGCGGCGGGCGAGTTCCGGGTCCCAGGTGGCGGCGAGGGCGGTCGGGGAGGGCAGGGCGACGGACGGGTCGTCGGCGGTCCAGCGCACGCCCCGGACGCCGATGGGGCCGTCGGACATGACGAGGGGCGCCAGGCCGATCTCGGGCAGCCCGGGCAGCGACCACATGTCCCGGCCGGCCAGCAGCCGGGTCTTGGCGTCCAGGTCGAGCTTGCCGAGGGCCGCCTCGACGGCCTCTTCCGTTCCCGCCATGGCGGTGCCTCCTCGTTGAGTGCCTGCGCAACGTCTCCCATCGTGCATCGGTCACCTGTAGAACGGTAGGTTTCGTTATCGCGCCGTTATATCGAGCGGGCCGGATGCCGTACCGTGACGGGCATGAGCGCCAGAACCAGGAGCGAGGAGCGGCGGGCCGAGATCGTCCGGGCGGCCCTGGAGGTGATCGCCGAACGCGGTTACCGGGGGGCGAGCCTGGCGGCCGTGGCCGAGCGGGTCGGGCTGACCCAGCAGGGGCTGCTGCACCACTTCCCCACGAAGGAGGCGCTGCTGGTGGCCGTCCTGAAGGAACGCGACCAGTGGGACGCCGTCCCCGACACGAGCTGGCGGGTCGACCTGCTGGCCTCGCTCGTCGAGTACAACGCGATGCGGCCCGCGATCATCCAGACCTTCTCGGCGCTGCTCGGCGAGAGCGTGACGGAGGGGCACCCGGCGCGGGAGTACTTCACCGAGCGGTACACCCGGGTGCGGCAGAGCATGGTGGCGGTGCTGCGCACCGAGTACGGCGAGCGCCTGCCGAACGGGCTCACGCCCGAGCGCACCGCCCCGTTGCTGGTGGCGGTGATGGACGGGCTGCAGTACCAGTGGCTGCTGGATCCCGGGTCGGTGGACATGCCGGGGGCGTTCCGGGACTTCCTGCGGCTGCTGGGCGAGCCGGTGGACTGAGACCGGCCGGGGCGCTCAGCGCGAAGGCACGAGGGCGCTCAGTGCGAGGGCGCCAGGGCCAGGCTGACGCCCAGGCCGGCCAGGACCGAGCCGATGACCTTGTTGAGGACCCGCTGGCCGCGCAGCATCAGGGTGCGCATCCGGTCGTGGGAGAAGAAGACGGCGACGACGCCGAACCACAGCAGGTGCGCCACCGACATGAACAGGCCGTAGCCGACCTGCTGGGCGACGGGCGTGCCGGGGTTGACGACCTGGGAGAACGTGGAGACGACGAAGAGGGTCGTCTTCGGGTTGAGGACGTTGGTGAGGAAGCCGGTGCGCAGGGCGGCGAGCGGGGTCAGCTCCGTCCTGCCGGTCAGGTCGACCTCGACCTGACCGCGGGTGCGGAAGGTGCGGACGCCGATGTGGACGAGGTAGGCCGCGCCGGTCAGCTTGATGACGGTGAAGAGGACGGTGGAGGACGCGATCAGCAGGCCCACGCCGAGCATCGTGTACGTGACGTGCACGAGGACGCCCGCGGCGACTCCGGTGGCCGCGAGCACTCCGGTGCGGCGGCCGTAGAGGTAGCTGTTGCGGACGATCATCGCGAAGTCGGCGCCAGGGGCGATCACGGCCAGGACGGTGATGACGGCGACGGCGAGTGTCTCGGTCATGCCGTGAGTTCCTCCTCGGGCACACCTGCCTCGTCCCGCATCTCCTCGCCGAGGAGGTCACGGGCCATGAGGGTGGCACCCGCGACCGCGCCCGGCATCAGGAACACCGCGACGACGGGGACGAGGAAGGCCAGCCCCAGGGGCGTGCCGAAGCCCCAGACCAGGGCCTTGCGGGAGCGGAGCAGGGTGAGGCGGGCGCGCAGGTCGACGCCACGGCGCTGGAGGGCCACGGCGGTGAGCTCCTCGGTGAGGAAGAAGCCGGTGACGAAGAAGCCGATCACGGGGATCACGGTCTGCCCGACGAGCGGGACGAACCCGAGGGCGAAGAGCAGGACGCCCCACAGCACGGCCCGGACCAGGATGCGCAGGCTGTCGCGGGCGGAGATCCACAGTTCGCGCCAGAGCGGCAGCCCGGACTCGGGGGCCGTGCCGTCGGGGGACACGTCCCGGTCGACGTGCTCGGAGAGGCTCTCGTAGAAGGGCTGGCCGATGAGGAGCGTGACGGCCGTGAAGGTCAGGACGGCCAGGAGGAGACCCAGGGCGAACAGCACGGCCACCAGGAAGCCGCGGAAGAGCCCGAGCCAGGGGCTCGACCAGTCGTCGGCGAAGGGCGTCGCCCATGCCACGAAGTCCGTGCCCCACACGGCGAGCGCGACGAGCGCGGCCAGGTAGAGCACGAGCGTGATCAGGCCGGGCAGCAGCCCGAAGCCGTACTGCTTGCCGTTCCTGGCCACCCAACGCTGGCCCTGCAGCAGGTACTGGAAGCCCACCCCGAGATCTCGCATGGCCGAACTCTATCGGTCGTGTGCACGCCGGCCGAGACGGCGCAGGCCGCTGCGTCCCCGGCCGGCCCCGGCCGCCCGCGGTGCCCCCGCAGCCCCGCTTCCAGCGGCTTCCGTAGGCCATCCGGGGCATCGGTGACACCAACCCTCGGCCGGTGCAGTTGAGTCGAACGGGTACACCTCGCCGTACCGATCTACGGAAGCCCCACGAGCTGCGGAGCACGGCCGGCGGCTGAGTTCGAGGAGGAACGGATGACGACGGAGATCCATGGCACCGTGGCGGACGGTTTCGAGGCGGTGCGGGAGGAGTTCGCCGCGTTCGTCGCGGAGGAACGGCCGGACTACGAGGGTCAGTTGTGCGCGTATGTGCACGGGCGGCGGGTCGTCGACCTGTGGGCAGGACCGGACACGGACGCCGGCTCCCTGTACGGCGTCTACTCGTCCACGAAGGGCGCGGCCCATCTGGTGGTCGCGCTGCTCGTCCAGGACGGCACCCTCGAACTGGACCGCAAAGTCACCTACTACTGGCCGGAGTTCGCGGCCGAGGGCAAGGGCCAGCTGACCCTGCGCGAGCTGATCGCGCACCGGGCCGGAGTGGTCGGCACCGACACCGGTTTCTCACCGCAGGAGCTGGCCGACGACCGGCAGATCGCCGAACGCCTCGCCGACCAGCGGCCGTTCTGGCGCCCGGGCACCGCCTTCGGCTACCACGGGCTGGTGATCGGGGCGCTCACGGGCGAGGTGGTCCGGCGGGCCACGGGCCGTACGCTCCAGGAGGTGTACGAGGAGCGGGTGCGCGCCCCGTACGGGCTGGACCTCTTCCTGGGACTGCCGGCCGTGCACGAGCCGCGTTTCCGCACCGCCCTGCCGATGGCGCCGACGGCAGAGCAGCGGGCGCTGCTGGACTCCCTGCCGGCCGGACCGCACACGCTCGCCTCGATCGCCTTCAACCGGCACGCGGCCGAGCCCACCGACCTCGCACTCCTGCCGAACGACCCGCGGATCCGGGCGAAGGGGCCGGCCTCGGTGGGCGGGGTCGCCTCGGCCCGCGGGCTGGCGGGGCTGTACGCGGCGGCGATCAGCGAGCTGGACGGGAAGGCGCCGCTGCTGAAGGAGGACACGGCGGCGGAGTTCGGGCAGTTCCACTCCGTGGGGTACGACCTGGTGGCCCGCGCCCACAAGTCGTTCGGCCTGGGTTTCCAGGCGACCGCGGACATCTGGCACCCCTTCCTGGGCGCCGGGGCGTTCGGGCACAGCGGGGCGGGCGGCTGTCAGGCCTTCGCGGATCCGCGCAGCGGGCTGGCCTACGGGTACACCCGGCGCCGGTTCGCGTTCCCGGGCGGGGCGGCGCCGGAGAACGGCCGGCTGGTGGCGGCGGTGCACGGCGCGGCGCTCGCCGCCGGGTGACGTACGGGCGAAGGCCGCACCCCACGTCCAGGGGTGCGGCCTTCGCCGTGCGCAACGAGCGGGGCCGGGCGGCGTCACGCCCGGGTGCCGCCGAGGTGCGGCCGGTGTCCCGCGCGGTCAGAGCTTGACGATCATCTTGCCGGTGTTGTCGCCGCGCAGGACGCCGAGGAACGCCTCCAGGTTGTTCTCGATGCCCTCGACGACCGTCTCGCGGTACTTCAGCTCGCCCGAGCGGATCCAGGCGCCGACCTCCTGGACGAACTGCGGCTGCAGGTCGTAGTGGTCGCCGACCAGGAAGCCCTCGATACGGCCGCGGGTCTGGATGAGCCGGGCGAGGTTGCGGGGGCCGGGAGCGGGCTCGGTGTCGTTGTAGACGGAGATCATGCCGCAGACGGCGATGCGGCCGCCCTGGTTGAGGGAGCCGATGGCGGCTTCGAGGTGGTCGCCGCCGACGTTGTCGAAGTACACGTCGACACCGTCGGGAGCGGCCTGCCGCAGCTGGGCGCTCACCGGCCCGTTCTTGTAGTTGAAGGCGGCGTCGAAGCCGTACTCCTCGACGAGGAGCTTGACCTTGTCGTCGGACCCGGCGGACCCGATGACGCGGGAGGCGCCCTTGAGCTTGGCGATCTGCCCGACCTGGCTGCCGACGGCACCCGCGGCGCCGGACACGAACACGGCGTCGCCCTCCTTGAAGGCGGCGGTGCGCAGGAGGCCCGCGTAGGCGGTGAGGCCGGTCATGCCGAGTACGCCGAGGTAGGTGGACAGGGGCGCGGCCCCGGGGTCGACCTTGACGGCCTGCTTGGCGTCGAAGGTGGCGTACTCGCGCCAGCCGCCGAAGTGCAGGACGTGGTCGCCGACGGCGATGCCGTCGGCGCCGGAGGCGACGACCTCGCCGACCGCCCCGCCCTGCATGGCCTTGCCCAGCTCGAAGGGGGCGACGTACGACTTCGCCGCGCTCATCCGGCCGCGCATGTAGGGGTCGACGGAGACATAGGCGTTGCGCACGAGCACCTCACCGGGGCCGGGCTGCCGGATCTCCGCCTCGGCCAGCTCGAAGTCCTCGGGCTCGGGCCAGCCGACGGGGCGGCTCAGCAGACGCCACTCGCGGCTGACGGAGGGGAGCGTGGGGGTCTCGGACATGAGGGCTCTTCCTTAGGACGTACTGCGGCTCTGGCGGGACTGGCGTCCCAGATGTTTCATCACCTGAAACAACCATGCGCCTGAATATTTCATGATGTCAAGTAAACGGGTACCCTGGCTCGCATGCCCACCTCACCCCGGACCCCCCTCCCCGACGCCCTGACCCTGGAGGTCGTCGAGCTGATCGGCGAGGTCGTGGCCCGCTTCTACGAGGACTACGAGGAGGCGGCCTCCGACCACGCCCTCACCGGCGCCCAGGCCCGTCTCCTGAGCCTCCTTTCCCTCGAACCGCTGCCCATGCGCAAGCTGGCCCAGAAGCTGAAGTGCGAGCCGTCCAACGTCACCGGCATCGTCGACCGCCTGGAGTCCCGGGGCCTGGTCGAGCGCCGCCCGGACCCGGCCGACCGCCGTGTGAAGCTGGCCGCGGCCACGGAGGAGGGGCGCAGGATCGCCAAGGGCCTGCGCGAGTCGCTGCGCTTCGCACGCGAGCCGCTGGCGGGTCTCGCGGAGGAGGAGCGGGTGGTGTTGCGGGGGCTGCTGCGGCGGATGCTGGAGTCGGAGGCGAACAGCGTCTGACATCGCGTCGAACGGCGTACCGCTCCGGGATCACGCCCATTACGATGCGCTGCGCCCCGCGTCGCGCCCGACGTGGCGCGCGTTCGTTTCCGGAGGGGGATTCCTGTGTTCGTGCTGTCCGTTCTGCTGCTCATAGCGGCGGTCGCGCTGTTCTTCGTCGGCCGCGGCCGCACCGGTGGCTGGAGGATCGGGGCGGCACTCGGCGCCCTCGGGGGCGTGCTGTTCGGCGTCTTCTCGTGCGTGCACGTCGTGAGCGCGTACGAGGTCGGTGTGCCGGTGACCTTCGGCAAGGTCGGCACTCCGATGACCTCCGGCATCCAGTTCAAGTCGCCGTTCACCGAGGTCACGTCCTTCTCGACCCGTCCGGTCGACCTCAACCTCTATGACAAGGACGTGGTCGAGGTCCGCTCCTCGCAGGGCGGCGTGCTGTACGCGGACGTCACCATCAAGTGGGCGGTGGTGCCGGCGAAGGCGGTCGAGCTGTACCGGCTGGCGGGCACCGCGGAGGGCGTCCAGGCGCGGCTGGTGCTGCCGGACAGCCGCGAGATCATCCGCAACGTCTTCGCGAAGCACACCAGCGAGGAGGGCTACGCCTCCGCCCGCGAGCAGATCGGCGCGGAGATCGCCGCGTCGGTCAAGGAGCGTCTGGCGCCGCGCGGGATCGACGTCACCGCGGTCAACCTGCGCAATGTGAAGCCGTCGGACAAGCTCCAGGACCAGATCGACAAGAAGATCCAGCAGGAGCAGGCCACCGAGCGGTCCCTGGAGGCGGCCCGTACGGCCAAGGCGGAGGCGGAGCGCAAGCGCATCGAGGCGGAGGGCATCGCCCGCGCCAACAAGATCATCGAGCGCTCGCTGAGCGACAAGGTCCTCTACAACCAGTGCCTGGAGGCCTACAAGGAGGCCGCCAAGGCCAACCCGGTGTACGCCGTCCCGTGCGGCACGGACTCGAACGGCACACCGGTGATCGTCGACACCGGCAAGGACTAGGGCCCGTCGACACCGGCCGGGCTCACCTACTCGTCCGAGCCCGACCGGTCGCCGGAGTTCGAGCGCCGGCCCTTGCTGTCCAGCGCGCGGAGCGCCTCACCCGCGGCGAGCGTCACCGCGGCCACCGCGCGAACCCAGCGGGGGCCGCCGCGCGACGCCCACACGACACAGACGCATCCGCCGACGACGAGCACGAGCAGACCTGCCAGGGCGAGCATCTCCACGCTGTCCTCTTCCTCTTCTTCCCGGTGTGTGTCCCGGGTCCTGTGCGTCCTGTCCTGCCTCGGACCCCGCCGTCGCACACATCCGCCGGCCCGGCACCGGTTCCCGGTCGATCCGTCGACAGAGCGTCCGCCAGGACGGGGACCAGGTGGTCTGGGAGGAGTGGCGGCGGCCACCGCCGCCGGGCGTAGGGAGGAGCACGCCCGTGCTTCCCCCCGCCCGGTTCGACGCCGCCGACGACGCCGGGATCGCCCGGGCGGAGGCCGGCCTGGCCTGGTCCTGGCCGGCCCGCACCCTGGCCCGTCTCATCAGGAAGGGGCTGGTGGAACGGGGCTGGATCAGTACCGGATTCGCGGACCCGGACAACGCCGAGGTCCCTCTCCGGTACCGGCCGGGGCTCGGTGCCGGGACGCCGGACGGGGTTCCGCTCCTCTTCCGCTGGACCGTCCCGGACGACGGTACCCCGCCCGGGATCCAGGCCGCCGCCGCTCTGCGGCGGCCGGCCGGGGAGAATCCGGCGGCCTGCGCCCGGGTGATCGCCGGCAGCCGCGGACGCGCCGAGGGACTCGGCTGCCCCTGGCCCTACGACCACTGAGGAGCCCTGACGCCATGAGCGGTCCGGCGCACGGTGTGTGTGCGGCGGACCGCTCCGGTGCGGGACGTCCCGGCTCAGGTCTTCCTGCGGGCCGTCATGAACCGCTGGATCAGGATGAAGGCGCACAGCAGCACACCGGTGGCGATCTTCGTCCACCAGGAGCTGAGCGTGCCCTCGAACTGGATGAGGCTCTTGATCAGGCCCAGCACGAGGACGCCGAAGAGGGTGCCCAGGACGTAGCCGGAGCCACCCGTCAGCAGGGTGCCGCCGATGACGACCGCGGCGATCGCGTCGAGTTCCATGCCGGTCGCGTGCAGCGGGTCGCCGGACTGGATGTAGAGGGTGAACAGGAGACCGGCGAGCGCCGAGCAGAAGCCGCTCACGGTGTACACGGCGATCTTCGTGCCGCCCTGCGGGAGACCCATCAGCAGGGCCGACTGCTCGTTGCCGCCGATGGCGTACACCCGGCGCCCGAAGCGGGTGTAGTGCAGGACGTAGAACGCCACGGCGAGGACGACCAGTGAGACGACCGCGCCGATCGACAGGAATCCCATTCCCAGCGAGACCTGCGCCTGGGCCATGCTGCTGACCGAGGAGTCGCCGATGGAGATCGACTCCTTGCTGATGACCAGGCACAGGCCGCGGAAGAGGAAGAGACCGGCGAGGGTCACGATGAAGGGCTGGATCTCGAAGTTGTGGATCACATAGCCCATCAGGAAGCCGCCGAGGGCGCCCACGGCCAGCGCCAGGGGGATCACGGCCACGATCGGCAGTCCCTGGCGCTCCACCAGCCAGGCCGTGAACATCGTCGTGAAGCCGATCACCGAGCCGACGGACAGGTCGATGCCGCCGGACAGGATGACGAAGGTGACCCCGACGGCGGCGACCAGCAGATAGCCGTTGTCGATGAACAGGTTCAGGAAGACCTGCGGTTCGGCGAACCCGTAGTACTGGTAACGGCTCAGGCCCACGCCGTACATGACGAGGAAGAGCAGGGCCGTGGCCACCACGGGCAGGCGCCGGTCTTCGAGCAGCCGCGCGGCCCTGGACGGGGTGCGGCTGTCCGGGGCGGCCGGGGGGCTCTGGGTGGTCGTGCTCATCACGACACCTCCATCTTGGGAGCGGCCTCGGTCGCCGCGGCGGTGTCCGCCGGGGCCGCGGCCGGCTTGGCGCTTCCCCTCGTGCCCAGCCCGGCGCCGAACCTGGCGCCGAAGACCTTGGCGCGGAACTTCGGGGACTGCAGCAGGCAGACGACGATGACGACGGCGGCCTTGAAGACCAGGTTGGTCTGGGTCGGCACACCGATGGTGTAGATCGTGGTGGTCAGGGTCTGGATGACGAGCGCGCCGACCACCGTGCCGCCGATGGAGAACCGGCCGCCCAGGAGCGAGGTGCCGCCGATCACCACGGCGAGGATCGCGTCGAGCTCGATCCACAGGCCGGCGTTGTTGCCGTCGGCGGCCGAGGTGTTGGAGCTGATCATCAGGCCCGCGATGCCCGCGCACAGCGCGCAGAACATATAGACCATGATCTTGATGCGCCGGGACCTGATGCCGACCAGCCGGCTGGCCTCGGCGTTGCCGCCGACCGCCTCGACGAGCAGGCCGAGCGCGGTGCGGCGGGTCAGTGCCACGGTGACGGCCACGACGACGGCCACCACGAAGATCGAGAAGGGCAGCGTCAGCCAGTAGCCGCCGCCGATCAGCTTGTACGGCTCGCTGTTGACGGTGATGATCTGGCCGTCGGTGATCAGCTGGGCCACGCCGCGTCCGGCGACCATGATGATCAACGTGGCGATGATCGGCTGGATGCCCATCCGGGCGACCAGGAAGCCGTTCCACAGACCGCAGACCACCGCGGCCAGCAGCCCCAGGCCCATGGCGAGCAGCACCCCGGACAGGGCGCCCTGGTCGGCCTGGTCACTGATGTACGAGCAGGCCAGTGCCCCGGTGATGGCGACCACGGCGCCGACGGAGAGGTCGATGCCGCCGGTGGCGATGACCACGGTCATGCCGACCGCCACCAGGATGAGGGGCGATCCGAACAGCACGATCGAGACGAGGCTGCCGTAGAGGTGGCCGTCCGTCATCTTGATCGAGAAGAAGTCGGGGGTGAACGGGACGTTGACGAGCAGCAGGACGACCAGGACCGCGACCGGCCAGAACAGGTGGTGGTGCGTCAGTGCTCGCCAGCGGGAGGTGGTGGTCACTGGTGTTCTCCGCTCGCGATGGTCTCGAGGATCTTGCTGGTGGTGATCTCGGGCCCGTTGGTGATCCGGGCCACCAGCCGGCGGTCCCGCAGCACTCCGATGGTGTGGCTGAGCCGGAGGACCTCCTCCAGCTCGGCCGCGATGTACAGGACGGACATGCCGTCCTCGGAGAGCGAGACGACGAGCTTCTGGATCTCCGCCTTCGCGCCGATGTCGATGCCGCGCGTCGGCTCGTCCAGGATCAGCAGCTTCGGCTGGGTGATCAGCCAGCGGGCCAGCAGCACCTTCTGCTGGTTGCCGCCGCTGAGCTGGCCGACCCTGGCCTCGGGGTTGGCGGGGCGGATGTCCAGCGCCTTGATGTACTTGGCGACGAGTTCGTCGCGCTGGGCGGCCGGGATGGGCCGGGTCCAGCCCCGCGCGGCCTGCAGGGCCAGGATGATGTTCTCCCGCACCGTCAGATCGGGCACCAGACCCTCGGTCTTGCGGTTCTCCGAGCAGAACGCGACACCGGCGCCGATGGCGTCGTTCGGGGCGCTCATCGAGACCTGCCGGCCGCCGACGGACACCTTGCCGCTGTCCGGCTGGTCGGCGCCGAAGAGCAGCCGGGCGAGTTCGGTGCGGCCCGATCCGAGCAGACCGGCGAGCCCGATCACCTCGCCCTTCTTGATCTCCAGGTCGAACGGGGCGATGCCGCCGGTCCTGCCGAGGCCGTCCGCCTTCAGCAGCGTGTCGCCCACGTCGGAGTGCAGCTGGTGGTCGTGGAGCTCCTCCAGCTGGCCCATGGCCTTGCCGAGCATGAGCTGGACGAGCCCGACCTGGTCGAGGTCGCTCACCATGTGCTCGCCGACGAGGGTGCCGTTGCGCAGCACGGTCATCCGGTCGCAGACCTCGTAGATCTGGTCGAGGAAGTGCGAGACGAACAGGATCGCGACGCCCTCGCCCTTCAACCGCCGCATCAGGGAGAACAGTTGGAGGACCTCGTCGCGGTCGAGGCTGGACGTCGGCTCGTCGAGGATCAGCACCTTGGTGCCCGAGCCCTCGCCATCGCTGTCACCGGTGCCCAACGACCTTACGATCGCGACCAGTTGCTGCACCGCCAGCGGGTACGAGGACAGGGGCGCGGTGACGTCGATGTCGAGGCCGAGCCGGTCCACCAGCTCCGCCGCCTCCTGCCGCAGCCGCTTCCACTGGATACGGCCCATCCGGGTCGGTTCGCGCCCGATGAAGATGTTCTCCGCCACCGACAGGTTCGGGCAGAGGTTGACCTCCTGGTAGACGGTGCTGATGCCGGCCTGCTGGGCCTGCAGCGGGCTGGCGAACCGGACGGGCCTCCCGTCGAGGGTGATCGTGCCGCCGTCCAGGGAGTGGACCCCCGTCAGCACCTTGATGAGGGTGGACTTGCCCGCGCCGTTCTCGCCCATCAGGGCGTGGATCTCGCCGGGGAAGAGCCGGAAGTCGACGTCCGACAGAGCCCGTACCCCCGGGAACTCTTTGACTATGCCCGTCATTTCCAGGACGGGCAGCGGCTCTGCCATGGCAGCGCTCCTCATGAGAGTGGTTCAGGCCGCAGGGAGCCCCGGGACCGATGACCCGGTCGGACGGAGGCTCCCTGCCGGTGGGTGCCGTCGGTCAGTACTTGCGGGTCGGGAGCGCGGCCTTGGCCTGGTCCTGCATGAAGTCGCTCTCCTCGGTCTTGATCCAGCGCTCGACCGTCTCGCCGTCCTTGACCTTCTTCACGACGTCCATCAGCTGGGGGCCGAGCAGCGGGTTGCACTCGACGATGGCGTTGATCTTGCCCTCGGACATGGCCACGAAGCCGTCCTTCACGCCGTCGATGGAGACGATCAGGATGTCCTTGCCGGGCTTCTTGCCCGCCGCCTCGATGGACTGGATGGCGCCGATGGCCATGTCGTCGTTGTGCGCGAAGAGCACGTTGACGTCCGGGTTGGACTGCAGGAAGGCCGCCATGACCTGCTTGCCGCCGGCACGGGTGAAGTCACCGGTCTGGCTGACGACGATCTTCCAGTCGTCCGCGTGGTCGGCGTCCATGACCTCCTTGAAGCCCTTGGCGCGCTCGATCGCGGGGGCGGCGCCGGTGGTGCCCTCCAGCTGGGCGATCTTCACCGCGCCCTTGAGGCCGGCCTTCGCGATGACCTTCTCGAGGATCTTGGCGGCGCGGCGGCCCTCGTCGGTGAAGTCGGAGCCGACCAGCGTGACGTACAGGGACTCGTCGGAGGTCTCCACCGAGCGGTCGGTGAGGACCACCGGGATCTTCGCGGCCTTGGCCTCCTTGAGCACCGCGTCCCAGCCGGTGACGACGACCGGCGAGAAGGCGATGACGTCGACCTTCTGCGCGATGTAGCTGCGGATCGCGGAGATCTGGTTCTCCTGCTTCTGCTGGGCGTCGGAGAACTTGAGGGTGTAGCCCGCCTCCTTGGCCGCGTCCTTCACCGAGGTGGTGTTGGCGCTGCGCCAGCCGCTCTCCGAGCCGACCTGGGAGAAGCCGAGCGTGATCGCCTTGCTGCCGTCCCCGGAGGAGGAGCCGGAAGAGCTCTCGTCCTTCTTGGCGCAGGCCGCCAGGCCGCCCGCGGCCGCCACGCCGACCGCCGCGGTGAGGAAGTTCCTTCTGCTGAGCATGTTCTTCTCCTTTGAAGAGCCGGCCCGGGGAGGACCTGCTGGTACTCGATGCGACCGGCCGTGGTACGTCCAGCCTGTCGATCATTGTTCGGCATTTCGGCCACACGTCTCGCCGAAGGTGGCCGGTGGGTCCGTCAGAGGGGTACGCCCTCCGGTTGAGCGGTGTACGGGAAGGTGCTCGCACGGACGACGAGTTGGGGTTCGATCGCGATCCGGGGCGTGGTGGCGGGTGGCCGGCCCTCGATCAGCTCCAGGAGCAGCGCGATCCCTTGCTTGCCCACCGCCGCGAAGTCCTGCCGGACGGTGGTGAGCGGTGGAGCGAAGAACTCCGACTCCGGGATGTCGTCGAAGCCGACCACCGCGACGTCCTGGGGGGTCCGGACGCCCGCCTCCCGCAGGGCCCGCAGCACCCCCAGTGCCATCTGGTCGTTGGCGACGAAGACGGCGGTCAGCCCCCGGCCCACCCAGCCGGCCAGTTCCTGGCCCGCACGATAGCCCGACAGCGGACTCCAGTCCCCGCGCAGCAGCATGGGGGGCTCGACACCCGCCGCTTCGAGGGTCGCCCGCCAGCCGGCGGCCCGGTCGGCCGCCTCCTGCCAGTCCTCGGGCCCGGCGAGATGCCAGACCCTGCGGTGGCCGGCGGCCAGCAGATGTCCCGTGGCCAGCCGCGCGCCCAGGCGCTGGTCCACGCTGACGCTGGGGATGTCCACGCCCGGCCCGCTGCCCACGATGACCACCGGGAACGGATGGCGCAGTCCGGCCAGGGCGTCCACCGCCGACCGTTGCGGGGCGATGGCGACCACTCCCTCCACCCCGCCCTCGCTGAGGTGGTCCAGGGCTTCGGACAGCTTCTCCACGGTCAGTTCGCGCAGACTGACCGTCGAGACGAGATACCCCTCGGCACGCGCCGCCTCCTCGAGCGCGAACAGCGTGCTGGCCGGTCCGAAGAGGGTGGTGTCGGAGGCCACGACACCCAGGGTGCGGGTGCGCCGGGTCGCGAGGGCCCGTGCGGAGGAGTTGCGGCGGTAGCCCATCTCCTCGATCGCGCGCAGCACCCTGGCCCGGGTCTCGTCCCGCACGTTGGGGTGGTCCCCCAGCACGCGGGACACGGTCTGGTGGGACACGCCGGCCTGGCGTGCCACGTCGGCCATGGTGGGCGGCCGAAGCTGCGTGTGCGTCACGGCCGCACCTCCTTGGCGCTGGTCTGCCGATAAGTCCTGCGGGGTGGACGGACGATTCCGCGGCGCCGACCTCACGCCGGGATCCCGGACGGTCCAACGGCCCCGGCGGGCTCGGCGAGTTGGGGCACTCTGGGCACGACGCTCGTAACTCCCCCGCTGGCGCTGGACCTTGACTGGTGAATGCGGAGGTCATTGTGAGCGCTAACAATTCACGGCGGTCAAGAGGGCTGCAGCGGAAGGCCGTCACGGTTGGATAACGCGCCCCCTGGCGACGGCCCGTCCCGACCGGGCCCACGACCCCGCCGGCAGGCCCGTTCGCCCAGGTAGGGGCCATGATCCCGCCGGCGTGAGGCAGCCCCGCGGAGCGGCGGAACGGCGCCCGCCCCGACAGGGCTCACTCGCACCGGCACCCGGGGCAGGCGCGCCGCCGGGACGTCCGGCACACCGTCATGGACAGAACCGTCCAGCCGGCCGCCGACCGCTCAACGCCCCACACGACAAACGCTCATCCGGCCGGCAGGGCGAAGACCCATCCGGCCCGCACGGCGAACACCCGCCCCGGGGCACGCGGCGAGGCCCGCCCGTCCCGCAAGGCAATGGCCCGCCCGAGCGCGCGGCAAACGCCGTCCCGGCCCACGCGACGCAGGCCCATCCGGCCCGCACGGCACACGCATCCCGGCCTACGGCAGAGCCTCACCCGGCCCGCAGGGCAACGGTCCGCCCGACCGCACGGCAAACGCCGTCCCGGCCCACGCGACGCAGGCCCATCCGGCCCGCCCGGCCCAAGCGACCCAGACTCATCCGGCGCGTCCGGCCACTCGGCGAAGGCTCGCCCGCCGGCAGGGCAAAGCCCCGTGCGGCGCGGCTCGCAGTGGTCCGCGGGGGACGCCGGGACGGGGGAGCAGCCGGGGGACGCCCGGGCGTTAGGAGCACCACCACAGGAAGCGGGTGCAGGTCTGTGACGGTGACGGTTGGGGGGACGGGTTCGACGACGTCGGGTCGGCGGTCGGGGTGGAGCCGGAGCCCGCCGGGTCCGTCGAGCCGGAGGCCGGCGCCGAGGAGGCGGGCAGGGTGGCCGACTGGGCTTCCCCGCCCGGGGACCGCGTGGCGTCGTCCTCGTCGGCCGGTGACTTCGACGCGGACGGGGAGGCGGAGGCGGAGGCGGAGGGGGACGGTGAACCCTTGTCCCCACCGGTGCCGTTCCTGTCGTCCAGGGGCTGTGCGGACGTGCTCGGTTCGGTCGTCGAGTCGTCGACCTCCGACGACTCGCCCCCGGCCGCCGCCGGGTTCGGGGAGGAGTCGAACCCCGGTGCGTCCACGCCGAGTTCGGCCAGGCTGAGGCCGCCCGCCGCCAGCACGAACCCGGCGGTGATCAGTACCGTGCGTCTGCGGCGCCGGCGGTGGACCGCGGCCTTGCGGTCACGGCGGCTCGCGTCGGCCTCGCCGGGGCCGGCGGGGCCCTCGTCGGCCGGTCCGCGTCCTCGGCCCCGGTCGCCCCGGCCCCGCTCCCGGCGGCGCGCGGCGCGGCCCTGCGGCTCGCCGCCCTCGCCGTCGGCGTCACCCTCGCGCGCCGGCTCGTCGGCGGCGGACTCCGGCTCCTCCTGGCGGAACGTTTCCTGAGTCCCGTACGGCTCGCCGGACCCGGACCCGTACGCCTCCTGGGCGCCGTACGGGCCGGCGGCGCCGTACGGCTGCGGCGCGGGGGTGTCCTGGGCGTACGGCTCCGGCGCGTAGCCCTGCTCGGGATACGCGCGTAGCTGGTCGGCAGGTGCGCCGCACCCCGCGCAGGCGAGAGCGCCGTTGAGGTGCCGTCGGCACGGGTGGCAGTAGTCCATGACGCGGGAAGACTAGGTTCCCGGGCGGTCACGTTCCTAGGTCCGCCTGTGAAAGTTGTGTGGGAAACCGGTCATACCGGCGCGGCGGCTCGAGTGACCTGCCACACACCGCCGGATCGCGAATTCTCGAAAGGGCGTCGAAACTGTCGAAACCGTTACTCGTTCGACCCATTGACACTCCGCTCACGCGGTACTTACTGTCTGGCCAGCATTTCGAACAGGTGACGAAATCTCGAACAGCCGAAGGGTAACTTCCGTGCGCATCACCGGAATCAGCACGCACGTGGTCGGGACGCCATGGCGGAACCTGACCTACGTCCTCGTGCACACCGACGAGGGCATCACGGGTGTCGGAGAGACCCGCATGCTGGGCCACACCGACGCGCTGATCGGCTATCTGAGAGAGGCCGAGGCGAACCACATTCTCGGCTCGGACCCATTCGCTGTCGAGGACCTCACCCGCCGTATGAAGTACGGCGACTACGGGCGGGCCGGCGAGATCGCGATGTCCGGCATCGCCGTCGTCGAGATGGCCTGCTGGGACATCAAGGGCAAGGCCCTGGGCGTCCCCGTCTGGCAGCTGCTCGGCGGCAAGGTCACCGACAAGGTCAAGGCCTACGCCAACGGCTGGTACACCACCGAGCGGACCCCGGAGGCCTACCACAAGGCCGCCCAGGGGGTCATGGAGCGCGGGTACAAGGCCCTCAAGATCGACCCCTTCGGCACCGGCCACTTCGAGCTCGACCACGAGCAGACCCTGTACGCCGTCTCCCTGATCGAGGCCGTACGGGACGCCATCGGGCCGGACGCCGAGCTGATGCTGGAGATGCACGGCCGCTTCTCCCCCGCCACCGCCGTCCGGCTGGCCAAGGAGCTCGCTCCCTTCAAGCCCGCCTGGCTGGAGGAGCCCTGCCCGCCGGAGAACCTGAAGGCCCTGGAGAAGGTCGCCGCCAAGGTCGACATCCCCGTCGCCACGGGGGAGCGCATCCACGACCGCATCGAGTTCCGCGAGCTGTTCGAGAGCCAGGCCGTCGACATCATCCAGCCGGACGTCGGCCACATCGGCGGCATCTGGGAGACCCGGAAGCTCGCCGCCACCGCCGAGACGCACTACATGCTGGTCGCCCCGCACAACGTGGGTGGCTCCGTTCTCACCGCCGCCTCCCTCCAGGTCGGTTTCACGTCCCCCAACTTCAAGATCCTCGAACACTTCAACGACTTCGCCGACGCGGAGATCAAGAAGGTCGTCAAGGGCGCGCCCGAGGTGATCGACGGGTACTTCCACCTCTCCGACGCGCCCGGTCTCGGCGTCGAGCTGGACGTCGACGCCGCCGCCGAGTTCCCGCAGCAGCAGGCCCGCTTCGACCTGTGGGCCGAGGGCTGGGAGCAGCGCAAGCCCAAGGGCACGCAGTGAACACGGCCGTCGTCGTAGAGTCGCCCGGCGAGCACCGGCTCGTCGAGCACACCCCTCGCGAGCCCGGCCCCGGCGAGGCGCTCGTACGCGTCCACGCCGTCGGCATCTGCGGCAGCGACCGCGAGGTGTACCAGGGCAACCGGCCCGAGGGGTACGTCCGTTACCCCCTCACCCCCGGCCACGAGTGGTCGGGGACGGTCCAGGCCGTGGGCCCCGGCGTCCCCGCCTCCCTCGTCGGCCGCAAGGTCGTCGGTGAGGGCTTCAGGAACTGCCAGGTGTGCGACCGCTGCCACGCGGGCGAGACGACGCTGTGCACGGACGGGTACGAGGAGACCGGCTTCACCCAGCCGGGTGCGATGGCCGCGACCCTCACCCTCCCGGCCCGGCTCCTGCACACCCTCCCGGACGGCGCCGACCTCACGGCGGCCGCGCTCCTGGAACCCGCCGCCTGCATCGCGGCCGCCGCGATCAAGGCGCACGCCCTGCCGGGCGAGAAGGTCGCGGTCGTCGGCACCGGCACGCTGGGCATGTTCGCCGTCCAGTTCCTGAAGGCCGGCTCGCCGGCCGAGCTGCTGGTCGTGGGCACGCGGGGCGACCGGGAGACGCTGTCCCGGCAGTTCGGGGCCACCGACTTCCGGACCAGGGACCAGGAGCTCCCGGACGACTTCGACGTCGTCATCGAAACCGCCGGCTCCGCCTCGGCCGCGCAGACCGCCGCCTCACTGCTGAGGCGCGGCGGCCGGCTGGTCCTCACGGGGATCCCGGCGCCGGGTGCCGACGGGCTCGACCCGACCGACCTGGTCGTACGGCAGCTGGAGGTGCACACCGTCTTCGGCGCGCCGCCGGACGCGTGGTCGCACACCGTCCGGGTGTTCGGGGCCGGGCTGCTGGACCCGCTGCCGCTGGTCACGCACGAGCTGCCGCTCGCCGAGTTCTCCGAGGCCATCGAGCTGGTGGGATCCGGCGATCCGAAGGTGGGCAAGGTGCTGCTCCGACCCTAGGAAGCCCGGCCGTACGCCGGGCGACCCCCCCTGGCCGTACGCCGGTACGGGGGCGACCTGACGGCCCCCGTACCGGCGTACACCCAAGCTCCGCACGCCATGAGCCGCGAACCTTGACCGAAATATCGAACACGAAGGACGGCATGTGACCACCGACGCTTCCGCCACGGCAGCCCGCAGGCCCGGTGAGCAGGCGCTCGCCGCGCTCGGCCTCGGCGCGCCCGCCCTCGACCCCGCCGACACCTCGCCCCACTCCTTCCCGGGCGGCGGCCGCTGGCGCACCGAGGTCCCTTCGTGCGAGGGTCCCGAAGCGCTGGCCGTCATCCTCAAGGAGGCCTCGCGGCTCGACGTGCCGATCCACCGGATCAGCCAGGGCAGCGGCGTGTGGATGCTGACCGACGCCGAGATCACCGAGATGGTCGAGGCGACCGGCGAGCGGGACATCGAGCTGTGCCTGTTCACCGGCCCGCGCGGCACGTGGGACATCGGCGGCTCCACCCGTACCGACTCGCGCGGCGGGGGCCTCAGGGCCCGCGGGCACGACGCCGTCGCCGGGTGTGTCGAGGACGCCGTCCGGGCGACCGAGCTGGGTGTCAAGTGCCTGCTCGTCGCCGACGAGGGCGTGCTGTGGACGCTGCACCGGGCCCGCGCGGCCGGCATCGTCCCGGCCGACACCACACTGAAGGTCTCGGCGCTCATCGGCCCCGTGAACCCGGCCTCCTACGCGGTCTACGAACGCCTCGGAGCCGACTCCGTCAATGTGCCCAGCGATCTGACGCTGGATCATCTCACCGAGATCCGCCGGGTGTCCGGCGCTCCCATGGACATGTACATCGAGGCCCCCGACGATCTCGGCGGCTACATCCGGATGTACGAGGTCGCCGAGCTGATCCGGCGCGGCGCACCGCTCTACCTGAAGTTCGGCCTGTCCAAGGCCCCGGGGATCTACCCCTACGGGCACCACATGCGGGATCTCGCCCTGTCCACGGCCCGGGAGCGGGTGCGGCGCGGCCGGCTCGCCCTCGACCTGCTCGCCCGGCACGGAGCGGACGGCGACATGGCGCCGCTCGGTTCGCGTCTGCCCGGCGAACTGAACAGGTTCGACATCCCGTCATAACGTTCCGGAAACCCCGCTTCACAGAAGCCGACACAGGCACGCAGAATCCCACACATCTGTTCTCGGTCTTTCCATGCGCCACCCTCGGCAGCGTCCTGGCCCAGCGAGACCGAGCCCTGCACACACATCAAGGATGATGATCATGCGTAACCGCAGAGCCGCACTCGCCGCCATAGCCGGAGCCGCTTCCCTCGCCCTGACCCTCTCCGCCTGCGGCCAGAACAGCGAGGGCGGCAGCAAGGAGGACAAGGGCAGCTCCAAGGGCGGCACCATCGGCATCGCGATGCCGACCAAGTCCTCCGAGCGGTGGATCGCCGACGGCAACAACGTCGTCAAGAACCTCAAGGCCGCCGGCTACAAGACCAGCCTGGTCTTCGGTGAGGACGACCCCGACCAGCAGGTCTCCCAGATCGAGAACCTGATCACGCAGGGCGTCAAGGCGATCATCGTCGCGGCGATCGACAACAAGTCCCTGAACAACGTCCTCCAGCAGGCCGCCGACGCCAAGATCCCGGTCATCGCCTACGACCGCCTCATCCTCGGCACGCCGAACGTCGACTACTACGCCTCCTTCGACAACACCAAGGTCGGCGAGCTCCAGGCCAACTACATCGTCGACAAGCTGGGTCTGAAGAGCGGCAAGGGCCCCTTCAACATCGAGCTGTTCGCCGGCTCCAACGACGACAACAACACCAAGTACTTCTTCAACGGCGCGATGAGCGTGCTCCAGCCGTACATCGACAGCAAGAAGCTCGTCGTCCAGTCCGGCCAGACCGGCCTCACCCAGGTGACGACCCTGCGCTGGGACGGCGCCACCGCCCAGAAGCGCATGGACGACATCCTCACCAAGTCGTACTCGAGCAAGAAGGTCGACGCGGTCCTCTCGCCGTACGACGGCATCTCCATCGGCATCCTCTCGGCGCTGAAGTCGGACGACTACGGTTCCAAGAGCAAGCCGCTGCCGGTCCTCACCGGCCAGGACGCCGAGCTGGCGTCGGTGAAGTCGATCATCGCGGGCGAGCAGACGATGACCGTCTACAAGGACACCCGCGAGCTGGCCAAGGTCGCCGCGAACATGGTGGACGCGGTCCTCAACGGCAAGAAGCCGGAGACCAACGACACCAAGACCTACGACAACGGCTCGAAGGTCGTCCCCGCCTACCTGCTGGAGCCGGTGAGCGTCGACAAGACCAACTACGAGAAGGTCCTGGTCGACGGCGGCTACTACACGGCCGACCAGCTCAAGTAAGCGTCGACCCTTACGGATTGGAAGGCACGACCATGGCGGGACCCGTCCTGGAAATGCGCTCGATCGTCAAGACCTTTCCCGGTGTGAAGGCGCTGTCGGACGTCACCCTGACCGTCCGCCAGGGCGAGGTCCACGCCATCTGCGGTGAGAACGGCGCCGGCAAGTCCACCTTGATGAAGGTGCTCTCCGGCGTCCATCCGCACGGCAGTTACGAGGGCGAGATCCTCTTCGAGGGAGAGCTCTGCTCCTTCAAGGACATCCGGGCGAGCGAGCAGCGCGGCATCGTGATCATCCACCAGGAGCTGGCGCTGTCGCCGTACCTCTCGCTGGCGGAGAACATCTTCCTCGGCAACGAACATGCCAAGGGCGGGTTCATCGACTGGCGGGAGACCCTGCGGCACGCCACCGAGCTGCTGCGCCGGGTCGGTCTCGACGACCACCCGGAGACCCGTGTCGCCGACATCGGCGTGGGCAAGCAGCAGCTCGTGGAGATCGCCAAGGCGCTGTCCAAGAAGGTGAAGCTGCTCATCCTGGACGAGCCGACGGCGGCGCTGAACGACGAGGACAGCGACAAACTGCTCAATCTCATCCTGGAGCTGAAGAAGCAGGGCATCACCTCGATCATCATCTCCCACAAGCTCAACGAGATCCGCAAGGTCGCCGACTCGGTGACGATCATCCGCGACGGGCAGTCCATCGAGACGCTCGACGTGAAGGCGCCCGGGACGACCGAGGACCGGATCATCAGCGGCATGGTCGGCCGCGACCTCGACCACCGCTTCCCCGAGCGCACCCCGCACCACCCGGAGGAGGGCGCGGCACCGGCCCTGGAGATCCGCAACTGGACCGTGCACCACCCGATCGACCAGCAGCGCAAGGTCGTCGACGACGTGTCGATCTCCGTGCGGCGCGGGGAGATCGTCGGTATCGCCGGCCTGATGGGCGCGGGCCGCACCGAGCTCGCGATGAGCGTCTTCGGGCGGACCTACGGCCGGCACGCGGGCGGCACGGTCCTCAAGGACGGCAAGGAGATCCGGACGAAGACCGTCGCGGAGGCGGTCCAGCACGGCATCGCGTACGTCACCGAGGACCGCAAGCACTACGGCCTCAACCTCATCGACACGATCAACCGCAACATCTCGCTGACCGCCCTGAAGAAGGTGGCCAGGCGGGGGATCGTCGACGAGCACGAGGAGCGGCAGGTCGCCGAGGGCTTCCGCAAGTCCATGAACATCAAGGCGCCGACGGTGTTCGAGCCGGTGGGCAAGCTGTCCGGCGGCAACCAGCAGAAGGTCGTCCTCAGCAAGTGGATCTTCGCGGGTCCGGACGTGCTGATCCTGGACGAGCCCACCCGCGGCATCGACGTGGGTGCCAAGTACGAGATCTACACGGTCATCGACCAGCTGGCCGCCCAGGGCAAGGCGGTCGTCTTCATCTCCTCCGAGCTGCCCGAACTGCTCGGCATGTGCGACCGCATCTACACCATGGCCGCCGGGCGGCTCACGGGCGAGGTCCCGCGGGCCGAGGCCACGCAGGAAGTGCTGATGCGTCAGATGACGAAGGACAAAGAGGTAACGCGATGAGCACCGATGTGACGGACAAGAGCCCGGCCGCCGCGCCGCCCGGCAAGAGCGGCGGGGCCGGCGAGGGCAGCCTGTTCCAGCTGGTGCTGAGCGGTCTGCGCCGCAACATGCGCCAGTACGGCATGCTGATCGCGCTCGGCCTGATCGTGGTCCTGTTCCAGGTGTGGACCGGCGGCGACCTGCTGCTGCCGCGCAACGTCTCCAACCTGGTCCTGCAGAACAGCTACATCCTGATCCTCGCGATCGGCATGATGCTGGTGATCATCGCGGGCCACATCGATCTGTCGGTCGGATCACTGACGGCGTTCGTCGGAGCCTTCGCGGCCGTCCTGACCGTGCAGCACGACGTGGCGTGGCCCGTGGCGCTGATGCTGTGCCTGGTCGTGGGCGCGGTCGCCGGCTCGGTGCAGGGCTTCCTCATCGCCTATCTCGGCATACCGTCCTTCATCGTCACCCTGGCGGGCATGCTGCTCTTCCGCGGTCTGACGGAGATCCTGCTGGAGGGCCAGACCCTCGGCCCGTTCCCCGACGGCCTGCAGAAGATGGGCAACGGCTTCCTGCCGGAGGCCGGCCCCGAGACGAACTACCACAACATCACGCTGCTGCTGGGCATCGTCCTGCTGGTCTTCGTGGTGGTGCAGGAGATCCGCGACCGCAAGCGTCAGCAGGAGTTCTCCCTCGACGTGGCGCCCAGGAACCTCTTCCTGCTCAAGCTCGTCGCGATCGTCGCCGCGATCCTCACCGTCACCATGCTGCTCGCCAGCTACAAGGGCGCGCCGATCGTGCTGCTGATCCTGGGCGTGCTGGTGGTCGGCTACGGCTACGTGATGCGCAACGCCGTCTTCGGCCGTCACATCTACGCGATCGGCGGCAACCTGCCGGCGGCGAAGCTGTCCGGTGTGAAGGACAAGAAGGTCACCTTCTACGTCTTCCTGAACATGGGCGTGCTCGCGGCCCTGGCGGGTCTGGTGGTCGCCGCCCGTCTGAACGCGGCCTCGCCGAAGGCGGGCCTCAACTTCGAACTCGAGGCGATCGCCTCGTCGTTCATCGGCGGCGCGTCCATGAGCGGCGGTGTCGGCACCGTCCTCGGCGCGATCATCGGTGGTCTCGTCCTCGGTGTGCTGAACAACGGCATGAACCTCCTGAGCGTCGGCACCGACTGGCAGCAGGTCATCAAGGGCCTGGCCCTGCTGGCCGCGGTCGGGTTCGACGTGTGGAACAAGCGCAAGTCCGGTTCGTAGATCCGGATCGGGCCCCGCCGGAAGGCGGGGCCCTTCGCACAGGGGAGGCGGAAAACGGTGAAGACGGTCTTCGGCGAGCTCGCCGACGGCACACGGATCCACAGCTGGGCGCTGGAGAACGGCGGGACACGACTGGAGGTCCTCTCCTACGGCGGGATCGTGCGGTCCCTGGAGATCCCGGACCGGCACGGCCGGTACGCCAACGTCGCGCTCGGCTTCGCCACCCTCGGGGACTACGTGGGCAGGTCCCCCTACTTCGGCGCCCTGATCGGCCGCTACGGCAACCGGATCGGCGGGGGCCGGTTCAGCCTCGACGGGGAGGACCACCGGGTCGCCGTGAACGACGGCGCGAACAGCCTGCACGGCGGGACCACGGGTTTCGACAGCCAGGTGTGGGACGTCGAACCGTTCACACGGGGCCCGGACCTGGGCCTGCACCTGTACCGCACGAGCGCCGACGGGGAGATGGGCTACCCGGGCACGCTGAAGGTGAAGGTCACGTACACCCTCACCGGTGACGGCGACTGGCGCGTCGACTACGAGGCCACCACGGACAGGGCCACCGTCGTCAACCTCACCAGTCACGTCTACTGGAACCTCGGCGGCGAGGGCGGCGGCACGGTCGAGGACCACGAGCTCATGATCGCCGCCTCCCGCTACACGCCCACCGACCCGGGCCTGATCCCCACCGGCGACCTCGCGGAGGTCGCCGGCACCCCCTTCGACTTCCGCGAGCCCAGGGCGATCGGACACGGCCTCCGGGCCGGGCACCCGCAGCAGATCGCCGCCAAGGGCTACGACCACAACTGGGTCCTGGACAAGGGCGTCACCGCCGAGCCGGTGCAGGTGGCCACGCTGCGCGACCCGGGCTCCGGCCGCACCCTCACGGTCTCCACCGTCGAGCCCGGTCTGCAGTTCTACTCGGGCAACTTCCTCGACGGCACGCTCACCGGCACCGGCGGCCGCGTCTACCGGCAGGGCGACGGCCTGTGCCTGGAGACGCAGCACTTCCCGGACTCGCCCAACCAGCCGTCGTTCCCGTCGACCGTGCTGCGCCCCGGGCAGACCTACCGGACGACGACGATCCACTCGTTCGGCGCCTGAGAACGCGCGGCGGGCCGGGGCCCGACGCGAAACATCGCCCCCCGGTTCCCCAACTCACATTTTTTTCACACCGGTTGAACGGGGTCACTCACACCTCCGTATGTAGGGGCGGCCCGTGCTCCCCCGCGCGGGCCACCCAGACGACGGGCCCGGCCGTCCCCACCGGGCCCGCCCCCTACGGAGGTTCCATGGCCGACAACGTCACCTCGTTGTTCCGCAGTACGGCGGCGCACAGCCCGTCGATGGCGGCGCTGACACGCGAGGGCGGGGACGGCACCGGCCCGGTGGACTTCTGTATTCCGTGCAACCCCTACTTCCCCACCCCGGCCATGATGGACACGATGTCCCAGCGGCTGCGGGACATCATCACGTACTACCCGAGCAGCGCCGACACCATCACCGCGGAACTGTGCAACCTGCTCCAGCTGCCGCCGAGCGCCGTGGCCATGGGCAACGGCTCGACCGAGCTGATCACCTGGATCGACCACCTGCTGGTCCGCGAGTCCCTGGCCGTCCCGGTCCCCACCTTCGGCCGCTGGACCGACCAGCCGATGGAGACCGGCAAGCGGGTCGACATGTTCCCGCTCCAGGAGTCCAGCGGCTTCGCGCTCGACCTCGCCCAGTACGCCGAGTTCATCCGGACGCGTGGCACCCGGGTCGCGGTCATCTGCAACCCGAACAACCCCGACGGCGGCTTCCTGCACAAGCACGCGCTGGTGCAGTTCATGGACGCGATGGCCGACCTGGACCTGATCGTCATCGACGAGTCGTTCCTGGAGTTCGCCGACGCGGAGCAGGAGCCCAGCGTCGTGCAGGAGGCGATGATCCGGCCGAACGTCATCGTGCTGCGCAGCCTCGGCAAGAACTTCGGTCTGCACGGCATCCGCTTCGGCTACATGGTCGCCAACCCCTCCCTGGCCGGCAAGGTCCGCTCGATGCTGCCGAAGTGGAACCTCAACGCCTTCGCCGAGTACGTGGTGTTCATGCTCAAGGAGCACGGCCCCGAGTACGCGCAGAGCCTGCTGCAGGTGCGCCGGGACCGCCTGGACATGGCCAGCCAGCTCTCCGCGCTGCCCGGCCTGACCGTCTACCCCTCCCAGGGGAACTTCCTCTTCGTGCGCCTTCCCGTCGGCGCCGAGGGCACCGTGGTCCGGGACCGGCTGCTCACCGAGCACCGCATCCTGGTCCGTGAGTGCGGTAACAAGATCGGTTCCTCCAGCCGCTTCCTGCGGCTCGTGGTGCGCCCCCAGGTGGACGTGCGTCGCCTGGTGTCCGGCCTGGAACAGGTGCTCTACGGGACCAGGAGGGGAGCCGCCGTGCCCGAGCTGGGCACCGGGACCAGCTACAGCTCGGGCACGGCGGCCGTGGACCGGCTGCTGGTGGAAGCCACCAACGGGGCCGGCATGCACAACCTCGCCGCTCAGGCCGTCGGCATGCCGGGACCGGTCGCGGCCCCGGCCGCCGCCGGCATGCCGATGCAGGCGCCCGCCGTGGCGCAGGCCGCCCCGTCCAACGGCGCCGGGATGCCGTTGCCGGCCGCCGCACAGGTCTTCCCCCAGCCTGTGCCCGCGCCCGCTCCGGCCCCGGCGCCGGTCCCGGTCCCGGCCGCGGCTCCGGCGGCCATGGCCCCGGCGGCGATGGCCCCCGCCCCGATGGCCCCCGCCGCGATGGCCCCGGCCGCGATGAGCCCGGCCGCCATGAGCCCGCCCCCCGCGCCGATGGCGCCCGCCCCGACCCCGCCCGGCGTCCCGGCCCGCGGGGGCCTCACCGCCGCCCAGGTCCGGGGCACCAACGGCCTGTCCCCCGCCGCGGCGACCGGCTGGCCGAACGCCCAGAGCTGGCCGAACGCGGCGGGGATGGGACAGGCGGGATAGGGCCGGAGGGGCTCAGTACGCCACCGGCCAGCCGGTGCTCCAGCTCAGCAGGTTGACGCCGAGCCTGGGTGTGCCGTTGTCGTTGCCGTCGTAGTAGTGGTAGACGATCAGGTCGCCGTCGACGTCGTTCATGATCGACTGCCCGCCGGGCCCGATGACACTGCCGTGCGACTCCAGCACGGCGGTGCCGCCGTTGTTCGTCATGGCGACGCCGTTCTTGTCGTAGTACGGCCCGGTGACGCCGGTGGCGCGTCCGACCTTCACCTTGTACGTCGAGCTGGTGCCGGCGCAGCAGGTGTCGTAGGAGGCGAACAGGTAGTAGGAGCCGTTCCGTTTGACGATGTACGGGGCCTCGACGGCCTTCGTGCCGGTGGGACGGGCGGCCAGGGAGCGGCGGGCGGTGTCGGAGGAGAGCTGCTTCCCGGTGGACGGGTCGAGGCGGATCATCTTGATGCCCGTCCACCAGCTCCCGAAGGAGAGCCACCACCTGCCGTCGTCGTCCACGAAGAGGTTCGGGTCGATGGCGTTGTAGTCGCTGGAGGTGGTGGAGGTGTAGACGGTGCCGTAGTCGGTCCAGGAGCCGGGCAGTCCGGTGCTCGAACCCGCCAGTCCGATCGCGGACTTGTTGGAGCCGAACGTCGAGACGGCGTAGTACATCAGGTACTTGCCGCCGTGGTACGAGATGTCCGGCGCCCAGGCCTCGGTGGTGCCGTACGCCGACCACCAGCCCGGCCGGGTGGAGAAGGCGTCGGCGCCCGCGCTGAACGCGACGCGGTCGGTGGAGGTGCGGTGGGCCAGACCGCCGCCCGTGGCGTAGAGGAGGTAGCGGCCGGCGGAGGTGCGGATCATGGTCGGGTCGTGGACCACCGTCGATCCGGTGACCGTGCCGGGGTTGGGGTAGGCGGAGGCCGTGGTGGGGGTCAGGGCCAGCAGGATCGCGGCGGGGACGGAGAGAAGGGCAGCTCTGCGAGAGGTGCGGCTCATGCGGACGCTCCTTCAGCGGGGGTTCGTCGTCCGTGGTTTCGAACAGAGGTCGCGTCGTCGGACGGGACCGTAGAATCGAACCCCCTGCGCGTCAATGCTCCGCGCGGCCACCCGAAAGTCTTCGAGAAGCGCCGGACGGACGGGCGGTCTCGGCACCTTGCCCGGCAAGTAACTTGACGAACACTCACTTTACCGGTCTGACAGCCTGTCGACAGGATCCGTTCCTATGGTGCCGTGTCCATGACAGACACCTCGGAAACCCGCAGCCCGATCGGACGCCGTACCGTTCTCGTGGCCACCGGTGCCGCCGCCGCCACCCTGGCGGTGGGCGCCGCCGCGTCGTCCGAAGCCCCCACAGCCACGACGGCCGACGCCGCCCCCGTCGCCGCCGCGGCCGTCTGCACCCTCACCAAGGAGATGACCGAAGGTCCCTACTACCTCGACGGACAGTACGTCCGCTCCGACATCACCGAGGGCAAGGCCGGCATCCCGCTGAAGCTGACGCTCACGGTCGTCGACTCCGGCAGCTGCGCCCCCCTCAGCAACGCCCTGGTCGAGCTCTGGCACGCCGACGCCCTCGGCGAGTACTCCGGCTTCGTCGGCAACAACGGCCACAGCGAGCCGGACGACGGCACCTTCCTGCGCGGCGCGGTGCTCACCGACTCCAGCGGGGTCGCCGCGATCACCTCGGTCTACCCCGGCTGGTACCGGGGCCGCTGCGTGCACATCCACGTCAAGGTGCACACCGGTGTCACGGTCACCTCCGACGGCCACTTCACCGGCGGCCAGGAGGTCCACACCGGCCAGCTCTTCTTCAACGAGACGATCACGACCGCCGTCGCGAGGGTCTCGCCGTACTCGACCAACACGGTCACCCGCACCACCCTCGCCCAGGACTCCATCTACGACGACGGAGGCGCCGCGTCCGGCCTCCTCACCCTGACGGCCCTGGGGAGCTCGACGTCCTCCGGGTACGCCGGGACGCTGACCCTGGGCGTCGACGGCTGACCCCGTTCCCCGGTGTCCGACTGGGCGTCACCGCAGCCGCGGCGGCGCCCAGTCCGCGTGCCGCAGGGCGGCGCGGAGGGTGACCCCGGACGGGGCCAGACGCAGGGCCGTGTCCCGCAGGGCGATGGCGAGGGGGTGGGTGAGGCCGTGCCCCATGCGGCCGGCCTGGCGGGCGGCACGGGCGACCGACCGGGTGCGGCGGCGGCGTTCCACGTCGTAGCGGCGCAGCGCCGAGGCGACGGTGGGTTCGGTGGACAGGCGGGCCGCCAGGACCACCGCGTCCTCCAGGGCCTGGCTGGCGCCCTGACCGAGGTTCGGGGTCATGGCGTGGGCGGCGTCACCGAGGAGCACCACCCGGCCGACGGCGAACGCGGGGAGCGGGGTGGCCAGTTCATGGATGTCGTGGTGGAGGACGTCCTCGGGGCGGGTCGCGTCCAGGAGAGCGGGAATGGGGTCGTGCCAGCCGCCGAACCGGCGGCGCATCGCCGCGAGGGGATCGGCGTGGCGTACCCCGGGCGGCACGTCGAGCACCGCGTGCCATTCGGCCCGTCCGTCGTGGAAGACGAGATGCCCGAACTCGGCGCCCGGCCCCCAGGTCAGCTCCAGGTCGGCCGGCGGGTCGGGGAGCGGGTGCTCGGTGAGGGCCCGCAGGACCGTCGTACCGCTGTAGACGG
This sequence comes from Streptomyces sp. NPDC000345, assembly GCF_042898825.1. NCBI lineage: Bacteria > Bacillati > Actinomycetota > Actinomycetes > Kitasatosporales > Streptomycetaceae > Streptomyces > Streptomyces sp. NPDC000345. The sequence continues at coordinate 239,336 of NZ_JBIAZE010000005.1, forward strand.
CGCCGGGATGACGGGGGAACAGCTGGGCGCGCAGCCGGCTGCTGACCCCGTCGGCGGCGACGACGAGATCGGCGTCGCCCACGCGGTGCAGGCCGGTCACCTCCTCGCCGTTCTTCACGCACCCGGCGGGCAGCGCCTCGCGCAGGACGCGGTGCAGGTCGGCACGGAGGACTCCGCCGACCGGGAAGCCGAGCCGGCGTTCCAGGGCCGCGCCGTCCATCCGGGACAGCAGCCGCCCGCCGGTGGAGCGGGTGCCGCCGGTGTACAGGCGGCGCACGACGGCCCGTGCCGCCTCGCCGACGCCGAGCGCGTCCAACGCCCGTACGCCGTTGGCGTGCAGGGAGATGCCCGCCCCCACGTCGGCGAAGGCGGGAGCGCGTTCCAGGACCGTCACGTCCCAGCCGATGCGGTGCAGCCCGATCGCGGCCGCCAGCCCGCCTATGCCCCCGCCGACGACCACCGCGCCACGACGACTCATCAACTCACGCTCCCCGCTCGCCCCGTGCATCCTCTCGCCGCATTCTCCCCGGACGGGCAGGACCGGGACACGGGGCCCCGGCGCGCGGGGACGGGCCGCCCACCGCGCCGGCTGGGGCGGCGGGCGGCCCCGGGCTCACTTGCCCGGGCACTCCTTCCAGGCCATGTGGTACACGGTGCTGATGTCGCCGTCGGTCGAGTCCATCGTCATGAAGCTGACCTTGGACGGCGAGGAGGTGCCCGCGTTCACGCGCAGCTCGGTGTTGATGTTGAAGTTGCGCTGGACTCCGCACGGGGCGTAGACGAGGTTCGCCCAGTCGGTGGTGTCGGTCGCCTGCCAGTTGTCGTTGAGCGCGCCGTTGAAGGTGTGGTTCTTGAACACCGTCTGTGACGAGCCCTGGAAGTAGTACGAGGCCCGCTGCACGGCGTTCGCACCGGCCTGGAGCGAGGCGAAGCCGCGGTAGTCCGCCTGGGCGATGGCGTACGTGAAGCCCTGCGGGACATGGACGATCAGGCTGAGCTGGCAGTTCTTGCGGAACGCGGTCGGGTCCGAGTTGCCGCCCACCTGCGCGAGGTACTCGCTGTAGGTCACCGTGAAGGCGGTGTTGTCCTCCGAGACCGCGACGGCCGCCGATCCCGGGCGGCAGCCGGAGCCGTTGACCGTGGCGACGTCGATGACGATCTTGTCCGGCGGCGGGTCGGCGAACACCGGTGACGAGGACGGGCCGTGCGCGGGCACCGCCGCGGTGACGAGGGCGGCGACGGCGCCGCCCAGAAGCAGTCCACTTGCCATGGGGGGTCTCTCCTCTTCGTTGAAGCATGGAGAACCTGTGAGGTTTCTGTGAAGAGCCGCGGCGATGGAATCGTAGGGAGACCCCCGGTGAGCGGCCAGGGCGAACTCCGGCCATTCACCCCGGCCCGTTCACACACCCGCTCACGACACGAGGGGCCGCTCCTCCGATTCGGTCAGCCGCACGGTGCACAGACCGCCGCGCCCGGTCGTCACCTCCGCCACCTTCAACTGCGTGCCCGGCAGGAGGATGAACTCCTCCTCGCCCGTGAACGCGGAGAAGTCACGGATGCCGACGGCCCGGGCGGGCCGCACCTCGAACAGCGTCCGCCGGCCGCGGCTGCCCAGGAACGCCCGCGCCACGCCCACCTCGGACGTGCACGAGGACACGCCCCACCAGGTCACGGTCCGTCCGACCGGGTACTGCGCCCGCAGGTCCAGCGGCACCCCGCGCCACAGCGGCTCCGTGCGGACGGGAAGCCCCGACACCGCCGAGAACAGCAGCCGCAGATACGGCAGGTACGGGACGACCTTCGACCGGTCCGGATGGCGCAGGATCGCGTTGATCTCGCGGTAGAACGCGGACTCGCAGGTGTAGAGATGGAGGGCGGCGATCGCCTCCGCGGACAGGTTCCCGGCCCCCTCGTCGGCCCGCCGCTTGCCGAACTCGTGCGACCGCCGGACGTGCCGGTCCAGTCCGGACAGCAGCTCGGCCACGGGCCCGACGGCCTCCCGGAAGTCCATCAGCGGCGTGTCGAACACACCGGTGATCGCCGGGAGGACGAGACCTTCGTCCTTGACGCTGGAGAGCCGCTCCAGATAGAGCTGGTGCAGTTCCATGGTGGACGAGATGAACGCGCCCATGCGTTCGGCGACACCGCCGCCGCTCCCGCCGGCCTCCGCCGTGAGCTGGTCCCACCCCTTGCTCGGCAGCCAGTCGACCGCGTCCGCGCCCACCGACGCCAGGGCGTCGTTCACCATGCCGAAGTGGTCGCCGTCGCAGAAGATGTCGCCCTGCGCCGCGGGATTGCAGTGGTCGATGTGCCGGACCTCGACCTCGGGGTACTTCTTCTGGAGCCTGAGGACGACCTGCTTCAGACTCCGGGCGTGCGCCCCCCACCACGCGAAGACGACCCCGCGGTCCTCCTCGCCGGCGTTCTGCTTGGCCTTGAGGATCTCCTCGACGATCCGCTCGGCGACCGGGCGCCAGAACGCGGTGTGCGGGTCGGCTCCCCTCGGCCCGTCACTGCTGGCGGTGAGGGCCGCGTTCAGCAGCAGGACGCCCTGGGTGAGCATCGCCTGGAACCACTCCGGCGGCTGGACGGTGTCCCGCTCCTTCAACAGCGCGCGGACGTCGGCTATCGGCGTCTTCTTGGCGATGCCGTACTTCCACATCGCCGCCGCCTTGATGATGCAGCGGATGCTGACGACCCTGCCGAACTGGCTGTCCTTCCAGTCGTGGAAGGCGTTGTCGAACATGGCGATGCCGGTGGCGCTCTCCGGCCGCGGGTACGGGTTCTGGCCGAAGACGACGACCTTCCACTTGTGCGGCGGGTTCGGCTTGAGCGCCTGGAAGGTGAGTTCGCGGACGGGGACCACGTCGGGGCCGCGGCCGGGGCCGATGAACGAGGCGGCGCCCGGCTGCGCCTCGATGACGGGCTTGAGCAGCGGAAGCCACGGTTCACCGCCGCCCTGGAACAGTTCGGCGAGGGCCAGCGGGTCGTTCGGGTCGGGCTGCGCGGAGGCGTCGGCGTCGATCATGGCGGGGACGCTAACAGCGGGGTCTGACAACGTCCCTTCGACGCCGGGGCGTTGTCAGTGGGTCCTTGTAGCGTCGTGATCACTGGAAGGACCGGGTCCCCGATGGGAGTGTGGAACATGACCGTGAACCGCGTGCAGCCGCCGCTCGAGGTGGTCCTGACCGACCTCAACGCGAAGGTGGTGGAGGCATGGCGGGCCGCGTTCGCCGACACGCCGGGGATCGAGATCCGCAAGGGCTCGATCCTCGCCGAGAAGGCCGACGCCTGGGTGAGCCCGACCAACTCCCGCGGCCTGATGAACGGCGGGGTGGACGCCGCCGTCAAGCGTCATCTCGGAGCCGGGATCCAGTTGCGCGTGCAGCGGGCGATCCGCGACCGGTTCGGGGGACGGCTCCCGGTGGGCAGCGCGGTGTGCGTTCCGTCCGGGGCGGCCAACCCGAAGTTCCTGATCTCGACGCCGACGATGGAACAGTCCTCGGAGAACGTGAGCGAGACCCTGAACGTGGCCCTGGCCTGCGCCGCCGCGTTCCAGGCGATCCACCGGCAGAACAGCGGGGCGCCCGGCAGCATCCGGTCCGTGGCGCTGGTCGGCATGGGCGCGCGGACCGGCCGGGTGCCGGCCCAGGTGTGCGCCAACCTGATGTGGACGGGCTACACGCTGTTCCACGACTACTGCTTCGAGGACTACGACGACCTGCGCAGCACGATCGTCGCGCAGCTCGACGACATCGAGAACGCGCCCACCGGGCAGCGGGTCCGCATAGCGCCGCCCGAGCGCTCGGCCCCCCGCCGCTGAACCGAGCCGCCCTCTTGCCCCAACTCGGTGACAATCAAGGGGCGTTGACTGGTAGATCCCCAGGCCCTTCACAGCCGCACACGAAGGATTTCCTCAGCTGCGCTCCTAGTTTCGTCCGCATGACGGGAAACACGGAGCACCACGAGATCCTCGACGACAACGACGACCGGCGGCCCGGGAGGCACCGGCTCGACACCAGCGTGAAGCGCCGCCGCGTTCTGATCGGCGGCAGCGCGGTCGCCGCGGCCGGCGGACTGGCGATCGCCGGCATGGCGTCGGCGGACACCGCCACCGGCGAGACCGGCTCGACCGCGGCCGAGACCGGCGCCTCGGCCCCCAGCGCCGCCACCTCCGGCATCTGCACCCTGAACGCCGAGGTCACGGAGGGGCCGTACTCCCTTGAAGGCGCCCTCGTCCGCGAGGACATCCGGGAGGACAAGGAAGGCTTCGAGGTCCGGTACACCTTCACCGTCGTCGACCAGGCAGACGACTGCGCCCCGCTCGCCGGCGCGCTCGTGGAGATCTGGCACTGCGACGCCCTCGGTGAGTACTCGGGCTTCGTCGGCGGCAACGGCCACCAGGAGGAGGACAACGGCACGTTCCTGCGCGGCGGCCAGATGACCGACGAGAACGGCCAGTGCAGCATCACCTCGATCTGGCCCGGCCACTACGTCTCCCGCGCGGTCCACGTCCATATGCGGGTGCACACGGACGTGACCCTCACGGACGACTCGTACACCGGCGGCGAGATCATCCACACGGGCCAGCTGTTCTTCGACCCGGACGTCAACGCCGAGGTCCAGGCGACCTCGCCGTACTCGGCGAACACCACCGAGGAGACCCTGCTGGCGGACGACGGCATCTACGACGGCGGAGGCGCCTCCTCGGGCCTGCTGACCCTGACCGCCCTCGGCTCCAGCGTCTCCGACGGCTACCAGGCGACCCTCACCGTGGGCGTCGACTCCGCCTGACCCGGGCGGTGCCGCCCCCGCCGCGGCCCCCGGCCACGCACCGGTCCGGGCCCGCGGCGGAACAGCGCGTCAGGCCGCGACCAGCTCCCGCTCCTGAGGCGCCGCCGCCTTCTCCCTGAGGTGCGCCCGGATCGAGTACGCCAGGGCCGCCGCCCACACCGCGTACAGGACGACGTAGACCAGCGCGCTCACCGGGCCCGGCGCCGCCACCCAGTCGCTCTTCAGCAGCGTGCGGACGTTCGTCGCGACGATGACGCCGCCGACGGCCGAGCCGAGGACGCGCGGCGGGAGGAGGCGGACCAGCCAGGCGGCGACGGGGGCGGCGATCAGACCGCCGAGCAGGAAGGCCACGACCCAGGGCCACCGCAGGCCCTGGGAGCCCAGCGAGAGCAGAAAGCCGAGGCTGGCCGCCAGCGCCACCAGGAACTCGCTGGTGTCGACCGAGCCGATCACCCTGCGGGGCTCCATCCGGCCGCTGGCCAGCAGCGCCGGCGTGCCGACCGGACCCCAGCCGCCCCCGCCGGTCGCGTCCAGGAAACCGGCCACCAGTCCGAGAGGGGTCAGGAAGCGGCGGCGCAGCGGCTTGCCCAGGCGGTCCTCGGGCAGGCCGCGGAAAGTGAAGCGGGACATCACGTACAGACCCAGGCCCAGCAGGATCAGGGACATCGCCGGCTCCGCCACCTCGGTGGACAGCCGCGACAGGACCGTCGCGCCGAGGAAGGAGCCCACCGCCCCCGGCACGCCGATCCGCGTGACGACCTTCCAGTCCACGTTCCCGAAGCGCCAGTGCGAGGCGCCGGACATCAGCGTCGTACCGATCTCCGCGAGGTGGACCGTGGCCGAGGCCGCGGCCGGGTTGGTGCCCAGGGCCAGCAGCAGCGTGGTCGACGTCACGCCGTAGGCCATGCCGAGGCTGCCGTCGACGAGCTGGGCGCCGAGGCCCGCGAGGGCGAGCAGTACGAGCGTGCGCATCCTGGACACCGTTTCCTAGTTCCCGGCTTTCCCCATCGGTCAGGTGGGGATGAACGGGAGCGAGGGTAGGCACTCAAGCTGAGAGCAAGGTGTGAAACCTGTGCGCGCTCGGCCGGCTAGGGGTTCTCCCAGGCCGCCGGCTCCGCCGCCAGCTCCTTCACCGGCTCCGGCAGCGCGTCCGCGGCGATGTCCGCGACCGTGACGCCCTCCAGGATCCGGCGCACGTTCGCCCGCAGCGCGATCCAGAGCGGGAGCAGGGGCTGCGCGGACCCCGTGTACGTCAGGCCCGTCGGCCGTTCGCCGCGTACGGAGACGATCGGGCCGTCCACCGCCCGGATCACGTCCGCCACCGTGATCGCCGCGGCGTCCCGGGCCAGCCGGTAGCCGCCGCCCCCGCCGCGCCTGCTGTCGACGATCCCGCCGCGCCGCAGATCACCGAGGATCCCCTCCAGGAACTTGTGCGGAATGTCCTGGGCGGCGGCGACGGTCTCCGCCTTCACCGGGTCACCGCCCTGCCGTACGGCGAGCTCCAGTACCGCCCGCACCGCGTAGTCCGCCCGCGCTGAGATCCTCATACGGACATTGTGGCCCCCGGCGCCGGACGAGGTGATCGGCGGGGACCGCCCGTCGGCGGTCCCCGGGGTGGCCAGGCCTGTCCGGCGGATCCGGAGAGGGCCTAGGCCAGCCGGATCACGTTCCAGGACAGCGGTTCGAGTACGGCGGTGAGGATGCCCTCCCGTACGGCCGTGCCCTCGACCGGGTGCGGGGCGACCCGCTCCGGTTCGTCGAGGGTGTTCCGTGCGTCCGGGTCGGCGTCCGCGAGGGCGCTGTGCTCGACGACCGACGTCAGGTCCAGGCCGTTCAGGGCCACTTCGAGGGGCAGCGCCTCGGTGCGGCTGCGGTTGACGGCGAAGACGGTGACGGTGCCGTCCTCGGCGCGGACCGCGGTGGCGTGCAGCAGGTCCGCCTCGCCGTACTTCCTCGTCTCGTACGTCGGCGAGTCCACGCGGACGTCGAGGACCCGGCCGCGGCCGTACCGGGCGGCCTGGGCGAAGGGGAAGAACGTCGTCTGCCGCCAGGCCGGGCCGCCGGGCTCGGTCATGATCGGGGCGATGACGTTGACGAGCTGGGCGAGGCAGGCCACGGTGACGCGGTCCGCGTGCCGCAGCAGGGCGATGAGGAGCGAGCCGAAGACGACGGCGTCGGTGACGCTGTAGTTGTCCTCCAGGAGGCGGGGGGCCTCCGGCCAGTCCTCCTGGTCGATGCCCTTGGCGTGCTCCTCCCACCGGGGCAGGTACCAGACGTTCCACTCGTCGAAGGAGAGGTTGATCCGCTTCCTGGACTTCAGCCGGGCGCCCACGTGGTCGGCGGTCGCCACGACGTTGTCGATGAACGACTCCATGTCGACGGCGGAGGCGAGGAAGGAGTCGACGTCGCCGTCCTGCGGCCAGTAGTAGGCGTGCAGGGAGATGTAGTCGACGAGGTCATACGTCTCCTCGAGGACCGTCGCCTCCCACGCGGCGAAGGTGGGCATGGACTGGCTGGAGGAGCCGCAGGCGACCAGTTCGACGTGCGGATCCATCTGGCGCATCGCGCGGGCCGTCTCGGCGGCGGCCCGGCCGTACTCCTCGGCCGTCTTGTGGCCGGTCTGCCAGGGGCCGTCCATCTCGTTGCCGAGGCACCACAGCCTGATGCCGAAGGGGTCCTTGTCGCCGTGGGACACGCGCAGGTCGGAGAGGGCGGTGCCCTCGGAGTGGTTGGCGTACTCCTGGAGTTCGAGGGCCTCGGCGACGCCTCGGGTGCCGAGGTTGACGGCCATCATGGGCTCGGCCCGCGGGCCGATCTTCCGGAGGAAGCCGATGTACTCGGAGAGGCCGAAGCGGTTCGACTCCGTCGAGTGCCAGGCGAGGTCCAGCCGGCGGGGACGCGTTTCGGCGGGGCCGACCGAGTCCTCCCACTTGTAGCCGGAGACGAAGTTGCCGCCGGGGTAGCGGATGGCGGTGACGCCGAGTTCCCGGACGAGCTCCAGGACGTCCGTGCGGATGCCCTCGGCGTCGGCGGCGGGGTGGTCCGGTTCGAAGATGCCGGTGTAGACGCAGCGGCCGAGGTGTTCGACGAAGGAGCCGAAGAGACGGGGGTTGACTTCGCCGACGGTGAAGGCGGGGTCCAGGGTGAAGCGGGCGGTGCTCATCGTGGCCTTTCGGTTCGTTTCTGTCTGCTCTGTCTGCGGGTGGTTCATGGCTGGTCGCGCCCACGCGGCGGAGCCGCACCAGGCACGGGCCCGTGCCCTTGGAGGAGGTTCCTGTAGCGGACGCGGGTGCGGCTGCCGGCGGCCAGCGCGTCGGCGCCGGTGCCGAGGGCGGCGAGGCCGAAGCTGCCCGCGACCGTCAACCCGCCTGCGGCGGCGAGAAGTTGCCTGCGATTCAGGCCAGGTCGTCCCATACCTTGCCCCTGTCGTCCCGTCGTGGTGTCGTCGTTCGATATTTCGAATCATGCCCGTAACTTCGAACGGGACCGTAAAATCGATGCGCTTGCGCGTCAATGGTTTCGACACGACTTCTGATAGCGCTTTCTATCCTGAGTGTGGTCGGTTCTTTTCGTGACGCGGACACAACCAGCCGCGTAGGCTCGAACCCGCTGCCGGAAGGCGGCGGACCGGCGGCCGTTCGGCGGTGAGAAGGGGGACGGGACCTGATGGACATCGCGGGCGCGCGCGGGAGGGCGGCCCGGATCGCCTCCGCGCTGCGGCGCCCGAGGACCGGCCCGGCCATGCGCGAGCTGGCCGGCGAGCTCGCCGCCGCGCTGCGGGCCCGGCCCCGGCGGCCGGCCGGCGTGCGGGAGGTGTCCCGGGCCCTGTGCGAGGAGATGGCCGCGCGGCGCGGCGGACGGCCCGTCGAGCTGCGGTTCGAGCGGTTCCCCGACGAGATCGGCGTGACCGGACTGTGGGTGGAGTTCAGTGACTTCGACCTGGTCATCGTGGAGGAGCGGGCCGAGGCCGTACAGCAACTCGTCATTCTCGGGCATGAGTTGTGGCATCTGCACGCCGGCCACCGGCACCATCACCACGGCGTCGGCACGGAGGCGGCGGGTGTCCTCGCCGGACGGCCCGGCTGGGACTCCATCGCGCTGACCGTGGCCGCCCGCAACGGCTCCCGGGAGGCCGACGAGGCCGAGGCCGACGACTTCGGCCACCGGCTCGCGGCCCGCTTCCGGCGGTATCTGTCCGAGGCCGGACCCACACCCGGGCCGGGCGGCGCGGCGTCGCCGGTGCAGCGGACGCTGGGCTACCGCGGACGCAGGGGCACCGCCCCGTGATGCACGGCCTGTACATCTCCTTCTGGCTGCCCACCGTGGTGCTGGGCGCCGCCCTGGCGATCAAGCTGCCCAGCATCCTCAAGCTGTGGCGGGACCCTCTGCTGCGCGCGGTCGGCGGTCTGCTGCTGTTCGCCTGCGCGGTGTTCGTGTTCGCCGCCCCGAAGACCATCGCCTGGACCAACCGGGTCACCGGCGTCCCCAACATCGCGGCGCCCTGGGTGTACTCCCTGCTCACCGCGCTCTCGGCGTCCTGGCTGCTGCTGGTCATCGCCTGGCGCAACAACCTCACCGAGCGCTCGGCGCAGACCCGGCGTGCCACCCGGTGGGTGGTCTCCGTGTACGCGGGGGTCGTGGTGGCGCTGTGGGTGCTGTTCGCGCTCGCCGACGTGCCGGTGGAGCGGATCCGGGACCTCGACACGTACTACGCCAACACGCCCTTCATGCGCGAGGAGATCCTGCTCTACCTGCTCGCGCACACGGTGGCCTGCTCGGTCACGGCCGGCCTGATCTGGAACTGGAGCCGCACGGAGGGCCTGGACGCCTGGCTGCGCTGGGGGCTGCGCTTCCTGGGGGCCGGGTACGTGACGAACCTGCTGTTCAGCGCGGCGAAGCTGACGGCGGTGGGGGCCCGGTGGACCGGGCACGACCTGGACTGGCTGAACACCAACATCGCGCCGTCGGCGGCCTGTGTCGCCGCCACGCTGGTCGCGATCGGCTTCATCGTCCCGCACGCCGGCCAGTACCTCCAGGAGCGCTGGCGGGTGCGCCGCCGGCACCGCGGTCTCAAGCCGCTCGCCCGGCTGATGCGTTCCGTCGTCGGCACCCGTGAGCCGCTCGCGCTGCGGGCCACCCCGGAACTGCGTCTGATCCGCCGTGAGACGTTCATCCGTGACGCGGTCCTCCAGCTGTCCCGGTACCTCGACGACGACCTGCGGGCACGGTCCTACGACGCGGCCGTCGCCCTCGGCTTCGACCGCGGCCGCGCGCAGGCCCTCGCGGCCGCGGTGACGATCCAGGAGGCGGTGGCGGCACGAACCCGCTCCGCCCTGACGGGGGCTGCCGGTCCGACGGGGGTTTCCGCCCCGGCGGCCTCTCCCGCCCCGACGGCCCCTTCCGATCCGACGGGGGCTTCCGATCCGACGGCCCCTTCCGCCCCGACGGGGGCTTCCGATCCGACGGCCTCTCCCGCCCCGACGGGGGCTTCCGATCCGACGGCCTCTCCCGCCCCGACGGGGGCTTCCGATCCGACGGCCTCTCCCGCCCCGACGGGGGCTTCCGGTCCGACGGCCCCTTCGGGTCCGTACGGCCCACCTGACGTGGCGGCCCACTCGGACCCGGCGGTCTCCTCCGAGCCGGCAGCCAACGCTGGGCCGGCGGCCAACGCGGGGTCGGCGGCCGGCACCGGGGCGGCGCCCGACTCTGGTCTGGCGGGCTCCCCCCGCCCGGTGGCCAACGCCGGCCTGACGGGCTCCCCCGGCCCAGCGGTCTTCTCCGGTCCGTCCGGGTCCTCCGGCCTCGCGGCCTCCTCCGGCCCGTCCCGCCCGACAGACGCCGCCCGCACCGCCGGGGCGGGCCCCTCGGACTCCCGTCCGTCCGGGGCGTACGGTTCCGGCTCGCCCGGACCGGCGGCCGAAGCGGGGACCGGCGGCTCCGGCGGCTCCGGTTCGGGCGGGCCCGACACCACCTATCTGCTGCGGGAGATCCAGGCCGTGTCCGAGGTCCTCCGCCATCCCGAAGACATCGACGCGGTCCGCGAGCGTGCGGTCCGCCCCGGCAGAGAGCATGTCAGCGCATGAGTGAAGATCCCACCCCCGCCAGAACCGCCGTCGTCCTGGGGGGATCCCATGCGGGCATGCTCGCGGCGGCCGCCCTGAGCGGACTCGCCGAGCGGGTCGTCGTCGTGGAGCGGGACGTCCTGCCCGACGGCCCCGCGCCCCGCAAGGGGCTCCCGCAGGCGCACCACGCCCACATGCTGTGGTCGGGCGGGGTGCGGGCGGTGGCCGAGCTGCTGCCGGGCGCCGTGGAGGCGCTCCGGGAGGCGGGGGCGCGGCGGAATCCGGTCACCACGGACATGGTCGTCATGGGGGCGCGGGGCTGGTTCCGGCGCTGGCCCGAGTCGCACCACGTCATCCTCGCCGGACGCGACCTGCTGGACGCGACGGTCCGCGCCCAGGTCCTCGCGGACCGGCGGGTCGAACTCCTCGACGGCACCGAGGTGCTGGGGCTGGAGGGCGGGGCGCGAGCGGTCACCGGGGTGCGGATCCGGGAGAAGGGGCGGGACGGCTCGGGTGAGCGGGTGCTGCGGGCCGGGCTGGTCGTCGACGCGACCGGGCGGGGCTCCCGGGCCTCCCACTGGCTGACGGACCTCGGACTGCCCGCCGTGGAGCGGCGGGAGGTCGATTCCGGGCTGGCGTACGCGAGCCGGTTGTACCTCGCCCCCGAGCAGGCGCGTTCCGGCTACCCGATCGTGAACGTGCAGCCGGACCCGCGGGACGGCCGCCCGGGCCGGGCCGGCTTCCTGCTGCCCATCGAGAACGGCCGCTGGATCGTCACCCTCAACGGTTCGCGCGGCGGTGAACCGTCCGCCGAGGCCGACGACTTCGTCCGCTTCGCCCGGGAGGAGCTGCGGCACCCGGTCATCGGGGAGCTGCTGGAGCGCGCCGAGCCGCTCACCGACGTGTCGTACACCCGGGCCACTCGCAACCGACGTCACTTCTACGAGCGGATGCCCCTCTGGCCCGAGAACTTCGCCGTCCTCGGTGACGCGCTCGCCGCGTTCAACCCGCTCTACGGTCACGGTCTCGCCGTCGGCGCGCAGAGCGCGGTGCTGCTGCGGGACGTGGTGCGGCGGCACGGGTGGGGTGCGGCCGGGCTCTCCCGCCGGATCCAGCGGGCGGTGGCGCGGCCGGCGGTGGCGGCGTGGGATCTAGCCGTCGGGCAGGACGTGTTCTATCCGGGGGCGACGGAGCACGGGCCCACGCTGCGGGACCGGATGCTGGCCGCGTACGTGGGCCGCCTGATGCTGACGGCCACCGGGAACGGGCGGATCGCTCGCCGGGTGACGGATGTGACGTCGTTGGAGCGGGGGCCCGAGGTGCTGCTGGCTCCGTCGGTGCTGGTCGCGGCGGCGGTGGGGCCGCTGAAGCCGGCGTTGGCCGGGCCGCCGCTGACCGGGGACGAGCTGAAGCGGGCGGGGTTGCAGTAGCCGGGGTCGCGGCGAAGGGGGCGCCCGCGCGTGCGGGCTGCCGCCGCGCCCGCCCTCCCTCGTCGCCCGGCCGCTCGGCAGCCGCCGTCACGGCGACCCGGGCCGGCTATCCGGCGAACGGAGGCTGGGCGAGGCCCTTGCCCGCGTCCGGGATCACCAGCAGGGAGCCCGCCAGCGGGTGGGGGTCCGTCAGGCCCACGCGGGCCGTCGTGATGTACAGGTCCGTCAGGTCGGCGCCGCCGAAGGCACAGGCCGTCACCCGCGGGGTCGGCAACATCAGTACACGATCCAGTTCACCCGAAGGAGTGTATTTGCGTACCGCTCCGCCGTCCCACAGCGCCACCCACACGCAGCCCTCCGCGTCGACGGTCAGTCCGTCGGGGAAGCCGGCGCCCTCCTCGATCCCGACGAAGGTGCGGCGGTTCGCGACGCGGCCCTCGCTGTGGTCGAAGACGTCGACGCGGCGGGTCGGCGAGTCGATGTAGTACATCAGCGAGTGGTCCGGGCTCCAGCCGATGCCGTTGCTCACCGCCACGTCGTCGAGGACCGTCCCGGCCGTGCCGTCGCCGGTGAGGCGGGACAGGGTGCCGCCGCCGGGGGCCTCGTCGTAGCGCATGGTGCCGGCCCAGAGGGAGCCGTCGGGGGCGACGGCGGCGTCGTTGGCGCGGCGGCCGGGGACGGGCTCGTGGTGGAGCCAGCGGAAGGATCCGTCCTCGTCCAGGAGGCCCACGCCGTCACGGAGGTTGAGGACCAGGCCGCCGCCGGCGCGGGGCTTGGCCGCGCCGACGTGCTGGTCGGTGACCCGGACCGAGCGACGGCCGGTCGAGGGGTCGTAGGTGTGCAGCCGGGCGCCCAGGATGTCGAGCCAGAGGAGGCGGCCGGCCGCCGCGTCCCAGGTGGGGCCCTCGCCGAGGGTCGCCTCGGCCCGTACCGCCACGTCGAAGGCAGGCGTCGTCATGCCGCGCTCCGGTAGCCCAGGAGTTCCGACAGCTCGGCGGCGCCCTTGGCGGCGAGCTGCTCCAGTTCGGCGCGGCGCTCCTCGCTCCAGCGGATCATCGGCACGGAGATGGAGAGCGCGGCGACGACCTGGCCGGTGCGGTCGCGGACGGGGGCGGCCACGCAGCTGACGTCCGGGTTGGACTCCCGGCTCTCGACGGCGATGCCCCGCTCCCGGATCTCCGCGAGCGCCTCGCGCAGCGCGCCTGGCTCGGTGATGCTGTTCGGGGTCATCCGGACGAGGTCGGCGTCGTCGGGGATGCGGGCGGTGAGCTCCGCCTCCGGGAGGGAGGCCAGCAGCATCTTGCCGACGGAGGTGCAGTGGGCGGGCAGGCGCCGGCCGGCGGCCGAGACCATGCGCACCGCGTGCGTGGAGTCGACCTTGGCGATGTAGATGACGTCCGTGCCCTCGAGGATCGCCACGTGGACCGTCTCGTCGCAGGTCTCGGCGACGGTGCGGGCGACCTGCTGGCCCTCGGCGGCGAGGTCGAGCTGCTCGGCGTAACGGCTGCCGAGCTGGTACGGACGGACACCCAGGCGGTAGCGTCCGGGCTGTCCGGACACGGGGACGATGTAGGAGCGCGCGGCGAGTGTGGTGACCAGCTCGTGCACGGTGGTGCGCGGCAGCTGGAGCTTGCGCACGATGTCGGGTGCGGAGAGCGTCCCGTCCCCTTCGAGGAAGAGCTCGAGAATGTCGAGAGCTCGGGTCACGGCTGGTACGAGGCGTCCCACGACCGGCCCCCTCCCTGTTCGTCCCTGGCCTGCGTTCGAAATTTCAACAGGCGATCGGCATGACGAACACAGGCTCGCACAAGCCGCTCCCACGGGCAATGGTCCTGGATCGCGCTGTGGGCCAGGATGGGGGCATGCCGACCCCGAAACGCCTCGCCGGCACCTTCAGTGTCTCCGACTTCCAACTCGTCCTGCTGCGCCGCATGGCCGACCAGAACCCGGATCTGGTGGACGACGCCCGCCATGGTCTGGGGGTCTCCCTCGTGCAGATGAGGGAGGCCAACAAACGTTGGCAGGCCATGGTGCACTCCCCGCACGCGCGGGGCTCCCTCTCCCGTTACCGCTCGGTCCTCGGTGAACCCGAGTCGAGGACCGCCCGCCGCGTCGGCGACCTCGACTGCGAGGCCTGGCTCTGGCCGATCCCCCTGTGGCCCCGGCTCCGCTTCGAGGTCCTGCTCGCGCCGGACGGCGCCGTCTGGAACGAGTGGCTGGTCCGCGCCCCGGGAGAGCAGAGCCCCGACCTGCGGACCCTGGACGACCTGGCCCCCTGGTCCAGCACGGTCGACGAGGTGGCCCGCGCCTTCGCCCCGGCCCGCCCGCTCGAGGGCACGGCCCCGACCCGCTGGGGGCTGGCGTTCACCGCGCCGGACGCCCTGGGGATACGCCGGGAGATGATCGCCGAGTTCACCTGGGGACTGTTCCAGCGGACGGTGGTCAGGGACGGGAACGGTCTGTCGCCCGGGCAGCTCTGAGGATCCCGGCCACGACCCCCGTCACCGACCCGGTGTGCAGGGACAGGAACAGGTTCGGTTCGACCAGCTCCAGTTCCATGACCTGCGGCCGCCCGTCGTCGCCGTCCACGAGGTCCACGCGCGCGTAGAGCAGCTCGGGGGCCTCCGGCACGGCCGCCAGGGCCTGTTCGGCCACGGCCAGTTCGGCGTCCGTCGGCTGCCACCGCTCCAGGCCCGGGTGGGCCACCTTGCGCTCGTCGTACGGCGTGCCGGGCGCGAGGACGGCTCCCTTGCGGCTGGCGTGCAGCAGACGGCCGTCGAAGAACTGCAGCGCCCGCTCGCCGGCCACGTCGATGCCGCGCACATAGGGCTGCACCATCGCGGTGAAGCCCTCCGCGTGCATCCGCGCGAGCTGCCGTACGGCGGTGTCGTGCTCGTCGGGGGTGTAGCGGGCGGCGAAGCGGGCGCCCGCGCCGGAGGTCGGCTTGACGACGTACTCGTGGCCGTCGGGCAACCCGGCCCCCTCCCCGGGCGCGAGGTAGCGCGTCGGGACGGTCGGCACTCCGGCCGCCGCGAGCTCCCCGAGGTACCGCTTGTCGCTGTTCCAGCGGACCACCCCGGCCGGGTTGGCCAGCCGGGTGACCGCCCCGGTCCGCTGCGCCCAGGCCACGAACTCCGCCGCGCGCCAGCTGTAGTCCCAGGTGGAGCGGATCACGGCGAGGTCGTAGCCCGCCCAGTCGGCGTCGGGGTCGTCCCAGACGACGGCCTCGGCGTCCGCCCCGGCGTCCCTCAGCGCCGCCACCAGCCCCGGCAGATCGGTGTCGACGGCGACCTCGGGCCCGGGCCGGCAGGTGACGAGGGCGATGCGGGGCACGGCGACTCCATCTTCGTACGCATGTCCGGTGATCGGTCCCGGGAAGGCTAACAACCGGATGAGGTGAGCTGTGGGGTGGCCGACATGGTGGAGGCGGCTCGACCCGGGCAGGATCGGTGGCATGGCCACTAGTACAAGGAGCGTCCGCGTGTCCTCACTCTTCCCCGCCCTGACCGACGATCCCTCCGAGCGGGTCGCGCTGCGGTTCGGTGAGCGGACCCTGACGTACGCGGAGCTCGCGGCGGCGGCCGGGGCCGTCGGGGAGCGGGTGCGGGGGGCGGAAAGGGTCGCCGTGTGGGCCACGCCGGGCCTGGAGACCGCCGTGGGGGTGGTGGGGGTGCTGCTCGCCGGGGCCGCCGCCGTACCGCTCAACCCGAAGTCGGGCGGGAAGGAGCTCGGGCACATCCTCCAGGACAGCGCGCCGGGCGTCGTCCTCGCCGCTCCGGGCGACGAACTGCCCGCCCCGCTCGACGGGTTGGCGCGGGTTGACGTCGAGGTGCACGGCACCGGGGCCCCGTCACCGGCGCCCGTGGACGACGAGCGCCCGGCCCTCGTCGTCTACACCTCCGGCACCACGGGCCCGCCCAAGGGCGCCGTCATCCCGCGTCGCGCCCTGGTCGCCACCCTGGACGCCCTGGCCGACGCCTGGCAGTGGACCGGGGAGGACGTGCTGGTGCACGGACTGCCCCTGTTCCATGTGCACGGGCTCGTGCTGGGCGTGCTCGGACCGCTGCGGCGCGGGGGGTCCGTACGGCATCTGGGGCGGTTCACCACGGAGGGCGTCGCCCGGGAGCTGAACGGCGGCGCGAGCATGCTGTTCGGGGTGCCGACGATGTACCACCGGATCGCCGAGGCACTTCCCGGGGACCCCGAGCTGGTCAAGGGGCTCTCGGCGGCGCGGCTGCTGGTGTCCGGCTCGGCCGCGCTGCCCGTGCACGACCACGAGCGGATCGCGGCGGCGACCGGGCGGCGGGTGATCGAGCGGTACGGCATGACGGAGACGCTGATGAACACCTCCGTGCGGGCCGACGGGGAGGCGCGGGCCGGGACCGTGGGTGTGCCGCTGCCGGGCGTGGAGCTGCGGCTCGTGGAGGAGGACGGGACCGTCGTGACGGCGTACGACGGCGAGACCGTGGGGGAGATCCAGGTACGCGGGCCGCACCTGTTCACGGAGTACCTCAACCGGCCGGACGCCACGGCCGCCGCCTTCAGCGCCGACGGCTGGTTCCGGACGGGCGACGTGGCGGTGCTCGATCCCGACGGGTATGTGCGGATCGTCGGGCGCAAGGCCACCGATCTCATCAAGAGCGGCGGGTACAAGATCGGGGCGGGTGAGATCGAGAACGCGCTGCTGGAGCATCCGGGGGTGCGCGAGGCCGCCGTCACGGGCGAGCCCGACGCGGACCTCGGCGAGCGGATCGTCGCGTGGGTCGTCCCCGTGGATCCTCAGTCCCCGCCCGGCAGCGACGAGTTGGCCGGCCATGTCGCCCGGCGGCTCGCTCCGCACAAGCGGCCCCGCGTGGTCCGCTACCTGGAGGCGCTGCCCCGCAACGACATGGGGAAGATCATGAAGCGGGCGCTGACGTCATGACGGGACGCGCGAGCGCGCGGGAGGTCATCGCCCTCGTGGCCGACTCCTTCACCGAACTCACCTACCCAAGAAGGGACTTCACTCCGGACGGTCCGCTCGCCTGGCCCGGATACGACCTCTCCCGCGCCCGCGCCGCCGAACGCACCGGCGAGACGGAGTCCGTCGTGTGCGGCACCGCGATCGTCGAGGGGACCCGGGCGGTGCTGATCGCCTTCGAGTTCGGCTTCCTCGGCGGCTCGCTGGGCGAGCGCACCGGGGACCGGCTGGAGGCCGCGTACACGTACGCCCGTGAACACCGGCTCCCCGTTGTCCCGTTGGTCGCCACGGGCGGCAGCCGGATGCAGGAGGGCATGCTCGCCCTCGGCCAACTCCAGCGTGTCGCACGGCAGTCGGCGCTGACCAGCAGGGCCGGGCTGCCGCAGGTCGCGGTGGTGCGGGATCCGACGACCGGCGGGGGCTGGGCCACGCTCGGCGCGGGCGCCGACGTCGTTCTCGCGCTGCCCGGCGCGCAGGTCGGTTTCGCCGGGTCGCGGGTGCGGCCGGCGGACGCCGACCCGGCCGCGTACACGGCTCGGGCGCAGGTCGCGGCGGGGTCGGCGGACGCCGTGGTACGGCCGGAGGAGCTGCGGGAGACGCTGGGACGGTGGCTGCGGCTGCTGACGGGGGCCTCGGACGAGCCCGCCCCGGTGCCGGAGCCGCTCGGCGCGAGGGACCTGCCGGTCTCCGGCTGGGACGCCGTACGGCGCGCCCGCTCCCCCCGGCGGCCGCGCGCCGCACGCTATCTGGACGCCTACTTCACCGACCGCCTCGCGATCTCCGGCGACCGCTGCGGCGGCACCGATCCCGACGGGATGCTGTGCGGCTTCGGCGACCGCCGGGGCCGTACGGTCGCGTACGCCGCGCAGACCGGGGCCGCCACCCGGCCCGCCGGGTACCGCACGGCCACCCGGCTGATCCGGCTCGCGGACCGGCTCGGCATCCCGGTGCTCACCCTGGTGGACACCCCGGGCGCGGCCAACGACGCCGAGGCGGAACGGCAGGGCGCGGGCGCGGCGATCGCGGAGCTGTTCGCCACCCTCGCCACCATCCGTACGCCGGTCACCACCCTGGTGATCGGCGAGGGCGGCTCGGGCGGGGCGCTCGCGCTGGCCGCCCCCGGCCGCACCTGGGCCACCCCGGACAGCTACTTCTCCGTCATCGCCCCCGAGGCGGCCGCCGCCATCCTCAAGCGCCCACCGGAGGAGGTGGAGGCGACGGCCCGCCAACTCCGGATCCGGCCACAGGACTTGGCCGAACTGGGGGTGATCAGGACGGACGATCGGCGGACGCCGTGAAAACGGCGGGAAGAAACAGGACAACCCCGAGCACCGTCCGTAACAATGGGGACGCACAGAGCCGCAGGCTCTGGTCCGAGGGAAGGGGCTACGGGGGCGCGTGGACGGACTGGTGGAGTTCAAGACCGAGGACGGCGCCGTGGTCGCCGTCGAGGCGGCCGTCGAAGGGCGGCCCGGTTCGCGGCTGGTCGCCCGCGGCGACGGCACGGTCCAGGCGGCCCGTACCTTCGAGGGCGCCCTGGAGGGAGTGCGCGCGGCGGCCGAGTCCGCGCTGCGGGTGTTCCGGGACGGCGCGTTACGGCCCGACGGAGTGGAGATCGAGTTCGGGGTGAAACTCTCGGCGGAGACGGGCGCGATCATCGCCAAGGGCACGGCGGAGGGCCACCTCGTGGTGAAGCTGACCTGGTCCCCCTCGCCCGCCGAGGGGCCGGAGCCCACCGCCGTCTCATGAACAGCGCCGAGTGGCATGCCCGGATCGAGAGCGCCGGCCGGGTCGCCGGGGCCGGCTTCCTGGTCACCCCGCGCAAGGTACTGACCTGCGCGCACGTGGTGCGCGGGGGCGGCGCGGCGGAGGCGCTGAGCGTGACGTTCACCGAGCGGCCCGGCTCCCCCGCCGTACCGGCCCGGGTGATCGCCGACGGTGGCTGGGGCGGCGGCGCGACCGACCTCGGCGACCTCGCCGTACTGGAACTGGCGCACGACGTCCCGATCGCGCCGGCCGCGCTCGCCCCCGTCGACGCGGCGCACGCGCCGCGCGCCGACCGGCCCCGCAAGCTCGTCGTCTACGGCTTCCCGGTCGGCTTCGACGAGGGCACGCTCGCCGAGTACCGCATCACCGCAACCCAGTTGCTCAACCGCGAGTGGATCCAGCTGGAGGCCTGGCAGCCGGGCGGCCAGCCGCTCGCGCCGGGCTTCAGCGGGGCCGCGGTCACCCTCGCGGACACCGGTGAGGTCGTGGGCATGGTCACCGCCGCCGCGGGCGCGCAGGGCGTCCACAACGGGCGGATGATGCCCACCGAGGTCATGGCCCGCTACTGGCCCGGACTGGAAGGGCTGGTCCC
The DNA here is from genome assembly GCF_042898825.1 of Streptomyces sp. NPDC000345. Taxonomy (NCBI): domain Bacteria; kingdom Bacillati; phylum Actinomycetota; class Actinomycetes; order Kitasatosporales; family Streptomycetaceae; genus Streptomyces; species Streptomyces sp. NPDC000345. The sequence goes on from NZ_JBIAZE010000005.1 coordinate 258,941, forward strand.
CACCTCCGAGCACGGCGCGGCCGACCGCGCCCGGCTGCGCGCCCTCGTCGAGCGCGCCGTGCGCGCGGGCCTCGACGGCGATCCCGTACGGCGGGTGCGGCTCTACGAGGCGGCCAGGGCGCCGCTGGACCCGGACCCGCCCGAGGAGGGCTTCGACTCGCTGTGGTCGGCGGCCCTGTTCGTGCTGTGCGAGCTCGACGGCGCCGACGCGGCCGCCACCGTGGCCCGCTTCACCGCCCAGGTGGAGGCCCTGTTCCGGGTCCCCGCCGAGGCGCCCGCCGCGCCCGATTGGTCACCCATCCTCGTCGACCTCCAGCACAGCGGCGCCGGCGACGGGCACGTCCGCGTCGAGGTGTCCGCGTACAGCGGGGGCCGCCGGCACCCGGTCGGCTCCGAGACCGTCCCGCAGGCCCGGGTGCGGGCCTATGTGCAGGAACGCATCGAGGCCGCGTTCCGCTATCTGACGCCCGGCTGCGACGAGTTGATCGCGTTCGCGCTGCCCCGGGACTGGATCGACCTGCCGGTGGACCGCTGGGCGAGCGCCCCCGACGACGACACCCCGCTCGGGTCCGTGTACCCGCTGGTCGTCACCGACCACGCACGGCTGCGGGCCGGCACCCGGCATCAGCTGACCCGCGCCTGGAAGCGGCTCGACACCCTGCCGGGGGCGCGGGTGCACCGTGTGGAGTGCGGCAGCCCCGAGGAACCCGCCCGGCTGCGGCTGCGGCTGCGCAAGCCCGACGCCTGTCTCGCCGGCTTCGCCACCGCCCCGGCGGCACCGCGCACCCGCCCCCACTTCGACACCTCGCTCACCGCGCCCGCCCCGGTGGTCATCTGGTCGCGCGGTGGCTGCGCGGACGGCCCCGACGAGGCCTGCGCGGGCGGGGACGGCTGCGCGGGCAAGACGTTCCTGGACGAGCTCGACGCCTGCGTGTCCGGCGTACCCCCCGCAGAACTCCCGCGCCAGGTACTGGCGTTGCGGGAGGAGGCGGACGCCGAGGAGGGCCACTGGGCCCGGGACATCCAGCTGCTGTGGGACGACCCCCGCGTCTTCACCGACCCGCACGGCGGCGCCCCCGCCCACGCCCACTCCCCCGTCGTCTGAGCCGCCTCCCGCCGTCCGCCCCACGCCCCCCGCAGCACCACGCCGCGTCACGCCGAGTTCGGAGAACCATGCCCCACTGGACCGTCTACACCGGGAACAGCGAGCCGCACGACGGCATCGACCGGCTGCCCGCGCCGCCGCCCTGGCGGGCGTTCGACGGCGAGCCCGTGCTGCCCCCGCCGCGCGACGCCGACGACGAGGCCGCCGTCTCGCCGGACCGGGTCCACCGCGCCCGGTCCTACGTCGCCACCCCGGAGAGCGTCCAGCTCGTCAACGCGGCCCTCGTGCTGCGCCGTCCGCTGCTGGTCACCGGCCCGCCCGGCACCGGCAAGTCCTCCCTGGCCTACGCGGTCGCCCGCGAACTGGGCCTGGGTCCGGTGCTGCGCTGGAACATCACCAGCCGCTCCACCCTGGCCGACGGGCTCTACCAGTACGACCCGCTGTCCCGGCTGTACGCGGCCCGGCAGGCGGCACGGCACGCGGGCGACGGGGGCTCCCGGGGCGTGGTCGCGGAGGGCGCGGTCTCCCGTGACGGCGTCGAGGACCACCTCCGTCTCGGGCCCCTCGGCACCGCCCTGCTCCCCTACGCCCGTCCCCGGGCCCTGCTGGTCGACGAGATCGACAAGAGCGACCTCGACCTGCCCAACGACCTGCTGAACGTCCTGGAGGAGGGCCAGTACGAGATCCCCGAACTCATGCGCGCGGCCCGCCACTTCGCCGAGGGCGCCACCGCCGAGGTCCTCGCCGACGGCACCGACGCGCCGGTCACCGTCAGCCGGGGCAGGGTCCGCTGCCGGGCCTTTCCGTTCGTCGTGCTGACCAGCAACGGCGAGCGCGAGTTCCCGCCCGCCTTCCTGCGCCGCTGCGTCCGCCTGAAGCTGCGCCGACCCGGCCGGGAGCAGCTCACCGAGATCGTCCGCGCCCATCTGGACACCCCGCCCGGCGAGGCGGCCCACCTCATCGACCGTTTCCTGGCCCGCGCGGCCGACGGCGAACTCGCCACCGACCAGCTGCTGAACGCCCTCTACCTCACCGGGGTCGCCGGCCTGGACGCCGACTCCCGTGACGCGCTGGCGGAGCAGCTGATGCCGTACCTCGGCGCCACGGCGGACAGCGATGGCTTCTGAGGCGGCGCCGGGCGACGACGCGGCCGCCCTGGCCCGGCTGACCGCGCTCCTGACGGCCACCGCGGACACCCCGCCGACGCCCCGCGAGCTGGCCGAACTGCTGTGGCTGGCAGCGAAGTCGGCCGACGAGGAGGAGCGCGCGGGGACCACGGCGGACACGGCGGTACCGGCGCCCGCCACTCCGGTCGCGCCCCCGGCGGATCACGAGCCCCCGGCGACCCCGCCCGCCGTGACCGACCGCGTCCCGCTCCACCTCCCCGCTCCCCCGCCTCCACCGGCGCCCGCGCCCGCCGAGCCCGGCCCCGACGGCCCGTCCGGCGGAGCCACCCGCTCCCCGCTGCTCGCCCCGGCGCCCCCGATGCTCCCCCGCCCCCTCGCCCTCCAGCGCGCCCTGCGCCCGCTGAAACGCACCGTGCCGGCGCCCCGCGCCCGGCTCCTCGACGAGCGGGCGACGGCCGACCGCATCGCGCGGCTCGGCGCCCACCCGGAGGTCTGGCTGCCCGTCCTGCGCCCCGCCCGGGACCGCTGGCTGCGGCTCGACCTCGTCCACGACACGGGCCCGACGATGCCGGTCTGGCGTCCCCTCGTGCGTGAACTGCACACCGTGCTGGCCCAGTCGGGCGTCTTCCGCACGGTCACCCTGCACCCGGCCGGTCCGGACGGCGGTGCCGGGCACGTCCCCGACCCGGGGGACGGCCGTACCGTCACGCTGGTCGTCAGCGACTGCATGGGCCCGCAGTGGCGCCCCGGCCCGGCGGGCGAGCGCTGGTACCGCACGCTGCGGCACCGGGCGGCCCGGATGCCGCTGGCCGTCGTACAGCCGCTCCCGGAGCACCTGTGGCAGACGACGGCCCTCCCGGCCGAACCGGGTGTCCTGGCCGCCCCGGCCGCGGTGGCCCCGCTCACCGCCCTCGCCTTCACCCCGTACGACCCCGAGGCCGCGCCCCCGCCCGGCGCGGCCGTGCCCGTGCCCGTCCTCGAACCGGGCGCGCCGTGGCTCGCCAACTGGGCGGCGCTGGTGGCGTCCCCGGGCGGTGCCCGCACCCCGGGCGCGGCCGCCTGGCTGCCCCCGGCGCCGCCGTCCGCCGAAGCGGCCCCCTCCCCCACCGATCCGCCCGCCCAGGACCTCGTGCTGCGCTTCCGCGCCACCGCGTCGCCCGAGGCGTTCCGCCTCGCCGGTCATCTGGCCCTGGCCGTCCCGTCGGTCCCGGTGATGCGCCTGGTCCAGCGCGCGGTGGACCGCGATCCGCGCCCGCAGCATCTCGCCGAGGTCATCCTCAGCGGCATGCTCACGGCCGTGCCCGGGCCGCCCGGCTCCTACGACTTCCGCCCGGGGGTGCGCGAGGTGCTGCTGCGCACCCTGCCGCGCACGGCCCGCGGCCGCACCCGCGAACTCCTGGAGACGATCGGGGGGTTGATCGACGAACGGGCGGGGCTGGCGGCGGGCGAGTTCCGCGCGGAGGCGGCCGGGGCCGGACACGACGGCAGCGGTCCGGCGTTCGCGGCGGTGAGCCCGGAGACGGTGCTGCGGCTGGGCGGGGACGCTTCCCCCGGCACGGCCGGCCACCACCACTTCCTCCGCTTCACCACCGACACCGACCTCGCCGGCCACCCCGAGAGCCGCATCGCCCTCGAATACGCCGTCCACGAGATCCTCTCCCGCGGCGGCCTCGCCCCCCAGCAGTACGCCATCCACGTCCGTGACGCCGGCTACCACGTCGAAGTCGACGGCGACGCCCGACTGGTCCCCGTCCTCGTGGCGGCCCTGCGGTGGCTCCCCGGCCACTGGGCCGCCCTCGCCGAACCGCCCCGCCTGCGCCTGACGTTCCTGAAGTCGCGCAAGGCACCGCCGTTGACCGGCGAGACGATCAGCTCCCCGCTCCTGGTGGTGATCCCGCCCGCCCTCTACCGGGACTTCACCGACAGCTCCGCCGCGTCCGGCCCGCACCGCTTCCACCCCGGCTACGGCAGCGACCCGGGCTCCGGACCCGTCGCCTGGCTGTGCCCCCTGCCCTCCGGGGACGAGCGGCGCGACCTGGTGCGCGGCCCCTTCATCACCTCTGACTTCCGCCGGCTCGGCGCCCCCACCCCCGGGCGTACCGCCGTCGTGCACACCCGCCCCGAGGGTCCCCTCACCCTCCTCGACCCCGCCCGCCCGTACGAGGGCCGGCCGCCCCGCCCGGTGACCTGGTGGGAGGTCGACCTCACCCCCCGGCAGGCGGTCCACCAGGTGTCCCTGCCCAGCTCCGGCAAGGGCGACTTCACCGCCGCCGTCGAGCTGTCCTGGCGGGTCGAGGACCCCGTCGCCTTCGTACGGGCGGAGGCCTGGCAGGTCGGCGACCGGCTGCTGGCCCACTTCCTGGAGGCGGCGCCCCGGATCACCCGCCACCACTCCGTACGCAGGCCGGCGGGGGCCCAGCGGGCCGTCAACGGCCGGATCGGCCGGTGGCCGGTGGCCGGTCTCGCGGTGAGCTGCGCCGTCACCCTCGCGCCGGACTACGCCCCGCCACCCGCCGTGCTCCGGCCGGATCGGGCCGACCGCCCGCTGCCGGAGCTGCTCGCGGACGCCGAGACCGTGCTGTTCGGCTTCGACGGCCCGCTGGCCCGGCTGTACACGGCGACGACCGCCCGCCGGGCCGCCCTCGACCTGCTCGCCCTGGTCGCCGAGCACCGCGACCCCGGTGACGCGCTGACGGGCCGACCTGCGGGGAACTCCGGCGCGGCACGGGAGCTGTCCGTGCACCCACTGGACGTGCTGCGGGCCTTCGCGCGCGACGGGCTCGGACCGCTCCTGCGGGGGCGTCTCGACGCGTGGGAGCTGCGGGCCGTACCGGACGCGCCGACGACCCACCACTCCGGTGCCCTCGTGCGCGCCCTGCACGGCGCCGGCCGCCGGGTGGGGATCGCCACGGACGTCTGCGAGCGGGCCGTCCACCGGTATCTGGAGGACCGCCGGCTCCCGTTGGCCGCGGGCGTGCACGGCCGTGCCGACGACCTCGGTCTGCTGATGCCGCACCCCGACTGTCTGCAGCGTGCCCTGCGCCCGCTCGGCACCCCCGCCCGCTCCGGCGTCCTGATCGGCTCCACGCTCGCCGAGCTGACCGCCGCCCAGCAGGTGGGCCTGCGCTTCATCGGCCTCGCCCGCAATCCCACGGTCGCGCAGGGTCTGCGCGAGGCGGGCTGCGAGGTCACGGTGCCCTCGCTGACCCCCGTACTGGAGGCGGCCCGCTCGCTGTAGGGCAGGCCCTCGGGCCGCCACCGGCAGGCCCCGGCGTGAGGTGGATCACATTCGGGGCGGGGATGTCACACTCCGGGCGCCCGCATCCCTCTCAGCTCGGAATGCATCCGCGACGGGAGGCCCTCCGATGTCCCACCCTCCGCATCCGGTGGCGCACACCGCGACCCAGGTGTTCGCCGACCACCGCGAACTGCTGTTCTCCATCGTCTACAACATGCTCGGCAGCGTCTGTGACACCGAGGACGTGCTGCAGGAGACATGGCTGGCGTGGGCCGCCAGGAACCGGGCCCCGGCCGCGGAGCGGATCGACAACCCGCGCGCCTACCTGGTGCGGATCGCGGTGAACGCGGCACTCGCCCACCGGGCGGCCGTCAGCCGCCGCCGTGAGACCTACGTCGGGCCCTGGCTGCCCGAACCGCTCGTCGGCCCCCTCGCCGGCCGGCCCGTCCCCGAGGACGCCGCCGACGCGGCGGTGCGCGCCGAGTCGGTGTCGATGGCGCTGCTCGTGGTCCTGGAAACCCTCACCCCCCTGGAACGCGGGGTGTTCGTCCTGCACGAGGTGTTCGGCTACCCCCACACCGAGATCGCGGAGATCCTGGGCCGCAGCCCCTCGGCGATCCGCCAGCTCGCCCACCGCGCCCGCGAGCACGTCCACGCCCGGCGCCCCCGCCACGAGCCCGATCCGCGGGTCCGGCAGCAGGTGACCGAACGGTTCCTGGCCGCCGCGCTCGGCGGTGACCTGGACGCCCTTCTGCAGATCCTGGCGCCGGACGTGACCCTGTGGGGCGACGGCGGCGGCAAGGGCGCGGGGGGCCTGCGGCCGCTCCAGGGCCGCGACAAGGTAGCCCGCCTGCTCGCCGCGGTCGCCCCCCACGCGGGCCGGGGCCTCGACATCGCCTACCGCGACGTCAACGGCGCCCCGTCGGCGCTGCTGCTGGTCGGTGACGCCCCCTACGCCGTCCTGGTCCTCGACCTCACCGCGGACGGCGACCAGGTGTGCGGGATCTACGCCGTCGCCAACCCCGACAAGCTCTCCCACGTCGAGTGACCGTCCACGAACACCGAGGAATGCGCATGCTGCGAGAACTGGCGTCACTGCCCAGCGGCAGAGTGGCGAAATGGGTCGTCGTCGCCCTCTGGGCGGCCCTGCTGGTACCGGCCCTGATGCTGGCCGGCAGGCTCGGCGAGGTCGAGGAGAACGACAACGCGGCCTGGCTGCCCGGCAACGCGGAGTCGACGAGCGTCGTCGACCGGGCCGGGAGGTTCCAGCCCGCCGACACCCTGCCCGCGATCGTGATCTACGACCGGCCCGGCGGTGTCACCGCCGCCGACCTGGCCAGGGCCCGCGCCGACGCGGAGGCCTTCCGGGGCCTGGAGAACGTCGTGGGGCGGCCCGAGGGACCGGTGAGGTCCCGGGACGGCGAGGCCTTCCAGACCGTGGTCCAGGTGCGCAAGGACCGGACGGGCTGGGAAGGCGTCGGCGAGGTCGTCGACGCGATGACCGAGGTCGGCGAGAAGGACAGGGGCGGTCTCGGATTCCATGTCACGGGACCGGCCGGGCACGCGTCCGACTCGGTCAAGGCGTTCGCCGGCGGGGGCGGGCTGACGGCGATCACCGCCGCGGTGGTGGTGCTGATCCTGCTGCTCACCTATCGCAGCCCGGTGCTGCCGCTGCTGCCGCTGCTGACCGCGGGCGGCGCCCTGGTCACCTCCGAGGCGGTGATCTACCTGCTGGCGAAGAACGCCGGACTCACCGTCAACAAGCAGACCGGCTTCATCCTGACCGTGCTGGTGTTCGGCGCCGCCACCGACTACGCCCTTCTGCTCACCTCGCGGTACCGGGAGGAGCTGCGGCGGCACGAGGACCGGCACGAGGCGATGGCGGTGGCCCTGCGCCGCTCCGGCCCGGCGATCGTCGCGAGCGCCGCGACCGTCGCGGTCAGCCTGACGCTGCTGATGCTGGCCACCCTCAACTCCACCCAGGGGCTCGGGCCGGCCTGCGCCGTCGGCGTCCTCGTCGGGCTGCTCGCCATGGTCACCCTGATGCCGGCCCTGCTGGTGGTCTGCGGCCGCTGGATCTTCTGGCCGGTGCGGCCGTCGTACGGATCGGCCGGGGCGGCCGAGGGGGGTGTCTGGACGCGGGTGGGCGCCGCCGTCTCGGGCCGGCCGAGGCTCGTGTGGTCCGGCACCGCGCTGGTCCTCGGCGTCATGGCGCTCGGGGTGTTCGGGCTGAAGGCCGACGGGCTCTCCAGCAAGGACCAGTTCACCGGCAGACCGCAGACGGCCGTGGGCGCGGAGATCCGCTCCCGGCACTTCCCGGCCGGGTCGGGCGACCCCGTCCACGTGGTGGCGCGCGCCGCCTCGGCGGAGCGGGTGAGGAGCGCGCTGGCCGGGGTCCCGGGAGTCGCCCGTGTCTCGGCGCCGGTGGTCAAGGGGGGTGAGGCCCTCGTGCTCGGGGAGCTCGGGGACGATCCCAGCAGCACGGCCGCGATGCGCACCGTCGAGCGGGCCAGAACCGCGGTCCACCGGATCGACGGGGCGCACGCCCAGGTCGGCGGCAGCACGGCGGTCCTCCTCGACACCCGGGAAGCGGCCGCCCGGGACTCCGAAGTGATCATCCCCATCGTGCTGCTGGTGGTGTTCCTCGTCCTCACGCTGCTGCTGCGGGCGGTCGTCGCGCCGCTGCTGCTCATGGCGACGGTGGTGCTGTCGTTCGGCGCGGCCCTCGGCGTCAGCGCCCTGATGTTCGAGCACGTGTTCCATTTCGCCGGGGCGGAAGCCTCCTTCCCGCTCCTGACGTTCGTCTTCCTGGTCGCGCTGGGCATCGACTACAACATCTTCCTGGTCACCCGGGTGCGTGAGGAGGCCCAGCTGCGCGGCACCCGGCGCGGCGCGCTGACGGGGCTGTCCGCCACCGGAGGCGTGATCACCTCGGCGGGTCTCGTCCTGGCCGGCACCTTCGCGGCGATGGCGTCGCTGCCGCTGGTCTTCGCGGCCGAGCTGGGGTTCGCGGTGGCGTTCGGGGTCCTGCTGGACACCATGGTCGTCCGCTCGGTGCTGGTCACCGCGCTGACCCTGGACGTGGGCCGGTGGATGTGGTGGCCCGGCGCCCTGTTCCGGCGGCACGACGACCCCGCGCCCCGGGCGGCCGAACCGGGGCGCGAACCCGCACTCAGGAGCACGTGACACGCCGTGGAGGAACGGAAACCCCCATTCGGCCGCGCCCCGCCCGGCCCCCTTGAACAGGCGACCCCCCGCCCCGCCCCCGCACGATGCGAAGGAGGCCGACCGCCCGGCGGCCCACCGGCACGAGAGGCCCGCCGGCCCGGCGGCCCCCCGGTCTGCGCTCTCGGGAGGACCTGCCATGACCGTCAGTCTGGAGCAGTTGCGCCGCTGCCACTTCGCCGTCGACCTCGGTGCGGCGCGGACCCGGGTGTACATGCGGGGGGCCGGGCTCGTCGTGGACCAGCCGTCCGTCGCCGCCGTGAACACCCGGACCGGAGCACTGATCGCGGTCGGCGAGTTCGCCGAGCGGATGACCGGCCGCACCCCCCACTACATCCGGGTGATGCGCCCGGTCTCCGGCGGCACGGTCATCGACATCGAGATGGCCCAGCGCATGCTGCGGCACCTGCTCGGCGACAAGGTCCGCCGGCAGCTGCGCCGCAAGCCGTTCCTGCGGGCCGCCGCCTGCACCCCGCACGACGCCGGCCCGCTCGCCCAGCGCGCCACGATCGAGACGCTGGTCGGTCTCGGTGCGCGCCGGGTGGAGCTGGTGGACACCCTCATCGCCGCCGCCGTCGGCTGCGGACTGCCGGTGGACCGTCCGGAAGCCACCATGATCATGGTGTGCGGGGCGGCCGCCACCCAGGTCGCGGTGCTCTCCCTCGGCTCCATCGTGGCCGCCGAGCGGATCCCGGTGGGCGGCGAGGCCGTGGACCGTGCGATCGTTCAACTCCTGCGGCACGAACATGAGTTGATGCTGCCGAGCCAGTCCGTACGACCGCTGCAGCTCGCCCTCTCCGGCAACGGCCTCTCCCCGCACGGCCCGGCGTCCACGGAGATCCACGGGCGGGACGTCGCCACCGGTCTGGCGCGTTCCGTCCGGGTCGACACCGCCGCCGTACGGGGCGCGATCGAGACCCCGCTGACGGCCGTGATCGACGGCATCGGGCGGGTGCTGCGGGAGTGCCCGCCGGACCTGGTCGCCGACCTCGCCGACCGGGGGATCATGATGGTGGGCGGCTCCGCCCTGCTGCCGGGCTTCGACCACATGCTCCGCCAGGCCACCGGCATGCCGGTGCACATCGCCGAGCGGCCCGACATCTGCGCCGCGCAGGGCCTGGGCGCCATGCTGGAGGGCAGGATCGCGCCCCTCACCCTGACCCCGCTGGCCACCTGAGCCCGCGCCCCGGCCCGCCTCTCCGTGACCACTCGGGTCACTCCTCCCGCACACGTGACGCGCTCGAAACCTTGACGATCACCTGGCCGGGTGCCACGATTCCGGCGCCGCCATGTTTACGCAAACATCAGCCAGGGACGGGCTTCGATGTTTACGCAAACATCGTCGTCCTCGAAAGGGCAAGTCGATGCGCCAGACCCCCGCCAGAGCCTCCTCCGCCTTCTCCGCCTCCTCCGCCTCCCGGCCCTCCCCCTCCCCCCGCCTGCGTGCCGCCCTCGTCGCCGTCGCCCTCGCCGCGGTCGGCGGCAGCACCCTCGCGGCCACGCCCGCCTCCGCCTCCGCGCCCGCCTCCACCGCCGCCGCGCCGGCCGGCGACACGACCCGGTTCAAGGGCGTCAACTGGGCGGACCCGCGCGACAACTTCGCCGACGACTACCTGCGGCTGTCCGGTCTGTCGACCTCGGACACCTACCGGCAGACGTACGCGAAGGCGAGCCGGATCATCTCCGCGTTCCGCGCGAACCTCGGCGCCAACACGGTCCGGCTGCCGATCAACCCGTACACGGTCGACGGGGCGTACTGGAAGTCGTACCGCGGGGTCATCGACGCGGCGTCCGACCAGGGCTTCAAGGTCATCGTGTCCTACTGGGAGGGCACGGGTGACCGCAAGGACGGCTACATCGACGACGAGGCCGCCTACTGGCCGATGTGGAACACCGTCGTCAAGGCGTACAAGAACGACAGGCGTGTCTACTTCGAGCCGATGAACGAGCCCCACGGCTACACCGACACCGAGTGGGCCGACATCGCCGCGAAGTGGCTGGACACCTACCCCTCGGTCCCCCGCGACCGGGTCTTCGTCAGCGGCGCCGGCTACAACGACCACGTCACCTCGGTCTGCGCCGACCCGCGTCTGAAGGGCACCTACCTCTCCCTGCACCACTACGGCTTCTGGAAGTCGTACGCCACGTACGACGAGTGGGTGGCCGACCTGAAGGTGCGCATCGGCGACTGCGCCGGCCGCACGGTCGCGGACGAGTTCGGCGCGCCCATGACGGACGGTCTGAACTACGACGTGAAGACCCCGGACAACAACTACATCAACTACGTCCAGGCCGTCACCGACACCTTCCGCGAGCTGAGGATGGGCTCGGTGTACTGGCCGGGTCTGCGCACCGACGACACCTACTCCCTGCAGAAGCTCGTCGGCGACCCGGACCGCCCCTGGCTGGTCACCACCAACCAGTCCGGCGCCGACCGCCTGGCCTGGGGCTGGGGCCGCGGCAGGCCGGTCAAGGGCTGAGGCCCTTCCCCACCGGACCGTCACCGCACCGGGCCCGCCGACCGCAGCGTCGGCGGGCCCGCACCCGCGCGCCCAGCCGCAGGTCAGCCACCCCGTCCCCAACTGACGCTGCCCGTATACGCCGTTGATCCTTCCGTCCCCCGCCGCATAGGTTCCGGAGCATGACGAACCACGTACGGATCGGTGTGATGCACGACCGCGACTGGGCCCCGGAAGGGCTGCCCGGGTTCGCGCGGCAGGTCGAGGCCCTCGGGGCGGACGACCTGTGGGTGGTGGAGGACCTCGGGTGGAACGGCGGGCTGTCGGCGGCCGCCGTGGCGCTGGGGGCGACACAGCGGCTCCGGGTGGGCATCGGCATCGCCCCCGCCCCGCTGCGCAGCCCGGCCCTGCTGGCGATGGAGATCGCCACCCTGGCACGGGTGTTCCCCGGGCGGCTGGTGGCCGGCGTCGGGCACGGCGTGCGGGAGTGGATGGCGCAGGTGGGGGTGGCGCCGCGCTCCCCGCTGTCCCTGCTGGAGGAGACGATCACCTCGGTGCGCGCGCTGCTGCGCGGGGAGCGCGTGGAGCTGGAGGGGCGGGAAGTGCGGCTGGACGGCGTCCGGTTGGTGCATCCGCCGGCGGACGTCCCGCCGGTCGTCGCGGGGGTCGTACGGCCGCGCTCGCTGGAGCTGTCCGGGCGGGTCGCCGACGGCACACTGATCGCCGAGGGCCACGGCCCGGCCGACATGGAGAACATCCGCGCGCTGACCGCCAAGGGCGGCGCCGGGCCCGAGCACTCCCTGACGGTCTTCTCCTTCGCCTGCGTGGGCGACGACCCCGCCGAGGTGTCCCGCACCCTCCACCCGCACACCGAGGGCCACGGTGCCTGGCTCGGCCGTCCGCAGGAGGAGGTGTTCACCGTCTCCGGCACTCCCGAGCAGGCCGCCGCCCGCGTCGGCGAGCTCACGGCCGCCGGCGCGGACACCGTCGTGCTGCGCTTCGTGGGGGACGAGCCGCTGCGGCAACTGGAGGCGGTCCTGGCAGCGGCCGGGAGGCGCCCGCGCCGCTGAGCGGGCCGAAGCCCCGCACCCGGGCGGGCGGCGCCCCACGCCCGCCCTCCGGGCGGCCCGCCGCCGGCGCGCATCGGAGGCCGCGATCCGCGGAAGCGGGCCGGAAGTGAATCGGAAGCGTATCGGCAGGCGCAGGGTCTGGTAGCGGAAGCGCGGGATCTGGTCGCATCTCGTCATGGCGGAACCGGATGTCTGTGACTCTGGTCGTACCGGCGAAACAGCGAGGATCCGGCGCTCTGCCGGGAGTTGTGAGGGGCCCCATGGACCATGCGCACCACCCCGTCGACGCGACGGGCACCAGACCCGGCGGCACGTACGAGGCACCGAGCCTCTTACCGGCCGCCGGCCAGGAACGGACGTACGCGCTGCTCATCGCCGGCCTCCCCCTGCTGCTGATTCTGCTGGTCGGTGTCCTGCCGTCGCTGACCTCCGGGGACCCGGAGTCGTCCGGGGCCGCCGGTGGCCAGGACCGCGGCTGGTACGCGCAGCCCACCTCCCCGTACGAAGCCGACGAAGCCGACGGGTCCGAGGCCGACCCGCTCCCCTCGGAGGACCCGGAGACGGGCGGCGCCGACGGTCCGGATCTGTGGGCGGCGACACCCACCGACGGCGAGGGCACGGCCGACCCGGCCACCAGTCCCACCGGGGTCGAGGAACCGACCGGCTCCGCGACGACGGCCGATCCCGAATCGACGGTCGAGAAGTTCTACGACGCCGTCAACGCGCGCGACTTCGAGACGGCCTGGGACCTCGGGGGGAAGAACCTCGGCGACGGCGATTACGCGACCTTCGTGTCGGGCTACGACCGGACCCGGCGGAGCGACGTCGTCGTCGAGTCCGTCGACGGCGACACCGTCTCGGTGAGCCTGAGCGCCGAACTGACCGACGGCACCCAGCAGTCGTTCGAAGGCGAGTACACCGTGGTCGACGGGGTCATCACCGGCGGCTCGATGAGCCCCACCGGATGATCACCGGCCCACCGAGAACGGAGCAGCGAAGCCATGGCGACTGACACCCTTTCCGTACCCGCGGGCCGTGCGGCCGGGGCCGCGACGAGCAATGCCACCCGGCTGCTGTGCGCGGGCACGTATCTCGATCCGCTCTACCGGGCCACCGTCATCCGCGAGTTACTGACCCACCGGTTCCGGGTGGTGGCGCCGTCGTACGGTTACGACGCGGTTCCCGTGCTGGCGCACGCGCTGGCGGCCCGCCGGCTGCACCGGGCCCGGCTGGCCGTGCTCGGCGCGGGCCTGGTCCTCACCTTCGTCCTCATGGGTGCCGGTGTCCTGAACGGGTGGGGCGGGTTCCTGGCGGTGGCGTGGCTGCTGTGGGTCACCGCGTATCTGCGGCGGATCGTCACCCTCCAGACCCTGCTGACCCGGCTGCGGCGCGGCACCGGCGCACCCGGCGACACGGGCGGGTTCACCGGCGCCCACCCCCGCCACCCCGAACTGACGCCCGACCTGGTCGCCAAGATCGACCGGGAGCAGGCCTCGGACGGCACGCTGGTCCGCTACAGCGGCTACAAGCCGTTCGTCGGCGCGGGCGAGCCGGTGAAGCGGTGGTCGACCGCCGAGCTGCTGATCGGCGCGCCGCTCAGCCCGTTCGAGAACCAGCAGCGGACCGCGGGGGCGCCGGCGGCCGGGCAGGAACCGCAGCGCAAGGAGGTCGTCCCCTTCACCGTCGAGGAGATCACCTCCCATGTCGCCGGACGGATGGCCGCCACCCTGCGCGACGAGGCACGGCAGGCGGAGCGGATCGAGGGTCTCGCCGTCGAGCGGTCCACGTTCACCACGAGCGTCACGACCCGCCCCGGCCTGTGGGAGCCGACCCCCGAGGAGCGCGAGGGCCGCTGGGAGGACGTCTACGACTCGGGACGCGGGTATCTGTGCGTGCGGGTCGGCTCGTGGAACCAGGAGCTGGTCACCACCGCGTTCGTGGGCTTCGACCTCAAGGGGAACACCCTGCACACCGAGTTCTACTCGTACGTGCTGGCTCCGATCAAGAGCGACTTCCACCTGGTGGACCGGCTGCCCGCCGCCCTGGACGGCAGGCTGCTGCTCCGGGTCGCGTGGGACACCCTGCGCGCCGCGCCCGGGGCCATGCTGGGCCCGGCGCTCCGGCGGGCGCGTGCCCTGCTGCCGTGGCAGCCGGGCGCGAACCGGATCCGGGTGCTGCTGCCGCTCGACACCAGCGAGTTCCGGCTCGGCCGCTACGCGGACACCGTGCTGGACCGAGGGGCGCTCACCAGCATCCGGGAGCTTGCCACCAGCGACGACTTCCACGTCTTCTTCCAGGAGACGGACACGATCAAGTACACGCAGATCGTGGAGCGCCAGCTGCTGCACGTCGTCCGTGGCTTCCTGCACGAGCACAACGTGGACCTCGCGGAGCACGAGGCCCGCCAGACGAACATCCTCAGCAACAACTTCGGCAGCAACAACACCTTCGGCAGCCACAGCAACTTCGGACCCGGCAACCAGGACAACCGGAGCACGGGGCCGCAGAACAGCAACCAGGGGGCATGACTTCGATGGCCGACACCTCCGGCGGTGCTGGTTCCCACACCAGCAACAACTTCGGCAGCGGCAACAACTTCGGCAGCCACAGCAACTTCGGCTCCGGGGACCAGGACAACCGGAACTCCGGGACGCAGTACTTCTCCCCGGGCGCCCCGGCCCCGGGCGCGGACCACCGGGCCCCGGCCCCCGACCCCCGGGTCCAGGACGGGCCCTCCCCGGACGTCAGCCGGAACGTCTTCGTCGTCCACGGCCGGGACGAGGAGGTCCGGATGAAGATGTTCGACCTGCTGCGGCTGCTCGATCTGCATCCCCTGGAGTGGGAGGACCTGGTCAGGGCGACCGGGAAGACGGCGCCGTTCCTCGGCGAGGTCGTCGCGGCGGCCCCCGCGCAGGCCCAGGCGGCCCTGGTGCTGCTCACCCCGGACGACGTGGTCCAGCTGCACCCGGATCTGCGGGGCGCGAACGAGCCGGCGTACGAGACGGAACCGACCGGCCAGCCCCGGCCGAACGTCCTGATCGAGCTGGGCATGGTGCTGATGGCCTACCCGGAGCGGACGCTGATGGTGGAGGTCGGCGCGCTGCGCACGATCTCCGACATCGCGGGGATGAACGTCATCCGGTTCGACGGCTCGGAGACCGCCGTGGGCAAGATCGTCGAGCGGCTGAAGCTGGCCGGCTGCAAGGTGAACGACACCGGCTCCGACTGGCGCCACACCTGGCCGTTCCGTCATCTGGCGGCGTACGGCCGTACCGGGCGGTAGGCGCCGCCGTCCGCACAGAGCCGCGGTACGGGCCTCGCCCGGGGGAGGGGCCCGTACCGCTCGTCGGGGGAAGGGGGGTGTCCGGCGTCAGATCTGGCGCCGGGCACCCGCCGCCAGACCCGCCAGGAAGGCCGCGGTCTCCGGGAGGTCGATCCGGCCCAGCTCACCGGGGCGGATCACCACGCGCAGCTCCCGGCAGAGCGGCCGCTCCCACGCGTGGACGACGAACGACAGCAGGATCAGCCGCAGCAGGCTGTCCTCGTCGAGGTCGTGCAGCCGGGCGAGTCCCGCGCCGGTCAACGGCATGGTGACGCGCTCCAGTTGACCGTGCCGGCGGATCGCGTCCCACAGCCGGTCGAGACCGAGCCACAGGTCCTGCACACCGCAGGAGGCCACGCAGTCGTTGCCCATCCGGCTGTAGGCCACGGCGAACACGAGCCGGGGCCGGGCGCCGAGGACGGCGACCGTGCCGATCGGGTACCGGTCGCGTTTGCCCCGCGGTTTGTCCTGCGCGCTCTCCCGCGTCACCGGGGCCACCCCGTCCAGCGCCGCGGCCAGCTCCGCGTCCAGCACCGCCGCGTCTCCCCCGTACCGGCGGGCCAGCAACTGCCCCTGCACACTGCCGTCGTTGATGACGGTCCCGTCGTCCACGAGGGTGTCGAAGGTGTCGGTGAACCCCACGACCAGATGCCCGGGCTGGTCGAAGAGGTCGCCCTCCTCCACCACCACGGTCATGCCTGGGCGACCGAACTCCTGCCGAACTCCGCCCTGCGGCCGCGCCCGGGCCAGTCCCCACGCCAGGCACAGGCCCAGCGAGCCGGCCGTCACCAGCCCGGGATGACGGAACGCCGCCGGGAACAACTGACTGAAGAACTGCACGACGGCCGACACCACACCGAAGGCGACGAGCACGCTGCCCGCGAACACCCTCCGCACGCGCGCGTGCCGGAGCCAGGAGTGCGGACGGTCCGATCGCATGGTTGCCTCCAGGGCCTCTTGGTACGCTGACTTCACTGCTGACGGGCAGTCACGCGGCGGAGGGGGCGAAGCGCGTGGAGACCCGCACACCGTGCGTACGCGTGAGCGTCCTGGGTCCCGTACGGCTGGACGTGAACGGCACTCCGGCCCGGCTCACCCCGCTGACCGCGCGTCTGCTGGTCCGCCTGGCCGCCGCCGAGGGCGAGGCCGTGGCGGCCCGGCGGCTGTACCGGGACGTCTGGCAGCAGACCGCCGAACTCCCGCGCCAGGACCTGCGGGGCCGCAACGAGGTGCAGAAGCGGATCCTGGAGCTGCGCCGCGCCTTCGACCTCGCCGGACCCGGACTCGGCGCCCGGATCATCCGCACCGCACAACTGCCGACCGCGCGCGGGGTGGAGACCACCTACCAACTCGTGCTGTCCGCAGAGGAGTTGGACAGCACGGAGTTCACCCGCCTGGTGGGCGACGCGCTGCGCGCGGCACCCGCCTCGGCCGTCCGGCTGCTGGCGGACGCACTGCGCCTGTGGCGGGGCCGCGCGCTGGCCGACGCGCACGGCGAGGAGTTCGCCGCCGGACCGGTCCGCCGGCTCACCCAGCTCCGGGAGACCGCGCAACGTGAACTCATCGCCGGCTACGGCGCGTTGGGTCGGCACGACCTCGCTCTGCCGGTCGCCGAGCAGACGGCACGGGAGCGGCCGGACGATCCCGAGGCCGCCGCCGTCCTCGCCCGGCTGCACACCCGGCTGCGCGAACGGCACGGCGACGAACTGCTGCGTCACACCCTGCGCGGGCTGCGGGTGGACGTCGTCGTCGTGCGCGGCGACCTGTTCGACCAGGAGGACGCCAACCTGGTCGTGGGGTTCTCCGACACCTTCGACACCTCCACCGACCAGGACGTGGTGATCAGCCGGGAGAGCGTGCAGGGCCAGTTGGTCGACCGTCTCTTCGAGGGCCGGCACCGGCTGCTGGACGACAAGGTGCGCCGCGGGCTCAAGGAGTTCACCCCGCTGGCCACCGAGAGCGTCCGGGCGAAGCGGCGCGGCCGACGGACCCGCTATCCGATCGGTACGACGGTGGCGGTCCCCGTCGGCAAACGACGGGTCTTCGCCCTCGCCTACTCCCGGCTGGGCAACGACCTGCGCGCCCGCTCCGCACCGGCCGACCTGCGCCTGGGCCTGGAGCGGCTGTGGCCGTCGGTCGCCCGGCACGGTCTGTTCAAACCGGTGGCGATCCCGCTGATCGGCGCCGGCCTGGCACGGATCGTCGAACTCGACCGCACCCAGTTGCTGCTGCTGATCGTCGAGACCTTCACGGAGAGCCTGCGCGCCGACCCCGCCGTCTCCCCCGAGCTGCGCGTCGTCATCCGGGCGGACGAGCTGGAGCGCACCGACCTGTCCGCGGTGGAGACGTTCCTGCGGGAGGTGGACGACCGGCCGGCGACCCCGCCGACGCACCTGACCTGACCTGCTCACTCCCCCAGCTAAGATCCACCCCCGCTTCTCCCGACAGCCACCACCCGCTTCCGAAGCGCTTCCGGCCCGCGGGCGCCGTACGCGACCCACTCCCCGGCGCCTCCGCACACGGCGGGCGTGCCAGGCGCCGGGCCGCACCCAAGACCGTAGAACTGTGAAAATATTACAGAGCGGACATCAAAGGAGGAATCTCGTGAACAGCCCTGCCGGCAAGCTCGGCTACGAGGACATCCGGCTCGACCGCACCGGCCAGGCCGAGGCCTTCGACGTCATCGGAAACCGCTACGACGAGGCCTTCCCCCACAAGGAGGGCCAGATCGCGTCCGCCGAGTGGCTCATCGCGTCCCTGCCGCCCGGGGCCCGGGTGCTGGACCTGGGGTGCGGCACCGGAATCCCGACCGCGCGGCGGCTGGCGGAGGCGGGCTGCGAGGTCGTCGGGGTCGACCTGTCGGCGGGGATGGTCGCGCTCGCCCGCGAGCACGTGCCCACCGGGGTGTTCCACCAGGCGGACATCGCGGACCTGCGGCCCGGAGGTCCCCGGGACCTCGGCCGGTTCGACGCGGTCGCGGCCTTCTTCTCCCTGCTCATGCTGCCGCGCGCCGAGATCCCCCTCGCCCTGCGGACCGTCCACCACGTGCTGGTCCCGGAGGGACTGTTCGTCCTGTCGATGGTCGAGGCCGACGTGGACGACTTCTCGATCCCGTTCATCGGCAGCACCATCCGCGTCTCCGGCTATCTGCGGGACGAACTGCGCGAGGTCGTGGAGGCGGCGGACTTCGAGATCGTCGACGAGTCCTCGTACACGTACGCCCCGGCGAGCGCGGACGTCCAGCCCGAGGTGCAGATCTTCCTGCGCTGCAGACGGCGCACCTGACGACTCCCGCCCGGCCCGCCGCCCGCGCGGGCCGGACGGCCGGGAGGACCCGCGTGACCAAGCACCTCCGAACCGGCGAAGGCACGCCACCGCAGTCCGGCGAACGCGCCGGGGCGGCGCCCGCACGGCCGCGCCCGGACGCCGCCGGGCCGCAGACCGACAGGCTCCGCTACCTCGACGCGGCGACCCGGCGGATCGCCGGCGGCATGAACCTCGACGAGACGGTGCACGGACTGTGCCGCGCGGCCGTCCCGGCGTTCGCCGACCGGGCGTTCGTCCATCTGTACACGCCGCTGCCCGTCGGCGACGAACACGGCGCGGCCCCCGGCGTCCTGCGGCTGCACGCCACGGACCGCACACCCCCGCACGGCGCGGCCCTGGCCGGGCCGGCCCCGCCGGCCGGTGACACCGTCGAGCCGGCGGCGGTCGTCCGCCCGTCGGCCACCGGCCCGCTCGCCAGGCTGCTGCGGGACGGACGGCCCGCGTTCGGGAACACCCCCGGCCTCGCCTCCGCCGTGGCCGAACTGCTGGGGACCGCCGCCGTTCCCCGGGCGGTCCCGCCGGGACGACGGCTGATCATCGCCCCGCTGCACGGGCGCACCCATGTCATGGGCAGCGTCGTCCTCGTCCGCCGCCCCGGCCGGCCCGCCTTCACCGGGGACGACCTCCTCGTCGCCTCCCAGCTCGCCACCCACACCGCCCTCGGGATCGACAAGGCGGTCCTGTACGCGCGCGAGGCGTCGTTCGCTGACGCGCTGCAGCGCACCATGCTCCCGCCGTCGCTGCCCGAGCCGCCGGGAGTCCGGCTGGCCAGCCGCTATCTGCCGTCCTCGCGCACCGCGCAGGTCGGCGGCGACTGGTACGACGCGATCCCGCTGCCCGGCAACCGCGTCGCCCTGGTCATCGGCGACGTGATGGGCCACTCGATGACCTCGGCCGCGATCATGGGCCAGCTGCGCACCATCGTGCAGACCCTGGCCGGGCTCGACCTGCCCCCGGACGAGGTGCTGCACCACCTCGACGAACAGGCCGAGCGCCTGGGCAGCGAACACACGGCGACCTGCCTCTACGCCCTGTACGACCCCGTGCTGCACCGGCTGCTGCTGTCCAACGCCGGCCATCCGCCGCCGGTGCTCCTGCACCCCGACGGCACCGGCGAGGTCCTGCGGGTCCCGCCCGGAGCGCCGATCGGCGTCGGCGGCGGCGGATTCGAGTCCGTCGAGATGCACGCGCCGGCCGGGGCGACCCTGCTGCTCTACACCGACGGTCTGGTCGAGTCCCGCGACTCGGACGTCCTGACCGGTGTGGAACGGCTCCGCGCCCGGCTGCACACGACCGCCTCGCGGTCCACTCCCCCGGCGTTGGAAGAGCTGTGCGACGACGCGCTCGGCGCCCTCGGCGCGGGAGACCGGGACGACGACGTCGCGCTGCTCGCCGCCCGCTTCGAGGGCCTCCTCCCGGAGACCGTCGCCTACTGGTACATGGCTCCTCGTCCGCAGACCGCGGGACAGGCCCGCCGGCTGATCCGCAGGACGCTGCACCTGTGGGACCTCGACCCCCTGGTGGAGTCCACCGAGCTCCTGGTCGGCGAGGTGGTGGCGAACGCCGTGCGGTTCGCCTCCCGGCCCATCACCCTGCGGCTGCTGCGCACCGACGTGCTGCGCTGCGAGGTGGGCGACGACTCGCCGGTGGTGCCGAGGATGCGGCACGCCCGCCTGACCGACGAGGGCGGCCGGGGTCTGTTCCTGGTCGACCACCTGTCCCGGCGCTGGGGGGCGACCAGGGTGAGCACGGGCAAGGTCGTCTGGTTCGAGCAGTCCCTGCCCGGCGGCCGGGACCCCGGCTGAGCGGGTCCCCGGCCCTCGCCCGTGCGGGGCGTCAGCCGCGGGCCCGGGAGTCGTGACCGGCGATCCGGCCCTCCCCGTCGCCGTCGGTGAAGCGGTGGCGGCCTAAGGTGTCGCGGCCGAGGCAGGTGTCGGGCCCGGCCCCGTCGTCAGAGGGCTGTCGCGGCACCGGACCCGGCGGATGGCTCGACCCGGATCACGACGGACTTGGTCGTCGGGGTGTTGCTGATCTCGGCCGTGGCGTCCAGGGCGACCAGCACGTTCGTCTCCGGGTAGTAGGAGGCGGCGCAGCCGCGCGGGGCCGGGTAGCGGACGGCGCGGAAGCCGGGGGCGCGGCGTTCACCGTCGGGGTTGACGCTGACCAGGTCGACCAGGTCTCCGTCGTGGAGGTGGAGGTCGCGCAGGTCGTCCCCGTTGAGGAGGACGACCCGGCGTCCGCCCTTGATGCCGCGGTAGCGGTCGTCGAGCCCGTAGACGGTGGTGTTGAACTGGTCGTGCGACCGTACCGTCGTCAGCAGCAGGTGTCCGGGCGGTACCTCGCACGCGGTCGGCGGGTTGACGGTGAAGACCGCCCTGCCGGTCGGTGTGGGAAAGGTGCGGGAGTCGCGCGGAGCCCGGGGCAGCATGAAGCCGCCGGGCTGCCGGACGCGCTGCTCGTAGGCGTGGAATCCGGGGATGACGTGCTCGATGTGGCGGCGGATCACGGCGTAGTCGTCGCGCATGCCGCGCCAGCCGAGGTCTTCTCCGAAGAGCGCGTGTCCGAGGTCGGCGACGATCGCCACCTCGCTGCGCAGGTGCGGTGATCCGGGCAGGAGCCGCCCGTGCGAGGCGTGCACCATCGCCATCGTGTCCTCGACCGTGACGAACTGCTCGCCCGTGGCCTGCCGGTCGCGCTCGGTGCGGCCGAGGCAGGGCAGGAGGAGCGCCTCGGTGCCGTGGCACAGATGCGACCGGTTCAGTTTGGTCGCGATGTGGACGGTGAGGCCGCAGTTGGCCAGTGCCGCCTCGGTGACCTCCGTGTCGGGCGTGGCGGCGGCGAAGTTGCCGCCGAGGCCGATGAACACGTCGACCCGGCCGTCGCGCATGGCCCTGATCGAGTCGACGGTGTCCAGGCCGTGGACCCGGGGCGGATCGAATCCGAACTCGTCACGGAGCTTGTCCAGGAACGTGTCCGGCATCTTCTCCCAGATGCCCACGGTGCGGTCGCCCTGGACGTTGCTGTGCCCGCGGATCGGGGCGGGTCCGGCGCCGGGACGGCCGACGTTGCCGCGCAGCAGCAGGAAGTCGACGATCTCGCGGATGGTGGCCACGGCGTTGCGGTGCTGGGTGAGTCCCATCGCCCAGCAGACGACGACGCTGTCGGCGGCGAGCACGTCGGCGGCGCAGTCCTCGATCAGACGGCGGGAGAGGCCGGTCAACGTCTCGAGGTGCGACCAGTCCAGGGCGCGCCAGGCCGCTGCCGCCGCCTCGAAGCCCTCGCAGTAGCGGTCGATGAACTCGTGGTCGAGGGCAGAGCCCGGCTCGGCGTCCTCCCGGTCGACCAGGGCCCGGTTCAGACCGGCGAACAGGGCAAGATCGCCGTTGACGCGCACCGGCAGCCAGCGGTCGGCGATCTTCGTCCCGGGGCCGGCCAGGCCGCGCGCGGTCTGCGGGTTGTGATAGCGCCCGAAGCCGGCCTCGGGGAGCGGGTTGACGGCGATGATCCGGGCACCGCGCCGCTTGGCGTCCTCCAGCGCGGTGAGCATACGGGGGTGGCAGGTGCCGGGGTTCTGGCCCACGATCATGATCAGGTCCGCGTGATCGGTGATGTCGGCGTAGGTGATGAGGCCCTTGCCGACGCCGATGGTCGCGCTCAGGGCGTCGCCGCTCGACTCGTGGCACATGTTCGAGCAGTCCGGCAGGTTGTTCGTGCCGAATCTGCGCGCCAGCAGCTGGTAGAGGAAGGCGGCCTCGTTGCTCGTGCGGCCGCTGGTGTAGAAGACGGCACGGTCCGGGTCGTCGAGGGCGCGCAGGCGGTCGGCGGTGAGCGCGATCGCGTCCTCCCACGAGACGGGCGTGTAGTGGGTCGCGCCGGGGGCGAGGTGCATCGGCCGGGCAAGCCGGCCCTGCGCCTCCAGCCAGTGGCCGTCGCGCTGCCGCAGGTCGGCCAGGGAGTGCTCGGCGAAGAACGCCGTGCCGACGCGTTTGCGCGTGGCCTCCCAGGCGACGGCCTTCGCGCCGTTCTCGCAGAACTCCGCGGTCTTGCGGTGCTCGGGGTCGGGGTCGCCCCAGGCGCAGCTCGGGCAGTCGAAGCCGTCGACGTGGTTCACCTTCAGGAGTGTCTGCAGGCTCCGCTTCGGCCCCATCTCGGCCAGGGAGTACCGCGTGGACTCGGCGATGGCGTGCAGGCCGACGCTGGACTTCCTGGGACCCGGCGTCGTCGGACCGACGGGCTTCCCGGCCATGACCGCCTCCTCGCCCCCTGTCGGCCCGCGCACGGCCGGCCGGCTGCCGGGGACGGCCCGGGCTGCCGGCCGGCCGCCGCGCGGGGACCGTTCGGTGTCCTGTCCGGCGCTACGCCGCGAGGGCGTGACCGGGATGCAGTACGACCTTGGTGTAACCCTCGATGCGCTGGTCGAACTTCTCGTACGCGCGCGGCGCCTCCTCCAGCGGCAGTTCGTGGGAGACCACGAAGCTGGGCTTGGCGCGCCGCGCGATGATCAGGTCACGCAGCTGGCGGTTGTACTGCTTGACGTTGCACTGCCCGGTGCCCATCCGCTGGCCCTTTTCGAACATCCTGCCGATGGAGACCAGGAGTTGGCCGTGCTTGGCGTTCTCGTCGGGTCCGCCCGGGTCGGAGGGCACGTACAGGCCCGGTATGCCGAGCATGCCCGTCGGCCGCACGGTCTCGACGAGCGTGTTGAGGACGACGGCCGGTTCCTCGTGGCTGGCGTCGTGCGCCTGGGCCTGGTAGCCGACGGCGTCGACACCCTTGTCGGTGCCCTCGCCCCCGGTCTGTTCCTTGATCTGCGTGGCCGGGTCGCCCTTGGTGAAGTCGATCGGAACGGCTCCGATCTCCTCGGCCTTGGCGAGCCGCTCGGGCACCCGGTCGACGGAGAACACCTTCGACGCACCGCGCAGCAGCGCGGAGTACGCGGCCATCAGCCCGACCGGACCGGCACCGAAGACGGCCACGCTCTCGCCGGGGGACACCTGGGCGAGCTCGCATCCGTGATAGCCGGTCGGGAAGATGTCGGCGAGCAGCACGAAGTCGGTCTCGAACTCCTCACCCTGCGGCAGCTTCAGGCAGTTGAAATCGGCGAAGGGCACGCGCAGCAGTTCCGCCTGTCCGCCCTTGTACGGCCCCATGGCCACATAACCGTAGGCGCCGCCGGCGAAGCCCGGGTTGACCGTGAGACAGAAGCCGGTCTTCCCGGCCAGGCAGTTCTTGCAGAATCCGCAGGCGACGTTGAAGGGCATGACGACCCGGTCGCCCTTGGACAAGGAGGTCACGCCCGCGCCGGTCTCCTCGACGATGCCCATGTTCTCGTGCCCGAAGACGATGCCGGACTCGGCCGCCGTGCGGCCCTCGTACATGTGCAGGTCGGAACCGCAGATGGCGGTCGACGTGACGCGTACCAGCACGTCGTTCGGATGCTGGATCTGCGGATCGTCGACGTCCCTGACGGTGACGCTGAAGGGCTTCTCGTAGACAACGGCTTTCACCTGGATCACCTCCGCGTCGAACGCCGGGTGACCACGACGGCCTGCTTGACCGAGGCCCTTGCCGGGAGAACACACACCGCGACCGGGCCCCTCGGCCCGCTGCGTAGTCCCAGGCGCTCTGGCTTCACCATTGGTTACTTCCAGGGAACGCCCCTGCGGCACCCGCCGCAACCCCCGCCGGACGACGATCCCGCCGCTGCCCCGGCGCGCCCGGCGCGCATCACGCGGTCCACCGCACCGGGCCCGCCCGTCCGGCGAGCCGCGGACGGCCGTCGGGCGAGCCGCGGACGGCCGTCGGGCGAGCCGCGGACGGCCGTCGGGCGAGCCGCGGACGGCCGTCGGGCGAGCCGCGGACGGCCCGTCTCCCCTCTCCCCGGGCACGGGGCCCACCCGTCCGGCGAGCCGAAGGCTCGGCCTTCGGGCGAGCCCGCGGTCGGCCCTCGCCCGTCTCCCCGGGCGCGGGGCGGGCCCGTCCGGCGAGCCGGGGTCGGCCGTCGGGCGAGCCGCGGACGGCCCGTCCCCCCTCTCCCCGGGCACGGGGCCCACCCGTCCCGCTAGCCGCGGACGGCCGTCGGGCGAGCCGCGGACGGCCCGTCGCCGTCGGCGCGGGCACCCGGGCGGGCGCGCCCTGGCGGAGGGGGCGTGACCACGTCCGAGGCCCCCTTTCCGCTCGCCCAAGGGCAACCCCGGTCGGCCCCTCACGCCGGCATACGGCGGGACCTGCGCGCCGGCCTGGCCGAGTGCACCCGACCCGCTCTCGTCGCCTGCCCGGCCGGCGGTGTGCCCGGCCGGGAACGGCCAGGTTCACACGGTGCGGCCGCTGCTCGCCGACGACGACATTCGGCTGTCCGCCCGCACCACCGCCTGTACCGCCGCCCGCACCGCCGCCTCCGGCCGCTCGTCACGGTCCGCACGGGCGGGACACTCCCCCGCACGCCGTGGCGGGCGGGGGAGTGTCCCGCCGCGGGGTGCGCGTTCCTGCCCGGTCACACCTCGTCGCCCCCGGCCGGTGGCTCGGCGGCGAGGCGCAGGAGCACGGCGGTGCCGGGGCGGGGCAGGGAGACGGTGAGCCGTCCCGCGGCGGCGTCCCAGGCGAGGGTGGCGCCGGAGGCGGCGGGATAGAGCACCGTGGGGCGGAGGGGGACGCCGCGCAGATGGGGGAGCGTGACGGCGCGGGTGCCGTCGTCGGCTCCGTGCCGGTCGCGTGGGCGCTCGGCTCCCGCTCCCGCGTCGGCGGCCGGGGCCCTGCGCCACAGGGCGAGCCAGGTGGCGGCCCGGCCGCGCAGACCGGAGGCGATCCAGGTGTCCTCCCACGCGGGAAGCCCGAGCGGCCAGAACGGAAGGCTGCGGGGGATCTCCGGGCGAAGGGCCTTGTGGACGGCGACGGCCGAGCGGACCAGGTCGAACTGCTCCGGGCTCATGCGGTCGAGGAACCCGGACAGCTGGACACGGGCCGACAGCGCGCCGGTGAGCGCGAAGGCGATCTCGTCGGGGCCGAAGTCCGGCTGGGGGTAGGCCCACACGGCGGCCTGCTCGGGGGTCGCCGCGGTGGCGGACGCGGCCGCGATGGGCGGACAGCGCAGGGGGTCCTGCTGGTCGCTGGTGGACTGCAGCTGGACGACCGCGAGCTGGGCGTAGTCCATGCGCAGCCCGCCCGACGCGCAGTTCTCCAGGACGAGGCCGGGGTGCCGGTCGAGGAGGGAGCCCAGCCAGTCGAGGTGCGCGCGGTGGTGCCCGAGCAGGCCGGCGCCCGCGCTCTCGGTGCCGTTCTCGGTGCCGGGCCCGATGTTGACGTTGTAGTCGAGCTTCAGATAGCCCACCCCCCAGTCGTCCACGAGCCGGTCGACGACCCGGTCGAGGTGGGCGCGGGCGGCGGGGTGGCGCAGGTCCAGGTGGTGCCGGCCGTGTTCGGTGACCCGGACTCCGCCCCGCCGGAAGAACGCCTCGGGTGGCAGGGTGCGGGCCAACGGGCTGCGCACGCCGACCACTTCGGGTTCCAGCCAGAGTCCTGGGGTCATCCCGTGCGACCTGATGGCGTCCAGCACCCGCTGGATGCCGCCGGGAAAGCGGCGGCCCGAGGCGTCCCAGGCGCCGACGGCGTCCCACCAGCCCTGGCCGTCGTCGTCGTACCAGCCCGCGTCGACGACGAAGACCTCGGCGCCCGCGGCGCCCGCCGCTTCGACGAGCGGCAGGAGCTTGTCGGTGGTGGGGTCACCCATCAGGGTGTTCATGTAGTCGTTGTAGATCACCGGGAGTGCCGTGTGGTCCGGGTGGGCGCGGCGTATCCGGCGGCGGTGGGCGGTGAGTTCACCGAACGCGGCGTCGAGGCCGCCGCCCCGGGCTGCGACGAGGACGGCGGGGACGGTGGTGAACTCCTCGCCCGGTGCCAGGGTCTGGTGCCACTGGTGATGGGCGTCGTCGGGTCCGAACAGCGCGACGTAGGCGGCGCCCTCCCGTTCGCCGGTCTCGTAGCGCCAGCCCGCGCTGGACTCGATCTGCCAGAGCCAGGCGCGGCCCGCCCGGTCGGTGAGCGCGGCGATCGGCAGGTGCCGTCCCGTGGACCAGCTGCCCTGCGAGTACCGCTCGAAGCAGCCGCGTCCTTCGTGGCCGTGGGCCGGCCGGCTCAGGGAGACGACGTGGTCGCGGAAGGGCGAGTGCCGCCAACGGCACTCGGCGAGCCAGTCGTTGTCCGCCCAGTGGAGGGTCAGGCCGTCGAGCCCGCCCACGGCGTCCCCGATGCCGCCGAGGGCCAGGCTCGACACGCTCTCCAGCCGGAGCGGGGCGCTTCCCTCGTTGACCAGGCGCACCTGCGAGCGGAGGAAGCCGGCGCCGGGGCGGGTCCGCAGGGTGATGTCGGCGCCGAGCCCGGTCACCGGGTCCGCCAGCCGGAACGTCGTGCACTGCCCGTCCCCGTCCTGGACCGTCTCGTGGCTTCGGTGGGCCAGACGGCCGCCGACGGCGGTGTCGATGAAGCGTTCTCCCGACCAGGTGCGGCCGTGGCCGGTCGCGGTGACCTCGACGAGGGGGAGCAGGGTGTTCCAGTCCTGGCCCGGTGCCCCCAGCCGGACGGCCCCGGCGGAGTCCGCCACGGCGTGCAGTCCGAGGACGTCATGGGACCAGAGAAGGGACCGCTCGGCTGCTCCGACAGCGGTGGTCAACGCGGTTTCCCTCCCGCGGGTGCGGTCCTTCCCTTGACGGGCGGTGGTGTCACCGCTGACAATCCTGACATGGATGTGACCGGTCACACAAGCCCCGGCAGCCACTCGGGCCCCGGACGGGAGCCCCGGAAGGCGGCCGGCATCCGGGACGTCGCCCGGGCCGCGGGCGTCTCGTACCAGACCGTCTCACGGGTCATCAACCACTCCCCGAACGTCCGCGAGGAGACGCGCAAGCGGGTCGAGGCGGCCATCCAGACGCTCGGCTTCCGACGCAACCCCACCGCGTTCGCCCTGGCCAGCGGCGTGACCCGGTCGGTCACCGTCCTGACGTCGAACACGACCCTCCACGGCTATGCCGCCACCCTTCAGGGCCTGGAGGAAGCCGCCCGCGCCGCGGGCTACTCGCTCGGCGTGAAGGTGCTGACACCCGAGGACGACCTGGACCGCACGATCTCCTCGGCCGCGGCCGACGGGGGCGGACTGATGGTCATCGGCTTCGACCGACTCGGCGCCACGGCACTGGGCCGGGTCCCGGCGGACGTGCCGTGCGCCGCGGTCGTCGAAGCGCCGCCGCACGGCCGGACTCCGCCCCGTCCGGCCGTGTGGGCCGACGACCGCGAGGCGGCCCGTGCCGCCACCGCGTACCTGCTGCGGCTCGGGCACCGGACCGTGCACTACGTCGCCATCCCCACGTCAGCGGGCACCGGGCACGCGGAAGGCCCGCGCGCCCAGGGCTGGCGGGCGGCCCTGGAGGCGGCCGGCGTCACCCCGCCCGGGCCCCTCGGCGGCGGGGGCTGGGACGCGCGGGCCGGCTACGACGAGGGCCGAAGGCTCGCCGGCGACCCGGACGTCACGGCGGTCCTGTGCGGCAACGACGACCTGGCCCTGGGCGTGCTGCGCGCCCTGCACCACGCCGGGCGGCCGGTGCCGGAGGACGTCAGTGTCATCGGCTTCGACGACGCCCCGCACGCCGGGTACCTCACCCCCTCCCTCACCACCGTCCGCATGGACTTCCAGGGACTGGGCCGCGACGCCTTCGAGCTCCTGCGCGGCCGGTTGGAGCGCGACCACCGGCCCGCCGCCGCGACCTTCACCGGCACCGAGCTGATCATCCGCGAGAGCTCGGGCGGCGCCCGCGCGTGAACCCGGCGGCGCGACGAGCCGACGGCCGTGCGCGGCGCCGCCCCGCACCCTCACCTGACGTCGACGAAGTCGCCCGCCGCCGTGGCCGGGCCGGTGGTGGCGGTGCCGGTGAAGAGGAAACGGAAGTAGCCGTCGGTGCCGGCCCTGGTGGTGGTCCTGAGCGTGCCGCTGCTGCCGCTGGTGACGGTCTTCAGGGTCGTGTAGGTGGAGCTGCCCTTCTTGCGGAACTGCAGCAGCACCGGCCGGTCCCGGTAGCCGGTGTAGGTGCCGCTCTCCCAGTCGGCGCGGGTCAGCCTGCCGGTGACCGTGATGGTCCTGCCCTTCTTCACCGGCTCGGGCGAGGCGTTCACCGTCACCTTGGCGTACCGCTTGAACCGCGCCGTCCCGGCGGCGTCGATCTCGGTCCAGTCGTCGCCGGCGTCCTGCGCGCCGGCGAGCACCTGCCAGGTCCCGGCGAGGCCGTTGTGGTCGAAGTCCCGCGCGGCGTCCACCCCGAAGCTCACCTTGCAGGTGGAGGTGGTGCGGTCGGTGGGCGACACGGTGCAGGTGCCCGCCGGCGGGTAGGCCGGCAGGATGGCGTCGGCGTCGTCGGTGTTGGGCCCGTGCCACAGATAGGCCCAGGACGCGAGGACGCCGTCCGGGTCGGTCGCCGTCCAGGTGAGGGTGACGGTCTTGCGGGTGGTCAGGCCGAGCACGATGTCCTTGCCTCCGTTGACGACCACGTTCGAGAACGTCGTGTCGGACGCGGCTCGGTCCGCCGCTCGGGCGGCCGGGACCAGCGCGGCGGACAGGGCGGTGGCAAGGGACAGGAGGGCGAGGGCGGGGCGGGTGCGCATGGAATCCCCCTCAGGGATCGCTGGGCCCGCCGTCTCCTCACGGCGGAGCCTGATGAGGTGTCACATGGGCTAGACCCACGAGACCCGGTCCCGGTTGCCCTCTCACCGACCTCTGCCCCGCCGACACGGCCTCGGGAGCGGCCGCCGGTCGCCCGTCGCCGGCAGCCGCTCACGCCAGACCGCAGCCCCTCGCGTCAGGCCGTCGTCCTCGCCTCAGGCCGTCCTCCTCGCGACGAGCCGGACGGGGACCTCGGCGTACGTGTTCAGGATCGTGTTCTCCGCGATCACCGGATCACCGGTGAACTCCACGCGCTCGACGGACTCGAGCAGCGCGTGGAACAGGGCGTGCAGCTCCAGGCGGGCCACGCCGTGGCCGACGCATCCGTGCGCGCCGTGTCCGAAGGCGAGGTGGTCGCGGGGGTTGCGGCGGAAGTCGAACTCGTCCGCGCGCTCCCACTTGCGCTCGTCACGGTTCGCGGAGGCGAAGAGGGCCCACACCCGGGCGCCCTGCGGGATCGTCACCCCGCCGAGCTCCGTGTCGCGCGCCGCGACGCGGGTGAGGCCGCGCACCGGACTCTCGAATCTGAGCAGCTCGTTGATCGCCGACGCCACGAGTCCGGGCTCGGCGCGCAGTGCCGCCCACTGGTCCGGGCGCTCGGCGAAGACGACGAGGAGATGGCCGATCGCCGCGGCCGTCGTCTCCAGCGACGGGCCGATGAAGTCGACGAGGAGGAGGGGGCACTTCTCCTTGGGGATGACCCCCTGGTCGGCGGCCTCCAGCATGGCGGCGCCGGGGCTTTGGGGCGCGAGTTCCCTGTTCGCCGCGAGCTCGTGGGCGAACTCGAACAGGCGCCGCGTCATCTCCATGTTGTGCGGGGTGCGTTCGGTGACCGGGCCCAGGAGGTCGTTGCCCACCTGTCCCCACGCGTAGAGGTGCTCACGATTGCGGTCGGGCAGCCCGAGGAAGTCGGGGATGACCAGCATCGGTATCACCTGGGCCAGTTCGGTGACACCGTCGATCTCACCGCGGTCGAGGACCTCGGCGACGAGGTCGCGCGCCTTCCCGGCGATCTCCTCACTGCGCCCGCGCAGGGAGCCGGGCCGCAGTCCGGCCCCGACGACGGAGCGCAGCACGTCGTGTTCCGGCGGGTCGCTGACGAGGGTGACGCCCCGCATCATCCGGTTGACATCGGCGTTGAATCCCACGCCCTCGCCGGAGAGGAAGGTGCCGTGGTCGGCCAGCACGGCTCTCACCTCGTCGTAGCGCGTGATCGCGTACACGTCCGGTTCGCGCAGCCGGACGACGGCGCCCAGCTCCCGCAGGTGCCGGTACTGCTCGTAGCGGGTGCGCTGGTCCGAGGTCGCGAACATGTCGATCTCGGTCGTGGGCACGACGGCCACGGATTCCTCCTTGAGCGGCTGCGACGGTCGGCGAGCTGGGTCCAGGTACGGGAACGGGCGGCTGGAAGACGCCTCCAGAGCCTGCTCGGGGGAGATCACCGCAAACCCGGGGCGGGTGGCGATCTGACGGCCGGCGGTGAAGTGAGTTCGGCCGCCGGCTCGACCTGACGGTCACGCGCCTGCCGTCGAGCTGAGCGCGACGGCGTCGGGGCGGACCCTCCCTCCGCGGCCGCCCCGCCCGCCGCCGTATTCTTCTGCGCGCCCGCACTCTCCCGCACGGCGGCGCCGTGCCGCGAGGGAGCGGACACGGGGTGAGGGACAAGGGGGAACGTACGTGCAGCCATTGGAGGCCACGGATCCGGACGCCGTCGGCGGCTACCCGCTGCTGGCGCGGCTCGGCGCGGGCGGCATGGGCCAGGTGTACCTGTCGCGCACCCCGGCGGGCCGCCCGCTGGCGCTGAAGACGGTCCGCCCGGATCTGGCCGCGGCGCCGGACTTCGAGCCGCGCTTCGCCCGCGAGATACGCAGCAGCGACCGCGTCCGCTCTCCCTGGACCGTGTCCGTCGTGGACTTCAGCCGGCCCGGCCACCGTCCGCAGTGGCTGGCGACCGAGTACGTCGCCGCGCCCTCGCTCGCCGAGTGGGTCATGGCGCACGGCCCGCTCCCGCCCGCCGCCCTGCGCGCCCTGGCCGCCGAACTCGCCGCCGCCCTGGGCGCGGTGCACGCCTGCGGTCTCACGCACCGGGACGTCAAGCCGTCCAACATCCTGCTGGCCCGCGAGCGCCCGATGCTCATCGACTTCGGCATCGCCCGTGCCGCCGAC
This sequence comes from Streptomyces sp. NPDC000345, assembly GCF_042898825.1. Lineage (NCBI taxonomy): Bacteria > Bacillati > Actinomycetota > Actinomycetes > Kitasatosporales > Streptomycetaceae > Streptomyces > Streptomyces sp. NPDC000345. Next base: position 290,682 of record NZ_JBIAZE010000005.1, read on the forward strand.
GACTCCCGGCACACCCGCACCGGCGGTGTCATCGGATCGCCCGGCTACCTCGCCCCCGAGCAGGTGTCCGGAGGCGTGGTGACGGACGCGGGAGACGTCTTCTCGCTCGCCGCGGTCCTGGTGTACGCCGCGACCGGCGACAGCCCGTTCCAGCATCCGGGCGAGGACGTCTCGGCGGCCTCGCTGCTGTACCGGGTGGTCCACGACGACCCCCGCCTCGACGGTGTGCCGGATGATCTGGTGCCGGTACTCCGTCGCTGCCTGGCCAAGCAGCCGGAACACCGGCCGGGCAGCGCCGAGCTGACCGGGCTTCTGCCCCGCGAGCGGGAGTCCGGCGGCTGGGAGCACGCCCTGCCGCCCGGGCTCCAGGACGACCTCACCCGCCGCGCGGCGGAGGTCTCGGCCCTCTGCGCGACGGCCCCCGCCACGGTGCCGCCCCCGCCCCCGCCCCTGACTCCGCCGGTGCGTGCCGGGGCGGCCGCGACCCCGCCGATGCATCCCGGCGCCGTCGCCGCCCATCCCGTGCATCCCGTGCACCATCCGGGCGCCGTGGCGGCCCCACCGCCCGCCGCCGCTCACCGGCGTCGGCGGACCGCCCGGACCGTCGTCGCGGTGACCGCCGGTGCCGTCGCCGCCACGACCGCCGTACTGCTCCTGCGCCCCTTCGGCGACGGCGACGGGGAGAAGGGAACCGGGGCGGACCCGACGAGCGGCCCGACGGCTTCCACCACCACCGCCGCGCTGTCCCGGAAATGGGAGGGCGTCTGGACCGGCGAGGGTCCCGGCAACCCCGACGCCGACGGGCGGCTCCAGCCCCGCACCGACTCCTTCGTGGTCACTCTGACCCTGCACACCGCCGCCAAGGGGGACATCGCCGGCAAGCAGGTCAGCGAGGTCTCCGAGGTCGGCACCCGACGCGAGGTGGGCTGCACGGAGGCCCTCGAACTGCGGGGGGTGCGTGGCTCCACGGCCACGTTCGAAGCGGTGACCAGCCACCCGACCGATCGCTCGAACTCCTCGCTGACGTGCGAGAAGGGTCATGTGTACGTGGTTCAGCTGACCGCCGACGACACCCTCCGCCTCGGGGAGGAGGGTGCCCAGTCGGCCGGCGCCCCCTCCGAACTGCGCCGCGCTCCGGGCACGGACTGAGTTCCACCGGAAATTCTTCGAAACATTCGAGGCGAGGTCCTGGGTCATCCTCACCCCAAGGCCGTGATCACCGCGACCGAGGAGAGTGGCGTGGCCAAAACCCATGTATCACACGCTCTCCGGCGTCGAAACATTTCGTAACAGATGCCGAAACTATTGACGCTTGATGAGGGCAGGTCAACACTGCGACCACATTCCCGGCCTCACCAAGAGGAGGAGGAACCCTCGCATGAACGTCGTACCCGCACACCCGACGACCCGCAGGACCGCCTGCGCCATGCTGCTGGGCGCCGCATCGGCTCTCGTACTGCCCGGCACCGCCCGCGCCGCCACCGTCATCACCACGAACCAGACCGGCACCAACAACGGCTTCTACTACTCGTTCTGGACCGACGCGCAGGGCACGGTCTCCATGACCCTGGACTCCGGCGGCACCTACGGCACGAGCTGGAGGAACACCGGGAACTTCGTCGCCGGCAAGGGCTGGAGCAACGGCTCGCGCAGGACCGTGAGGTATTCGGGCAGCTTCAGCCCCTCCGGCAACGCCTACCTGGCCCTCTACGGCTGGACGTCCAACCCGCTCGTCGAGTACTACGTCGTCGACAACTGGGGCACCTACCGGCCGACGGGCGCGTACAAGGGCACCGTCACCAGCGACGGCGGCACGTACGACATCTACCAGACGACGCGGTACAACGCGCCGTCCGTCGAAGGCACCAAGACCTTCAACCAGTACTGGAGCGTGCGGCAGTCGAAGCGGACGGGCGGCACCATCACCACCGGCAACCACTTCGACGCCTGGGCCCGCGCGGGGATGCCCCTCGGCAGCTTCAAGTACTACATGATCCTCGCGACCGAGGGTTACCAGAGCAGCGGGAGCTCCACGATCACGGTGTCGGCATGAGCGCCGGACTGCGCCGGGTCACCCGACCCTGAGGACGACTTTGGGGACCGGGCCGGGCGCGCGGTGACACCCGGAGCGCTGACGTGCCGCCCGGGCACCCCTCTTCCCAAGGGGTGTCCGGGCGGATCGTCCGTCGCCCGACGTCACCGCCGGACGTGACGCGACGCCGTCACGGCGGCTGAAGCCGCGATGAGAGCAACCTGTCAACGAGCCAAGTACTTCTCATCGATATGCGGCCTCCGCCATCCAAATGGGACGCGCCCCGGGACTCGCGCATTGAGCTGTCAACAATTTTGCTGATAGTCCTCTCATCCATCACGCGCGTGTCCTCGACGGTGCCGCCCGCCAAGTCGGCGCACCGTACCCACTCTTGTCTTCAGGGAGTTGTTCGTGAGCAGAGAGAGAACAAGCCGGGCGCGTAGCCGACGGACTTGGCGGGGCATAGCCGGCGTGGCCGCCGGTGTGGTCCTCGTCGGTGGCGGCTTCGTGGCGGCCAACGCGGCGACGACCACGGGCGACGCGAAGAAGGCCGGCGTCCACTATCCGGTCGACAAGAAGGCCACCGGCGTCGCGGCCGTGGTCAGCGCCGCGAACGCGTTCCTGAACACGCTGGACTCCGACCAGCAGGCGGAGACGGTCCTGGACTTCTCCCAGGCGAACGCGACCGCGTGGTCGAACCTGCCGTGCGGCTCGTCCTGCCGGCCCGGCATCCAGACCGGCTCGCTGAGCGACGAGCAGCTGGCCGCCTTGAAGAACGTGCTGAAGACAGCACTGGGGACCGGCAAGGACACCGGCTACGAACACGTCCTGCAGACCCTCCTGGCCGACGACCAGCTGGCCTCGGCGGAGAGCTCCGGCTCCGGGCCCTCCGCGCCGTCGGGCAGCACGTCGAGCGACCCCTCGGCCACCGCCTCCGCCTCGGCGGACCCGAGCGCGACCGCCACCGACGCCCCGACGGGCACCCCGCCGTCCGGCGACCCCGGCGGCGGTGCCGGCGGCGGCGGGTACGGAAGTGACATCTACTTCCTGGCGTTCCTGGGCACCCCGTCGGCGGACGGCACGTGGCAGCTGCACTTCGGCGGCCACCACCTCGCGGTGAACATCACCTACAAGGACGGCAAGGTGTCCGGCGCCAGTCCGTTCTTCACCGGCGTCGAGCCCACCAGCTGGACCGCGGACGACGGCACCACGTACGAGCCGCTGGGGACGTTCCGCGACGGCCTGCTGGAGCTGACCGGCAGCCTGAGCACGGAGCAGCTGGCTGCGGCCAAGCTGTCCGAGTCGTTCAGCGACGTGCTGCTCGGCCCGGGCGAGGACGGCCAGTTCCCGGAGACCAAGCAGGGCATCAGGGCCGCCTCGCTGTCGCCCAAGCAGAAGAAGCTGGTCCTGGCGGCGATCCACCCGTGGATCGCCGGTGTGGACGACGCCACCGCCAAGCAGCTCATGAAGACGTACACGCGTGAGCTCGACCAGACCTACATCGCCTACTCCGGCGGCACGGGTCTGGACACCCAGGGCGACTACGTCCGCATCGACGGCCCCGGCGTGTGGATCGAGTTCGTCTGCCAGAACGGCTTCGTCTACCAGGACAAGGTCCACTACCACACCGTGTACCGGGACCACACCCGCGACTACGGCAGCGAGTTCTCCTTCTCATGACCCGACCGCGAAACTGGCTGACCACAGCACTGCGTCTGGTGGCCGGGATCGCGATCGCGGTACCGGCGGCGCTCCTCACCGGGGCGTCGCCGGCCGCCGCGCATCCGATGCCGCACTCGGTGGTGGAGCTCGACGTGTACCAGGCCTCGGTGAGTGCCCGTCTGGAACTTCCGGCCGACGACTTCTCCCGGGCCAGCGGGATCGATCTGAGCGACACCACCCAGGCCACGCTGTCCGGTAGGGCCGAGGCCGTCCGGACCTATCTCGGCCGGCACATCCGCCCGGCCACCACCGGGGGCGAGGCCTGGGACGTCAGCACCGGCAGCCTGCGTCTCAGCAGCACCGAGCAGACCTCCACCGGCCCCTACCGGGAGCTGGTCGCCGAGGTCGTGCTCACCCCGCCGGCCGGTGCGGACGTGCGCCACTTCACCTTCGGCTACGACGTCATCGTCCACCAAGTCGTCACGCACACGGCTCTGGTGACGGTACGTCAGGACTGGGCCGCCGGGCAGATCGGCGGCGAGGGCGCCACCCAGGTCGGCACCATCCGGATCGACACCCGGACCATGACCGTCCCGGCCCTGAAGGTCGACCTCGACGACGGCAGCGCCTGGCGCGGATTCCTCGCCATGGTGAGGCTGGGCGGCGACCACATCCTCACCGGCACCGACCACCTGCTGTTCCTGCTGATCCTGCTCCTGCCCGCACCGCTCGCGGCCGGCGGACGGCGCTGGGACGGCCTGGTCGGCGTCCGGTCCGCGCTCGGCCGGATCGGCCGCACCACGCTCGCCTTCACCGCCGGCCACTCCGTCGCGCTGGCCGCCACCGCGCTCGGCCGCCTGGACATCCCCGGCCGGCCGGTCGAGGCGTTCATCGCCGCCAGCATCCTCGTCGGCGCGATCCACGCCGTCCGCCCCCTCTTCCCGGGCAAGGAGGCGCTCGTGGCCGGGGTCTTCGGGCTCGGCCACGGCATGGCGTTCTCCTTCGTCCTGGCCGAGATGCACCTGTCCACCGGGCAGCTCGTGACCAGCCTCCTCGGCTTCAACCTCGGCATCGAGCTGGTCCAGCTCCTGCTGGTCTGTCTCGCCCTGCCCTCCCTGCTGGTCCTCGCGCGCCTGCGCGTCCAGCCCGCGCTACGGCTGGCCGGCGCCCTGCTCACCGGCACGGCGGCCCTCGGCTGGCTGGCCGACCGCCTCGGCCTGCCCAACCCCGTCGCCCGGGCGGCCGACAGCGCCGGATCCCACACCACCCCGCTGCTGGCCGCCCTCACGGTGACCGCACTCGCCGCCACCGCCTGGACCCTGGCCATCCGCCGCCCGGCACGCCCCGGACCGGCCGAGCCCCCCGCGGCGACGAGTCCCGAGCCTGAAGAGCGGCACGCGGCGGCCGGAGCGGGTACGGGATGAGGGCGCGCAGGTGCGCGACGGGAAGCGGCTGTTCCCGACGGCACCGGGCGGGGTGAGCCGGCCCGGTGCCGTACGGCGAAACGCCAGACATGGGTTCCGAGCGGCGACAGGGGCTGCTCGTTTCGCGGTCTACGCGGACGGCGTCCAGCCGTTCAGCCAGTCGGCGATCTCGTAGTCCGCGGCCTGGCTCGCCGTCAGGAAGGGCCGGTCGGAGCTCGCCGTGCCCGCTCCCGCACCGGAGTTGGCGTATTCGGCGAAGCGGTCGTCCTTCCAGGAGAACCCGCTCATGTCGGTCCATGGCGCGCTGCGCACGAGGGCGCCCAGCGAGCTGCTGCGGACGATCGCCTCGGGGTCGAGGGACGCGTCCCCGCCCGCGTGCCACGGGCGGCCGAGATAGGTCGCCCCGGTGGTGCCGGACCCGGTGATCGAGCTGTTGATGACCAGGAAGCCGTGGTACGCGGCCGGCGTCGACGGCGCGAACACGATCCCGTAGCTGGTGCGGTCGCTCTTCACCGTGATCGCCGTCTTGTTGATGACGGCGGTGGCACCGCCGAAGACGAAGTCGACGTCGCCGCTGATGATCGCGTTGTTGATGTACACCCGTGCCCGCAGCGAGGTCGACCGGCTGTGCAGCAGCAGCGTGTCCTGGTTGCCGTCGAAGATCACGCCGTCCAGCACGGTCCGGTCGCCGGCGGTGTAGAGCGCCACCGCCTGCTCGTTGGCGTAGTCGTGCGCCGCTTCGTCGAAGTCGTTGGCGACGGTGAGGTTGCGTGCCTGGAACTCGTCCGCGTAGGCGGTGACGGTCGCGCTGCCGCCCGTGCCGTAGGTGGTCCCGTCGCCCTTCGGGCTGCCGGAGGCCACTCCGTACACGATCTTCGTGGAGCTGCGGCTGCTGCCGGTGCCCTGGAAGGTGACATAGGGCTTGTCGGCCGGCACGGTCACCTTCTCGCGGTAGGTGCCGGGCGCGATGGAGATGATGACGCGTGAGGAATTGCCGGACGGTACGGCGTTCACGGCCGCCTGCACGGTGGTGTAGTTGCCCGAGCCGTCCGCCGCGACGGTGATCGTTGCCGCGGCCGACGCGGTGCCCGTGCCGCCGAGCGTCGCGCCGGCGGTGACCCCCGCCACGAGGGCGAGGACGGCCGGCCGTCCCCAGGCCGGCCGCAGCCGGCGGTGGCGGTGCTGCTGGGTTCGGGTTCGGTGTCCCGTGTTGGTCGTCATGGCCTTCAGTCGCTGCCGAAGCCGGAGGAGTTGCCGGTCGGCGCCGTCGCAGCCTGGACTCCCGTGGGCCCTCGCCTCATCTCGCCGGAACAGAACAGGTGGTGCGTCACACCGCCCGGGCTGGGCACGACCGCCGAGCGGAACCGGTCGAGCAGCTCGTCCGGGGAACCCGGAGTCGTGGTCCGGACCGGAGCTCTACCGGCGACACCGCCACACGCGCTTCACGCCAGGCCGTTGACCAGCCCGGTGAACAGGGAGGGAAGGCGTACGGCGGCGGGGACGATCAGGCCGGCGAGTCGGGGGTGGCCACGGAGGCGTACCAAGGTGTGGGTGAGCAGACGGTGGCGGCGTGAGGCCCGGCGCCAGGCGTGTTCGTAGTCCAGGGGCCGGCCGCCTCGGACGCAGCGGACGAGCTGGGCGGCACCGGCCAGGGCGAGGGAGATGCCTTCGCCGGTGAGCGCGTCGACGTATCCGGCGGCGTCGCCCACCAGCAGGACCCTGCCGGCCACCCGGCCGCGGACCCGTTGCCGCAGCGGCCCCGCACCGCGGACGGCCGAGGAGGCGTGTGTGGACAGGCGGGCAGCCAGCGACGGAAAGCCGGCGAGCTGCACGTCGAACGGTGCCCGCTCGCCGGTCAGGATGGCCACGCCGAGCAACCCGGGCCCCAGCGGGGTGACGTAGGCCTCGGCTCGCGCGGACCAGTGGACCTCGACGTGGTCGGTCCAGGGCGCCATGGTGAAGTGTCTGCGCAGCCCGTAGCGGTGCGGGCGCGGATCGGGCAGGTCCAGGCCGAGGTGCCGGCGGACGGGCGAATGCAGGCCGTCGGCGGCGGCGAGGTACCGGGCCGTCAGCCCGGCTGCGGTGACGCTGCCGGCGTCCTGGCGGACCGTCGCCGCGTCGATCTTGACCGGGTGCACCGGGACGCCCAGTTCCGCCGCCCGCCGGGCCAGAGCCGCGTGCAGGTCCGTACGCCGCACGCCCAGGCCGCGTCCGTGGCGGAAGCCGGCCTCGGCGTGCCGGCCGTCGTCCTCGGCGTCGAGGTAGCGGATGCCGCGCAGAGGGTGCCCGGGCGGGGCGATGCCCAGTTCGGCGAGGGCCCGCACCGCGCCCGGCATCAGCCCTTCGCCGCAGGCCTTGTCCACCGGCGTCGGCCGGGGTTCGGCCACGGCCACCTCGAGTCCGGCGCGGGCGGCGTGGATCGCGGTGGCGAGTCCGGCCGGCCCGCCGCCGACGATCAGCAGGTCGAGCACGGCGGGGTCGCGGAGGCCGAAGACGGGGCGGACCGGGCCAGGGCCGCGTTCTCGCAGCGGAGCCGGACGGTCAGGAGGGGCAGGTTGAGCAGGGTGAAGGCGGTCGCGGTCAGCCATGCTCCGTGGACCAGCGGCAGGGCGAGTCCCTCCACGACCACGGCGAGGTAGTTGGGGTGGCGCAGCAGACGGTAGGGGCCGGTGCTGACCAGCGGCAGGCCGGGCACGACGATGACGCGGGTGTTCCAGCGAGGTCCGAGGGTGCTGATGCACCACCAGCGCAGCGCCTGCGCCCCGAACGTGAGGGCCAGCATCGGCCAGCCGAGCAGCGGCTGGAAGGGCCGCTCGGCGAGCTGGGTCTCAGCGAGGCAGCCGGCCAGCAGTCCGGTGTGCAGGGCGACCATCACCGGGTAGTGGCCGTCCCCGTACGCCACGCCGCCGTGCGCGCGGCTCCAGGAGGCGTTGCGTCGCGCGACGACGAGTTCGGCGACCCGCTCGGCGGCCACCAGCAGGATCAGCAGGGTGTAGCCGGTCATCCGTCACCTACCAGCGCAGGAGCACGAGTTCGGAACTGAAGCCCGGCCCGAGCGCCAGCAGCAGGCCGGGTGTCCCGGCCGGGGGCGGGCGCAGGGCCAGGGTGTCGCGCAGGATGTGCAGTACGGAGGCGGAGGAGAGGTTGCCGACGCCGGCGAGCGAGCGCCAGGTCAGCTCCAGCGCGTCGGGCCCGAGGCCGAGTGTCTCCTGGAGGGCCTCCAGCACCTTGGGGCCGCCGGGGTGACAGACCCAGCCGGTGATGTCGTCCGGCTTGAGGTCGTGTGCGGCCAGGAAGGAGCGCACCTCCTCGCCCAGGTGGAGCCGGACCAGTTCCGGCAGTTCGGCGCCGAGCACGATGGTGAAGCCGCTGTCGCCGATGTCCCAGCCCAGGGCGTCCTCGGTGCCCGGGTACAGGCGGCCGCGGGTGGCCACCACCCGGGGTCCGGCGTACTCCTGGAGGCGGGGATGGTTCCGGCCGACGGCGACCAGCGCGGCGGCACCGTCGCCGAAGAGCGCGCCGGCCACCATGCTCTGCACGGAGGTGTCCCCCCGGCGCAGGGTGAGGGAGCACAGCTCGACCGAGAGCAGCACCGCGACCTGCTCCGGATGGCCCTGCAGGTAGTCGTGGATCCTGGCCAGCCCGGCGGCACCGGCGGCACAGCCCAGGCCGAAGACCGGCACGCGCTTGACGTCCGGCCGCAGCCCCAGCCGCCCGGCCAGCCGGGCCTCCAGTGACGGGGCCGCGATACCGGTGACGGAGGTGGTGAAGACGAGGTCCACCTCGTGCGGGACGAGCCCGGCCCGGTCCAGGGCGCCTCGCAGTGCCTCCTCGCCGAGCCGCAGGCCCTCCTCGATGAACAGGTCGTTGGCCTGGCCGAAGCCCTGCAGCAGGGCGTACCGCTCCAGTGGCAGGGCGAGGTGACGGGTGCGGACACAGGACGTGGCGTGCAGACGGTCCAGCACGCCGCGGTCCCCCGGCGGGACTCCGGCTCCGCGGGAGCACATCGCCGCGAGCGCATCGGTGATCTCGCGCTGGTGGTAGCGGTGGGCCGGCAGCACTCCTTGGACAGCGGCGATACGCGTCATTCGGCAAGAATAGAGAGGAGCATGACGAATCCTCACAAGGCGCACATCATGGGCATTTCGCGTGTGGCAGCCGAGGGAGCGAGGCGGCCACGCCTACCATTCGACGGCGTGCACAGCGTCGGAACCTCGTCCACTCCGGCCACCGCGGGCCCTCGCCGCGGGGCCGGGCGCGCCGTCGGCCTGCTGCTGGCCGCTCACCCCGCGCCCTCGGCGGCCGTGACCGCGGTGGTGACCGCGCTGGCCGCCGCATCGGGGCGGGGCGGCGCCGGTACGGTACTGATCGCGGCGGCGGTGCTGACCGGGCAGCTGTCGGTGGGCTGGAGCAACGACGTGATCGACGCCGACCGCGACGTGGCCGCCACGCGCCACGACAAGCCCCTGGCGACCGGGGCGGCGTCCGCGCGGGCGGTGACCATCGCGGCCGGCTGCGCCCTCGCGGCCTGTGTGCCGCTCTCCCTCGCGAACGGGTGGCAAGCGGGAAGCGCGCATCTGGTCGGCGTGGCCGCGGCCTGGGGCTACAACCTCGGCGTCAAGCGCACCGTCTGGTCGTGGCTGCCGTACGCGGTCGCCTTCGGGCTGCTCCCCGCGTTCGTCTCTCTTTCCCTGCCGGGCAGCCCGTGGCCGCACTGGTGGGCGTCGGCGGGCGCCGCGCTGCTGGGGGTGGGTGCTCACGCCGCGAACGTCCTGCCGGACATCGACGACGACCTCGCGGCGGACATCCGCGGCCTGCCCCAACGCGGTGGCCACCGCGGCGCGCGGACACTGGCGGCGGCGGCGCTGGCCGCAGGCTCGGCCGTGCTGGTCCTGGGCCCGGCGGGACCGGTCGGCATCCCCGCACGCGCCGGGCTCGCGGCGGCCTGCGCACTCTCACTCACCGTCGCGCTGTGGCCGGGCGGGCGGAGCCGGACCCCTTTCCTGTGCTGCCTGGGCCTGGCCGCCTCCGATGTCGCCCTCCTGCTCCTGCGCGGCGCGCGTCTCGCGTGACGGGGCAGCCGTGTCGAGCGTCCGGGTGCGTTCCTGACCGCCCGGCACGAACGAGGCCGCGCTGCGGGCCGAAGCCGGGGATCTGCCGACGTCCGGGCGGGGCGGCTGCGGCGTCTGCCGCGGGAGGTCCGGTGCCGTCGACGGCACCGGCCTGTCGCGCCGGCAGATCAAGGAACTGATCGGCTCAGCCGCCGCTCTTGCGCCGGAACGACCGCTGGCTCGCGGCCGGTCCGTGCGCTCCGCGGACCTTCGACCCCTCGGCGTTCGCAGCAGGGTCGGCGGCGTCCGCCTGCGCACCGCGCTTGCGCGCCAGTGCCTCCCGGAACTTGCGCTTCAGGTCGTAGTGGCCGTCGCTGTCGGGCGCCAGTGCGGACGTCTCGGGGTCAGCCGGCTCCGAACCTTCTGTGGACGCAGACTCTGCGGTCATGGTGATCTCCTGGGTTCGGGCAGTGGGATGCACAGCTTGTCATGCCGAGCGCAGTGCTGGGCGCCGACACCGTCATGGCTACGGCCCGGCAGGGTCCCCGCGCAGCCGCTCTCAGCCGCCGCGACGCACCAGGGCCGCCTTGCGGGCCTCCGCGAGCTTGCGGGCCTCGGCGGCCCTGCGTGACGTGCCGCCGGCCCCGCGGGAGGTGTCCTTGCTCGTGCCCAGGCCGCGGAACGGAGCGTTGGTGTTCTTGGGCCGGGGTACGGCGGGCCCGCCGTCGAGCGGGATGCCGGAGGGTGCCTTCGCCCCGGTGATCCGGCTCAGCGCCGCCTCTCCCGAGCGCACCTTGGTGACGGTCGCCTCGATGCCGGCCTCGGCCAGCACCCGGCTCAGCTCACGGCGCCGGCCCGACAGCACCAGCGTGACGACGCTGCCCGACTCACCGGCTCGGGCGGTGCGGCCGGCGCGGTGCACATAGTCCTTGGGGTCGGTGGGCGGGTCGACGTTGACCACGAGATCGAGGTCGTCGACGTGCAGGCCACGGGCCGCGACATTGGTCGCCACCAGGACGGTGACCTGGCCGTTCCTGAACTGCGCGAGGGTCCGGGTGCGCTGCGGCTGGGACTTGCCGCTGTGCAGGGCCGCGGCGGGCACTCCGCTCGCCCTCAGATGCCGGGTGAGCTGGTCGACGGCGTGCTTGGTGTCCAGGAACAGCAGGACGCGGCCGTCGCGGGCGGCGATCTCCGTGGTCACGGCGTAACGGTCGGGGCCGTGGACGACCAGTACATGATGGTCCATCGTCGTGACCGCGCCCGCGGAAGGGTCCACCGAGTGGACGACGGGGTCGTGGAGGTAGCGGTGGACCAGCTGGTCGACGTCGCGGTCCAAAGTGGCCGAGAACAGCATCCGCTGGCCCTCGGGGTGCACCTGGTCGAGCACCTCGGTGACTTGCGGCAGGAAGCCCATGTCGCACATCTGGTCGGCCTCGTCGAGGACGGTGATCCGTACCCGGCCCAGGCGGCAGGCCCCGCGCTCGACGAGGTCGTGCAGACGGCCGGGCGTGGCCACGACGACCTCGGCCCCGTCGCGCAGCGCGGCGGCCTGCCGGCCCACCGACATGCCGCCGACGACCGCGGCCATCCGCAGCCGCAGCGCGTCGGCATACGGCGCGAGCGCCTCGGTGACCTGTTGGGCCAGCTCCCGGGTGGGCACCAGGACCAGGGCGAGGGGCTGCTTCGGTTCCGCGCGCCGCCCGGCGGTCCGGGTGAGCAGCGGCAGGCCGAAGGCGAGCGTCTTGCCCGATCCGGTGCGCCCGCGCCCCAGGACGTCGCGTCCCGCGAGGGCCTCGGGCAGTGTGGCCGCCTGGATCGGAAAGGGCTCGCGCACACCGAGGTCGTCAAGCGTTCGCAGCACCTCGGCCGGCAGGCCCAGACCGGCGAAGGAGGCGACCGGAGGCACCGTGGGGGCAGTGGCCACGGACGGGGCGGGACCGCCGACGGAGGTGCCGGGGCGGGCGGGGTGAGTCATGGAGAGCCTTCCGCAGGGGGAACGTACCGAAGAAGGCCCGGCGGGAATGAGCATCCGATATCGGAGGGCCTGAGTGTCACGAGCACGCAAAAGTAGCAGGGTAACACAAAGTGACAGCCTCGTGCCGTGGAGCTGACCGCCCCTCCCTGCGCCCCGTCCCCGCGGTGAGCCCCGGCCGGGGAGCGGCACCGGCCGAAGAGCGGCCCCGGCCGGGGAGCGGCATCGTCCGCGGCCCGGTACCTGACCGGCGCGGACGATGCCCCTCCCCCTCCTCGACCGGTCAGGCGCGCTGGTGTCCCAGGGGCTGGGCCGGGCCGGCCTGGGCGTCCTCGGCGGCGTCCGGGCGACCGAGCCGTGCCGCGCTCCCGTCCTTCGCCGCGCCCTCTGCGACCTGCTGCTTCGAAGGGCGCAGCAGGACGACGGCGCACGCTGCGGCGAGCACCGCGAGCATGGCGGCCACCACGAGGCACAACCGCAGGCCGTCGAGAAGGGACTCGCCCAGGGCACCGTAGACCTGACCGGCTGTGGAGCCGAGGTCCATCCCGGCGACCGCGCCCAGGCCGCCCTCCTCGGCGGTGGCCACGACGGTGTGGGCCTGGGCGCCGGTCACACCGGCGTCGGCGAGGTGGCCGGGCAGGGTGTGCACGGCTCGGGTGGACAGCAGGGCGCCGAGGACGGCCGGGCCGAGCGCGCCGCCGACCTGGCGGAAGGTGTTGTTGGCGGCCGAGGCCATGCCCGCCAGGCGGTGCGGCACGGCGGCGACGGCCGTGGCCGTCATCGGCGTGGTGACGAGTCCGATGCCCACGCCCAGCACGATCAGCCGCCAGGCGATCGAGCCGTAGGAGGTGTCGGCGTCGAGGTCCGTCATGGCCAGCAGTGGCCCGGCGATCAGGAGCAGACCTGCGGTGATCATCCAGCGGGCCGGGACGCGGTGCATCAGTCGTCCGGCCGGGGCTCCGGCCACGATCGCGGCGACGGGTACGAGCAGCAGCCGTGCGCCGGCTTCCAGGGTGCCCAGCTGCTGGACCATGCCGAAGTACAGGCTGAGGACGAAGAAGAAGCCGATCAGTCCGAGGAAGGTGATCAGGGCGATCAGGGCGGTGGCGGTGAAGGCCGCGCTGCGGAACACCGCCAGGTCCAGCATGGGGCTCGCGCTGCGCCGCTCCACCAGCACGAAGGCGCCCAGCGCGACGACGCCCAGCGCGAGGGCGGCGGCCACCTTGGGGGCGGTGAAGGAGTCGGCGCCGCCCTCGATCACGCCGTAGACGAGCGCCGTGATGCCCACGGCCGCGGTGATCTGGCCGGGCCAGTCGAGCTTGCGCCCGTGCTGGGCACGCGAGTCGGTCAGCAGGGGGGCGGCGACGGCCAGCGCGACCAGCGGGAGGGGAACGGACAGCAGGTAGATCCAGCGCCAGGCGAAGTGATCGAGGATGACGCCGGCGATGACCGGGCCGACGGCCAGGGCCGCGAGCAGGGCCATGGCCCACATGCCGATGAACTTGCCGCGCTCACGGTGGTCGGGCACCGCGTGGCTGATCAGCGCCAGGGTGGTGGGCAGGAGCGCGGCCGAGCCGAGACCGGCGAGGGCCTGTCCGGCCCACAGCGTCTGGATGTCCTGCGCGCACAGGGCGACCGCCGCGCCCGCCGCGCAGCAGAACAGTCCTGACAGGAAGACCTTCTTACGGCCGTGCACATCGCCGAAGACTCCGGCGGTCAGGATGAAGGCCGCCATGGGCAGGACGAACGCGTCCTGCACCCAGGACAGTTGGGCGGTCGAGGTGTTCAGTGCCCGCTGGATGGCGGGCAGGCTGACCGCGACGGTGGTGATCGGCAGGTAGGCGACGAACACGCCGAGGCAGGCCACGACGATGGTGGCCGCCCGCCGGTCGGTCGGCCTGATCGCCGTTGTGGTGGCGTTCACGGACATTCTCCGCTTTCTCCCGTGCGGCGTGGTGGTGCCGCGGTCGGTTGGGTGGGGCAGGGGTGGGCGCACGGGGCTGCCGTGCCGGGGGCGGGCGGCCCTGACCTGCGGGCCGCCTCGTCCGTGCGGCGGGGCCCGGGGTCCGGAGCGCCCGCAGGGGGATGCGAGGAAGACGCTCCGGGCCGGTCAGGGAGTGGCGGCGACGCCCCGCCGCACGGACGGGCCGGCCCGCAGACCGCCCGCGTGCTCATGGGAGTCACGTCCTTCCCTCAGGACGTGGACCAGCATCCGCCTCGAAGCCTTCGGCCATGAACTCAGCGACCCGAAGCGAACAAAAACCTCTACACGACGGGGAGTGCATGGAAGACTCCCTCCATGATCGACGCTGTGGACAGGAAAATCCTCCACGCCCTGCAGTGCGCGCCCCGTGCCCCGTTCCGCCGCATCGGCGAGGTGACCGGGGTGTCGGAGCAGACGGCCGCCCGGCGTTACCACGCGCTGCGCCGCAGCGGGGTGATGCGGGTGGTCGGTCTGGTGGATCCGGCGGTGCACGGGCAGGCCCGGTGGGTGGCCCGCATCCGTTCCCGCCCCGACCGGGTCGGGCCGCTGGCGGACTCCCTGGCCAGACGTCCGGACATCGCCTACGCCGGCCTGGCCTCCGGCGGCTCGGAGATCATCTGCATGATCCGCTCCCCCGTGGAGGCCGAACGCGAGGACGTCCTGCTGCGCCAGCTGCCCCGCTCCGCCTCCGTCCTCGACGTCGGCATCGACCTGGTCCTGCACACCTTCGGCGAGACGGGGACCAGCGAATGGACCGGCTACGGCGCCGGCCTCACCCCCGACCAGGTACGGCAGCTCACGGGCGACGGGCCCCCCGTCCCCGCCGGCCCCCTGCGGACCCCCACGGACGAGGACGCCCCGCTGCTGGCCGCCCTGGCCGAGGACGGCCGTACCACCCACACCCGCCTCGCCGGGCTCACCGGCTGGTCCCACGCGCGCGTCGCCCGCCGGCTGGAGGCGCTGGAGACCTCGGGCACGCTCGTCTACGACGTCGATCTGCTGCCCGAACGCCTCGGCCATGCGCTCAACGCCACCCTCTGGCTGCGCGTCGCCCCCGCCCGCCTCGAACAGGCCGGCGAGGAACTCGCCCGGCACGCCGAGGTCGCCTTCGCCGGCGCCGTCAGCGGACGGCACAACCTGATGGCCACCGTCATCTGCCGCGACGCCGAGGACTTCTACCGCTATCTGACCACCCGCGTCGCCGCCGTCGACGGCATCGACGCCTACGAGGTCAGCATCCGCGTCCGCCGCCTGAAACAGGCCGCCTCACTCATCTTCCACGGCCGCCTCGTCCATCCGGCACCACCCGGCTGACCGCCGCGCTCCGGTCCGGCCACGAACGGGACGGCGGATCGGGTAGCACTACGCCGAGCCCTTCCGATCGAGGACGTGGCGCGGATGTCCGGCATGAGCGTCTCCGCCTTCCACCGCAACTTCCAGGCCGTGACCGCGATGAGCCCCATCCAGTTCCAGAAGCAGATCCGGCTCCAGGAGGCCCGGCTGCTGCTCCCGGCCACCCGGGCGACGTCACCGGAGTCGGCCACCGCGTCGGCTATGACAACCCGTCACAGTTCAGCCGCGAGTACCGCCGCCGCCTCGGCGCGCCCCCCCAGCCGGGACGCCGCCCGTCTGCGCCACGGCGTGCACGCTCCGGCGGGTGTCCTCCCCTGAAAAGCGGTAGCCTACAATTAACCTGTCCATGGAAGATAATTCTTCGGAAGACGAGTGATGGCTGACGCCGACCTGAAGCGGCTGTACCGGGAGCTGGTCTCGCTGGAGATCGAGCTGTGGGACGGCATCGAGGGGCGGTTGAAGGCCGAGTACGACCTGCCGCTGACCTCGTTCGAGGTGCTGCACCTGCTGCTGCGGCAGCCCGGGCGGCGGATCCAGGACATCGCGGAGAAGTTCTCGATCACCGTGGGCGGCACGAGCAAGGTGGTCGATCGCCTGGAGACGGCGGGCCTGTGCGAGCGGCGAGCCAATCCGAACGACCGCCGTTCCTCGATCGTGGAGCTGACACCCGAGGGGCGGAAGCTGGTGGACGGGGCGCTGAAGGTCTTCGAGGAGGAGCTGGAACTGCGTATCGGGTCGGTGATTCCCGAGCAGTCCGTACGCGAGGTGACGGCGGTCCTCAGCACGCTGCGGGCAGCCGGACGCGCCCTGGACGGGGAGCGGAGGGCCGCCGCGCAGACACCCCTGCCGGCCGTGCGGGCGCCGAAGCAGCACGGCCGACCGGCACCGTGAGCCGCGACGGCTCTGCGGTGCCGGTGGGCTGACGGCCGGGGCCGGACGAGGGGGACATCGGCCGGCAGGACATGGTGCGCCCTCGGCCCGCCGCCGGTGGAACGCTCGTGAGTGGTACTTCTAGCCCCAGAAGGCGTCTTCGGCGGCCGGGTCGGCGGAGAAGAGCCACATCTCGGTGATCTTGCCGTTCTCGATGCGCAGGAGGTCGACGCCGTCCATGCTCATCGACGCGTCGTCATGGCTGCCGGTGAAGTGGATGGTGGCGGCGACCAGGTCGCCGTTGCCCATGAGGGTGCGGATCTCGTCGATGGCGAAGGTGCCCCGGCTGGTCTCCATCATGCTGCCGAGCATCTGGAAGACGGCACCCTGGCCCTTGTGCTCGCCGGAGAACCGGTTGGCGCCGGGCTGGTGCCAGACGATGTCGGCGTCGAGGAGTTCGCCGAGAGCGGCCAGGTCTCCGGCCTGGACGGCCTGGAAGTAGGTGCGGGCGACGTCGATGTTCGCGCTGTTCATGTCGTTTGCTCCTGGATCCTTGTGCGGGGGGGTGGGGACTATCGGGCGAAGTCGAGGCGGTCGGCGAGGCCGGCTTCGGTGAACGCGGCCTCGATCTCGTTCCGGCCTTCCTTGTCGACGGGAGCGAACCTCCCGGCGATCTCCTTGACGTGCTCCAGTGCGGCGTTGTCACCGCTGACGTAGACCGGGGGCAGGTCGTCGGAGGTGAGCATGAAGCCGACGACGTCGCCGGTGACCGGTTCACAGCCGACGGGGCCGTGCCGCGCGGGTACGCCCGTGACGGTCACGGTGCCGCCGTCGGGCCGCCGGAGCTCGGCGGTCTCCCAGAAGGCCAGCCCCTGCGCGTCGCCGCCGAGACGACCGGCGCCGCCCTCGGTGGTGAAGACGACGGGCACCTCGGACAGGAAGGCGCGGCCGGCGTTGTCGAGGTTGTCGTCGTGGGTGTCGTGGGAGAGCAGGATGGCGTCGATGCCGCCCAGGTCGGCGGCGGTGACGGGCGACGGGTCGGTCTTGACGAGCTTGTGGTCGCCGGGCAGGGGCATGGGGTACTCGCCGGGCGGGTCGAAGGTGGGGTCGGTGACGAACCTGAGCCCGCCGTACTCGATCAGGGTGGTCGGGCCGCCGTACACGTGGACGGGGATCTTTTCGCTGGCGGCGCCGGCGTCGGACATCTGGGGCCTCCCGGTCGGGGAACTGTGAGGACGTGTGTGGGGGGACAGGCCGTGCGGCGGGTGCCGTGCGGGCCCGCACGGCCGGTCAGGGGGCGGGTGCGGAGAAGACGCCGAAGTAGTGGCCGGCCGTGTCCCGCAGCCGGGCGAAGGTGAAGCCCGCGGAGTCGGAGACCGGCTCCATCAGCACCTCGGCGCCCAGCCGGTGCCGAACTCGAACCAGGCGACCGAGTGGAAGGCGGGCACGGTCATGACACTCACTCCTGACGACGAGGACTCTCCGAGGCACGCCCGATCCGGAGGGTGATGGCCGCGCTCCGCTGGAGCGGCTCACAGGCCCGGTCAGCTGGAGCAGGCAACCAAGGCCCCGGATCGGCCGCCCGCCCAGCAAACCATTTAGATTCCACGGAAGCAACTTCCAGAGATTATTGTTCTCCGTGATGCAGATTCGGGAACGGGGCCGACCCGGGCGCGGGCGGCCGGCAGCAGAGAGGAATCCCGTCGTGGAACCGGTCGAGATCGAGGAACACCGCGAACAGCTCGACGCGATCGTGGCCGGCCCGCTGGCCGGGCACGGGCTGCGGCTGCGCTTCGACGAGGTCGTCCACCACGACGACAACGTCACCCTGCGGCAGCGGCCGGCCGGCCCGGCGTGAGCGCGACGCACCGGCGGCGGTGTCAGGTGACGGCGTCGGGCTCGGGGACCGCTCCGCTCTCACCGCAGCGGACAGGTCCGTGACCGCTGTGACCCGCGACGAGCACGCCGTCGTGGACGGCGCACACGTCGTGGCCGCCGCCTACTCCTCCCCAGCCGGCCCGCGTGGTGTTCTCCGCCAGCGGAGAACCTGTGTATCAGCGACTGCACGCCGAGCCACGGCCATCGGTCGCGAAGCAATTCGCGTCTCTTCTGTGACGCCAGAAGCCCCGGCCGACGAGAGCCGGGGCGATGGCGCCGCACCGTCATGTCAAGCGCCGTAGACGGTCAATTCTGCGATTGACCACCAGTTGCTCGCGACATCGCCGGTGTTGACGACCTTGATGTGGCGAGCCGTCTGGGCCGGGAAGGAAATCAACTCGACTCGCTGGCCGTCCGCCATGGACGAGACCTTGGTCCAGTCGGTTCCGTTCGCGGAGACGTACACGTCCGCGCTTCGCGCGTAGTCGCCGATGTTGCTGCCGCAATCCAGCAGGATCTTGTCGAACGTCCGCGTCTGCCCCATGTCGACCTGGATCCAGAGACCGTCGTACTGGCCTGTTCCGGAGCTGTACCGGGTGCCGGAATCGCCGTCCAGCATGTTCGCGGGGCCGTCGTCGTACGGGCTCGTGTCCGAGGTCGTTGCCGTCCAGCCCGTCCGCGACAGCGCCGGGCCCAGGTCTATGACGTCGAAGGAGGCTCCACCCGCGTCCGCTCCTCCGGCTCCGTTCACCGAGACCTCGTACGTCCCCACCGGCAGCCCGCTCGGCACGTACGCGCTGATGCTCGTGTCCGACCAGCTGTCGATCTCGGCGAAGAGTTTCCCGAAACGCACCGTACCCAGCCCCTGCGCGTCACCGAAATGGGAACCGCTGACCGTGAACTTGGCACGCGGTATGCCTCGCTCCGGCTTCAGGCTGGTGAAGACCGGTGCGGGGAAGCTCGACAGCTTCTGCGTGGTGAACATCGCCGACGTCCCGCTCGGCAGGGTGTAGGTGTACGAGCCGTCGGCGGACACCGGGAAGCCCTGGCTGCCGGCGGTGCCGTTGAACACCGCGGTGACCTGCGCCCCTTCCGGACTGGTCCACGTCTTCAGCTGGAGGCCCCTGGGCACCGCTGTCGGGGCTGCGATCGAACCGGTGCCGCTCGAGGATCCGTACACGTTGATTTCGGCGATGCCCCACCAGAAACCGGATGCCGCGACACAGACGATGCGAATGTACCGTGCCGTCCGAGCCGGCAAGGTGACGGCGATCTTCCCTATGTTCCCGCTGCCGTTCGCGACCGCGCTGCCCCAGTCGGCCCCGTCGTCCGAGACGTAGATCTGGTACTTGGTGACGTAGTCGAAGGAGCTGCCTTCTCCGGTGGCGAAGACGATCTTGTTGAAGCTCGTGGGACGTCCCAGATCGATCTGGAACCAGGCGCCGCTCGTCGTCCCCTGACCGAGATTCCACCGGGTGTTGATGTCGCCGTCGATCGCGTTCGCGGCCGCACCCCAGTCCGGGCTCGACGAGGCCGTCGCGGTCCACCGGCCACGGCTCAGTGACGTTCCGGGCGTCCGGATGGACGCTCCGACCGGAAGGGAGTACGTGAGCAGCTCGCTTCCGGTGCGGACGGCATTCTGGTAGGGCAGGAGTGCCGGGTCGTACGTGACCGTGATCGGACCGGACGACGACTTGAACGTGAAGTCATGGGTCGGATCAAAGACGTTGGTCGCCGCGGGGGTACCGCCGCTGCGCCGACCCGCATACGTGAACGTGACGGCGTCGCCGGCGTTCAGCGTGTAGTCGAAGGACTGTGTTCCGTCCGCCACGCTGAAGGTCTTCGCGGCGCTCGCCGAGTTGTACGCGATCAGGACCTTCGAGCCGTCCGGATTCTGGAACGCGACGCTCTCGATGCTTCCTTCCCCGAAGGTGTTCGAGTAGATGCGATGCGCTCCGGGCTTCACGAACCTGCTGGCGTGAGCGAGTGCGTGGTAGTCCACGTTGTAGGAGACCTGTCCGCTGTCCGGATCGACCGTGACCAGTCCCCGGCACATGGGGATGCCGTTGGTGTCGCTGTTGAGCGGCCCCAGCTTGGGGTCGAGCGCGGTGTTCCAGAGCATCACGCCGTTCGCCCAGTTGCGCATGCCCTTGATGATCCACGTGCCGAGCGCGTCATGGAACGCCGTCTCGTCGTCGCCCTGCCAGACGCCTCCGCTCGCCTCCGTGATGTACGTTTCCTTGCCCGGATAGTCGTTGTGGACCAGCGTCTGGTACGTCGGGTTGCCGCTGTAGATGTGCCATCCGGTGCCCACCGTGTACGGGGAGGCGGCGGGGTCGCTGAAGATCGTCTCGGGGTACGAGGGCACATCCCAGTTGTGGTCCCAGGCCAGGATCTTCGTGGAGATGCGGTTGGCCGCGAACGCCTGGCCGATCTCCTGGATCACCTGGGATTCCTGGTAGGCGGACAGGAACATGCCGGGCCAGCTGGGCGTGCCCATGGGCTCGTTCTGCGGCGAGATGTAGGAGATCGGCACACCGGCCTTGCCGTAGGCCTTGATGAACTTCACGAAGTAGTCGGCCAGCGCGGAAGCGTACTCACTCCTGAGGGTGCCTCCGATCATGGAGTCCGAGGTCTTCATCCAGCCTGGCGGACTCCACGGGTTGGCCATGATTTTGGCGGACGGGTTCAGTGCCAGAGCCTGCCGCAGGACCGGAATGATGTACTTCTCGTCGTGCTGGACCGAGAAGTGGGACAGCGTCGGGTCCGTCTGTCCCGCCGGCATGTCGTCGTAGGAGTAGTTTCCGGAGGCGTTGAAGTCCGTGGCGCCCATCGGCGTGCGGATCAGGCTGAGGCCGATGCCCTTCGAGGGATCGTACAGCTGCCGCATCAGCTTCGCTCGGTCAGCGGTGGACAGCTTGTCGATGAGCCAGGCGGAGGAGTCGGTCATGGCCGCCCCGAAGCCCTGGATCCTCTGGTACTTGACGCTGTCGTCGATCTTGATCGTGAGCGGGTTGTCCGTGCTCTTCGTCCGGAACAGCACATCGCTCTGGCCGGCGAGCCACTTCTTGGCCGAGATGTCGGTCAGCCAGACCTGCACGGCAGAATTGCGTGACGAGGTGGCGGCGGCAGCGTTGCCGGAAACCTGGGTCCAGGCGGCGGCGACGCCGATGGCGGTGGTGAGGAACTGACGTCGTCCAAGACCGTACGAGCTCATTGAGGATCCTCCTTCAGACCTGTTCGTTCAGTACTGCTCTGCGGCGCCGGTGGCCGGCGTCTTGATCACGAGTGGGTGCAGCTCCCACGCGTCGACCGCGTAGCCGAGGCGTGTGCCCGGTGCGGTGCGGGCCTGAAGTCGCCACGGGCCCCGCCCTGCCGGGTAGAAGCGCAGCGTGAGGACCTGGCCGGTGGTGGTCAGGAAGACCTCGGCGATGGAGTGGTCGACGACCACGCGCAGGTCGATGGGTTGCCCGATGGGGCAGGGCATCCGGTAGGAGCCACCGCGGGCCCGGGGGTCCAGGGAGGCGTGGTCACGGTCGACGACCAGTTCACCCGCGTCCGGATCCAGGCGGATGTCGAGGTGTTCGGCGCCGTCCGTGGTGGTGAGCAGCCGCAGGCCGACGGCTCCGGTGGGCTCCAGACGGGCCGTCAGGTCGAAGGCGCGGCCCACGTCACCGAGGTCCACCGGCTCCGGGCCATCGGTCGCGCCCTCGGCATGCAGGGTCTGCGCACCGCGCAGGGCGAGCAGTTCGGTGGCGGGCCGCTGGCGCAGCGTGCCGTCGGCGCCGACGTGGATCTCGCGGGGCAGGGTGAGGACGCCGGCCCATCCGTCCGCGGCGGCCCAGGCTTGGTCGCGGGCTTCCCATGACCAGCCCCACAGCAGACATCTGCCTCCAGGTGCGCGCAGCAGGGCGGGTGCGTAGCAGTCGGGACCGTGGTCCGCCCACACCGGTGCGCCGGCCTCGAAGTGGCCGGCGTGCTCTTCGCCGATCAAGGCCGCGACCCGCATCGGGCCAGTGGGTTCGGTCCAGGTGCTGAAGATGAGGGCCCCGAGTCCGCCGGCCGCCGGGAGGTACTGGGGGCATTCCCAGCCGTCGCCGGTCAGCTCCTCGGTGCCGCCGACGGGCTCCGGGTGACGGGCGGCGAAGGGGCCTCGGTAGGTCCAGTTCTCCAGGTCGGGCGAGTCGTAGAGGAGGGCGGCGGCGCGGCCGTCGGCGAGGGCGGCGCCGACCAGCATCCGCCAGCCGTCGCCGTCCTGCCAGACGTACGGGTCGCGGTACATGGTGCAGCCCTCGGGCCAGGCGGGGATAATCGTTTCTCCACGCGGGCTGAAGGTCTGGCCGCCGTCGTGGGAGACGGCACAGGTGACCGGCTGGTGCTGGAACGAGCGGTCCTCGCGGTGCGCGGAGTAGAAGGCGACGACGCGGTCGCCGTCGGAGACGGCGTTGCCGGAGAAGCAGCCGTCGGCGTCCACGCCACCGGGCGTCGGGGACAGGGCGACCGACCGTGGCTCCCAGGTCAGCAGGTCGGGGCTGCGGAAGTGGCCCCAGTGCAGGTTCGCGTGTGTCGCGCCGTACGGGTTGTACTGGTGGAAGACGTGGTAGTGGCCGTCGTGGAAGACCAGCCCGTTGGGGTCGTTGAGCCAGTTGCGGGGCGGCCGCAGGTGCGCCACGGGGTAGTGCGCATCGCGGGGTGTGGTGGACACACGCGTGCCTTTCGGTGGTTCGGAGGGGCCCGCCCAGCCGGGTCAGGGATCGGCTGGGCGGGGGCTTCGAGCGGCCTTCGCACGGCCTGCGAGCGGCGCTTCAGGCCCGGATGCGGAAGTGCGCGCTCAGCTGCTGCTCCCGCCGTGAGCTGGGGCCGACGCGGAGCGCGAAGTCACCTGGTTCGACCACGCGGCGGTTGTCGGCCGTGACGAGGGAGCAGCGTGCGGCGGGGACGCCGATGCCGACGTCCAGACTTTCGCCGGGCGGGATCTCGACCTGGGTGAAGGCCTTCAGCTCCTGCTCGGCCCAGGTGACGCTGGTGGTGAGGTCGCTGACGTACGCCTGGACCGTCTCCAGGGCCGGACGGCTTCCGCTGTTGGTGAGTCTCACAGTCGCCTGGACGGTGCCGTCCGCGGGCACGTCGTCCTCGTGCACGGTGAGGTCGGAGTAGGTGACGGTGGTGTAGCTGAGGCCCTCGCCGAACGCGAACAGGGGGTCCTGGGTGAGATCGGCGTAACGGTCCCCGTGCTGGCCGCGCACCTGGTTGTAGAAGACGGGCTGCTGTCCGACATGGCGGGCGAAGGAGACCGGGAGCCGGCCGCTGGGCTCGATCAGCCCGAGAAGGAGTTCCGCGATGGCGCGGCCACCGCGCATGCCCGGGTTGAACGCCTCGATGAGTGCTGCCGCGTTCAGAGCGGAGTCCGGGAGGCTGCTGGGCTTGGACTGGGCGAGTACGACGACCATGGGTGTGCCGGTGGCGGCTACCGCCTCCAGCAGGGCGAGCTGGCCTCCTTGGAGCTCGAGGGTGGCCGTGGAGCGCACCTCGCCGGTGAGGGCGATGGTGTCCCCCACGACGACGACGGCGTAGTCGGCGGCCTCGGCGGCGGTGGTGGCCTCCCGGAGCTGTGCCTGGTCGACCGGGGCCGGGGTGAAGACGGGCGGCTGCGGCTGGCCGTCGGGCCCCGTGGACCACTCGGTGGGGTCGAAGGCGAGGCTTTCGATGTCGGCTCCGCGGGCGTACGTGATGGTCCAGTCGGCCGGGGCGACGGCGCGCAGGCCGTCGAGCACCGTCTCCACCGACTCGCGTGGATGGCCTTCGGGCATCCACGGGACCTGTCCGGTGGCGCCCGCCCAGTCGCCGAGCATGGCTTGCGGGCTGTCGGCGTTGGGGCCGATGACCGCGATGGTCCGTGGTGTGCCCTGTCCTGCGGCGCGGCCGGTTCCGTCCGGGGCGAGCCCGCCTTCGAGGGGCAGGATGCCCTCGTTGCGCAGCAGCACCAGGGAACGGCGGGCGGTCTCCAGGTTGAGGTCGGCGTGTGCGCGGCAGCCGATCACCTGCGCCTGCCGCTCGGGGTCGGGCCTGCGGGGGTCCTCGAAGAGCCCGAGTTCGAACTTCAGCCGCAGCACCCGCCGTACCGCGTCGTCGATCTGCTTCTCCTCGACCAGGCCGCGGGCGACCGCCTCCTGCACGCCCTCGAAGAACGCCGGCGTGGCCATGATCAAGTCGTTGCCGGAGTTGACGGCGACCGCCGCCGCCTCGACGTGGTCGGCGCAGACCCGCTGGTCGTAGACCATCCGGCCGACGTTGTCCCAGTCGGTCACCAGCGTGCCGGTGAAGCCCCACTCGTCCTTGAGTACGTCGTTGAGCAGCCACTGATGCGCGGTGATGGGCACGCCGTCGATGGACTGGTAGCCGAGCATGAACGTCCGGCAGCCGGCCCGGGCCGCCTGCTCGAAGGGGGGCAGGAACCACGAGCGCAGCTTGCGTGGGCTGAGATCGGCCTCGCTCGCGTCCCGTCCGCCCAGGGTCTCGGAGTAGCCCGCGAAGTGCTTGGCGCACGCCAGCACGGCTGTCGGGTCGCTCAGGCCCTCCCCCTGGTAGCCGCGCACCATCGCCGCGCCCAGCTCGCCGATCAGGAAGGGGTCTTCGCCGAACGTCTCGTTGATCCGGCCCCAGCGCAGGTCCCGGGTGATGCACAGCACCGGAGAGAACGTCCAGTGGATTCCGGTGGACGCGATCTCGGTCGCGGCCACCCGGGCGACCCGCTGGAGCAGAGCGGGATCCCAGCTGCAGGCCATGGCCAGCTGGGTCGGGAAGACGGTCGCGCCCGGCCAGAACGAGTGGCCGTGGATGCCGTCGTCGCCGGTCAGCAGCGGAATGCCGAGCCGCGTCCGCCGGGCCAGCTCCATGGCCTCCGGCATCAGCGCGGGTGTGACGTGCAGGACCGAACCGGCCAGCTTGGCCGACACGATGTCCTCCAGGTCCCCGTGCTGTGCGTCGAGCGTCAGCAGCTGCCCGGCCTTCTCCGGCAGGGTCATCCGTGACAGCAGGTCCTCGATCCTCGCTTCCACGGAAGCTTCCGGATCCAGGTACACCGCGGTGCGGACGGGCTGTCCCACTGTGGGCTCCAAGTCATCAGTCGTCACAGGTCATCAGTCGTCACAGGTCATCGGTCGGGACGGGTCGGGACGTCGATGGCGGCCGGGTGGACGGTCGCCGCCGGTCAACGGGTGCCGCCGGTCAACGGGTGCCGCCGGTCGACGCCGGTGTGTCACTTCAGGCCGGTGGTGGCGATGCCCGCCACGAACTGGCGCTGGAAGAGGAGAAAGACGATCATCACCGGCAGCAGGACGATCACCGCGCCCGCGAGCAGGATCCCGAAGTGGGTGAAGGACTGTCCGCTGCTGGCCAGGGCGAGACCCACGGGGAGGGTGTACTGGCTCTCGTTCTGGGCCACGACCAGCGGCCACAGGAAGTTGTTCCAGGAGCCGAGGAAGGTGATGATCCCCAGGGTGGCGAGGGCCGGCTTGGTCAGCGGGAGGATGATCCGCCAGAAGATGGCCAGCTCGCGGCAGCCGTCGACGCGGGCGGCGTCGATCAGCTCGTCGGGCAGGGTGGAGATGAACTGCCGCATCAGGAACACGCCGAGCGGCGTGGCCAGGAACGGCAGGATCAGCCCGAGCAGGGAGCCCGTCAGCTTCATGTTGGCCACCAGCACGTACAGCGGTACGAAGGTGACCAGGGCGGGGACCATGAGCGTCCCCATGACCAGCAGGAAGACGGCGCGCTGTCCGCGGAACTCCAGCTTGGCCAGGGCGTAGCCGAGCATCGAGCAGAAGAGGAGGTTTCCCGCGGTGACGGCGAGGGCCACCGTCACGGAGTTGGCGAACATGCTCGTGAAGTCGAGCTTGCCGAACAGTTCGCCGTAGTTGGCGGTGGTGGGCCTGGTGGGGATCAGGACGGGCGGCGTCCTGCGGATGTCGGCCTCGGGCTTGAAGGACCCGGAGAGCATCCACAGGAACGGCGCGATCATCAGCAGCAGGGTGCCGGCGAGCGGTACGTACAGCCAAGGGTGTCCCCAGGTCCGGCGGACGTGGCGGCGTCGTAGAGCCCGGTCCGTGGTCGAGGGCGTGGCGGAGGAGGCGACTGTGGTCACGGGGAATCAGTCCTTGTCTCGCAGCAGCCGGAACTGCAGTACGGTCAGCGCGACGATGAGGACGAAGATGACGTAGCCGGCGGCCGACGCCATGTCGTAGTTGCCGTTGCCGAACTGGCCGTAGGCGTACAACGTGGCCGACAGGGTGGAGTCCAGCGGGCCGCCCTGGGTCATCACGAACGGCTCGTCGAAGAACTGCAGGTAGCCGATGCCGGTGGTGACGGCGGTGAGCAGCAGCGCGGGGCGCAGGAGCGGGAAGGTGACCCGCCAGAAGCGCTGCCAGGCTCCGGCGCCGTCGAGTTCGGCCGCCTCCATGAGGGACTCGGGCACGGACTGCAGTCCGGCCAGCATGATGATCATGACGGTGCCGAGATTGCGCCACACCGCCATCACGATCATGACGGGCAGGGCGAACCGGGTGTCGGTCAGCCAGGACGGACCGTCGATCCCGAACCAGCCCAGGACGGCGTTCACCAGTCCGGAGCGCGGGTGCAGGAGCGTCTTCCAGACCACGGCCACGGCCACGATGCTGGTGATCACCGGCAGATAGAAACCGACCCGGAACACGGCCCGGAAGCGGCGGATGCCACGGTCGAGGGCGACCGCCGCGGCGAGCCCGGCGGCCAGCGTCAGCGGCAGGCCGACCAGGACGAAGACGGCGGTGTTGCGCAGCGCGTGACGGAACTGCTCGTCCTGGAAGAGCCGGACGTAGTTGTCGAGCCCGACGAACGACACGTTCAGCGGGGTGCGCAGGTCGGCGCTCTTGGTGTCGGTCAGGCCCATCATCAGCGACCACACCACCGGCAGCAGCAGGAAGGCCGCGAAGAGTGCGAGGAACGGGGCGGCGAGCACCCAGGCGGCCCGGGCCTGCCGGCCGCGCGCCGTGCCCCGGGGCGCGGAGCGCCGGCGGCCGGCACTCCGCTCCGGCTGTGCGGTGCTCTGCTCCTGGGCGTCGCCCCGGCTGGGGAGCGTTTTCGTGGACATGGATCTCATCCGTCCGTCCGAGGGCTGCTCATGCGTCGGTGCTCAGCGGCCGGTGCCGATGCTGGTGGCCTTGGACTGCAGCGCCTGCTGCACCTCGGCGACGGTGGCCTTGCCGAGGGTCAGCTTCTCCAGTTCGGAGTCGATGGCGTCGGCGATCTGCTGCCAGGTCGTGATGGCGGGCGGCGCCTTGCTGACCTCGAGCTGCTCGGCGAACGCCTTCATGTTCTCGTCCTCGGTCAGCTTCCCCACCGTCCACGCCTCGGGGGCGGGGGGCAGGCTGCCGCTGGCCTTGGCATAGGCCGCGAGGTTCTCGGGCTCCGTGAGGAACTTGGCGAACTTCCATGCCGCGTCGGAGTTCTTGGCGTCCTTGAACACCGCCAGGTCGCTGCCGCCGGCGAACCCGGCGGGCTTCTTGGTGTACGGCACCGGCATGGTCTTCCACTTGCCGTCGAGCTCCGGGGAGTCCTTGTGGAGGCTGCCGCCGGCCCACGCGGCCTCCTGGTACGTGGCGGTCAGCCCGTCCCGGAAGTCCTGGAGGTTGTCCGCCTTGTCGGTCGGCGCCAGGCCCTGCTTCGGGACGCTCGCGTAGTACTCCAGCGCCTTGGCGACCTCGGGCGAGTCGAAGGTGAACTTCCCGGTCTCGGCGTCGTAGATGTCACCGCCCTCCTGCCACACCATCGGCAGCAGGAAGAGCCAGGAGTTGAAGCCCATCACCAGCCCGGTGGCGTGGCGCAGCTTGGGGTTCTGCTTGCCGGCGGTGGCCTGGACGGCCTTGAGGTCCTTCAGGTATCCGTCCCGGTCGCCGGCCAGGGCGCCCTTGATGCCGGCCTTCGCGGTGATGTCGGTCCGGTAGTAGACCGCCGTGGTGTCGGCGATGAACGGCACGCCGTAGGAGGTGTCCTTGTACTTGGTGGTGTCCCACTGGCCACGGTAGAAGTCCGACGACTTGATCGACGTCGGGGTGGCCTGGAAGCCGTTCATGGCGGCCATCTCGGCCATCCAGGTGGTTCCGACCAGGGACATGTCCGGTGTGTTGCCGCCGGCGATCGCGGTCGTCAGCTTGTCGTGGGCGCCGTCCCAGGGCACCGCCGTGATCTGGACCTCGACGTCGGGGTTCTGCTGCTCGAACTTCTTGGCCAGGCTCTCGAGGTTCTTGTCGGTGTCGCCCATGGACCACATGACGACCTTGCCGGTGGCCTTGCCGCTGCTGAGCTTCGCGGGCGCGTCCTTGCCGGTGCCGGAGTCGGCGCTCCGGCCGCAGCCGGTGGCCACCAGGGCTGCCGTGACGGTGACGCACAGGACCTGAACGGTTCTGACGGTGTGACGAGTAGTCGTACGCATGGGTGCGGCTCCTTGCCGTGGGAAGCGATACGGGCGCGGGGGGGGCGGCGAAGGGTGGAAACAGGCGGGGCCCGGACGGGGCGGCCCGCGAGGTGGAGGCCGTCCGCGGTGACGGCGGCATCGACGGTCGGCCGCAGGTCGCGGCTGGGACGTCCGACGCGGGGTGAGTGGCGGCCGGGCGGGGTGTGCCGGGCGCGCCGTCGGGTGTTCCGGATCGGAAGGCGCCGGAGGAAAGGGCGCCTCGGCGGTGACGCGTGAGCGCGGTCCCGCGTGGACGGTGGTGAAACCGGCCGGTGAACAGGCCGGTCGCGCAGCCGCGTTGAGCGGCTTCAGGTGGAGCTCAGTGGAGGCGGACGACCTGCCGCCCTGTCCGAGGGCCGGTCGGGTCGGTTCCGTGGCTTGCTGGAGTCCGTCCCCGCCTGCGGGGCGGGCCGGTCGGCGGAGACGTACGGTTCGAAGCGGTACTGACCTCGCGCGTGTCGCGATGCCGTGGCGTCAGTTCGAGCTCGGCTTCGACGTCGAGCCACGGACCACGAGGCTGGTGGGGATGATGCGCGACGGGACGGCCTCAGGCGATCCGCGCACGTGGTCCAGCAGCAGACGCGCCGCCGCCTCACCCATCTCCCTCATCGGCTGTCGGACGGTGGTCAGTGCCGGATAGGTGTACGACGCCATCTCGACGTCGTCGAAGCCCACCACGGCGACATCCTGCGGAACCCAGAGACCGGCCTCGTGCAGGGCGACGAGCACGCCGGCCGCCGAAGGGTCGTTGTGCGCGAAGACCGAATCGAACTCCAGGCCGTCCGCGAGAGCGCGCGCAACCACACTCCGGCAGCGGTCGAAGTCGAAGTCGCCCCGAACGATGCCGCGTTCGCCGATCTCGATCCCGGCTTCCGCGTAGACGTCGACGAAGCCCTCCAGCCGTTCCCGGGTGCAGCCGAACGCCTCGGGACCGGTGACCACCAGAGGACGACGGCGGCCGATGTCCAGCAGGTGCCGCGCGGCCTGCGCACCCCCCTCCCGATTGGTGGTGGCCACGTAGGGGAATCCCGGCCGCTGGAAGCGATCGTCGATCAGCACGACCGGCAGCCCCGCTTCGTGCAGTTCCGTGATGTACCCCATGGCGCCCTCGGGCTCTATCACCAGCAGGCCGTCGAACGACTTGGCGGCGACCTGCAGACCGAGCCTGCGCAGTGACTCCTCACCGCGGTTCCAGGTCAGCATGCGCAGCCCGAAGCCCTCGGTCTCCAGCGTCTCGACGACCGCCTGCACGATCCCGGCCCAGGCCCAGGCCATGTCCGGGACCAGCATGCCGATCATCTGGGTCGTGCCGCGTGCGAGCCCGACTGCCCCGGCGCTCGGCACATAGCCCAGCTCGGATATCGCCTCGCGGACCTTCAGGACGGTGTTCTCGTTGATCTCGCCTTTGCCGTTCAGCACGCGCGAGACCGTCGTCTTGCTGACGCCGGCCCGTGCGGCCACGTCGGCGATGGTGACTCCCATGCCACCTCCTCTCCCTCCGCACAGGGGCGGGAGACGTCCTCCCGCGCCGAAGGGCTGATCGTACAGACCCGGTGGAACCGGTACCGGCATCGGTTCCGGAACCGGTTTCGGTACCGGTTCCGGCAGTGAAGCACCGGGAGGCTCGCGCCGTCAACACACCGGAAACAACTCGTTCACGGGGAAGTCGTCAGCCGTCCCCGGGAGCGGGGAGTTCGCCGGAGCCGCGGGCGAGGTAGCGGGTGGGCAGCACGCGGTGACGGGCGGGTCCGTCCTCGCCCTCGAGTCGCTCGAACAGCAGGCCCGCGGCCTCCCGGCCGATCGCGGCGTGATCCTGGGCGATCACCGAGATGCCGGGTTCGAGCAGGTCGGCGAGGGGCAGGTCGTCGAAGCCGACCAGCGCCACGCGGCGCTGCAGCCCGAGCTCCTGCAGGGTCATGCGGGCCCCGACGGTCAGGAGGTTCTGGCCGGAGACGAGTGCGGTGGGCGCGTGTCCGAGGGCCAGGAGTTCACGGGTGGCGGCCCGGGCGGCTTCCGCGCCGTGCAGGCCGCGCCTCACGAGAGACGGGTGCAGGACGCATCCCACCGAGGCGAGCCCCTCCACGAATCCGGCGTACCGCTCTTCGGCGGTCCAGATCGAGCGGAGGTCGCCGAGGAAGGCGATGCGCCGGTGGCCTGCCTCACGCAGCCTTCTCACCGCCGCCCGCACGCCCGCGCGGTTGTCCACGGTCACGGTGTCCACCTGCGACGCCGTGCTGGGACGGTCCATGCAGACGACGGGTGTGCCGGTGCGGCGGGCCGCGTCGAGGTCGGTGTCGTTCCGCCCGGTGGGTACCACGACGAGGCCGTCGACCCGGCGGGCGGTGAAGGTCTTCAGCAGGCCGCGTTCCCTGGCCGGGTCCTCGTCGGTGGACCCGGCGAGGAGCAGCATGCCGTGCTCGGCGGCGGCGTCCTCCACCGCACGGTGCAGCGCGGCGGAGAAGGGATTGGCCGCGTCCTCCAGGACGAGGCCGAGGGTGCGGGTGCGGCGGTCGGCCCGGCGCAGGCTGCTGGCCGTCAGATCGTGGCGGTAGCCGAGCAGTTCGGCGGCGCGGGTCACCCGTTCCGCCAGGTCAGGGGTGACGGGCTTGCCGTTGACGACCCGCGAGACGGTGGCGATGCCGACCCCGGCCATGGTCGCGACGTCGCGCATGGTCGCCGGTCGCCGACCTGTGTCGTTCTGCTGGCTCGGCAACGTTTTCTCCCGCGGATCGATGGGCATCGGTGCAGCCCACTCGATCCTCGCATTCGGGGGTTTTTCTGCACAGGGTCTGGACTTCGGCGACAGGGTGCCCGTACGTTCGGCGAAACGTTTCCAGCCGCTGGCTGGAGCTGCCGGTGCCGCGCTGCCCCCACAGCAGGGCTCGCCCGTGGCCTTGGACCAGGCCACAGCGAAGCCGCCGCCCGTACCCGCGCCCGACACGCGTCAAGCGCCACTCGTCACGCGTCAGTCCCCCTACGGCTGAGCCGAAGCCCGCCCGCCTGCAAGGAGCCGCCATGTCCAGCACCATTCGTCCGCGCCGCAGACTCCTGGCCGCGCTGGCCGTCCTGTCCGGGCTCGGCCTGGTCGCCGCCTCTCCCGCCACGGCCGACACGCTCTACCACGAGCGGTACCGCCCCCAGTTCCACTTCACCCCGGACCGGAACTGGATGAACGACCCCAACGGCCTCATCTACTACAAGGGCCGGTACCACCTGTTCTTCCAGTACAACCCGTCCGGCAACAGCTGGGGCAACATGTCCTGGGGTCACGCCGTCAGCACCGACCTCGTGCACTGGAAGCAGCTCCCGGTGGCCATCCCCCAGGACGACCAGGAGATGATCTTCTCGGGCAGCGTGGTGCTGGACAGGAACAACAGCACCGGCTTCGGGACCAGGAAGAACCCTCCGCTCGTCGCCGTCTACACCAGCGCGCAGAAGGCCTCCGGCAAGCAGCAGCAGGCCCTTGCCTACAGCACCGACGGCGGCACCACCTGGACCAAGTACTACGACAACCCGGTGCTCGACATCGGCTCGAACAACTTCCGCGACCCCAAGGTCTTCTGGTACGCCCCCACCGGGCGCTGGCTGATGGCGGTCTCCCTCGCCGACCAGCACAAGATCGCCTTCTACAGCTCCGCCGACCTCAAGCACTGGACCCACCAGAGCGACTTCGGCCCGGCCGGCGCCACCGGCGGGGTGTGGGAGTGCCCGGACCTGTTCCCGCTCCCCGTCGACGGCGACCCGAAGAAGACCAAGTGGGTACTGGCCGTCAACCTCAACCCCGGCGGCATCGCGGGCGGCTCCGGCGCCCAGTACTTCGTCGGCGACTTCAACGGCAAGAAGTTCACCTCCGACGACGACGGCACCTACACCCCGCCGAGCGGTACCGTCATGCAGGACTTCGAGTCCGGCTCCTTCGGCGACTGGACGGCCACCGGAACCGCGTTCGGCAGCGCGCCGGCGACCGGGGCGGTGGACTGGCAGTCACAGGTCACCGGCTTCGAGGGCAAGGCCTTCGCCAACAGCTTCCACGGCGGCGACGCCTCCACCGGCACCCTCACCTCGTCCGAGTTCACGGTGACCAGCGACTACATCAACTTCAAGGTCGGCGGCGGCAACCACCCGTACCAGCCCGGCACCGTCATGGGCGACCAGCCGACACCCACCGGCGAAACCCTCGCCGACTTCGAGGGCAGCACCTACACCAGCCCCATCGGCGACTGGACCACCACCGGCGACGCCTTCGGCACCGGACCGGCCCGGGGCACCCTCCCCAACCAGGGCCAGGTGTCCGGCTACCTCGGCAACGGCCTGGTCAACAGCTTCCTGAACGGCGACGCCTCCACCGGCACCCTCACCTCACCGGCCTTCACCATCGACAAGAAGTACCTGGACTTCCTCATCGGCGGCGGCTATCACCCGGCGGGCTCCGACGCCCCCACCGCCGTGGAGCTCGTCGTGGACGGCAAGGTGGTGCGCTCCGCCACCGGATCCAACGGCGAAGCCCTGAACTGGTCTTCCTGGGACCTGTCCGACCTGCAGGGCAAGCAGGCCCAGATCAAGGTCGTGGACGACAACACGGGCGGCTGGGGTCACCTCAACCTCGACCAGGTCGTCCTCTCCGACACCCAGGCCAAGCCCCCCTCCGTCGAGACCGGCGTCAACCTGCTCGTCGACGGCAAGGTCGTCCAGAGTGCCACCGGCGCCGACTCCGAGAACCTCGACTGGGCCTCCTTCAACACCATGGCCTACAAGGGCAAGCAGGCGCAGATCCAGATCGTGGACGCCAACTCCGGCGGCTGGGGACACGTCCTCGCCGACCGGTTCACCGCCGCCGACCAGCCCGCCCTGACCACCACCCAGCGCGCCCACTGGCTCGACTACGGCGCGGACTTCTACGCCGCCGGCACATGGACCGACGCACCCGGCGGCCGCCGCGTCATGATCGCCTGGATGAACAACTGGAACTACGGGCAGGCCATCCCCACCAGCCCGTGGCGCAGCGCCGACTCCTTCCCCCGTCAGCTCTCCCTGCGGACCGTGAACGGCGAGGTCCAGCTGATCCAGCAGCCGGTCCGCGAACTGACCGCCCTGCGCGGCGCCGGCACCAAGGTGCCCAGCACGCGCGTCACGAACACCACCACCCCCCTCGCGGTGCACGGCGGCAGCCAGGAACTCCAGGCCGACCTCACCGCCGGCACCGCCGACCGCTTCGGCCTGGACGTCCGTACCGGCGGCGGACAGCGCACCCGCATCGGCTACGACACCGCCACCGGCGAGGTCTACATCGATCGCACCGACTCCGGCGCCACCGATTTCGACCCCGCCTTCTCCGGCGTCCAGCGCGCTCCCCTCGGTCTGCACGGCGGCCAACTGAGCCTGCACGTGCTCGTCGACGCCTCCTCCGTCGAGGTCTACGCCCGGAACACGCGCGGCGAACAGGTGGTCCTCACCGACCAGGTCTTCCCCGACCCCTCCAGCACCGGCATCGACGCCTTCGCGGAAGGCGGCACCGCCACCCTCGACCACCTGCAGGCCTGGCAGCTGAAGTCCATCTGGCGGTGACGAGCCCGAGGTCCGTGCGCCGGACGGCCGGAGCGGCTACGGCGTGCGGCTCCTCGGCGAGGTGGGCGCCGAGCGGACTCCTCGCGCGCCGGCCACCGTCCCGCAGGGCCGCGTCCTCCCCGGTCCGCGGCGGAACTCACAGTCGTCAGCTCCCCGATGAACTCGTGCGGTGCCCTGTCGTGCGGGCA
Source organism: Streptomyces sp. NPDC000345 (assembly GCF_042898825.1). NCBI lineage: Bacteria > Bacillati > Actinomycetota > Actinomycetes > Kitasatosporales > Streptomycetaceae > Streptomyces > Streptomyces sp. NPDC000345. The sequence goes on from NZ_JBIAZE010000005.1 coordinate 325,150, forward strand.
GCGGCCGGCCTCGGCGCCGAGCAGGGTGGCGGTGACCGGCGGTAATCAGAGGCTGGAGCGGTGACGACTCGGGCCGTTTCCCCGGTCTGGCGGACCGCGGCAGCAGACCAGCAAGCCAGACGTTGCGAGCGCCCCGACAGCGGCCGACCCGGCGCACACCGCACCGGCTCCGCGACGCCCGAAGCCCTGAATCCGCACGCCAGATGAGACGTTTCCGCAGGTCACAGACCTGCACAGTGGGGCGGGTGGGACTCGAACCCACGGCCGACGGATTATGAGTCCTTTGAGGATCTTGGCGACCCTTGTCGATCAATGCCCGTCCTGGCCGTTTTCCCAGGTCAGACGAGGTCTGGCGCCGCACTCCTTCTCGACCCTTGTCAGTCTTTTCCGATCCTTGTGTCCAACCTGCGTCCAGAACGCGTCCTGGAAGGACAAGCCCAACCAGCTTCCGAGACGATCGCCCCAGCTCGGGAGTGCGCCTCGAACTCGCCCGCAGCGGATTGCCCTTCCAACGCGCAAGAGCTTCGTCCCTGCACGTCGGGGCGAAGCCTCTGTGCCACCACGTCCCCGTTGACGAGAAGCGGGCTCTTATCCGGCCATCGTCATCGGCATCGCCTCCCGCTGCGTGGTCGGCTCCTCGCGCTCGCTGCTGGTCAGCCCGTCACGCTCACCCCCCGTCGGCCTCGGCCCGTCTGCCCCACAGCCGCACCGGAGTCGGAGTCTGGGTGAGATCGAAGACCTTGGCCACCTGACCAGCCGAGCGATCACTACATCCGCACAGCTCAATGATCTCGGTCCATGACGGACATCCGGGACTGCTGCAGGATCGGATGACAGTGCCACTCGACCTTGCAGCAGTCCCCTCTCCATCTCACGGGCATGTGCGTGTGTACGGCAACGACGGAATTGACGACCGCCACACTTCCTTGCTGAGCGCCGCTCCAGCTATGTCGCAGGCGTAGCGATCCGGAGCGCGATGCAATGTGGTGAGGGCGGCGAGGTCCCATCGCTTCAAGGCACCGTCGGAGCCGACGGTCAGCAAAGTGCTGCCGTCCGGAGTGAAGGCCGTGGCGAGGATGGGGCTGTCGTGGGCGGCGCGTGGAACGCCGTTGAGGTTGAAGGGGCCATCGCTGTCCGCTCCGAGTGTCCAGATCAAGAGGGTGCCGTCGGCCGCTCCGGTGACCACTGTGGATCCGTCGGGTGAGAAGGCGATGGCGGAGACCGGGGCGTGGTGTCCGGCCTTGGGCAGGGCTCGCCTGTGTGCTTCAGACCTTGAACTGCCGTCGAGGTGCCACAGGGTCAGGCTGCCGTCCCCACCGCCCACGGCCAACTCATCTCCTTCAGGAGTGAACTCGACCGCCGAGCCCATGCTTCCAGGACCGTGGAGGTTCACGGCTGCGCTACCAGGCTGCGGGCCGACCGCCGCCACGCCGTATCCTTCGATGCCGTCCTTCAGCACCGGCCACAGTTCCACCTGGTCACTCACCCCGTCTCCCGCGGTCGGGTACATCGGGTCACGCGGTTTCACGCGGGCCATGGTGTTCGTCTGGGGACTGAAGGCAACCCTGCCGGGCGGTGTCCGGTGGTAGGCGCCGTACGGGTTCAGAGTCTCCGACGTGGTGTCCCAGCGGACCAGGTATGTGCCGTCGGCTGCCTCCAGGATCTCCCCGTCCCCGCTGTACCGCAGCAAAGTGATGGGCCCCGTGAAGAGGTACTCGGTCGCGCGTCGCACCGGCCGGGCCATGTCGGTGATGTCCCACAGCTCCACGTATCCGGAACTCCCGGCAACGGCCAGGGCTTTCCCGTCGCGCCGATACGCCAGTGCCGTGATCACTTGATCGCGGACACCCGGGCGCACCTCACCAAGACGCACACGTGAGGAGAGGTCCCGGAAGACCAGGCGACCGTCGGTACCGGGTGTGACGACCACCCGCCCGTCGGGGCTCACGGCGAGCGCGGGTGCGGTGACCGGCAGGGTCTTGCCCACCGTCCGTGGCCAGACAGGGCTACGCAGGTTCCATACCACTGTGTACTCACTGTCGAACAGGCCCTGACGGCAGTCGCGCTCCATCTCGATCGCCCCGCAGGCGGCGATCGAGCCAGCGGGGTGGTAGCCGACCACGAGCCGAGTGCCGTCCGGGGTGAAACGGACGGCGTTCGCGCCCCCGGACTGAGGTGCCGGGAAGGTGTCGGTACGGCGGGGCCGGTCAGGGGTGGTCATGTCCCATACAACGGTGGCGCCTTTCTCTTCGCTGGTGGCAACGCTCTTGCCGTCAGGACTGAACGTCACGTTGTGCCCACCTAGGACAGGCACGCCCAAGTGGACGGGATGACGCAGGTCGGCGATGTTCCACAGCACCACATGGCCGGTCGTGGCCGCCGCGACCACGTGTCCGTCCGGGCTGAACGCGACGGCGTGGACCTGGTGGGGGCTCAGCCGGTCCGTGCGCTTCGGGAGGGACGGCAACCGCAGCACAGCCGCTCGGCGATGCCGCGCGCCGGCCTCCCACAGCGTGACAGCTCCGTGCGTCGCGGACGCGATCAGGCGGCCGTCGGGTGAGAACGGCTGCACGTCGACGTCACGGGAGTAGAAGTCCTTCTGAACTACCTCGAAGGGGGCGCCGATCGCCGTCGGTCGCCTCGGGTCGGACACGTCCCAGACCGTGATCGTTCCCTCGCGGTGCCCGACCGCCAGCCGTCGTCCGTCAGGGCTGAACCGGGCCGTGGCGACGTCCGCACCGAACGCTGCCGGGCCGGCGGGAACGGGACGTTCTCCGCTGCCCATGGCCCACAGCCGGACCTGCCGACGCGCGCCGCCCGATGTCGTCACTAGAAGTCGGCCGTCCGGGCGGGCAGCCAGCACAGTCGGTAAGGGCGTTGTCTCCGTTCGCATGTTCGGCGAAAGCCCCGTGCTCGCCGTATCCCATGTGGCGATCCTGGTCTTCGTTCCAACGGTGCGAGCCAGAACGAGTCCGCCGTCGCGAGTGACGGTCAGCGGCCTCCCCGTCGTACTGCCGAAGAGCCGCGTGGTCGCCACGGTCTGCGTAAGGCTGGCCCTAACCTGGGAATCTCGGTCTGTACGGTAGGCCGCGATGCCCAGTTGCAGGGCCAGCCAGGGGTTGGTCCGGCGCAGCTGCTCGGACTCCGCGACGAGTTGTTTCGCGACGGCCTTGCGCTCGGCCGCCTGGGTCTGCTCCAACGCTTGCTGCTTCTGGTCCAGTTGAACCAGGGCCACGACCATCGCCCCGCAGGACAGCACGAGCAGGATCGACAGGGCCGTGATGGCTCCGGTCAGCCGGCGCAGTCGATGCCGGCGGCTTTCCTTCACGAACCGGTCCACGGGGGGTTCCAGGATGCCCTCGCGAAGCCACTGGAGGCCGAACTCCAGGTCGGGTCCGTCCAGAAAGGAGCGCCGTGGTCTGCGCCCCTTCTGGTTCCACCGGTCTCGCCGCTCCTTGATACGGCGACGCCAGAAGTGGTATTGCTCATCGCGTGCGACCCAATCCTGCAAGTCGCCCCAGTCGGTGACGAGTCGGTCGTGGATGAGTTCGGCGTACGGTTCCCTCGGCGCGCTGTCGGGTCTGCCGGGGTCCGGCCCTGTGGTGACGATGAGCCGTTGGCCCACCAGTGCGGCGAGGATGTCGTCGGCGGCAGGATGGGCGGTCAGTGCGCGCAGCTCGGACAGGGGAACCCTGTCACGAATGTCCGGCATGCGACCGGCCTCGTCCCGGCGCACGAGGGCGGTGAGCATCCTTTGGGCCGCGACCTGCTGTTCGGCGGGCAGCTGATGCATGGCGCGCAAGGCCCAGGAGCGAAGGCTGCCGGTTACACCTTGGTAGGCCCTGTCGACCAGTCGTCCGTCCTCGCGGTTCTCCCACAGGTGCAGGAGTGTGATCTCCAGCAGGGGAAGCAGCTGGGCGGGAGCCCTGCCCGTCTCGGCACCTCCGGGGGTTGCGGCCAGGACGTCGCTCGTGATCCGGTCCGGCAGTCGTTCGTCCCATGTCGCTCCCGCAGCAGCGGCGGGTTCGGTGATGATCGCCTTCAGGTCGTCTCGGCTCAACTCGGAGGGTAGATGCAGCTCGCGGCCGACAGCGTCCAGCAGGACACGTGCGATGTCCATCATGCGGGGAAGGAAGTCGCTGCGCATGATCATGACGACTTTGACCGGGGCGAAGGACGTGATCAGCTCGGTGAGTTCACGCAGAGCGGCATGTGATCCGTCGACCGCTCCGTCGTGCTGCCGGTGCGCCAGCAGCTCTTCGAACTGGTCGATTAACAGAATGAGTCGATCGCAGTCCGGTTCGGCGGCCATGCGCTGCTCGACAGCCGCCGCGATCCCGTGAACGGCTGCCCCGGGGAGCCGGTCCTCCCGGTCCAGGGTGTCCCGGAGGTCACGTCCAGGACGCGGCACGAATACAACCGAAGGCCGTGGGAAATCAGAGGACTTGAGCCTGGGCAGCACCCCTGCACGGATCAGCGAGGACTTCCCAGACCCGGACGGGCCCACGACCAGCATGCCCCTTTTTCCGGACGCGTTCAGCTTGTTCAGCACCTCGTCGACCGCCTCGGCACGGCCCCGGAACCATCGTGCATCACCCTCCTCGAACGGCCGGAGGTCACGGTACGGCTGGACATCGCTGCCGACCTGCAGGTCCGGCCACACTCGGCGCAGTGTCTCCGTGGGGATGGCCATACCGTGATCGTGACCACGCTGGTACACGTCGGGCGGGGTGATGGCCCGGACCATGCCGAGCACCAGGCCGGTCGCTTCGTCAACGAGCGGCGCACCACTGAAGCCGACCGTCAAGGAGTTGGCCTCACGCAACTGCAGAACCGGAAGATCCCCCGAGTCCTGAAGCACTCCGTCCGCAACAGCGGTTCCGGACCGGCCCCGCGGATCAGCATGATGGGGAAACCCGATGGTGCTGAGCCGATGGCCGGCCCGGTGCTCCGCGGCGCCGAGAGCCAATGGGGGAATGCCAGGGACAGGGCCCGTGAGACGGATGACGGCGACGTCTTCGCGGTCCTTGTCGGTCCACGCGTCGGCCAGCACGGTGCCCTCGACCCGCGGCGCCCCGGCAGCCTGAGGAAAGACCAGCAACACTCGCGAGCCTGGGCCGTGCTCACCTTTCTCGATCACGTGGGCACAGGTGAGTACGACTTCGTCACCGGCCCGCCCGCAGAGGAAACCCGCGCCCACCACCCGACCGGTGGCGGAGAGAACCTGGGCCACCGCCCTCTGCACGCGAGGGGGCGGCCACTCGGGCCCGGCTCCCGCCGGTTCCCCTGCTGTGACCACCGCGGCCTCTCACGCCCCGTCGGCGTTGGCGTCGGAAGCCCAGGTCATGGTGACCTTCAGGTGACAACCTGTCTGCGTCCGGGCGATCACCGCACCAGCCTCTGCCGCGAGATTGACCCCGAACTCCACTTCGACGCCGTCCGGGCGCGCCTGCCGCAACTGTTCCAGTACCGTGCGGGCCATGTCCGTGACGGGCCCCAACGCGGTGTGCAGATTCTGGGGCAGCTCACGAATCGCCTCCCCGATCCGCCCCGCCATCACCGGACCGTCGGCGCTCTCCTCGGCCTCGACGAGAACCGATCCCCCGCCCTCCAGCGGAATGCGCGCAATGGCCTGCCCCATGACACCCTCCCCCATCCCCGGACATGACATACATCCAGGACAACCTCGCTCACGCTAGCCGATCGAGCCGCCCGGCAGTCCCGCAATCACGAACTTGCTGGCCGGTCGGGGCAGGGCGGACAGCATGAATCGGCGAGGAGCAGATTTCCCTTCCAACGAACAGCGGCTCCGCCCCTGAGGGGCCCCGAAGATCCCAGTCTCGGGCAGTGCGGCCTCGCGCCGGTGGTCGGCGGCTCCTTACTCTCCCCCGTCGGCGGAATGGAGCTGGAAGTCGACGACGACGCAACCAACCTGTCCGTCATCGGTGCGGCCGATCCAGACGGGGTAGGCCCCGTCGCCCTGGCCGGCACGGAAGGCGATGAGGTTCGGCTCGGTCTCCGTGCTGGGCAGTTCGACGGTGAAATGGCTGTCGAGGGGTATGAAGAGGTCCTCGTCCAGCTGGTCTTCGATCACCGTCCGAGTCGCATCCATGAAAGCCGCTGTGCCGGTATCCACGCCAACCCCGTAGAACTGGCCCTCGCCGAGCAGCCCCAAATCCTCGTCGGGCCGGAGGGCCATTTGCCACTCGCGGGTCGGGATGTCCAGGAACGTCACCCTGGCCGCGGCGACACCGGCCCCGCGTGTCGTGCGCAAAGGCGACAGCGTGACCGGGAACTCGCCCGGTGGCACTGCCACAGTCCGCGGGGCCTCTCCGATCCAGCCGGGGTCCGAGACCGCCAGCTGCCCTGACGTGATCCGCAACAGGCTGGCGTCAACGGGCTCGACGACGGCCAGCCCCTCCGGAGTGTCGCGCACGCCCGGACTGAACAGTTGCTCGATTCCGGTGGCGCGCAGCGGTCCCGCCCCCTCGTCCACCGACACGTCGCTCAGGACCACGGTCGTGGCGGGCTCGTGGCCCTGCTGGGCGAGGAACGACGCGAACACCTGCCAGTCGCCGAATTCCGGTGCGGGGCAGAGGAAGTCCTCGACGGGCGCCGGGAGCAGCCGCACGGGGGCGTGCTCCGGGTCGGAGCTCGACCGGCCGGGTGCCCGAGCGTGCAGTGGCTGCGTCGAAGCCCCCCTCGGCCCGGCGAACTCGGACCTCACCTCGACCATCCTGTCGGCAATGACGGTCGTGGTCTCCTGAACATCCCACTCGGCGGCGAGGCAGGCGGTCGCCCAGTCACCCTACGCTCTCGCGGGCGGCGCGCTGCACGAGGGCGTGCAGCGCGCCGCGCATCGCTGGAGAACATCCGGCGGGACGCCGAGCGGATCCTGGGCCCGAGGAACCCGGACACCCTGACGGTACGGCTGCACGAGGCCCGCTTCCGGATTGAAGAGGGCGCGGTGGCCGCCGCTCTGAACGACTTCACCGAACTCGCCGACCAGGCGGCCGAAGCCCTCCGCACGGGCCATCCCCTGGTACTCGACGCGCGAAGCCACGCTGCGCTCTGCCGTGGCCTGGCCGGCGACGCCGTCGGCGCGCGGGACGCCTGCCCCGCCCTCGTCGAGATGCTGGAACAGCGGCACGGCCCCGGCCATCTGCTCACGCTGAGCGCCCTCACCGATCTGGGCAGGTGGGCCGGCGAGGCGGGCGACACGCATGCGGCGGTTCGACATCTACCTGCGGGCGGTGGCACGGTTGGAGTCCGCCGTCGGCCGCTTTCACCGGGACACCCTCATCGCCCGGCACAACCTCGCGTACTGGCGGGGACTGGCGGGCCAACACGAGCGCGCGGTCGAGGAGTTCACCGCCGCGGCCGAGGACGCCGAGCGCGCGCTCGGCGCCGACCATCCGACCACTCTCACCTACCGCGTCAACCTGAGCTTCTGGCGCGGCCTCGCCGGCGAGCCGGCCATGGCGCTCGCGGAGTTGGCCGAACTGCAGCCCAGAGTCGACAGCGTGCTCGGCGCCGACCACCCACGTGCGCTGCGAACCCGCCAGCAACGCGCCGAGCTCCTGGAACGCTCGGGCGACAGGGGCGGGGCTGCCACCCTGCTCACCTCGCTGCTGGCCGACATCATCCGTGTCCAGGGCAGCGGCCACCCGCGTACACGCGAGGCCGCGGAGGCGCTCGCCCGCTGCGGCGAGCGGGATATCCGGTGAGGTTCGTCGGTCCCGGTCAAGTCCTCGTATCCGCCTCGCCGAGACGGCCCGGCGGGGAGGAACCGCAGGGCGTTCGGCAGGAGGGTCAGGACCCTTGCGAACACCGCACGATCACCCGGAAGACCATCACCGTCCGGCCGATACCGACCTTGCACCGTGCTGATCGCCCTGGAGACGGTTCAGTCGACGGCGTCGCGCAGCAGATCCCGCAGTTTCAGTGCCGCCGGTAGCGGGGCAACAGGCAGTGCCACGTGGACGGTCCGGCGCAGGGCCGAGTCGGTGAGGCGGCGCAGGACGAGTTCGTCGGGGACTGCCCGTGCGGCCAGCGAGGGCACCAGCGCCACTCCCAACCCGGCGGCCGCGTAACCGAACTTCGCCGTCCACTCCGCGATCCGGATGATCTTCCTGGGTGTGAAGCCCGCCCGCGCGCAGGCGTCGGCGAGCATCGTGGGACGGTCGCCGTACGCGCTGTGAAGCCATGCCTCGTCGTGCAGTTCACGCAGGTCGACCGCCCCGGCTCCGGCCAGGCGGTGCCCGCGTGGGAGAGCCACGAACAACTCGTCCTCGCACAGCACGGTCGTCGTGACACCGTCGGCCGACGGCAGACCGGACGGGTAGTCGCTGACGACGGCCAGGTCCAGCGCCCCGTCCGCAAGACGCTGCGTCAGCGTGTCGGTCCAGCCCTCCACCGCGACGACCTCGACATCCGGCCTGGCGTCCCGGAGCGCCCGCAGGGCGGTGGGCACCAGCGAGATGTTGGCGGTGGCGAACGCGCCTACGTGCAGCACTCCGCCGAGCCCCGCATTCAGCACGGCCAGCTCCCGCTCCGCCCGCGACAACCGGTCGAGCACCTCCATGGCGTGCCGGTGCAGCGTACGGCCGGCGGGATTGAGCCGTACGCCCCGGGGGAGGCGCTCGAACAGCGGCCCGCCGGCCTGCTGTTCCAGCGCGGCGATCCGCCGGGACACCGCGGACTGTGTGTAACTGAGGCGCACCGCCGCCTTCGTGAACGACCCCGTCTCGGCCACGGCCACCAGCAGCCGCAGCGCGTCGATCTCGAACACGTTCCTCCCTCCGAGATCCGTCTTTCTGCAGCGCCATCCTCCCACGACACATTCCTTCAGCGCATAGATCCCATGCGATTCAGTCGCTGGTGGAATGCCAGGCCTGCCCATACCGTCGTCCGTGCGGCGGGGCTCCGCAGGGGGAAGGCGCCCCGCCGCACCCGTGGCTCACGAGTTCCGAGGGGGAAGTGTGGTGTGTCGAAGGGAAGTCGCGACGGGATGGGACCGGTGACCCGGGGAGCCGCGCTCTCGTTGCCGACGATGCTGGCCGATCTGGAGAGGCTCGTGCTCTGCGAGTCCTTCTCATCCGACCACGCGGCGGTGGCGCGCAGCGCCGAGGTGGTCGGCGCCCTCGGGACGGCGCTGCTGGGCGCCGGACCGGAGACGATCGTGATCGACGGTGTGACCCACCTGCGGTGGACCTTCGGCACCCCGCGGGTCCTCCTGGTGGGACACCACGACACGGTGTGGCCCATCGGCTCGCTCGAGGACCACCCCTGGTCGGTGACCGACGGAATCGCCCGCGGCCCCGGGGTCCTGGACATGAAGGCGGGCCTGGTGCAGATGCTCCACGCGCTGGCCTCCCTGCCCTCCCCGGACGGGGTGTGCGTACTGGTCAGCGGGGACGAGGAGGTCGGCTCCGCGACCTCCCGGGAGCTGATCGAGGAAGCCGCACGGGGGTGCAGGGCCGCTTTCGTACTGGAGGCGTCCGCGGACGAGGAGGGTGCGCTCAAGACCGCCCGCAAGGGCAATTCGCGGTACGAGATCGTGGTGCACGGCCGGGCCGCGCACGCGGGTCTGGAACCGCGGAAGGGGGTCAACGCGGCGGTCGAGGCCGCTCATCAGGTGCTGTCCATCGCCGACCTCGGGGCCTCGTTGCTCGGAGCCTCGTCGGGTGCCGACGGCGGCGCCCACTCCGTCCTGGGCCTCGCGACCGTTACGCCCACCCTGCTGTCCGCCGGCACCGCCCGCAACACGGTGCCCGCGCTGGCCCGGGTGTCGGTGGACGTGCGCGTGCCGACGACTGCGGCGCAGGACCTGGTCGACGAGCTCATGAGGGGCCTCGACGCCCGGACGCCCGGAGCCCGGCTCGAGGTGCTGGGCGGCAGGCAACGGCCGCCCATGACACCGGAATCGTCCGCCGAACTGTTCGCCCTCGCCTCTCGACTCGCCACGGAGTCGGGCCAGGAACCGCTGCGGGGGATCGCCGTCGGCGGCGCCTCGGACGGCAACTACACCGCGGCGGTGGGCTGTCCGACGCTGGACGGCCTGGGCGCCGTGGGCGCCGGCGCGCACGCGGACAGCGAGTACGTCGAGGTGGCGCGGATGGTCCCCCGCGCCCGTCTGCTCGCCCGGCTCATCGAGCACACGACCAAGTGAACACGCGACCAGCTGAAGCGGCTCGACGAGGTCGCTCCGATATGAAACCGAGGCCCTGTATGAGCGTGCCGGGTTCCCTGTCCCCGGAAGTCGCCGAACTGGCTTCCCGCAAGAACCTCGGCCGACTCGAACACACCTTCCTGCCCAGGAAGGAGGTCGACGTGCAGGAGAAGCGCAGCGGACTGCTCATCGCCGCCTACCTGGCCGCCATCGCCTGCCTGGCGACCGGGGGCATCCTGTTGTGGCTCTTCGTGGACCGGGTGCTCGCGTTGTTCCCCCTGCTCGTCGCCGTGGGCATGGGTGTCCTGTACGACGGCCCGCTGTTCCCCGCGAAACCGGGCGGCCAGTGCCTGTACCTCTTCGAAAAGGGTCTGCTCATGGACCGGGGCGCTGGGCAGTTGTTCGCGGTCTCGTGGGACCAGGCGGTCCATTACCAGGCGACAGTCACGCAAACGATCAGTTACATGGGCCGGCATATGACGTCATCGACCTTCCACACCTCCACCCTGGTGGCGCCCAGCGGCGCCACGGTCAAGATCTCGAACACGTTCGCCGCCGACTTCAGGACCTGGATGCCCCTGATAGCCGAGGCCATCGGCCGCGCCCAGGCCCAGAAGGCGTGGGACGCGGTCCAGGAGGGGCGGAAGACGCCCTACGGCCCGTTCGAACTGGATGCCACCGGCATCACCGCCACGCGCAAGGGAACCCTGCCCTGGCCGATGGTCGAGGCGATCGATGTCCACGCCGGCGTCGTGGTCGTCCGACAGTACGGACGGCGCAAAGCATGGGCGCAGGCCGAGGTCAAGACCGTGCCGAACCTCCTGGTCTTCCTGACCGTCGCCTTGAACCTCTGCGGCAGGTGACCTGCACACTGCCGACAGGCTGTTGTGTGCGTGGGCCAATGAAGCGGGCGTTCCTCTGTCCGACGGCATCCGGCGGAAGCGGTGGCTGTAGCCGCGCTGGGTGGCCGTTCCGACGAGGACACCGTCGCGCTCGACCCGGTCCGTCCACGGGTGGCCGCGCAGGTCGCGGGGCATCATGTCCATGAAGGTGTGGTGCGGGCCGCCGCCGTGTCAAGGGGGCCGTCTCCCCGGGGCAAGGGGTCCGTCTCCCCAGGGCAAGGGGTCCGTTTCCTCCGGCGCTCAACTCCCGCCGCGGCAGCGGACCAGCGATTCCAGACGTCGCACAGCACCCCGGCGCGATTGAGCCCTCGTCCTTCCTGATTCGTTCGGGTCCTTCCGGCACTCTGCCGGCGAGCAGTGGAGCGGCCGCGGCCAGCTGGGCCCGGCCGTCCCGCCGGCGCCTGCGGAGGCAACCCGCTGTGCGACACGTACCCGCGCCGACGGACGGTCCGCCTCAGCCCGGACTGGTCAAGGCACGGCGTGGCGGGCGCAGCGCGTTCCCGCGAATTCGCGTTCCCGGAGCGCCGCGCCCGCACCCGGCTCAGGGGTAGCTGATCACGGGGCTGGTGCCGTACGAGCCGACGACCGGGGTGCCGGCCTCGTTGACGGTGCGCTCGATGCCGCCGCTGCCGTCGAGGAAGACAGTCACCGCGTCGTGGAATCGCACCCCGGCCCGGCGTGGCGCCTCGACCGCCCGGTCGCAGCGGATGTCGACGCCCTGGCTGAAGTACGCGTAGACGCCCAGCCCCCACGCCTCGTGCTCACGGACGTGGTCGGCGACCCTGTACGACGCCCAGCCCCGCCCGGTCGGGCTGTGCCAGGCGGCCTGGCTCGGCGGATCGTACGGCAGCTCGCTCTGGTAGAAGACGGTCCGGCCGCGCTCGCCGTTCCAGACGGTCTGCCACCGCTGGTAGTGCTCGACGAAGAGCCCGTACGCGGTCACGTCGTCACCGTTGACCACCACGCCGGTGTCGGCGGTGTTGACGGTCCAGCCGAAGGTGCCCGCCTTGCCGTGGTCGGCCCGCCAGGCCCAGATGTTGTCGATCAGGGTGTGCCGGCTGTTGACCACCAGGCTGGTGACCGCCCGGCCCGCGTACGGGCCGCCGATCCGGAAGAAGACGTCCTGGAGCGAGATCGGGTTGGTCGCGTGCGACCGGTGACTGTGCCGCTTGCCGACCTCGACCAGCACCTCCGACTCGACCGGCCCGGCGTCGACCAGCACCCCGGCGATGCGTACGCCGTCCACGTCCTCGATGCGCAGGGCCGCGTCGCCGGTGGTCGGGGCGAGGCTGGGCATGCCGAGGCCGAGCACCACGGTGTCGGGATGCTTGACCCGCAGCGCCCGGTCGAGGTGGTAGACGCCGGGGGTGAGCAGCAGGTGCCGGCCTCGGGACAGCTCCTGGTTGATCCGCTGGGCCGAATCGGTCGGCCTGGCGATGAAGAAGTCGGCCAGCGGCAGCGCGGACACCGGCCGGGCGCCCGCGCCCCAGGTGGTGCCGGCGGTGTCGCGCCGCAGCCCGGGTACGGCCACCCGCCAGCAGCCCTTCCCGTCGATGAAGAGGTACGGCTTCTCCCGGCTCAGCGGGCTGGTCGGCAGCGTGGTGTACGGCGGGTCAGGGAAGCCCTGCGCGGGCGCGCCGACCACGCCGGAGAAGACCTGGTTCCAGACTCCGTTGGTCCAGTCGCCGCCGAGTTCGCTGTCCCGGGTCAGCCACTGCTGCTGAGAGCCGTTGATGGTGATGCCGTCGACCTTGGAGTCGGCGATGTACCCGCCACTGGAGTAGCCGCCGTTGCCGGGCTCCAGCCAGAGGATGCCCTTGATGTGCACCCGGCGCATCGGTGACGCCTGGGAGACCGCCCACTGGTTCGACCAGTCGGTCGGGCTGACGGCGAGGTTCTCCACCGAGCGCCAGAAGTTGGTGAGAGCCGAGATCCCGGCCGGCGAGTGGGGGTCGGGCTGGCCGATCACGCGTACCGCGCCGTGGATCTCCACGTCGTCCGGGTGCGCGCCGAGGCCGGCGACGGTGGTGTAGTAGCCGAGCTTCGCGTCGACCTCGTAGCGGCCGGGCTTGAAGAGCACGGCGTACCGGTCGGCGCCCATCTCGTTGCGTTCCTGCGCGGCGAAGAGCCGGTCCAGGGTGGCCTGGATCTCCTCGGCAGGGGTGGTCGGGCCGTACACGAAGACGTTCGGGCCGAGATCCGGGTCGGCGCCGTCGGCACCATCGGCACCGCGGGGCGCGGCGGCGGCCGGCAGGGCCGGGAGCCCGAGGGCGGTGAGGGACGCGGCCGAGGCGGCGGTGAGGGTGAGGAAACGACGGCGGGAGCGATCGAGTGGTCTCATCTGCCTGCTTGTCTAGGGAGTGGGGACGGGCCTACCACGAGGCGAGGGAGCGCTCTCATGGTCGGCATTGCTGTTCTTGGGGCCGTCGGTCCGCTGCAGTCCGCCCTCACCACGATTCTCGGCTGGGCGAGCAGCGATGCCGGACACGAGGGCTCTTGGGTCGCGAGGCACCTGGCGCGCCGCAACATCCCGGTGACGTACGGCCGACCAGGAGGAGGCGAAGGCGCCCGACGGTGGGACGACGCGGCGTCGTCCCACCCGATCAGTGCTAGGACTGGAGGACCTGCACATAGTCGACGACCATCGGGTGGCCGGGCTCGGTGGCGCCGGTCGGACCCCCGCCGAACGCGTTCGGGAAGGCGCCGCCCATCGCCACGTTCAGGATGAGGAAGAAACCGTGGTTGGTGGCGTTGGCCCAGGTGGTCGCATCCATCTGGTTCGCCGTGACGGTGTGGTAGTTGACGCCGTCGATGGAGAACCGGATCGTCTCCGGGCTCACCGAGCGGTCCCACTCCATGGTGTAGGTGTGGAAGCCGGACTGGCACGTGGTGTTCGGGCACGCGGTCGAGTTGCCGATGCCGTTGGTCTCGTTGCACGGGCCGCCCGGGTTGGTGCCGCAGTGCATCGTCGCCCATGTGGTGTTCAGACCCTGGACGTTCTCCATGACATCCAGCTCACCGATCCCCGGCCAGTTCTGATAGTTGCCCCGGAAGGGTGCGCCCAGCATCCAGAACGCGGGCCAGTAGCCCTTGGCGGCGGTGCCCGTGGCGTTCGGCATCTGCAGGCGCGCCTCCACGCGCAGCTTGCCGCCCGCCGGAGGCTGGAAGTCGGAGCGGATGGTCTCGATGCGCCCCGAGGTCCACTTGCCCGCGCTGCGGCGCGGGGTGATGAGCAGGTTGCCGTTGCCGTCGAGCGCGACGTTGTTCGTGCTGGAGGTCATCGTCTCGACCTCGCCGGTGCCCCAGTTGGCGGAACCGCCCGGGTACGACGTCCCGGTGTCGTACTGCCACTTCGACGTGTCGACGCCGGAGCCGGCCAGACCGTTGAAGTCGTCGAGGAAGACCTGGGTCCAGCCGGTCGGTGGAGCGGGAGCCGAGGCGTCCGCGGACGGTGCGGCGGCCGTGGCGACGGCCACAGCGAGTCCCATCGTGCTGAGGACGGCGACGAGCGCCCGTCTCAGGGAGCGCCGTCTGCGGGGGATGCCGGAGGAATCACTCATGGGGGCCTCTCGGGGTACGGGGAGTTGACGCGCGGGTGCTTGAGAGCGCTCTCAAGCGAAAGACCGGCTCAATGTGCTCTCCACCACTTCGGCTGTCAAGAGGTGAAACGGAGGGAGTCTTTCCGGGGAAGGGAGGGAGAAATCCGGGCATGTCCGGCCGAAGGTGCAGAGAGATCGGCCGGGCGCCGCTCCCTCACGGCGACTGGCGGCGGCGCGAGGCTCCCTCACGGCGACTGGCGGCGGCGCGACCTCCCCGCGCCGTGGCCCGCATCGTCAACCGCCCCCTTCCCGCCGTCGCCCCTCCTCGCGGTGCGTGCCGTGCACTCCGGTCACCGGCCCCTCGCTCCGGCACACCCCTCGGGCCTGCCGGTTCCATGAGCCAGGCCGAGGCCTGCCGGCGAACTTCCCCACGCGGCCGTACCCGCCAGGGGTACAGCAGGACGCTCCCGGTTCGCCCCCTTCTCGGCTCGCGAAACAAGCCCGCCCCTGAACGTCGCCGCCGGCGACCCCCGGCGGACGGGGCCGAGGCCGGGGCCGACCCGGACCAGCCCGCTGCACATTCGGCTCTTGACGTAGCCCGCGCCACTGCGGCAGTCTCCTCGACGCCGTCTGAGAGCGCTCTCAAGAGTCGCTTCCGGCATCTCACGCCCCGCATCCCGCCCCAAAGTCATGGGAGGCTTCCATGCCCATCTCCCGAGCCGTCAGACGCGCCACCCTCAGACTCGGGGCGGTCGCACTCGCCAGTGCCCTCCTCGCCGCCTGCGGGGCCGGGTCGTCCAAGTCGTCCGCGGACGGCGACGGCAAGGTCACACTCACGATCGATCTGTTCGGCACGTTCGGCTTCAAGGAAGCCGGCCTGTACGCGGAGTACGAGAGGCTCCACCCGAACGTCACGATCAAGGAGTCCAGCACCGAGAACGAAGCCGACTACTGGAAGGCACTGCAGACGCGGCTCGCCGGCGGCGGAGGGCTCGCCGACATCCAGGGCATCGAGGTCGGCCGCGTCGCCTCGGTCACCCAGCAGCAGGCCGACAAGTTCGAGGACCTCAACGCCTTCGGGGCCAAGGCCCTCAAGAACGACTACTCCGCGGCCAAGTGGGCTGCGGCCACCACGTCCGACGGCCGCACCCTGGGCCTGGGGACCGACATCGGCCCCGAGGCGATCTGCTACCGGACCGACCTGTTCAAGAAGGCCGGACTGCCCACCGACCGCGACGAGCTGGCCAAGAAGTGGGCCACCTGGGACGGCTATCTGCAGCTGGGCAAGCAGTACCAGGCCAAGGCAGGCTCCAAGAGCCACTGGATGGACAGCGTCGGCAGCCTCTACTCACTGATCGTCGGACAGCAGAGGGAACGCTACTACGACACCTCCGGCAAGCTGATCTACCAGGACAACCAGGCCGTCAAGTCCGCCTGGGAGACCTCTGTCAAGGCCGCCCAGGACGGGCTGAGCGCCAAGCTCGCACAGTGGACCCCCGCCTGGAACCAGGCGTTCAGCAGCGGTTCCTTCGCCACCATCGGCTGCCCCGCCTGGATGCTGGGCTACATCAAGGGCCAGGCCGGTACAGCAGGCAAGGGGACGTGGAACGTGGCCTCGCTGCCCGGCGGCGTCGCGGGCAACTGGGGCGGCTCGTACCTGACCGTCCCCAAGGGCTCCCCGCAGGCGAAGCAGGCGTACGACCTCATCAAGTGGCTGACGGCGGCACCGCAGCAGGAGAAGCTCTTCAAGAAGCAGGGCAGCTTCCCCTCCAACCTCGGCGCCGTCAAGGCGGTCGACGACGTCACGGACCCCTACTTCAGCAACGCCCCGATCGGTGAGATCTTCGGCAAGGCCGCCGAGACCTCGCCCGTGCAGGTGCTCGGCGTGCACGACAACGACGTGAACACGCAGATCACCAACGCGCTCGGCGAGGTCGAGCGCAAGGGCACCAGCTCCGGCACGGCCTGGGGCCACGCCGAGAAGGGCATCGAGAACGCGGTCGGCTGACCGGCTCTCCCCCCAGCGGGGGCGCGAAGGACCCGCCTCCCCGGCCCTGCCGCTCTCCTTCGCGCCCCTGCCTCCTCGACGTCCTCCGGATCTCTCCGATCGAAGGTCCCACCATGACCCTGACCGCCCCCGCCGCGCCGCGGACGGCGCGGCCACCGGCCCCCCTGCGGCGGCGCCTGTCCCAGCTGTCGCCGTACACGTACATCACCCCGTTCTTCACGCTCTTCGCCGCCTTCGGGCTGTTCCCGCTGCTCTACACCGCGTACGTCTCGCTCTACCGCGTCGAACTGCAGACCCCGGGACAGATGGAGTGGCGGGGCCTGGACAACTACACCGCGCTCTTCGGCGACGAGTACTTCTGGACCGCGCTGCGCAACACCTTCACCATCGGTGTCATCTCCACCGTCCCCCAGCTGCTGATGGCCCTCGGCCTGGCCCACCTGCTCAACTACAAGCTGCGCGGCCGCACCTTCTTCCGCGTCACCATGCTGCTGCCCTACGCCACCTCCGTGGCCGCGGCCACCTTGGTCTTCGCCCAGCTCTTCGGCCGCGACTTCGGGCTGATCAACTATCTGCTCGGCCTGGTCGGCATCCACCCGGTCGACTGGCAGTCCGGCACCGTCGCCTCGCAGATCGCCGTGTCCACCATCGTCACCTGGCGCTGGACCGGCTACAACGCGCTGATCTACCTCGCCGGCATGCAGTCCATCCCGGCCGACCTGTACGAGGCCGCCGAGCTCGACGGCGCCTCCCGCTTCCGGCAGTTCCTGCACGTCACCCTGCCCGGACTGCGCCCCACCATCCTGTTCACCGTCGTGGTGTCCACCATCGGCGCCACCCAGCTGTTCGGCGAACCCCTGCTGTTCGAGGGCAGCATCTCCGGCGGCATCTCCCACCAGTACCAGACCCTCGGCCTGTACATGTACGAACAGGGCTGGGGCTTCTTCCACCTCGGCCGCGCTGCCGCCACCGCCTGGGTGATGTTCCTGCTCATCGTCCTGCTGGTGCTGTGCAACACCGCCATCGCCCGCCGCCGCAGCGGTAAGGAGACCGAGCGATGACCACACTCACCGCGCCGGAGCGCACCCGGAAGACCGCCGATCCAGCCCGTCCGGCCCGCGGCCCGCGCGGGGGGCGGGCGGGAGGCCAGCAGCACGGCGGCCGTCTGGCATACGCCATCCTGATCGCGGCGGCCCTGTTCTCGGCGTTCCCCTTCTACTGGACGATCGTGGCGGCCACACGCTCCAACGCGGACCTGGCCAAGACCCCGCCGACGCTGCTGCCCGGCGGCAACCTGATGCACAATGTCGGTCAGGTGCTCGACCAGGCCGACATCGGCAAGGCACTGCTCAACTCACTCATCGTCTCCGGATCGGTCACGGTGGGGACCGTGCTGTGCTCCACCCTGGCCGGCTTCGCCTTCGCCAAGCTCCGCTTCCGGGGACGCAACGCGCTGCTCGCCCTCACGATCGGCACGATGATGATCCCGCCCCAGCTCGGTGTGATCCCGCTGTTCATGGTCATCGCCAAGCTGCACTGGGTGAACCAGCTCCAGGCCGTCATCCTGCCCGGGCTGGTCTCCGCCTTCGGAGTCTTCTTCATGCGCCAGTACCTGGTGCAGGCGCTGCCCGACGAGCTCATCGAGGCGGGCCGGGTCGACGGCGCTTCGACGGCGCGCATCTTCTGGAGCGTCGTCATCCCGATCGCGCGGCCCGGTATGGCGGTCCTCGGGATGCTCACCTTCATGGCCTCGTGGAACGACTTCTTCTGGCCGATCATCGCCCTCACCTCGCAGGAGCCGACGGTGCAGGTCGCTCTGCGGCAGCTGGGCGGCGGGTACGTCCACGATCAGTCCGTCATCATGGCCGGCACTCTGCTCGGCACCCTGCCCGTGCTGCTGGTCTTCGGCCTGCTGGGCCGGCACATCGTGGGCGGCATCATGCAGGGCGCCGTCAAGGGGTAGAAGCGGCGCCCGGCGGCCCCACCGCCGCGGGTACCACGTGCCCGCCGCAGGCGGCCCCCGGTCCACAGCCTCATGCCCCGGCGCGGTACGTCCGCCCCGCTTCGCCGCGCCGACCCCGGGCCGCGCCGGCCGGGGGCCGCCCGTACGCACCTGCCCGCAGGCCGTGGCCCGGGCCCCTCTGTGGCTGACACAGAGCCGAGGAAAGGCTCTGGTCAGCGTCTTTCGCAAACGACCACGCTGGAGCTTCGATGACCACTACCGCCCCCCGCACCGCGACCGTCGCCGGCGTGGCGTTCCCCTCGGACTTCCGCTGGGGCGCCGCCACCGCCGCGTACCAGATCGAAGGAGCCGCGGACGAGGACGGCCGGACGCCTTCCATCTGGGACACCTTCAGCAGAACGCCGGGCAAGGTGCGCAACGGCGACACGGGAGACATCGCGGCCGACCATTACCACCGTATGCGCGAGGACGTCGCGCTGATGGCCCGTCTCGGCCTGACGGACTACCGCTTCTCCGTCTCCTGGCCCCGCGTGCAGCCGACGGGGCGGGGCCCGGCCTCCCGGAAAGGCCTCGACTTCTACCGCGCCCTGGTCGACGAGCTCCTCGCCAACGGCATCCGGCCCGTGCTGACCCTGTACCACTGGGACCTCCCGCAGGAACTGGAGGACGCGGGCGGCTGGCCCCTGCGCGACACGGCGCAGCGGTTCGCGGACTACACCGCGCTCGTGGCGGAGGCGCTCGGCGACCGCGTACCGACCTGGACGACTCTGAACGAACCGTGGTGCGCGGCGTTCCTCGGCTATGCCGAAGGCGTCCACGCCCCGGGCCGCACCGAGCCGAAGGCGGCGCTGCGAGCGGCACACCACCTGAACCTGGCCCACGGCCTGGCCGTCGGCGTGCTGCGCGAGCAGGCGCACCCCTCGGCCGAGGTGTCCCTGACACTGAACCTCGCCGCCGTCCGCCCGCTGAGCGACAGTCCCGCCGACACGGACGCGGCACGGCGCATCGACGCGCTGGCCAACCGGATCTTCCTGGACCCCGTCTTCCGCGGCCACTACCCGCAGGACCTGCGAACGGACACCGCGCAGCTCACGGACTGGTCCTTCGTGCGGGACGACGACTTGTCAATCATCTCCCGCCCCATCGACAGCCTCGGCATCAACTACTACACCCCCACCATGGTCGCCGCCGGCTCCCACCCGCTGCCCTCACCGTGGCCGGCCGCGCAGGACCACGCGCGGTTCCTCCCCGTGCCGGGCCCGCGCACCGCCATGGACTGGCCGGTGGACGCCGAAGGCCTGTACGAGATCCTGACGCGGTTGCGGGACGAACTGCCGGGCACCCCAGTGCTCGTGACCGAGAACGGCGCCGCGTACGACGACTACGCCGACCCGGGGGGAGTCGTCCACGACCCCGAACGCATCACCTACCTCCGGGCGCACCTCGAGGCCGTGCACCGGGCGATGGCGGCCGGCGCGGACGTCCGCGGCTACTTCTTGTGGTCGCTGCTGGACAACTTCGAGTGGGCCTACGGCTACAGCAAGCGTTTCGGCATGGTCCACGTCGACTTCGCCAGCCAGCGCCGCACGCCGAAGGACAGCGCCCGCTGGTACGCGGATGTGGTGGCTCACGGCAGGTTGCCGCAGGACTGACCGCTGCCGTACGCGCCAGAGGTACCGCACCGCGCTCGCCGGGAGCGGATCGGTCGCACGCCTTCCCGTACGATGTACCGGTGAGAGCGCTCTCTACGAGGGGACTCTCACTCCGTCATGCGGGAGCTGCGCTGTTCCCCTCCCGAGAGGAGTGCTCCTTGTCCGACCAGAACTCCGCACCCCGCCCCACCCTGGAAGCCGTCGCCGAACGGGCCGGCGTCTCCCGGGCCACCGCCTCCCGTGTCGTCAACGGAGGCAGCGGCGTGCGCGAGGCCCTGGTGGAGAAGGTCCGCCGCGCCGTGGAGGAACTGGGGTACGTACCGAACCATGCGGCCCGCACGCTGGTCACACGGCGCACCGGGGCCATCGCCGTCATCGCCGCCGAGCCGGAGACCAAGGTCTTCACCAACCCGTTCTTCGCCGAACAGCTGCTCGGCATCAGCCGGGAACTGGCCGACCACGACCTTCAGCTCGTGCTGCTGCTGGTCGAGGGAACGACCGACTACGACCGTGTGGGCCGCTATCTCGCCGGCGGCCACGCCGACGGCGCCGTGCTGTTCTCCCTGCACAACGAGGACCCCCTGCCGGCCATCACCCGCCGGGTAGGGATTCCGACCGTCTTCGGCGGCCGCCCCGGGTGGCCGGGGGCGGAAGCAGACCGCGGCATCCTGTACGTCGACTCCGACAACCGCGGCGGCGCCCGCGAGGCCGTGGGCCACCTCATCACGCTGGGACGTTCACGCATCGCGACCATCACCGGTCCGATGGACCAGACGGCCTCCGTGGACCGGCTCGACGGCTACCACGACTTGCTCCTGGACGCCGATCCGAAGCTCATCGCCGAGGGTGACTTCACGGAAGCAGGAGGCGCACGGGCGATGGCCGAGCTGCTGGACCGCACCCCGGACCTGGACGCTGTCTTCGTCGCCTCCGACCTCATGGCCTGCGGAGCACTGCGCGTCCTGCGGGAGCGCGGGCGCCGGGTGCCGGAGGACGTCGCGGTCGTCGGTTTCGACGACATGGTCAAGGTGGCCGAGCTGACCGAGCCCCCACTGACCACGGTCCGTCAGGAGATCGAGGAAATGGGTCGGCTGATGGTACGGCTGCTGCTGCGCAGTCTCGACCAACCGGCGAAGGAGGACAGCGTCGGCCGCCCCCTGTCCTCTGTGATCACCCCGACCCGGCTGATCCGTCGGGCCACCGCGTGACCACGCCGACACGCCGGCGGCCGACCGTGCGGCAGTGACCGGCACAGGCGGTCTTCACACAGCCGTGGATGACGCCGAGGCCGCCGGTCCCCGCACACGGGCCACCGGGGTTGGTACCGCAGCAGGGGCGCCGGCCCCTTGTGTCGCGGTTGCTCCGGCGATTCGTGCCCGCAAGGGACGTGTCGCTGCGGTGGGGCGACATCGGCCCCACCGACAGGGCCTCGGTGGCCGGCCAGTGATGTGAGTGCTTTTCCGGCTTTCGCGGTATGTGGGCGGGGCCCCGGCGGAGTGTGTGAAGAGGAGTGGACCATGAGACTGGTGATCGCAGATCGCTGGAGGACTGGGACAGCGACGTGGGCATCGATCGACGAGAGGCCAACAGGCTGACAATCGGACCGGCCCCAGGAGATCAGGCTCGTACGTCCCGCTGCTGAACGTCCTTGAGCACTCCGGCCACCGTCGCGAAGTCGTTGTCCACGTGGAGAACGGTGTGCCCGTGGTGAACTGCGGTCGCACACACCAACAGGTCGATCGCTCCGGCCGCGCGATGCTGACCCTGCTGGGTCAGTTTGTACTGGGCGGTGTCGACCCAACGCCAGGCATTCTTCGGAACGGGAGAGAGGTGGCAGAGTGCGTCCAGCTCCTCCGCGAGCTCGTCCCGGTGGGACGGGCTGGTTGCCGAGTAGAGAAATTCGGCGCGTGTCGGCTCGCAGAGGTGGAACACCCCGGCGGCGATGTGCCCCTCCCAGGGCGGCAATGCTCCGGGGGTGCGGAACAGGTGCCACAGGGCGGACGTGTCGAGCAGGTACGTGATCACTCAAAGGCCTCGCGCCGGGCACGCCTGCCCGCGTCATGCGCCGCCGCGGCCTGCTCGAACTCGCCACGCGCACCACGCGCGGCCAGCTTCTCGGCGGCATCGAGCCGCTTGATCCGTGCCACGTAGTCCCGCAGGGCCGCGTTGACTGTCTCCTTCTTCGTCGTTACACCCATCAGCCGCATGGCCTCGGCGAGCGCCTCGTCATCGAGATCAATCTGCGTGACGGACATCGACCACCTCCGGCATCCCTGATGTATGCCATCAGAATACATCACCAACATTGCAGCGCATCACGGCTCAGACCACTCTCGGCGCAGCGGACCCGCAATGGCCCGGACGCCGATCGCCACGCCATCAGCAACACGCGCCCTACCGCCACCGGCAGCGCCAAGAGGCATCACCATCCACTCCGCCCGGTGCGCGCGGCATCCGACCGGATACATCGCGGACGACGGCCCACAGTCAACGAACGAGAAGTACCCCGACCCTGGATCCCACACGCTCGACGCATGATGGGCGCCGTCCCGGCCCCTGTCCGGTCCCTGGATCTTGGTATCGAGCCTCAGGACAGCCGCCCGGACTACGAGCGACAACCTCGATCAACTACCCCGCCGCAGGTCCGAGGGGTTGAAGTTCCCCGAGCGCCGCCGGACTCCAAACCCACAAGCAGCGGATTCAGTCCGCTCAGGCAAAGTTGACGCCCCGACACCCAAAAATGAACGTTTCCGCAGGTCAGGGTCCTGCATAGGTGGGGCGGGTGGGACTCGAACCCACGGCCGACGGATTATGAGTCCGCTGCTCTAACCGGCTGAGCTACCGCCCCATAGCGGCGTGTCGCGTACATGTGTGCGCGCCGTCTGCCGCAGCATAGCCGCTCATACGATCTCACGCTTCGGCTGGTCGACCTTGCATGACCAGGGAGACCGCGCTGCGGCCTGCGCGGTCTCCGTCGGCGTGACACCGACATGAAAAAGGACCCCGTAGGGTCCTCGTTCACGATGCTCCCCCGACTGGACTCGAACCAGTAACCTGCCGGTTAACAGCCGGCTGCTCTGCCAATTGAGCTACGGAGGACCGAGCTCCCCCGACTGGACTCGAACCAGTAACCTGCCGGTTAACAGCCGGCTGCTCTGCCAATTGAGCTACGGAGGAATGCCTCGTTGCATCGAACGTACCTACCTGGGTATTCGCCAGGGGGCGGGCGCTCGCTGCGACACATACATTAGCGCAAGCAGGGGGGTGCTCCGCCAATCGGTTCCCCCCGGCGCCCACGCCGTGCCAGGGACCTACGCAAGGAGAGGGTGGCCGCCATGCGCTACAAGCTGACGTTCGTCGTCGGGCTCGCCGTCGGGTACGTGTTCGGCACGCGCGCCGGGCGCGAGCGTTACGAACAGCTGAAGAAGTCCGCGCGCCAGGTCGCGCAGAACCCTGCCGTACGCAACACCGCCGAGACGGCCGCCCAGCAGGGCCGCCAGTACGCGGGCCGGGCGTACCACGTGGTGAGCGCCAAGGTCGGCGACCGTATGCCCGAGTCGGTGGCCGGCCGGGTGCGCTCCCTCCGGGAACGCAGCGCCCACAACGGCGGCGAGGACGACTGGGGCACGAGCAACACCTAGACCCGGCGACACGCGGCACCGGTGGACGCGGAGCACCGCCGCCGGTTTCGGGGGCGGTGCCGCCATCGAATCGCGGCTCCGCCACGCGGGCGCCACCAGCCACGACGCTCCCGCGTCCGGCCGCCTGCGCACCCCTGCGGCGCCCGACGGCTCGACCCCGGCGGCGCGTGCGGCAGAATTTTACGTATGGGGATAGTCGCCGGGCTGGACAGTTCGCCCGATTTCACTCGTATCGTCGTCTGCGACGGGGACACCGGAGCCGTGCTCAGGCAGGGGTATGCGCCGCATCCGGTGGAGGGCCCGGACAGCGGCGGCCGGCCCAGCGACGTCGATCCGCAGGCCTGGCTGCTCTCCCTCGGCGAGGCGGCCGGCGGCGGGCTGCTCGAAGGCGTGCAGGCCATCGGGGTGTCCTCGCAGCAGAACGCCCTGGTGCCGCTGGACGCGCAGGGCAACACCGTGCGTCCGGCGATGGTCGGCGGGGACAAGCGCGCCCAGGTCGCGGCGGCCGATCTGATCGACGCGCTCGGCGGGCGCGAGGCCTGGGCGCAGGCGGTGGGATGCGTCCCGCAGGCCGCGCAGCCGGTCACCAAACTGCGCTGGCTGGCGAAGGCCGAGCCCGACGCCGCGCTGCGTACGGCGGTGCTGATGCAGGCTCATGACTGGCTGGTGTGGCAGCTGCTCGGGCGGCCCGTGCGCAGGACCACGGACCGGGGCGGGGCGTCCGGGACGGGGTACTGGTCCGCCGCCACCGGCGGGTACCGGTCCGACCTGGTCGAGCTGGCGCTCGGTCACCAGGCCATGCTGCCCGAGGTGATCGGGCCGTCCGACGCGGCCGGTACGACCCCGGAGGGGCTGCTGATCTCGGCCGGGACCGGCGAGACCATGGCGGCGGCGCTGGGCCTCGGGCTCGGGATGGGCGACGCGGTCGTCTCGCTCGGCGCCTCCGGGTCCGTGATGGCCGTCCACCCCGAGGCCCTCGTCGACCAGAGCGGGATGATCACCTCACTCGCGGACGCGACGGGCATGCACCTGCCGGTCGTCACCACCCTGAACGCCGTACGGACCCTGCGCGGCACCGCCGAGCTGCTGGGGCTGCCCGACCTGGAGAGCCTGTCCGATCTGGCGATGAAGTCGACGCCCGGGTCGCACGGTCTGGTGATGCTGCCCTATCTGGAGGGCGAGCGGACGCCGAACCTGCCGCACACCGCCGGGACGCTGGCGGGGCTGCGGCGCGAGTCCATGAAGGCCGAGCATCTCGCGCGGGCCGCCTTCGAGGGCATGCTGTGCGGGCTCGGCGACGCGCTCGACGTGCTGCGGGGGCGGGGCGTGGAGGTACGGCGGATCTTCCTGCTGGGGGCCGCGGCCGAGCTGCCGGCCGTGCAGGCGGCGGCGCCCTCCCTCTTCGGCGCGCAGGTCGTCGTACCGCAGCCCGCGGACTACGCGGCGATCGGGGCGGCCCGGCAGGCCGCCTGGGCACTCGGCGTGAAGAACGGCACGCTCGATCCCCGCACCCCGCCCGCCTGGCAGGGAGCGGCGGCCCAGGTCCTGGAGCCGGGCGAGGACCTGGCCGTGGGCCAGGCGGTGCGGCAGCAGTACGTGTCGGTACGCGAGCAGACGCACCCCGGGGCGTTCCGGGTGTAGGGCGGACCCGCGGGCGGGGAGGGGCGGCGTTTTTTCGGGTGCAGGGCAGGGGCCCCTCGGCCGGGCGGCGTTTCGGGCGGGGGCGGGACCCACGGACCGGTGCGGCGAGTCGGGCGTAGGGCGGAGCCCACGGGCCGGGGCGGCGAGTCGAGTGCGGGGCGGGCCCCGGCCGGGCGGCGTTCTGGGTGGAGAGCGGGACTCGCGGCCATAGGCGACGCGTTGCAAGTACAAAGCCGAGCTCGGTCCGGTCCGGGTGAGCCGGCGGGCTGGGCGGGCCGGACGGCCCGGCCGGCCGGGCGCGCCATCCGGGCGCTGGCCCGCAGACCACCCGGGGCGCAGGTCAGCAGGCCACCCGGGCGCAGGTCGGCAGGCCACCCGGGCGCGCGGGCCGACCAGCCATCCGAGCGCGGCCCTCAGGCCACTCGGCCGCAGGTCGGCGGACCACCCAGGGCAGACCCACACACCATCCCCGCGCAGGCCCACAGACCACCCGGGGGCGCAGGTCAGCAGGCCACCCGGGCGCGGGTCGGCAGGCCACCCGGGCGCGCGGGCCGACCAGCCATCCGAGCGCGGCCCTCAGGCCACCCGGCCGCAGGTCGGCGGACCACCCAGGGCAGACCCACACACCATCCCCGCGCAGGCCCACAGACCACCCGGGGGCGCTGGCCCGCAGACCACCCGGGCGCAAGTCAGCAGGCCACCCCGGGGGCGCGCGGGCCGACCAGCCATCCGAGCGCGGCCCTCAGGCCACTCGGCCGCAGGTCGGCGGACCACCCAGGGCAGACCCACACACCATCCCCGCGCAGGCCCACAGACCACCCGGAGGCGCAGGTCAGCAGGCCACCCGGGCGCGGGTCGGCGGGGCCGTCCAGACGCAGGCCCGCACACCATCCCCGCGGGGGCCGACAGGCCATCCCCGCGTCGGTCCACACGCCGCCCATGCGCGGGTCGGCGGGCGTTGCCCGCGCGGGTCGTAACCGTGAGGCATACCCGGGCGGCGGCATAGCACACCGCTGTCGGCTTAATGGGTTGAGGTAACGCGGGTGGAGTGTCCGACGATAGGGGCCAGGGGCAACCAGTGCCCCGACCGCCGACTCCGAGAGACGCAGCGTGCTCATACGACTTCTGAGGGCCCACCTCAGCCCCTACCGAACACCCATCGCCCTGCTGGTGCTGCTGCAGTTCCTGCAGACCTGCGCCACCCTCTACCTGCCCACGCTGAACGCGCACATCATCGACAACGGCGTCGTCGAGGGGGACACCGGTTACATCCTGTCCTTCGGCGGCGTGATGATCGGCGTCTCGCTGCTGCAGGTCGTGTGCAACATCGGTGCCGTGTACTACGGCGCCCGGACCGCCTCCGCGCTGGGCCGGGACGTGCGGTCGGCCGTCTTCGACCGGGTGCAGTCCTTCTCCGCGCGCGAGGTCGGCCAGTTCGGCGCGCCCTCGCTGATCACCCGGACCACCAACGACGTCCAGCAGATCCAGATGCTGACCCTGATGGCGTTCACGCTGATGGCGTCGGCGCCGATCATGTGTGTGGGCGGCATCGTCATGGCGCTCGGCCTGGACGTTCCGCTGTCCGGGGTGCTGGTGGCCGTCGTGCCGGTGCTGGGCATCTGCGTGACGCTGATCGTACGGCGGCTGCGGCCGCTGTTCCGGTCGATGCAGGTGCGTCTGGACACCGTGAACCGGGTGCTGCGCGAGCAGATCACCGGCAACCGGGTGATCCGCGCCTTCGTCCGCGACGAGTACGAGCAGCAGCGCTTCCGCAAGGCCAACACCGACCTCACGGACATCTCGCTGAAGACCGGCAACATGCTGGCGCTGATGTTCCCGATGGTCATGACCACGGTCAACCTGTCCTCGATCGCGGTGGTCTGGTTCGGCGCCCACCGGATCGACAGCGGCGGCATGCAGATCGGTGATCTGACCGCGTTCCTCGCCTACCTCATGCAGATCGTCATGGCCGTGATGATGGCCACCTTCATGTTCATGCAGGTGCCGCGCGCGGAGGTGTGCGCCGAGCGCATCCAGGAGGTGCTGGAGACCTCGTCGTCCGTGGTTCCGCCGGTGGCGCCCGTCACCGAGCTGCGGCGGCACGGACATCTGGAGATCCGGGGCGCGGGCTTCCGCTACCCGGGTGCCGAGGAACCCGTCCTCAAGGGCATCGACCTGGTGGCGCGGCCCGGTGAGGTGACCGCCGTCATCGGCTCGACCGGCAGCGGCAAGTCCACCCTGCTCGGGCTGGTCCCCCGGCTGTTCGACGCGACCGACGGGGAGGTGCTGGTCGACGGGGTGCCGGTGGCCGACGTGGATCCCGCGCTCCTCGCCAGGACCGTCGGGCTCGTGCCGCAGAAGCCGTACCTGTTCGCGGGGACGGTCGCGACCAACCTGCGCTACGGCAACCCGGACGCCACCGACGAGGAGCTGTGGCAGGCGCTGGAGGTGGCGCAGGCCAAGGACTTCGTCAGCAAGCTGGAGAACGGCCTCGACTCCCCCATCGCCCAGGGCGGGACGAACGTCTCCGGCGGCCAGCGGCAGCGGATCGCCATCGCCCGTACGCTCGTGCAGCGGCCGGAGATCTACCTCTTCGACGACTCCTTCTCCGCCCTCGACTACGCCACCGACGCGGCTCTGCGCGCGGCGCTCGGGCGGGAGACCGCCGAGGCGACCGTCGTGATCGTCGCCCAGCGGGTGGCGACCATCCGGGACGCCGACCGGATCGTCGTCCTCGACGAGGGCCGGGTCGTCGGCGCGGGCACCCACCGCGAGCTGATGGCGGACAACGAGACCTACCGGGAGATCGTGCTCTCCCAGCTGACGGAAGCGGAGGCTGCCTGATGGCCGTCATGGGACGCATGATGGGGGGCACCGGTCCCGACAGCCGCTCACTGGACTTCAAGGGATCCGGCGGGCGGCTGCTCGCCCAGTTCAGGCCGGAGCGGCTCACCCTCTCGCTGATGCTGGCCTGCGTGGTGATGAGCGTCGGCCTCAACGTGGTCGGGCCGAAGATCCTCGGCAAGGCCACCGACCTGGTCTTCGCGGGCATCGTCGGACGGCAGATGCCGGAGGGGGCGAGCAAGGAGCAGGTGCTCGACTCGATGCGCGAGAGCGGCGACGGCAGTGTCGCCGACATGCTCAAGAGCACCGACTTCACCCCGGGCAAGGGCATCGACTTCGACCAGGTCGGTGAGGTCCTGCTGTTCGCGCTCGGGGTGTTCCTCGTCGCCGGTCTGCTGATGGCGGGGGCGACGCGCCTGGTCAACCGGTCGGTCAACCGCACGATGTTCCGGATGCGCGAGGACGTGCAGACGAAGCTGTCCCGGCTGCCGCTGTCGTACTTCGACAAGCGCCAGCGCGGCGAGGTCCTGTCCCGGGCGACGAACGACATCGACAACATCGGGCAGACGCTGCAGCAGTCGATGGGCCAGCTCATCAACTCGCTGCTGACCATCATCGGCGTCCTGGCGATGATGTTCTGGGTGTCCTGGCTGCTCGCCCTGGTCGCGCTCGTGACGGTGCCGCTGTCGGCGGTCGTCGCGGCGAAGGTCGGCAAGCGGTCGCAGCCGCACTTCGTGCAGCAGTGGCGCTCCACCGGCAAGCTGAACGCCCACATCGAGGAGATGTACTCCGGTCACACGCTGGTGAAGGTGTTCGGCCGCCAGGAGGAGTCGGCCCAGCAGTTCGCCGAGCAGAACGAGGCGCTGTACGAGGCCGGGTTCAGGGCGCAGTTCAACAGCGGGATCATGCAGCCGCTGATGTTCTTCGTGTCGAACATCAACTACGTGCTGGTGGCGGTGGTCGGCGGTCTGCGGGTGGCGTCGGGTGCCCTCTCCATCGGTGACGTGCAGGCCTTCATCCAGTACTCCCGCCAGTTCTCGATGCCGCTGACGCAGGTCGCGTCGATGGCGAACCTGGTGCAGTCGGGTGTCGCCTCGGCGGAGCGGATCTTCGAACTCCTGGACGCGGAGGAGCAGGAGGCGGATCCGGCGGCGGGCGCCAGGCCGGGGGAACTGCGCGGGCGGGTCGCGCTGGAGCATGTGTCGTTCCGCTACGACCCCGAGAAGCCGCTGATCGAGGACCTGTCGCTGACGGTGGAACCGGGGCACACCGTCGCGATCGTCGGTCCGACGGGCGCCGGCAAGACGACGCTGGTCAACCTCCTCATGCGCTTCTACGACGTGTCCGGCGGCCGTATCACCCTCGACGGCGTCGACATCGCGCGCATGTCCCGGGACGAGCTGCGCTCCGGGATCGGCATGGTGCTGCAGGACACCTGGCTGTTCGGCGGCACGATCGCGGAGAACATCGCGTACGGGACGTCCCGCGAGGTCACCCGGGGCGAGATCGAGGAGGCGGCGCGGGCGGCCCACGCGGACCGGTTCATCCGCACGCTGCCCGACGGCTACGACACCGTGATCGACGACGAGGGCAGCGGGGTCAGTGCCGGTGAGAAGCAGCTGATCACCATCGCGCGGGCGTTCCTGTCCGATCCGGTGATCCTGGTGCTCGACGAGGCGACGAGTTCCGTGGACACCCGGACCGAGGTGCTGATCCAGAAGGCGATGGCGAAGCTGGCGCACGGGCGTACGTCGTTCGTCATCGCTCACCGGCTGTCGACGATCCGGGACGCGGACACCATCCTCGTGATGGAGAACGGCTCGATCGTCGAGCAGGGCGCGCACGCGGAGCTGCTGGAGGCGGGCGGGGCGTACGCGCGGCTGTACACGGCGCAGTTCGCTCAGGCGGTGGCCGAGGTGGACTGAGGCCGCGCCCGGCGCCGGGACGGGTGGGTGCGTTCGCCCGGGTCGGCGGGGTGCCGCCGCGCCCGCCCTCCCGCACTCTCGGCATCGCTCGAGCGGGGGACCCCCATCGCCCCAGCGGCACGACTGCCCGCGGCTACCGGCAGCAGGGGGCGGCTGAAGGGTGGGCGCCGGGCCCGCCGTGCGGCTGCCCTCCGCTGCGGTGGGGGGCGTCGTCGAGAAGGGCCCTCAGTCCAGGTAGCCCCTCAGTTGGTCCGCGAAGGCGTGGTCGCGGAGTTTGTTGAGGGTCTTGGACTCGATCTGGCGTATCCGTTCGCGCGTCACGCCGAAGATGCGGCCGATCTCCTCCAGCGTGCGCGGGCGGCCGTCGGCCAGGCCGTACCGGAGCTGGACGACCTTCCGCTCGCGTTCGCCGAGGGTGGAGAGGACCGCTTCCAGGTGCTCGCGCAGCAGCAGGAAGGCCGCCGACTCCACGGGGCTCGTCGCGTCGCCGTCCTCGATGAGGTCACCGAGGGCCACATCGTCCTCCTCGCCCACCGGCGCGTGCAGGGAGACCGGTTCCTGGGCCAGGCGCAGCACCTCGCCGACCCTTTCCGGGGGCAGGTCCAGCTGGCCGGCGACCTCGTCGGGGGTCGGTTCGTAGCCGCGCTCCTGGAGCATCCGGCGCTGCACGCGCACCACCCGGTTGATCAGCTCGACGACATGGACCGGAACGCGGATGGTGCGGGCCTGGTCGGCGAGGGCGCGGGACATGGCCTGCCGGATCCACCAGGTGGCGTACGTCGAGAACTTGTAGCCGCGGGCGTAGTCGAACTTCTCGACGGCCCGGATCAGCCCCAGGTTGCCCTCCTGGACGAGGTCCAGCATGGTCAGGCCGCGGCCGACGTACCGTTTGGCGACGGAGACGACGAGCCGCAGGTTCGCCTCGATGAGCCGGCGCTTGGCCATGCGGCCCATGACGACCAACCGGTCGAGGTCGACGGCGAGTTCACTGTCCAGGTCGGGCGTGCTGCCCAGCTTCTCCTCGGCGAACAGGCCCGCCTCGACCCGGCGGGCGAGTTCGACCTCCTCGGCGGCGGTGAGCAGCGGGATGCGCCCGATCTCCCGCAGGTACTGGCGGAACAGATCGGAGGAGGGGCTGCTGCTGTCGGTGGCCCGGGCGCGCGGCGCCTCGACGGGCTCGGGAGGGTCGTCCGGGGCCTCTTCGAGGGCCCCGGGCGGCGGGTCCGGCTCCGTCTCGGGGTGGTGCGCGGCGCGGTTCTGCGGCGGGACCGCGGCCAGGACGTCGGGCTCGGCGTCCGGTTCCGTGTCGTCGGCAGTGCCGGCGTTCTGCGTCAGGGTCTGGGTCTGGGTCTGCACGGGGGCGACCTCCAGGATGATCGCTGCTGAGGTGAGCGGCAGCGGTGCTCCGGGGGCCGCTCCGAGGACTCAGGCACCGGACCCAGTGTGGAGTACGACACATCCCCGCCACGAGGGGCGTGCGGTGACTTTTTGAGTCCGTCCCGTAACCGGCTGTTCAGAGAGCCGCGGCTCCGTGCTCGCGCAGCGCCTGGTCGTACTGCTGAAGGATCCACAGTTCGTTCTGCACGGCGGCGAGTTGGGCCTGGTCACCGCCCGCGCCGAGGCGGGCCAGCTGGGACTGTACGTCCCGGACACGGCGCTCGACGGCGCGGCGGCGGACCTGGACCAGGACCGTGCCGGCGTACACCTCGTCGACCGTGCGGCGCATGATCGGCTCGACGGCGAGTTCGGTGACCATCGCGCGGACCGTGTCGTCGGGGGCGGCCTCGCGGACGCGGACCAGGTACTCCTGGGCGTCCTGTACGCCCCATTCGGCGCCGCCCGCGTCCAGGACGGCCTGGCGTACGGCGGCGTAGGGGGCGGCGGTGAACTCGTCGACGCCGTACGCGTCGAAGGCCGGGGAGACCAGCTCGGGGCGCTGCAGGGCGAGTTTGAGCAGCTCGCGCTCGGTGGCGTAGACGGGGTTGCGCAGGGTCAGGGCGGGGCCGGCGGCGGCGGGGCGGGGGGCGGCGTCGTACTGCTGGGGGCCGCCGCGGCCGGCCGGTGCCGGTCCCTTGCCGCCCCGGTCGCGGGCCCAACGGGCCAGCTGGGCGACGCGTTTGACGACGAACTGGGTGTCCAGGATGCCGAGCATCCCGGCGAGCTGGACGGCGACCTCGTGCTGGGCGCCGCTGTTCTTGATGCGGGCGACGACGGGCGCGGCCTCGTCGAGGGCGGCGGCGCGGCCGGCGGGGGTGTCCAGGTCGTAGCGGACGACGATCTGGCGGAGGGCGAACTCGAAGAGGGGGGTGCGGGGTTCGACCAGGTCGGCCACCGCCTCGTCACCCTTGGCCAGGCGCAGGTCGCAGGGGTCCATGCCGTCCGGCGCGACCGCGATGTAGGTCTCGGCGGCGAACTTCTGGTCGTCCTCGAAGGCGCGCAGGGCCGCCTTCTGCCCGGCCGCGTCGCCGTCGAAGGTGAAGATCACGCGGGCGCTGCCGTTGTCCATGAGGAGCCGGCGGAGGATCTTGATGTGCTCGCCGCCGAAGGCCGTGCCGCAGGTGGCGATGGCGGTGGTGACGCCGGCGAGGTGGCAGGCCATGACGTCCGTGTAGCCCTCGACGACGACGGCGCGGCTGGACTTGGCGATGTCCTTCTTGGCGAGGTCGATGCCGTACAGCACCTGGGACTTCTTGTAGATCGCCGTGTCGGGTGTGTTGAGGTACTTGGGGCCGTTGTCCGCCTCGTAGAGCTTGCGCGCGCCGAAGCCGACCACCTCGCCGCCGATGTCGCGGATGGGCCACATCAGCCGGCCCCGGAACCGGTCGATGGGGCCGCGGCGGCCCTCCTGCGCGAGGCCGGAGAGGAGCAGTTCCTTGTCGGTGAAGCCCTTGCCGCGCAGGAAGCGGGTGAGGTGGTCCCAGCCCTGGGGGCTGTAGCCGACGCCGAAGTGGACGGCGGCGGCCTGGTCGAAGCCGCGCTCGGCGAGGAAGATCCGGCCGGTGTCGGCCTCGGGGCTGACGGCGAGCTGTTCGGCGTACCAGTCGGCGGCGATCTTGTGGGCCTCCACCAGGCGGATACGTTCGCCGCGCTGGTGGGCGGGGTTGTAGCCGCCCTCCTCGTAGCGCAGGGTGATGCCGGCCTGGGCGGCGAGCCGCTCGACCGCCTCGGAGAAGGTGAGGTGGTCGACCTTCATCACGAACGTGATGGTGTCTCCGCCCTCCTGGCAGCCGAAGCAGTGGAAGAGTCCCTTGCTCGGGCTGACCTGGAAGGACGGCGACTTCTCGTCGTGGAACGGGCACAGCCCCTTGAGGTTGCCGCCGCCCGCGTTGCGCAGCTGGAGGTACTCGGACACCACGGCGTCGATCGGGACCGCGTCCCGTACCGCCTTCACGTCCTCGTCGTTGATCCGTCCTGCCACGAGGTGATTCTACGGGGGTGCGGTGACAGTCAGGCTGCGAGGCTTTCGAGCGGAACGTGCGGGTCCGCCAGCGCCTCCGTGTTCACCGGGCTTGCGGAGGTGATCAGCCGCTGGATCTGCTCGGTGACGTCCCACACGTTCACGTTCATGCCGGCCAGCACGCGGCTCTCCTTCACCCAGAACGCGATGAACTCCCTCTTGCCCGCGTCCCCCCGGATCACCACCTCGTCGTAAGACCCCGGCGGCGCCCAGCCGCTGTACTCCATGCCGAGGTCGTACTGGTCGGTGAAGAAGTAGGGCACGCGGTCGTAGGTGACGTCCTTGCCGAGCATCGCGCGGGCGGCCGCCGGGCCGCCGTTCAGGGCGTTGGCCCAGTGCTCGACGCGCAGTCTGGTGTCGAAGACGCCGTGCGGGAAGGAGGCGACGTCTCCGGCGGCGTAGATGTCGGGGTCGGAGGTGCGCAGGCGGGTGTCGACCGCGACCCCGCCGCCGTGGGCGCGGTCGGCGAGGGTGAGGCCGGCCGCCTCCGCGAGGCCGGTGCGGGGGGCCGCGCCGATCGCCGCGAGGACGTCGTGCGCCGGGTGCTCCTCGCCGTCGTCGGTGCGGGCGGCGAGGACCATGCCGTCCTGTCCGACGATCTCCGTGAGCCGGACGCCGAAGCGGAAGCGGACGCCGTGGTCGCGGTGCAGCTCGGCGAAGACGTTGCCCAGCTCGGGGCCGAGGACGCCGTGCAGCGGGGTCGGCGAGGGGTCGACGACGGTGACCTCCGCGCCGTACTCGCGGGCCGCCGCCGCGATCTCCAGGCCGATCCAGCCGGCGCCGGCGATCACGATGTGGCCGTTGTCGCGGCCCAGGGCGGCGAGGACGCCCTTGAGGCGCTCGGCGTGCGCGAGCCGGCGCAGATGGTGGACGCCCGCGAGATCGGTGCCGGGGATGTCCAGGCGGCGCGGCTCGGCGCCGGTGGCCAGGAGCAGCTTGTCGTAGTGGACGAAGGTGCCGTCGTCGCCGAAGTGGACGGTCTTGGCCGTGCGGTCGATCGCGTCGACGGTCTGGCCCAGGTGCAGCTCGATGTCGTTCTGCGCGTACCAGGCGGGTTCGTGCACGAAGACGCTCTCCCGGCTCTCCTTGCCGAGCAGGAAGCCCTTGGACAGCGGCGGGCGCTCGTAGGGGTGGTCGCGTTCGTCGCAGATCAGTATCACCCGGCCGGTGAAGCCCTCGGCCCGCAGCGTCTCGGCCGCTTTCGCGCCGGCCAGGCCTCCTCCGACGATGACGAACGTCTGATCCGCGTCGACCACGTGATGCCTCCTAACGGGGGTCTGGGGATGACCCCAGACAACACTGTGCGAACCGCCATCTGCGAGCGTCCCGCACGGAGCGTGATGGGGGAAGGGGGAGTGGCCCGATCAGGCCACCGAGTGTCCCGTTCGGGTTCCTTTGATCCTGTCAGCACCCCTTTGTCCCATCGGTGTCGCCTCCTCCGTCACGGCTGCCCCGTCAGACGGGAGTGAAGCGAGCGGGCCGAGGCGTCGGTGAGGGAGGCGATCTGGTCGACGATCACGCGCTTGCGGGCACGGTCGTCGGGAGCCTGCTCGAACAGGGCCCGGAACTGGGGGTCGAGTCCCTCGGGGGCGCGGGCGGTGAGGGCCTGCGCCAGCTCGGTGATCACGATGCGCTGGTCGGCGCGGAGCCGTGTCTGCTCGGCGCGCTGCATGACGTACCGGTCGGCGACGGCCTTGAGGACCGCGCACTCCAGGCGGGTCTCGTGGGGCACGACCAGTTCGGCGCCGTAGCGCGTGAGCTGCCCGGACCCGTACCGCGCGCGCGTGGCGCCCTCGGCGGCGAGGCAGAAGCGGCCGATGAGCTGGCTGGTGGTGTCCTTGAGGCGGGCCTGGGCGGCCGCCGTGCCGTCGTAGCCGTGCGGCCACCACTCCTGGTCCTGAAGGCGGTCGAGGGCGGCGGCGAGTTCGGCCGGGTCGGTGTCCGCCGGGACGTAGCGGCCGACGGCCACCCGGTAGACCTCCGCGCGCTCCGGCTCCGCGCGCAGGCTGCCGGGGTCGATGTGGCCGGCGTGCAGGCCGTCCTCCACGTCGTGCACCGAGTAGGCCACGTCGTCGGACCAGTCCATGACCTGTGCCTCGAAGCACGTGCGCGTGCCGGGGGCCTCCTTGCGGACCCAGTCGAAGACGGGCCGGTCGTCCTCGTAGACGCCGAACTTGGGGGACGCGGGGTCCGTCGGATGGGCGCCCCTCGGCCAGGGGTACTTGGTGGCGGCGTCCAGGGTGGCGCGGGTGAGGTTGAGGCCGACGGAGCCCTCGGCGGTGAAGCGCTTGGGCTCGATGCGGGTGAGGAGGCGCAGGGACTGGGCGTTGCCCTCGAAACCGCCGCAGTCGTGGGCGAAGTCGTTGAGGGCCTGTTCGCCGTTGTGGCCGAACGGGGGGTGGCCCAGGTCGTGCGACAGGCAGGCCGCTTCGACCAGGTCGGGGTCGCAGCCCAGGGCCGCGCCCAGCTCGCGGCCCACCTGGGCGCACTCCAGGGAGTGGGTGAGGCGGGTGCGGGGCGTCGCGTCCCAGTCCTGGCTGTGTTCACCCGGCGTGACGACCTGGGTCTTTCCGG
This sequence comes from Streptomyces sp. NPDC000345, assembly GCF_042898825.1. Lineage (NCBI taxonomy): Bacteria > Bacillati > Actinomycetota > Actinomycetes > Kitasatosporales > Streptomycetaceae > Streptomyces > Streptomyces sp. NPDC000345. Next base: position 361,467 of record NZ_JBIAZE010000005.1, read on the forward strand.
CCAGTCTCCTCAGCGCGGAGGAGTGCAGGATTCTTGCGCGGTCGCGCTGGAATGCGGTGCGGCCGGGGCGCTTGTCCGGTTCCGGGGCCCAGCGTTCGGTCGACGGCAGGTCATAGGGCATGTCTCGACAGTAAGCGGCGGCAGTGACAATCGGGTGCCCGCTGGTCCGCCGGGTTCTGTGCGCCTACGGGTGCGGGAGGCGCCGTGGCCGTTCGCACCCACGGGTGCGGGACACGTCACGGGCGGCCACACGCACGCGTGCGGGACGCGCCGGGGCCGTCGGCGCCCACGCGGAAGAAACAGGTCATGGCCGCTCGCACCCACGCGTGCGGGGACACGCGACACCCGGCCGCACGCGTGCGGGACGCGCCGGTGCCGATCGCGCCCACGGGTGTCCACGCGTGCCCACGGGTGCGGGACGTGATCGTGGGCGTTCACGTCCCCGCGGCCGGGCAGCGCGTCGGGGCGGCCCGCCGTGTTCTCAGGCGGCGTTGCTGGTGCCGTCCGCCGCCAGTGCGCGGTCGTAGCGGTGCAGCAGCAGGCTCGCCATCGCCGGGTGGGTGCCCAGGGGGGCCGACGCGATCCACGGGGCCGCCTGCGCGCATTCCGTCGCGAAGCGGCCCGGGGCCGTGAAGTACGAGGCCACCGCCACCCTCTCGCGGCCCCTGGCCGCCAGGGCGCGGATCGCCTTGGGGACGGTCGGGGCCGCCGTGGAGGCGTACGCCGGGATCACCGGGACTCCGAGGCGCGCCGCCAGCAGGTCGGCCGTGCGGCGGGTGTCGGTCGCCGAGTCGGGGTCGCGGGAGCCCGCCGCCGCGAGGACCACGGCGCTCGTGCGGCGCTCCTCCTGCGTCATGTCCGTGCGCCAGCCCGCCTCCACCAGGCGGGTGTACAGGGTGTCCACGAGCAGCGGATGCGGGCCGAGCGGTGCCGCCACGCGCGTGCGTACCCGTGCCCGCGCCGCCATCTCGGGGATGTCGCGCTTGACGTGGTAGCCGCGGGCGAGCAGGAGGGGGACCAGGACGGCGTCCGCGGTGCCCCGGGCGTCCAGGCCGGCCAGCGTGTCCGTGAGCAGGGGCTCGTTCAGCTCGATGTGCCCGAGGTGCACCGGCAGGCCGGGGCGCCGGTCGCGGACGCGGTCGAGGAGCGTGCGTACGGTGCTCAGGGCGCGCGGGTCCCGGCTGCCGTGGGCGACGACCACCAGCGCGGGCGGGGCCGGGCGGCGACGGCCGTCGAGCGGGACGAGGCTTGGCTGGCTCATGCATCCATCCTCACGCGGCGAGGTTGCACCCCCGTTGCCTGACCGTCACGAGTATTTTCCGGGCGTTCACCGCGCGCCCCGGGGCGGTGTGAGGTGCGCGCCCGGCGAGGGAGCGAACCGGATCACCGCGGGTTGCGTCTTCCCAGGCCGAACGGGATTTCGACCCAGATCGACCCAGGGGGCACCTCATGAACATCCGTCGACCGCGGCTGCCGCGCACCCGTGCCGGGCGGCGCCGGCTGGTGCAGGCCGTGATGACCGGGTGTGTGCTCGCGCTGCTGCCGGCCACCTGGCTGTACGTGTCCACGGCCGACCGGATCGGTACGACGGCCGGCGCGCCGCGCCGGGAGGTCGCCGTGGTCTTCGGCGCGGGCCTGTGGGACGGGGAGCCGTCGCCGTATCTGGCGCACCGGCTCGACGCGGCGGCGAAGCTGTACCGGGAGGGCCGGATCGCGGTCGTCCTCGTCACCGGCGACAACAGCCGCGAGGACTACGACGAGCCGGACGCCATGCGCGCCTATCTGAAGAAGCACGGCGTGCCGGACACCCGGATCGTCAGCGACTACGCCGGCTTCGACACCTGGGACTCCTGTGTGCGCGCCAAGAAGATCTTCGGTGTCGACCGGGCCGTGCTGATCAGCCAGGACTTCCACATCCGGCGGGCGGTCGCCCTGTGCGAGGCGGCGGGCGTCGACTCCTACGGGGTCGGCGTCGCCGCCAAACATGACGTGACCTGGTACTACGGGGGCACCCGGGAGATCCTCGCGGCGGGCAAGGCGGCCCTGGACGCGGCCTTCGAGCCGGATCCACGCTTCCTGGGACCGAAGGAGCCGGGCGTGGCACGGGCGCTGGCCGGGGCCGGATGACCTGGGCGGAGTGCGTCCGGCGGCGGCCGGGGGACTCCGTGTGACGCCGCCGCTGTCGTCCGCCAGGATTGACGCGCCCACTACACCCGGCGGTGCGAAGAACGGATCGGACGCTCTCCGCTGTCGTCCGCCTGATCCGCCTGATCCGCCTGGTCCGCCTGGTCCGCTCCGGCCGCCCTGACGACCGCGGCGGCGGCTGAAGCCGTCCAGGCGAGGGAGCCGGGCGGCGCCGGCCTTCCTCCTGCGGCGTGGGACGGGCCGGTATCCGCGACTCCCACGGCCGCACGGTCTTCGCCGGTCAAGCGAGGAGGTCCGGCATGCGAACCCCGGGTGCGTGGCCGGCGTCGGCGGAAGAACCCGCTGGGGCGCCGGTCGGATGGGATGGAGGCGTGGACGGCGCTGGTCGTCGCCGTGCTGCTGCTGGTGGCCGTGCCGCCGGCCGGGGCGGTCGCGGGGCGGTGGGCGCACGAGGCGGCGCGGACGGCCGCGGCCGCGGCGTCGCGGTGCACTGGTTCGGCCCGTCGCGCGTCCCGAGCGGCCCCTGCCCGACCGCCGCCGTCGGGCTGGAGCCGGGTGACGTGCCGTACCGCGCGTACGTGTGCGGAACAGGGCGGGGCCGGGAGCAGTGGCGGCCGGTCCGGGCCCCGGCCGTTGTACGGCCGTCAGCGCCCCCGGAAGACCGGGGCGCGCTTCTCCAGGAAGGCACTCATGCCCTCCTTCTGGTCCTCTGTCGCGAACAGCGCGTGGAACACCCGGCGTTCGTACCGGACGCCGTCCCTGAGGCCCGTCTCCAGGGCCCGGTCCACGCACTCACGGGCCGCGCGTACGGCGCCGCGGCCGTACGAGGCGATGGTCGCCGCCGCCTCCAGCGCCTCGGGCAGGACCCGGTCGTCCGGGACCACCCGGGAGATCAGGCCCGCGCGTTCCGCCTCGGTGGCGTCCATGGCACGGCCGGTGAGGACCAGGTCCATCGCCTTCGCCCGGCCCACCAGGCGGGTCAGCCGCTGGGTGCCGCCGATACCGGGGATCACGCCCAGTCCGATCTCGGGCTGCCCGAACACCGCCGACTTCCCCGCGATCACCAGGTCGCACATCATCGCCAGCTCGCAGCCGCCGCCGAGGGCGACGCCGTTGACGGCGGCGATCTTCGGGGTGCGCAGGTCGGCGAACTCCTCCCAGCCGGAGAAGTAGTCCTCCGCGGCCATCTCCACGGCCGACTTCCCCACCATCTCCCTGATGTCGGCGCCCGCGGCGAAGGCCCGCCCGGAGCCGGTGAGGACCACACAGCCGACCGTCGGATCCGCGTCCAACGGGCTCAGCACGTCCAGGAGTTCGTCCAGCAGCTCGGAGTTCAGCGCGTTCAGCACCCTCGGCCGGTGCAGCCGTACGGTCACGACGGCACCCGTACGTTCCAGGATCAGGTTGGTCATCCCCGCCACTCCTCTCACGAGTCCCAGATCGCGCCGTATGCCGGAATCCCGCGCCGTTCCAGCCCGTGCACCACCTGCCAGGTCAGTTTCTTGTTGGAGATGCAGATCACCGCCTCCGCCCCGAAGTCCCGGTACGCGGCGTACGCGAGCGCCACCATGTCGGGCTTGCCGTCGCGGGAGGTGTCCCGGACGACGGCGTGCGGCTGGACTGCGAGGATCTCGTCGACGAGGGCGTCGCCGTAGGTCGCCCGGGGGTCGCGGGTCGCCCAGACCAGACGGGAGGGGACCTCGGCGGCGAGCAGATGGGGCAGGCAGGGGCCGATGCCGCTGCCGGTCGCCACGTACACCACCTTGGTGAACAGGACCTCGATGTTGGCGACGCCGGCCGTGGTGATGCCCTTCGTCCAGACCCGCGCGGGCAGGTCGTCGATGAAGGAGCCGGTCCAGTCGCCGGCCCGGGAGATGGTGAGCCGGAAGCCGGACTCGCCGGGGGCGGGGACGTTGGCGAAGGAGTGCCACTCCTTGAGCGGGCTGCGGCTGATCGCGGTGGAGGAGCCGGCGAACGGGGTCTCGCCGTGGTCGAAGCGGGCCAGCGCCACGTGCGGGGAGGGGCGTTCGGTGCGGACGTCGACCTTGCGCAGCCTCAGCCAGGGCAGGGCGACGCTGAAGGTGACGAGGGCGAGCACCGACAGCGGTACGGGCCCGGGGGCGGACATCAGGGTGTGCGTCCAGAAGAGCGCGAGGGCGCTCCAGCCGCCGAAGCGGTGGATCATCTCGAACCGGTCGTGGTGGCGGGAGCGGAAGCGGGGAAGCGCGGTCCCCACGATCACCGCGAGCAGGGCCACCAGGGTCCAGCCGACCGCCAGGAGCGGACCGTTCGTCGTCCGCAGCGTCAGCGCCAGGAACCAGACCGCGCCCGCCAGCGCCCCGCCCACGTGCAGTCCGCCGAAGTGGTACACCTTGCCGAGCGTCCAGCGCAGCCGCAGCGGCCAGTGCGTCGGGGCCGAAGTCGCCAGCCGGAAGAAGAGGTTGATGACGTACTGCTGGCGGACGAGCACGGCCAGGGCGAGGTTGGCGAGGGCCGCGTGACCGAGGGAGCGGTCGGACAGCGGCCGGCTCGCGCACGCGTAGGCCACGTTGCCGAGGACCACCAGTGCCGCCAGGCGGTTGTAGTGCATCAGACGGGGGTGTTTGAGCAGGCGGCGGGGCGCGGAGGTGAGCGGGGGCAGCTCGGTGGCGGGCCTGACCGGCGAGGTGGTCATCGGCGGGCCACCGCCGACCGCTCGTGCGCCAGCCTCAGCAGCGCCTGTTTGTCGATCTTGCCGCGGTCGGTCTCCGGTAGCGATGTCAGGGGCATGACATTCTCGGGCACGCAGTAGTACGGCAGCGCGTCGGCGACCGCGCGGCGGGCCGCGTCCGGGTCCACGTCCGCCGGGCAGACGAAGGAGACCAGGCTGCGGGCGTCGCGCTGGAGGGTCACCGCCCGGGCGCACCCGGGGAGCCGCTCCAGCACCGAGGAGACGGAGTCCAGCTCCACGCGGAAGCCGCGCACCTTGACCTGGTCGTCGGTGCGGCCGAGGTGTTCGAGCCGGCCGTCGGGGGTCCAGCGGCCCAGGTCACGGGTGCGGAACATCCGGTGGTCGCCGCCGAGGAAGGGGTCGGGGGCGTACCGCTCGGCGTTCAGCGGCTCGTTGGCGAGGTAGCCCGCCGAGACGCACGCGCCGCCCGCCCACATCTCGCCGACCTCGCCGATGGGCAGTGGGCGGCGGTCGGCGTCGAGGACGTAGACGGTGTTGTTGGGGGTGGGGCGGCCGATGGTGAGGAGCGGGTCGGCCGGGTCGTGGCGGCTCATCGTGTTGACGATGGTCGTCTCGGTGGGGCCGCAGCCGTTGAAGAAGGCCGCCCGGAGGGCCCAGCGGTCGGCCAGTGGGCGGGGGCAGGGCTCACCGGCCACGGCCACCGCGCGCACCCGGGGGCAGGCCGCCGGGTCGATGCCGGACAGGACGGTCGGGGTGGCGATCAGCACGGTGGCCGTGCGGGCGGCCGCGGCGATGTCCTTGCCCCGCAGGAGCAGGGTGGCGCCGTGCGCGAGGCAGCCGAGGATCTCCCAGGCGGCCATGTCGAAGGCGATGTTGAGGAGTTGGGCCACGCGGTCGCCGGGGCGGATGCCGAGGGCGCCGGGCTGGGTGAGGAGGATGTTGGCGACGTTGCGGTGGGTGACCTTCACGCCGTTGGGGCGGCCGGTGGTGCCGGAGGTGAACAGGACGTAGCAGCCGGCGTCGGGGACGGTCCGGGGACGGGGGGCCGGCGCGGGCGCGAGCGGGTCGTCGAGGGTGATCACCCGGGGACCGGCCGGCACCCGGGCCGCGTGCTCGCGCTGGGTGAGGACGACGGCGGTGGCGGCGGTGCGCACGACGTGGTCGAGCTGGGCCCGGGGGGCGAGGCCGATGTCCTGGGGCACGTAGGCCGCGCCCGCTTTCAGGACGCCGAGCAGGCCGACGAGCATCGGGATCGAGCGGCGGACGAAGAGGCCGACGTGGTCGCCCGGCCGTACGCCCTCGCGGACCAGGCGGGCGGCGAGGGAGTCGGCGTACCGGTTCAGCTCGCCGTAGGTGAGGGTCGCGCCCTGGTGTTCGGCGGCGACGGCGTGCGGGGTGGCCGCGGCGTGCCGTTCGACGGCGTGGTGGACGAGGGGATCGGGGACGGGGACGCCCGGGCCTCGGCCGTACAGCCGGAACAGACGCCGGTCGTGGGGGGTGAGGTGGCGCAGAGGCATGTCGGGGGGACCTCCAGGCTGCTTCGAGGGTCGGTGACATGTCCGGTGGCGGCGGCATGCCCGGGATTTCGAACGCCGTGCGGGGTCGTGCGATGCCGTGCGAGTGGTGAGCGTCGACTGTACTGCCGACGGTTCAACTCTCAACCGTATGTGTCCGGCCAACTACTGTTACGGAATGAGTCACATGCGGCGTCTTTCGTCGCAGCGGCAACTCACGTGAGGGCCGGCGGCGACTCAAGGGAGGAGCGCCGTGCGCCTCACGGCGGCCGGGGGCCGGCGGGGAGGGCACCACCACACCGTCGTAACAGGAGACCGCACGGCGTGTAACACGGCCGAAGCACGCTGAGGAGCATGCGGACCACCTCGACGCCCACCCACTGCCCGTACTGCGCCCTGCAGTGCGGGATGGCCCTGTCGCCCCTGCCCACGGGGGGCGTCGAGGTGGTCGAGCGCCCGGACTTCCCGGTGAACCGGGGCGCGCTGTGCGGCAAGGGCCGTACGGCGCCGGCGGTGCTCTCCTCCCGCGTGCGACTGACCTCGCCGTTGGTGCGTTCCGGCGACTCGCTCGTGCCGGCCACCTGGGACGAGGCGCTGGACCGGATCGCCGGGGAGCTGCGGCGGGTGCGCACGGAGTACGGCGCCGACGCGCTCGGCGTGTTCGGCGGGGGCGGGCTGACGAACGAGAAGGCGTACACGCTCGGCAAGTTCGCGCGGGTCGTACTGGGCACCTCGCAGATCGACTACAACGGCCGTTTCTGCATGTCGTCGTCGGCGGCGGGCGGGATCAAGGCGTTCGGCCTGGACCGGGGGCTGCCCTTCCCGATGGAGGACATCCCGAAGACGGGCTGTGTGATCCTCGTGGGCTCCAACCTCGCCGAGACCATGCCGCCCTCCCTGCGCTTCTTCCAGGAGCTGCGGGAGAACGGCGGCACGCTGATCGTCGTCGACCCGCGCCGCACGAAGACCGCCGAGCAGGCCGACCTGCATCTGGCGCCGAGGCCCGGGACGGACCTCGCGCTGGCGCTCGGACTGCTGCACCTGGTCGTCGCCGAGGGGCGGGTCGACGAGGAGTACGTGGCGGAGCGGACCGTCGGCTGGGAGGACGCCCGGGCCGCCGCCATGGCCCACTGGCCGGAGTACGTGGAACGGATCACGGGGGTGTCCGTTCCGCAACTCCGCGAGGCCGTACGGCTGTTCTGCGAGCCGGAGGCCGCGATGGTGCTCACCGCGCGCGGTCCCGAGCAGCAGTCCAAGGGGACCGACACCGTCGGCGCGTGGATCAACCTCTGCCTGGCGACGGGCCGGGCGGGACGCCCGCTGTCCGGCTACGGCTGTCTGACCGGACAGGGCAACGGGCAGGGCGGGCGCGAGCACGGCCAGAAGGCCGACCAGCTGCCCGGCTACCGCAAGCTGGACGACCCGGCGGCGCGCCGGCACGTGGCCGAGGTGTGGGGCGTGGACCCCGACTCGCTGCCCGGGCCGGGACGCAGTGCGTACGAGCTGCTGGACGCGCTGGGGACGGACGTCAGGTCGCTGCTGCTGATGGGGTCGAACCCGGTGGTGTCGGCGCCGCGTGCCGCCCATGTCGAGGAGCGCCTGAAGTCCCTGGACTTCCTCGCCGTGTGCGACGTCGTGCTGTCGGAGACGGCGGCCCTCGCCGACGTCGTCCTGCCGGTGACGCAGTGGGCCGAGGAGACGGGCACGACGACCAGCCTCGAGGGCCGGGTGCTGCTGCGCCGCCAGGCGCTCACCCCGCCGGACGGCGTCCGCAGCGACCTGGAGGTCCTGCACGAGCTGGCCGCCCGGCTGGGCGTGGAGAAGGGCTTCCCGACCGACCCCGAGGAGGTCTTCGAGGAGCTGCGGCGGGCCAGCGCGGGCGGGGTCGCGGACTACTCCGGGATCACCTACCGGCGGCTGGCGGAGGAGAACGGCGTGTTCTGGCCGTGCCCGGCGCCGGTGCGGGAGGAGGACGGCGAGGACGCCGCCCTGGACGCGCTCCCCGACGACCCGGCGCAGGACCCGGAGCCCGCGCGGGCGGCGCACCCGGGGACGCCCCGGCTCTTCCTCGACCGGTTCGCGACCCCGGACGGCCGGGCCCGCTTCACCCCGGTCTCGCACCGCCCGGCCGCCGAGGAACCGGACGACGAGTACCCGGTGCTCCTCACCACCGGCCGTGTGGTGGCGCAGTACCAGTCCGGCGCCCAGACCCGCCGCGTGGACGAGCTGAACGCCGCCGCGCCCGGCCCGTTCGTGGAGCTGCACCCCCGCCTCGCGGCGCGGCTCGGGGCGGCCGAGGGCGATCCCGTGGCCGTGGTGTCCCGCCGCGGACGGGCCGTCGCCCCGGCCCGCATCACCACCGGGATCCGTCCGGACACGGTCTTCATGCCGTTCCACTGGCCGGGCGAGGGCCGCGCCAACACTCTGACCAACCCGGCCCTGGACCCGACCTCACGGATGCCCGAGTTCAAGGTGTGCGCGGTGCGGGTGGAGATTGCGGAGGCCTGAGGCTTCGCTGAGCGGTCGAAGAACTGCCGGTACTCCACCGATCACCGGGTCGTCCTTTCGCCCACATGAAGGGCTGGACGATCCTCCGGACCTTTCGCCTCGCCTGCCGCGCACGCCCGTGGTGCGATGAAACAGGGGGGTCGGGAAGGAGAGAACGATGACCCCACCGGCAGGCGAGCGCAAGAGTGGCACGGGCCCGTTGTCGGTCCGCCCGCTGGGTGAGGCGGACCTGGACCGGGCCGACGAGATCTTCAGGGTCGCCTTCGGGACGTTCTTCGGGGTTCCCGAGCCGAAGACGTTCTTCGGGACCGCCGACTACGTCCGCACCCGCTGGGCGGCCGATCCCCAGGCGGCCTTCGCAGCGACGGTCGAGGGCGAAGTCGCCGGATCGAACTTCGCCGCCAACTGGGGCAGCGTCGGGTACTTCGGCCCGCTGACCGTGCGTCCGGACCTGTGGGACCAGGGCGTCGGCAGGCGCCTCATGGAGCCGGTCATGGACTGCTTCGACACCTGGGAGAACCGCCACCTGGGCCTGTTCACCTTCTCGCACAGTCCGAAGCACCTCGAGCTCTACCGCCGGTACGGTTTCTGGCCCCGATTCCTCACGGCCATCATGAAGAAGCAGGTGGCGGGCAGTGCCGCAGTCCCCGGCCGAGTGCTGTACGGCCGGCTGCCCGCCGCCGAGCAGCCCGAGGCCCTGAGCCTCTGTCGCGCACTGACCGGGGCCGTGTACGAGGGCCTGAGCCTGGAGCGCGAGATCGTGGCCACGCACGCGCAGGGGCTCGGTGACACCATCCTGCTGCAGGGCGCCGGCTCCGAGCTCGACGGCCTGGCCGTCTGCCACTGCGGAGCCGGGTCGGAGGCCGGCGAGGACGTGTGCTTCGTCAAGTTCGGAGCCGTACGGCCCGGCCTGGAGGCTGCCAACCGGTTCGAACGGCTGCTTGGCGCGTGCGAGCAGCTGGCCGCCGAACGCGGACTGGGTCAACTGGACGCCGGGACGAACCTGGGCCGCCCGGATGCCTACCGTCGAATGGTCGACCGCGGTTTCCGCACCTGGTTGCAGGGCGTGACCATGCACAGGCCCAACGAACCCGGCTACAGCCACCCCGACGCCTACGTGATCGACGACTGGCGCTGAGCCCCCGCCGCACTCGGCCCGCGTCCGGACACGGGGTCAGGTCCCGGAGGTCCAGCCCGGGAGGGTGGGCAGGAGTTCCGCCGCGACGCGCAGCAGCGTGGCGTCGTCGGGGGGTGCGGAGTCCTGGCGCCAGAGGGCCATCTCGTAGGAACCGCCGCCGTCCTCCGGGTCCCGTGCCACCACCAGGGTACGGGTGGGGCGTCCGGTGGCGCGGGCGGCGTCGCCACCGCCGGTGCCGAGGGCGAAGGCGAAGGTGCGGTCCGAGTAGAGCACCGCAGGGCGCCCGAGGAACGTCCGTTCCCGCGCGTCGCCGCCCAGCAGGCCGGCCATCCCCTTGACCGCGAAGTGGTCGTAGGACGCGGAGAGTTGAACGGAGTACGTGGTCAGCGTGACGTTCATCTCCGGTGCGGGGACGTCGGCGCCGCCCAGCGTGACCGAGTTGTCGCCGCCCCCGTACGACGTCGCCCGCTCCCCCGGCGTGCCGAGCAGCGCGGCGAGGTCCGGACGGTTCAGCACCTGGCAGAGCTGGTTCGCGGAGACGTACTCCACGCCCGCCCGCACCATCTTCGGCACGCCGGTGGGCGTCGACGTCGAGCAGGAGATCGGGCCGGCGGGTCCGGCGGCCTTCTCCTGAACCGCGTTGTTCTTCTGCTGCACCCACAGGAACCCTGCCAGCGCCCCCACCACGGCGAACGCGGCGACGACTTGGACGAAGGCGTTCGGTTCCCTCCTTCTGGGCGGGCCGGCCTCCTCGGCCCCGTCGGCTCCCTCGGCCGGTCCGGCTCCCTCGGCCGTTTCCCCCACAACCGCCCCCATTACCCCCGGTACCCCCTGGTCATCCGTGTCCCCGGCGCACGCTGGTCCGCGTGCGCCGGGGGAGCATAACGGGTGATCGGGTCACGGGAAAGCGGCTTTCCCGAGCGTCAGTTCACGTTGACCGCGCTCCAGGCCGCCGCCACCGCGTTGTACTCGGTGCTGCCGGAGCCGTAGAGGTCGCGGGCGGCGTTCAGGGTCGCCGTCCTCGCCCCCGCGTAGTTGGTGGACGACGTCATGTAGACCGTCAGCGCCCGGTACCAGATGGCGCCCAGCTTGTCCCGGCCGATCCCGGTGACGGTGGAGCCGTTGTAGGTCGGGGAGTTGTAGGTGACGCCGTTGATGGTCTTGGAGCCGCTGCCCTCCGCCAGCAGGTAGGCGAAGTGGTTGGCGACGCCCGACGAGTAGTGGACGTCGAGGTTGCCGACCGAGCTGCTCCAGTAGTCGGCCGAACTGCCGTCCTTGCTCGGCTTGTCCATGTAGCGCAGGGCGTCGCGGCCGAAGCCGGAGCGGACGATCTCCTCGCCGATGAGGTAGTCACCGGTGTCGGAGGTGTTCCCCGCGTAGAACTCCACGAGCGAGCCGAAGATGTCGGACGTGGCCTCGTTCAGGCCGCCCGACTCGCCGGAGTAGGTCAGCTTGGCGGTCTTGGAGGTCACACCGTGGGACATCTCGTGGCCGGCCACGTCCAGCCCCACCAGCGGGCCGAGCTGGGTGCCGTCGCCGTCGCCGTACGTCATGCAGAAGCAGCTGTCGTCCCAGAAGGCGTTGTTGTAGCTGTTGCCGTAGTGAACGCGGTTGTAGGAGCCCTTGCCGTCGTTGCCGATGCCGTTGCGGCCGTGGACGTTCTTGTAGTAGTCCCAGGTCACGTTGGTGCCGTACTGCGCGTCGACCGCGGCCGTGGCGCGGTCCGAGGTCGCCCCCGTCCCCCAGTGGTTGTCGGTGTCGGTGAAGACCGTCGAAGGGGCGCGGCTGATGCAGATGCCGAAGATGCACAGGTCGGTCTTGTTCGCCGCGTCCCCCGTGTAGGTGTTGCCGCGGTTCGGGTCCTTGAGCTGGTACGTGGATCCCGAGAGCGTGGTCTCCAGGGGGACCGTGCCGCCGTACAGGGACTTGCCGTCGCCCGTGGCCGTCTCGATGGCGTCCCAGGCGTCGATCTGGGCGCCGGTGCGCGCGTCGGTCAGCACCGTGCGGGCGACCGGGTTGCCGAGGGAGTCCAGGGCGACGGCGTTGGTCCGCCAGGCCAGTCTGGGGGTGCCGTGCAGGGCGTCGACGACCAGCTCGGGCTTGGCCTTGGCCTGCTTGAGGGTCTCGCCGAGGTTGGCCGCGCGCAGGGCGTTCACGGCGGCGTCGGCGGCCTTCGGGGCGGACACCTTCGGGGTGATGGTCGCGAGGGAGATCGCGCTCCGCGTCGCCCGGTTCGCGCTGCGGTAGGTGCCGTCGGGAGCCAGGTGGACCACGAAGTCGCCGCCCAGCACCGGGAGTTCACGGTACGTACGGTCGTAGCGGACGTGCTGGGTACCGTCCTTGTCGATGACGACGTCACGGACGGTCGTGTCCTGGGTGGCGGTCAGCCCCAGGCTCGCCGCGTGGTCGGCGAGCGCGGCGGCCGCGTGGTCGAGCGCGGTGGCGCGGGTGGGTCTGCCGGCCGCGTCGGCGGCCGGTGAGAGTACGGCGGCCAGCAGGGTGGCCGTGGTGACGGCGATGCCGGCGGTGGCGAGACGGGAACCTCGGACGTGCTGCCGTATCCGACTCATCAGTCTGCTCGGTCTCCTCGGGAAGGCGCCGTGGGGGCGCGTGTGGGGGTGGCGCTGAGGTCGTGCACTGATACCGCCCTGCGATTTAAGTGGGCATGACATGTCATGTCCATAGCGTCTTCGTGCCGGACCGGTGAGAGGGCGGTGAAAGGGAGAGAATCGTCCCGTGACCAGCCCGACCCGCCCGCCCCGCACCGGCCTCCCCTTCTTCGTCTACGGCACCCTCCGCCCCGGCGAGGCCAACCACCGCCGGTTCCTGCGCGGCCGCACCCTCCGCGAGGAACCGGCCCTGCTGACGGGCGCCGTGCTGTACGACGGGCCCGGCTATCCGTACGCGGTGGAGGAACCCGGCGGGATGGTCACCGGGGAGCTCGTCACCGCCCTCCCCGAGGCGTACACCCGCCTGCTGGCCGAGCTGGACCGGCTGGAGGAGTACACGCCGGGCGATCCACGCAACCTGTACGAACGGGTGGCGCGCCGGGTGACGGTCGGCGACGGCTCAGCGGACGCCTGGGTCTACGTGGCGGCGCCGGCGGTGGCGGCCCGGCTGCGCGGCCGGGGGAAGCCCGTCGAGGGCGGCGACTGGCTCGCCCGCCGCTGACCGGTCACCCGTTCACACCCCCTCCGGACGGTTTTCCGCCCCGCGCCCCCCACAGCCCGGGTGACCTGCCGAAACGGCCATCCTCCACGCTCCGCCGCCGCGCCCCCCGACACCCGTTCATCCCAGTCCTGACGCCCCCTCAGGAAGCGCGCCCGGCGCGCTGCGACTTACCTCGGAAGAGCAGGGACGCGCCCCGAGGAGCTCGAAGGAGCACAGATGCGACGTACGACCCGTCTGCTCACCGGCACCGCGCTCGCCGTCGCCGCCGCCGGGATCGCCGTTCCCGCCGGCGCGGCGCACGGCGCGGACGGCGCGGGCGGGAACCTGCGGATCCACCCCGCCGCCGTCGTGCCGGGCAGCCCGGTCACGGTCGACACCACGGCGTGCGGCAGGGGCGGTACGGCGACGGGCGACGCGGGCGCGGTGGGCGCCGGGCGCTTCACGCTGGCGCCCGGCGCCCACCGGGACGAGGCGGCCGGGGAGTTCCGGGTGCCGCCGAGCGCGCAGCCGGGAACGTACGAGATCGTCGCGCAGTGCGCGCGGGGCGGCCGGCGGATCACCGGGGACCTGGTGGTGTCGCTGGCCCCGGCGCGGCAGCCGGTGGCTCCGCGAGGAAGCGTGAAGACGGGGGTCGGCGGCGCACTCGGCCCCGACCCCGTGCAGACCGCGGCCGGTGTGGCGGCTCTCGCCGTCGCCGCCGCGGGCGGTACCTGGCTCCTGCATCGCCGGGCGAGAGGCGACGGGATCTGACGGACACCCTCCGCTGTCCGTCCGCCGGTACCGCATGTCCCCTCCCCCTCCGGGTCCGACGCCCCTCGCGGCCCGGAGGGGGGTACGGGGCGCCGTGAGGGAGAGGGGTTGAGATGCGCAGGGTCGGCAACACCGTCATAGCGGCCGTCACCGCGACCGCCCTGTGCGCGGGCGCGTGGCTGCTGCACAGCGGCGCCGAGACGCACCCCCCGCCGCAGCCGTCCGCCGCCCAGGCGCGCTCCGGGGGCCGGGACAGCGGCACGGACGGCGGTGCGGCCATACGGTCCGCCCCGGCCATGCCCCCCTCCCCTCCCGTCCGGATCCGCATCCCCTCCCTCCGCGTCGACGCCCCGCTGACCGGCCTCTCCCTGACCCCCGCCGGCGGCCTCACCGTGCCGCCCGCCGACCGGAAGAACCTCGCCGGCTGGTACGAGGCCGGCACCACCCCGGGCGAGCGGGGCACCGCGATCGTCGCCGGTCACGTCGACAACGCCGAGGGCCCCGCCGTCTTCTACGGCCTCGGCTCGCTGCGCAAGCACGGCACCGTCGAGGTGGACCGCCGGGACGGCACCGTCGCCGTCTTCACCGTCGACGCGGTCGAGGTCTACGACGCCCGCCGCTTCCCCGACGACAAGGTCTACGGCGCCGCCACCCGCCCCGAGCTGAGGGTCATCACCTGCGGCGGCACCTACTCCGAGGCGACCGGTTACCAGGGGAACGTGGTCGTGTTCGCGCATCTGACGGGGAGCAGGTGAGGCGCACGCCGCCGGACCGGCCTAGGCCACCCACTGCTCCCAGGCAAGGTTCCCCACCAGGGCGAACACCACCGTCAGCAGCACCACCCGCACGAACCCGCTGCCCTTCTTCAGGGCCGTACGGGCGCCGAGGGTGCCGCCCGCCAGATTGAACACGGCCATCAGGGCGGCCAGTTGCCACAGGACGGTGCCCTGCCAGGCGAAGGCGGCGAGGGCTCCGGCGTTGGTGCAGCAGTTGACGATCTTGGCGGTGGCCGAGGCCGTGACCAGGTCGAGGTGGAGGACGGCGGTGAGGGCGAGGACGAGGAAGGTGCCCGTGCCGGGCCCGATCAGGCCGTCGTAGAAGCCGATGCCGAGGCCCGCCGGCGCGATGGCCGTGAGGATCTGACGGCGGGTCGCGGGGCCGGGCGCGGGAGCGGTGCCGAAGGCGGGGCGCAGGATGACGAACGCGGCCACCGCGAGCAGCACGACCATGATCAGCGGCTTGAGGACGTCCGTGCTCATCCCGGCCGCGAAGAACGCCCCGGCCGAGGAGCCCGCGAGCGCCGCGAGACCGATCCGGACGGCGGTGCGCACGTCGACCGGTGCCTTGCGGGCGTAGGTCACCGCCGCCCCCGAGGTGCCGACGATGGCCACCGCCTTGTTCGTGCCGAGCGCGTACGCGGCCGGGGTGCCGGCCGGCAGCCCGAGGAGCAGCACCGGCAGGAGCAGCAGCCCGCCGCCGCCCACCACCGCGTCGATCCACCCGGCCGCGAGGGCGGCGAGACAGAGGAGGGCGATCACGGCGAGGGGGATGTCGGGCATGGCCAGGACCCTACGGCCCCGATGTGTGCACAGGCCACGCACCTGAGGATCTTCTGAGGTCCGGCCCCGGGACCACCTCGCACACCCCGGCCACCCGCCCGGGACCACCTCACGCACCACCGGACCGCCCGCCCCGGGACCACCTCGCACACCCCGGCCACCCCAGCACGGACCGGCCTCGGACACACCCCCCCCGGGACGCCCGCCCCAGCACCACCTCGGACACCCCGGCGACCCGCCCCTGCAATCACCGGACACCCCCGGCCACCCCAGCACGAACCGGCCTCGAACACCCCCCGGGGCGCCCGCCCCAGCGCCACCTCGGACACCCCGGCCGCCCACCCCTGCAATCACCGGACACCCCCGGCCACCCCAGCACGAACCGGCCTCGGACACCCCCCGGGGCGCCCGCCCAGCGCCACCTCGGACAGCCGGCCGCCCGCCCCTGGGATCACCGCGGACACCCCGGTCACCCGCCCCGGGGCACCTCACGCACCCCCGGGCCGCCCGCCCCGGGGCACCTCACACACCCCCTCCCACCGGCCCCGGGAACCCTCACACCCCCGCCCGGCCCCCGCTGAGGGCAGCGTTCCTCGCGGGAAACAACCGTGATGCGGCCGGGTAACCTCCGCACCGCACGCTCGATGACATGACCTCGAATTCGCGTGTGGTGGTGATCGGCGCCGGCCTCGCGGGCGTACGTCTCGCCCGCCGGCTCGGTGAGCTGGGCATGCCCGCGCTGCTCGTCGGCGAGGAGGAGCACCGCCCGTACAACCGGGTCCTGCTCGCCGAGGTGCTGGCCGGCCGGTACGCCCCCGAGGTGATCGCGCTGCCCTCGCCCGCCGGGCTGGTCCGGGCCCGCGTCACCGGCATCGACCGCGACCGGCGGACCGTGGCCTGTGCGGACGGCTCGGAGATCGCATACGACACGCTGGTCCTGGCGACCGGCTCCAACCCGGTGCTGCCGCCCCTGCGCGGGCTGTTCACCCCCGACCACGTGCTGCCCGAGGGCGTCCACGCGTTCCGCACCATGGACGACTGCCTGGGCCTGTCGAAGGCCGTCCGGCCGGGTGTGCGGGCCGTGGTCATCGGCGGCGGGCTCCTCGGGGTCTCCGCGGCGCGCGCCCTCGCCGTGCGCGGCGCGCAGGTCGTCCTCGCCCAGCAGTCCGAGCGGCTCATGGAGCGCCAGCTCGACCCGAGCGCCTCCAAGCTGGTGCTGCGGCACCTGAAGGACCTGGGCGTCGAGGTCCACACCGAGTGCCGCGTCCGCGACGTGCGCTGCGTCGGCGGGGCCGTCCGCTCGGTGGAGATGTCCGACGGCTACGCCCTCGACGCCGACCTGGTGGTGCTGGCCTGCGGGGTCTCCCCGCGCGCCGGTCTCGCCAAGGAGGCGGGCCTCGCCGTGCACAAGGGCATCCTGGTCGACGACGAACTCCGTACGTCCGACCCGCACATCCGCGCCATCGGCGACTGCGCCCAGCACGACGGCAACGTCTACGGACTGGCCGCACCGGCGCTCGAACAGGCCGACGTGCTCGCCGAGTCGCTCGCCGGTGCCCCGGACGCCCGCTACGGCGGCACCCGCGCCCTCACCCGTCTCACCCTCTCCGGGAACAGCGTCTTCGACCTCGCCGCGTTCGGCGAGACCGAGCCGCGCCCCGGCGACGACGTCGTGCAGCTCGCCGACGCCACCCGCGGGACCTACCGCAAGGTCGTCGTCCGCGACGACCGCCTGGTCGGCGGGGTCCTCGTCGGCGAACTCGGCACCGTCGGCGCGCTCGCCCGCGCCTGGGAGGGAGCAGAGCCGCTCCCGTCCGACGGCGGCCCCCTGCTCCACCTGCTCACCAACGATGGAGGCTCCTCATGACCGCCACCCTGGGGGCCACCCCCACGATCGTGCTCGTCGGCCACGGCATGGTCGGCCAGCGCTTCCTCGAAGCGCTCGGCGAGCGCGGCCTGACCGCCACGCACCGCGTGGTCGTGCTGTGCGAGGAGCCGCGTCCCGCGTACGACCGCGTCGCGCTCACCTCGTACTTCTCCGGCAAGACGCCCGAGGACCTCTCCATGACCGACATGGAGTTCATCGCCACCCACGGCATCGAGCTGTACGTCGGCGACCCGGCGGAGTCGATCGACCGCGAGGCGAAGAAGGTCACGGCCCGCTCCGGCCAGGTCTTCGAGTACGACACCCTCGTCCTCGCCACCGGCTCGTACCCCTTCGTGCCGCCGGTCCCCCACAAGGACGCCGAGGGCTGCTTCGTCTACCGCACGATCGAGGACCTCCTCGCGATCGAGGAGTACGCGAAGACGAAGGCGACGACCGGTGCGGTGGTCGGCGGCGGTCTGCTCGGACTGGAGGCGGCCGGCGCCCTGAAGGGCCTCGGACTCACCTCCCACATCGTGGAGTTCGCGCCCCGGCTGATGCCCGTCCAGGTCGACGAGGGCGGCGGCGCCGCGCTGCTGCGCACCATCGAGGACATGGGCCTGAGCGTGCACACCGGTGTGGGCACCCAGGAGATCGTCGTCGGCGAGGACGGCGCGGTCACCGGCATGAAGCTGTCCGACGGCTCCGAACTCGCCACCGACATGGTGGTGTTCAGCGCCGGTGTCCGTCCCCGCGACCAGCTCGCCCGCGACTGCGGTCTGACGGTCGGCGAGCGCGGCGGCATCTCGGTCGACGAGCAGTGCCGTACCGTCTCCGACCCGCACGTCTTCGCGATCGGCGAGTGCGCGCTGGCGGCGGACGGCCGGGTGTACGGCCTGGTGGCCCCGGGGTACGAGCAGGCGGAGACGGCCGCCGCGACCATCGCCGCCGACGAGGCGTCCTTCACCGGCGCCGACCTGTCCACCAAGCTGAAGCTGCTCGGCGTGGACGTGGCGTCCTTCGGCGACGCGCACGGCGCGACCGAGGACTGCCTGGACGTCGTCTACTCCGACTCCCGCGCGGGTCTGTACAAGAAGCTCGTCATCGGCCGCGACGGCACGCTGCTCGGCGGCATCCTGGTCGGCGACGCGGAGGCGTACGGCACGCTGCGCGCCCTGACCGGTTCGGTCCCGCCGGTCTCGCCCGAGTCGCTGGTCCTGCCCGCCGGTTCCGGGGGCGGCGCCCAGCTCGGCCCGTCCGCGCTGCCGGACGAGGCGATCATCTGCTCCTGCCACAACGTCAGCAAGGGCACGATCCGCGGCGCGGTCACCGAGCACCAGTGCACCACCGTGCCCGAGGTGAAGAAGTGCACCAAGGCCGGCACGGGCTGCGGTTCCTGCGTGAAGGTCCTCGGCCAGCTGGTCACCGCCGAGCTGGAGGCGAGCGGCGTCGAGGTCGACAAGGGCCTGTGCGGCTGCTTCGCGCAGACCCGCGAGGAGCTGTACGAGATCGTCCTCGCGCTGCGCATCAACACCTACCAGGACCTCCTCGACCGTTACGGCCGCGAGGACGCCCGGGGCGGCGACGGCTGCGAGATCTGCAAGCCGGCGATCGGCTCGATCATCGCCTCCCTCGCCCCGACGATCGGTGCGAGCGGCTACGTCCTGGACGGCGAGCAGGCGGCCCTGCAGGACAGCAACGACCACTTCCTCGCCAACCTCCAGAAGAACGGCTCGTACTCGGTCGTCCCGCGCATCCCCGGCGGTGAGATCACCCCGGAGGGCCTGATCGTGATCGGCGAGATCGCCCGTGACTTCGGCCTCTACACGAAGATCACCGGCGGTCAGCGGATCGACATGTTCGGCGCGCGCGTCGAGCAGCTCCCGCTGATCTGGGCCCGGTTGGTGGACGCCGGCTTCGAGTCGGGCCACGCGTACGGCAAGGCGCTGCGCACGGTGAAGTCCTGCGTGGGCCAGACCTGGTGCCGCTACGGCGTCCAGGACTCCGTCCGGATGGCGATCGACCTGGAGCTGCGCTACCGGGGTCTGCGCTCGCCGCACAAGCTCAAGTCGGCGGTGTCGGGCTGCGCCCGTGAGTGCGCGGAGGCCCAGTCGAAGGACTTCGGCGTGATCGCCACCTCCAACGGCTGGAACCTGTACGTCGGCGGCAACGGCGGCGCCACCCCGCGCCACGCGGACCTGCTCGCCCAGGACCTGTCGGACGCCGAACTGATCCGTCTGATCGACCGCTTCCTGATGTTCTACATCCGCACCGCCGACCGCCTGGAGCGCACCTCCACCTGGCTGGAGCGGATCCCCGGCGGCCTGGACCACGTGCGCGACGTGGTCGTGGAGGACTCCCTCGGCATCTGCGAGGAGCTGGAGTCCCTGATGGCGGACCACGTGGCGCACTACGCCGACGAGTGGGCCACCACCATCAACGACCCGGAGAAGCTGGCCCGGTTCGTGTCCTTCGTCAACGCGCCGGACACCCCCGACCCGGTCGTCGGCTTCGTCCCCGAGCGCGACCAGATCAAGCCCGACCTGCCGCTGCTGACCATCGGCCACCGTCCCCTGGAAGGGAGCGCCCAGCGATGACCCTGGCACCCGAAACCACCGACCTGAAGATCCAACTCCAGCTGGAGGAGGGCTGGTTCACGGTCTGCGACCTGAACCAGCTGCTGCCCGGCCGCGGTGTGGCCGCGCTGCTGCCCGACGGCCGCCAGGTCGCCCTGTTCCGTGACCGCGCCGGCGAGCTGTACGCCGTCGACAACCGTGACCCGTTCGGCGGGGCGGCGGTCCTCTCCCGCGGCCTGACCGGCACCCACCAGGGCCGCCCGTTCGTCGCCTCCCCCCTGCTCAAGCAGCGCTTCGACCTGGCGAGCGGGCAGTGCCTGGACGACGAGACGGTGCGCATCACGACGTACGAGGTACGGGCGGCGGCCTGAGAACCCACGGTGGCCCGGGTCAGCGTCGACCCGGGTCACCGTCGGCCCTGGTCACCGTCGGCCCGGCGCCGCCGTCTGCAGCGGTCGCGCCGGCCGCTGGGAGGGCGCCGCGGTGCCGGCCCGGCCCGGCACCGCCGCGAGCCGGATCACGGCGTCGAGACCGCCGAGCGGCGCCGGCCGCAGAACCGCCTCTCCGCCGCTCGCGTGGGCGAGGCGCTGCACCAGGGCCAGGCCCAGACCCGTGCCGCCCTTGGGGGCGCCCGGGGCGCGCCAGAAACGGTCGAAGGCGCGCCGGCGCTGTTCCTCGGTCATGCCGGGGCCCTCGTCCATGACGTGCAGCTCGACCCAGGCCGGGCCCGCCGCACGGTGCGCCTGGCGGTGTGGGAAGCGCCGTTCGTGGGGCGCGTGACGGCGCGGGTCGATCGAGACCGTGGAGCCCGGCGGCGACACCCGCAGGGCGTTGGAGAGCAGGTTGTCGAGGATCTGCTCGACCGCCCCGGGCAGGGCCAGCACCTCCCCCGTGCAGTCGCCGGCCAGCGCGAGCCAGACGCCGTGCTGCTCGTACAGCGCGCTCCAGGCGCTGTGGCGTTCCGCGCACACCCGCGCCAGATCGACCGGCTCCCGCTCGGCGGCGCTCTCGTCGAGCCGGGCCATCGCCAGCAGCGCCTCGACCATCCGGGCCAGCCGGTCGGTCTCGGTCAGCGCCGCGGTGAGCGAGCCGCGCGCGTTCAGGGCGATGTCGTTCTCCAGGTTCTCCAGCCGCAGCCGCAGCGCCGCGAGCGGGGTCTTCAGCTGGTGCGAGGCCTCGCCGGCGAACGCCCGCTGGGAGGCCAGCAGGTGTTCCAGGCGGGCGGCGGTGCGGTTGAAGGTGGCGGCCAGGCTGCGCACCTCCGGCGGCCCCTTGGTGATCGCCACCGGCACGGCGGTGCCGCCGACCGCCAACTCGTTGGTGGCGTGCTCCAGTTCGCGGATGGGGCGGCCGGTCCAGCGCGCGATGCCGAACCCGATGACGGCCACCGCGGTCAGCGCGGCCAGCCCGCCGAGGCCCAGCAGCAGCCAGACGTGATGGACCCGGTCGGCCACCGTCCTGGTCGGCACGGTGATCCGCACCGCCCCCTGCTCCTCGGCGCCGTGCCGCACCGGGGTGGCCACCGCGAGGTACTCCACCCCGCCGATGGTGGAGGTGCGCACGTCCGCCGTGGCGGTGCCGCGCAGCGCGGCGGCGATCCCCGGCCAGGAGGCCAGGCGGGACTCCTCGGCCGCGCCGAGCGGATGCGAGGAGGCCAGCAGGGCGCCGCTCCGGTCGACGATCAGCACCTTGCCGCCGATGCGCTCGGCGCAGTGCGCGGCACGCTCGGGCAGGTCCTGCGCGGCCCGGCCCGCCGAGACGGACAGCGAGGCGAACGCCGACACCGACTCCGCCTCGTCCGTCGCCGCGTTGATCACCCGCTCCCGCTCGGCCCGCGAGTAGACGAAGCCGAGCGGGATCTCCAGACAGAGCAGGAGCAGGGCGGCGAGCGTGAGGTAGCTGAGCAGCAGCCGACGGGTCATCAGTAGGCCGCCGACGGGTGGGGGGTGGGGAGGGGGCGGGTGAACGGGGTGTCGTAGGGGGGTGGTTCGTACGGGGGCGGGTCGTACGCGGGCGCGTCGTAGGTGGCCGGGCTGTAGGGGGGTGGGTCATAGGGGGGCTGACTGTAGGTGGGGCGGTCGTGGCTGGGGCTGTCGTCCCTGGGCTGGTCGTCCCGGGGCTGGTCATGGGTGGGCTGGTCGTACGGGGCCTGGTCGTACCTGTGGTCGCGGGTGGGCCGGCCGTAGGAGGGCCGGTCGGGCTGGGGGGCAGTCGGAGGCCGGGTGTGGACCGCCAGCCGGAAGCCGACCCCGCGCAGCGTCTGGATCCACGCCGGGTTGCCCAACTTCCGCCGCAGGGTGGCGACATGCACGTCCAGCGTCTTGGTCGGACCCTCGTAGTGCGGATCCCAGACCCGGTCGAGGATCTGCTGTCGTGAGTACACGGCCCCCGGGTCCTCGGTGAGCAGCGCGAGCAGCCCGAACTCCTTGGGCGTCAGCGTCACCGCCTCCTCCCCCACCCACACCTGCCGGGTCCGGCGGTCGACGACCAGCGGGCCGACGGCACCCTCGACGGCTTCGAAGGGCGGGGAGGCGAGCGGGCTCGGGGGCGAGACCGGTGGCGGAGGGGAGGCCGCGGGCGGAGGGGAGACCGGTGGCGGAGGCGGGGGTGCGGGCTCGAAGGCGGCGGACGGGGCGGTGGCGGCGTGGGGGGTGGCGGCGCCGTAGGGGGCCGCGAGGGGCTCTCCGCCGAACGGTTCCGCCGCGGCTCCCGTGAACTCCCGTTCTCCCAGCCCACGGTGGGTCCGCCGGGTCACCGCCCGCACCCGCGCGACCAGCTCCCGCATGCTGAACGGTTTGGCCAGGTAGTCGTCGGCCCCCAGTTCCAGGCCCAGCACCCGGTCGGCCTCCTCGCCCCGCGCGCTGAGGATGATGATGGGGACGTCGGAGGTCTGCCGGATGCCGCGGCAGACGTCGATGCCGTCCACGTCGGGCAACCCCAGGTCGAGCAGCACGACATCGCCGTACGGGCCTCTCAACCCCTCGCTCCCCGTGCTGACGTGATGCACCGTCAGCCCGAAGTGCCCGAGACCCTCGACGAGCGGTTCGGCGATCGTCTGGTCGTCCTCGATGAGCAGGACTCGTACGCCCATGCGTTCCCGTCTCTCCCATGAACCGAATTCGCGTGTTCCGTGGACACGCCACGCTACAAGAGCGACCGATAAAACTTCGTATCGATCCGAAGAATGTGAGCAGCAGCTCAGTCCGAGACGACACCCGACAAAAACTGTCCCATTCTTGTCGGCGGTTTAGTGTTCCTCTAACCTTCGCCTGGCAAAGGCTCCTCTACGGTGATGAGGAACTGGTCGTACCCCCATGACGACCAGCTCTGACCTGGGATGAAAGCACCGGGAGGAAACGTGAAAGCACTGCTGGACCGCGCCCGCTCGTTCCAACGGCGGGTCGACTTCGAAAGCGGCGAATACCGGCGGCTGGCCGAGGGGCAATACCCCGAGGCATTGTTCATCACCTGTTCCGACTCACGGGTGATTCCAGCCCTGATAACCGGCGCGCGGCCCGGTGAGATGTTCGAGCTGCGAAACGCCGGGAACATTGTTCCGCCGCATGGCGGACAGGGGGCCTCGGGCGAGGCCGCCACCATCGAGTACGCGCTGGAGGTGCTCGGCGTTCAGGACATCGTGGTGTGCGGCCACTCCCACTGCGGGGCGATGGGCGCGCTCAAGTCCGGTGACGACCTGTCCGCCCTGCCCGGTGTGGACGCCTGGCTGCAACTGGCCCGCCCGAGGCTGGCATCCGCGCTGGACGGCCCGGCCGAGGATCCGCGGCTGCGGGAGGTCGCCCAGCTGAACGTCGTCAACCAGCTCGCTCTGCTGCGGAGTTACCCTTCCGCACGGCGGCGTCTCGACGCGGGGACCCTGCGGCTGCACGGCTGGTACTACGAGGTGGACACCGGCCGGGTGCACGAGCTGGACGAGGACGGTCTGTTCCGGGTGCACGCCGCATGAGCGGCGCACACGCCACCCGGACCCGCGGCGCGAGGGCCCGCGACCCGAAGGCCCGCCCGGCCCGGGACGGGGCGAGGGACCCGGCCCGGAGCACGGGCGGGGACCCGGGCGGGGGCGCCGGCCCACGCCGGGACGCGGGGCCGGGCGGGGACGCCGGCCCGCGCCGGGACGTGGGAACGGGCAAGGACGCCGGCCCGGGCGGGGACGCGGGGACGGGCGGGGACTCCGTGACGACCCGGAAGGGTCCGAAGGCCGACCTGGCGACCGAGATCACCGCGTCCCTCGTCGTCTTCCTGGTCGCGCTCCCCCTGTGCATCGGTGTGGCCGTGGCCTCCGGTGTCCCCGCCGAGCTGGGCATCATCTCGGGTGTCATCGGCGGTCTCGTGGTCGGCGCGGCGCGCGGCAGCACGCTCCAGGTGAGCGGCCCGGCCGCCGGTCTCGCCGCGCTGGTCGCGGAGACCGTGCTGGAGCACGGCGTGGCCATGCTCGGTGTGATCGTGCTCTTCTCGGGCCTGCTGCAGATCGTCCTCGGCCTGGTCAAGCTGGGCCGGTTCTTCCAGGCGATCTCGCTGGCCGTCGTCCAGGGCATGCTCGCCGGCATCGGTCTGCCGCTGATGTTCAGCCAGGCGTACCCGGCGATGGACGCGAAGGCACCCGGCACCCCGATCGAGAACATGGCCGGCGTCCCCGGCCTGCTCGCCGACACGCTCACCGACCCGCAGGCCCTGATCGCGGCCGCCCTCGGTGCCGTCACGGTCGTGCTGAGCTTCCTGTGGAAGAAGGCGCCCGGACCCGTCAGGAAGGTCCCGGCGGCCCTGGTCGCCGTCGGCATCGGCATCGCGGTCGCCGCGATCCCGGGCGTCGAGATCAAGACGCTGCAGGTGGGCAATCTACTGGCCTCGGTCGACGTGCCCGGCCCGGAACAGTTCGCGGGCCTGGCCCACGCGGGGATCATCACGGCCGTCCTGACCTTCACGGTGATCGCCTCCGCCGAGTCCCTGTTCACGGCGGCCGCGGTGGACCGTATGCACGACGGTCCGCGCACCCGCTACAACCCCGAGCTGATCGCCCAGGGCGCCGGCAACACGGTCGCGGGCCTGCTGGGCGCGCTGCCCATCACGGCGGTGGTGGCCCGCAGTTCGGCGAACGTGCAGGCGGGCGCGAAGACCCGGCTCTCCCGCACCCTGCACGGCCTCTGGCTGCTCGCCTTCGCGCTCCTCCTCCCCCAGGTGCTGGCCCTGATCCCGATCTCGGTCCTCGCCGGCGTGCTGATCCACAGTGGCTGGAAGCTGTTCGCGCCCGAGGAGTTCCCGAAGATGTGGCGGCAGGACCGCGGCGAGTTCGCGGTCATGACGCTCACCACACTGGTCATCGTGGCGACCGCGCTCCTGGAGGGCGTCCTGTTCGGCCTCGCGGCGGGCATCGTGCTGGCGGCGGTCCGCATGTCGCAGACGGTGATCAGGCAGCACATCGAGGACGACACCGCGAAGGTGGTCATGGCGGGGAACGCGACCTTCCTGCGGCTGCCGCAGGTCATCGAGGCACTGGAGGCCGCCGCCGGGGCCGGCCGGCCCCGGATCCGGCTGGACCTCACCGGCGTGACCCACCTCGACCACGCCTGCCGCAGCCAGGTGGAGGAGTTCACGGCCCAGCAGCGCGGCAAGGGCCTGCGGGTGGAACTGCTGATGCCGGGTCCCGCGAAGCGGCACGACACCGGCGAGGACGGCTCCCCGCGGTCGGCGGCCGACCGGTCTGCGCGGCCCGGCTCCGAACGGCCTTCGCAGACCGCCGCCACGTGGCCGTCGGGGGCCGATGCCGAGTGGCCGTCGGGGACCGATGCCGAGTGGCCGTCGGGGACCGATGCCGAGTGGTTCTCGCGGCCCGGAGGGGAAGGGGGCTCGCGGCCCGGAGACGAAGGGTCCTCGCGGCGCGGCGCCGGCCGGCACGCGCGGCCCGCTCCCCTGCCTCGCCGGAGGACGGCCGCCGCACCCGCCGCACCCGCCGCCCCTGGGCCCTCCCCCGTCGCCCCCGGCCCCACCGCGGAGTGGTTCTACCTGGACACCACTCCCATGCCGGAGGACTTCGCCCAGCGGTACGCGGAGGAATACGCGCCGGGTCACGCCCAGCGGTAGCCGCCGCCCCGGGACATCGACGAGGCGGCGGCGAGGGGGCGGCGGGCCCGTGTCCCGTGCGTGAGCGGGCCCGTGCGTGAGCGGGCCCGTGCGTGAGCGGGCCCGTGCGTGAGCGGGCCCGTCCGGTGGCGGACCCCTCCGATGGCGGACCCCTCCGATGTCCGGACCCCTCCGAGGCGGACCCGCCTGATGCCGGGCCCGCCGGGTTCGTCAGCGGTCCGGCGGCGGGTAGAGCCATCGCCGCAGCAGGTGGCTCAGCCGTGGCATCACCAGGTACGTCAGCGTCGGCAGCAGCACCACCGGGAACACGGCGGCCCGCAGCGGCAGGGGCCAGGCGCCCGTGGCCGGCGCCACCAGCCACTGGATCAGCAGCGTGAACGGATACGCGCCGAGGAACGTGGTGAGCACCATCTTCCAGCGGGGCGGCGGCTGCACGGTGGTGCCGGGCAGGCTGAACCAGGTCTCCATCCCCGAGGTCGACTGCCGCTCGCTGCCGATCTCCGTGGCGACGTCCGCGATCCGCTCGTGCCATGCCGCCCGCTCACCCGACTCCAGCCAGGCGGCGAGCCGCTGGGGGTCGGACCAGCGCAGCACCGCGTGGAAGCGGTGGCCCTGCTCGGGGCGCAGCCAGGAGACGCCCTCGTTGCCCGGGAACCGTCTGGCACAGCGGGTGATCCCACGCGTCCAGTCCTCGAACTCCTGCTCGCGGCCGGGGCGGACCTCCCAGGTGAGGACCGTGGTGATGGGATCGCCCCGCCGAACGTGCGTGGTGCTCATGCTCATCACGGGTGCCACGTACCGCGCGGATCATGCCCGGTTCGCGCCGCCGGACGAACCGGTGCGCAAAGCGGTCATACGGCCTTGAGGGCGTCGTAGGACACGCCCGTCAGCTCCTCCGAGGCGTCCCAGAGCCGGCCCGCCACCGCGTCGTCGGTGGTCCAGGGCGCCCGCCACGACGGTGCGGGTGCCCCGCGCCACATCGCGAGGGACGGCCCGGTGAACGAGTCCGGCCGGACTCCGGGCGCGGTAGCCGCGTACAGCACGGGCAGCGCGCCGGCCGCGGCGGGCTGGGCGACGACGCGGTTGCCGAGTTCCATCAGCCGCTCGGCGGCCCGCCGCCCCTCCGCACGCGGTCCGGCGGTCTGGAGGTTGGTCGCCGCGTACCCCGGGTGGGCGGCCGCCGCCACGACATCGGCTCCGGCGGCCTCCAGCCGTCGCGCGAGTTCGTGCGTGAACAGCAGGTTGGCGGTCTTGGACCGGCCGTATGCGAGCCAACGCCGATACCGGCGTTCGGAGTTGAGATCGCGGGCGTCGATGTTGCCGACCAGGTGCATCATGCTGGAGACGGTGACGACCCGGGCTCCGGACGGCGCGGCGAGCAGCGCGGGCAGCAGCAGCCCGGTGAGCGCGAAGTGCCCGAGGTGGTTCACCCCGAACTGCGTCTCGAAGCCGTCGGCGGTGGTGCCGTACGGCAGCGCCATCACGCCCGCGTTGTTGACGAGAAGGTCGAGGGGACCGTGGTACGACGTCGCGAACTCCCGCACGGAGGAGAGGTCTCCGAGATCGAGCCGCGCCAAGTCCACGTCGGCGCCCGGTACTTCACCCACGAGCCGCTCGACGGCGGCGGCACCCCGCGCCTCGCTCCGGCAGGCGAGCACCACGCGCGCCCCCTTCCGGGCGAGCTCTCTGGCGACGACGTACCCGAGCCCGCTGTTGGCGCCGGTGACGACGGCGGACCGGCCGCCCTGATCGGGAATGTCGCGCACGCTCCAGCCGGCCATGACCGACCCCCTCCGCTGCTCTGTCTCCGGAAAGCCTACGGCGCTCCCGGTCACGCACCCCGCATCTTCCCGTTACGACGTGTCCACGACACAGCTACCCTGCGCGGTTAGCGTCCTCCCCGCACGACCCCGGCGCCGTCCGGTACCGGGCCCGGTTCACGACACCCCTGGGAGTGAGCGTGGAACGTCGTACCTTCCTGCGTGCGGCCGCGGTCGGCGGCTCCTCCGCCGTACTCGGCGGAACCCTCTGGCGCGGCGCCGCCTACGCCGCGCCCGCCCAGCCCGGCACGGGCCCCTACGGAGCGCTCGGCTCCCCCGACGCCAACGGCATCCGCCTCCCCGCCGGCTTCACCAGCCGGGTGATCGCCCGCTCCGGCCAGAGGGTCTCCGGAACGTCGTACACCTGGCACAACGCCCCCGACGGCGGCGCCTGTTACGCGGACGGCACGGGCTGGATCTACGTCTCCAACTCGGAGATCAACCCGTCGGGCGGCGCGAGCGCGGTGAAGTTCTCCTCGACGGGCGCGGTCACCGGCGCCTACCGCATCCTGTCCTCGACCCGCCAGAACTGCGCGGGTGGCAGGACCCCGTGGAACACCTGGCTGTCCTGCGAGGAGGTGGACCGCGGCTACGTCTACGAGACGGATTCCTGGGGGGTCCAGTCCGCGATCCGCCGTGACGCGATGGGCCGTTTCAAGCACGAGGCGGCGGCCGCCGACCCGGTCCGCAAGGTGATCTACCTGACGGAGGACGAGACGAACGGCTGCTTCTACCGCTTCCGGCCGACGAGTTGGGGCGACCTGTCCTCGGGCACCCTGGAGGTCATGGTGGCGGGCACCGGCACCTCCGGCCCGGTGTCCTGGTCCCCCGTCCCCGACCCGACCGGCGCCACCGCCACCCGGACCCAGGTCTCCGGCGCCAAGCACTTCAACGGCGGCGAGGGCTGCCACTACGCGGACGACACCTGCTGGTTCACGACCAAGGGCGACAACCGCGTCTGGCAGTACGACGCGGCGGCCCAGACGATCGAACTGGCCTACGACGACTCACTGGTGACGAGCGGCACAGCCCCTCTGACAGGCGTCGACAACGTCACGGGCTCGGCGTCCGGCGACCTGTTCGTCGCGGAGGACGGCGGCACCATGGAGATCTGCCTGATCACCCCGGACGACGTCGTCGCCCCCTTCCTCCGTGTCGACGGTCAGTCCTCCTCGGAGATCACGGGTCCGGCCTTCTCCCCGGACGGCACCCGTCTGTACTTCTCCAGCCAGCGGGGTACGAGCGGCAGCTCGTCCGGCGGAATCACGTACGAGGTGAGGGGCCCGTTCCGCGCCTAGCACGCCCCGACCGGGCGGGCGACGCCCGGCACCGGCCGCGAACCGATGCCGGCGCCGGTGCCGGGCGCCGGGTGCCCGGCGCCGGGTGCCGGGCGCCGGGTGCCGCACACGGGCGGACGGCCCCGGGGCGTCAGCGGATCCGGCGGACGACGGTGAACCCGTCCCACCCCTTGGCACCCACCGTCTGCAACGCGGTCGCCTCCAGCCGCGCATCCCGCGCGATGTCCGCGAGCACGGCTCGCACGCCCTGAACGCGCTCGTCGGAGCTGCCGGCGTCGACGACGACACCGTTGCGCACGACGTTGTCGATGACGATCACGCTCCCGGGCCGGGTCAGCGCGAGGGAGGCCTTCAGGTATTCGGGGTTGCTCGGCTTGTCGGCGTCGATGAACACGAAGTCGTACGGTTCCACGCCGTCCTCGACCATCCGCCACGCCGACTCCGCCGCGGGCCCCACGACGACGTCGACCCGCCCGGCGACACCGGCCCGCTCCAGGTTCCGCCGGGCGATGTCCGCGTTCCGCTCCTCCAACTCCAGCGAGGTGACCCGCCCGCCCTCCCCCACGGCCCGCGCCAGCCACACCGTGCTGTACCCCACCAGCGTCCCGAACTCCAACACCCGCCGCGCCCCGGCCATCCCGCACAGCAGCGCCAGCAACTTCCCCTGATTGGGCGCGACTTCCGCCTGCGGCATCGTGCTCAGCCGCCCGGACTCACGAGCCTCGATCAGCGCCTGGTCCTCAGCGACGAGCGTCTCCACGAAGTACGCATCGACAACCCGCCAGACCCCCTCGGACGCATACACCGCAGCATCCCCCTCCTCACGCCGACCCCACTCCCGCCCACCACCCTAAACCTCAAGATCGCCCACCATCGGGCGTTCCCCGACACCGACCACCATGGAACGGGGCGACACCCCCGACGGGCGCCGCCCCTGCCTTCTCCCACACCCGAGGATCAGTCCCGTCTGATCAACTCCGGATCGATCCGCCGCCCGATCAACGGCAGGGACCCGAGGGCGGCGACCACCACGGCCCCGAGGGCACAAGCCAGCAGCAACGGCACGCCGGCTCCGTCCCAGAAGACCGCGCCCCCGCCGGTGACGAGATAGCTGGACTCGGCCGCCTTCCCGGCGACCACCGCCCATGCCAGGCCGACGGCCAGGGGCAGGACGACCTGTGTCACCTGCACGGCTCGCAGCGTACGGGGCCGCGCGCCGAGCAGGGACAAGGCAGTGACCTGCGGCCGGCGTTCGACAGCACGGTCGGTCGCGGCCACCAAATAGGCGGCTACGCCGATGATCAGGCCGAGGACCATTCCCATGGCGAGGATCGTCTTGACCACGGCGATCTGCTGGAGGGCGGTGACGACCACACCGGGCGTTTCGACCTTGGCGGTCGGATCGACTCCGCCGACGCCGTCGAGGACCGAGCGGACGGTGGCGGGCTGGGAGCTGCTGAGGAGGACGAGCGTGGCACCCTCAGGGCGAAATCCCGCAGGGAGAGATGAAGGAGGGAGGAGCACCGCGCCGCTGCTGGCAACAGGAACGGCCGCGCTGTCGTGATAGCGGATCGCCTTCTCAGGAACCAGTACCTCGACAACCCTGCGATGCTTGCCTTCGTCGTAGAGGTGGAGCGGGTAGACCTTTCCAGGCCTACTGGGCTCGTCGTACGTCTGCTGCGGGTCGACCAACCGCGTGGGACGCCCCTCTACGCACCCCTTCGTCATGGGCGAAACTCCACGCAACTGAGCGCAGGTGGCGATCAGAACACTGATGGCGTCCTGCACCTCATCAACGGTGGAGTCCGTCCACGAACGGGCTTCGACCACGTGTCCCTGGATACCCGGCACGTTCTCGAAGGCCCTCTGTTTCCTGTCGGAGACACCGTCGAGCGGCAAGTCATACGTCTGGACCGGTGAGGTGTTCTTGGAGACCTGATCCAGTTCGATGAGCACTCCTTGCACGAGCGAGGCTGCGTAGACCAGCAGCACCAGACCGGTGGCAACCCGCAGGGCCCCACCCGAATCCACCTCATTGCGTCGCATGGCCAGACCGAGGGGCAGGGATCGGCTGGTGTGTGCCAGGGTTCGAGCCAGGCTTCGGGAGAGGATCGGAAGCGACATCACAAGCCCGAGGCCGATCAAGACAACGGCGAGCGGCATCAGGATCGATGAAACCGAGGTGTCGCGTGGTGCATGCCCCGTCGCCCCAGCGACGCAATACCCGGCGGCGATGCCCAGTCCTGGCAGGAGGGGAAGCAGCCCCCACTTCGGGGGTGCCTTCTCCACCGCACTGCGCCGCACTGCCAAGGGGTTCGCCGCGGCCTTCTTGGCCCCGACCGCTCCTGCGAACCACGCGAGGGCGGGACAACCGATCAAGCAGAAAAGGGCGGTGGACAGAGAGAGCGAACCATCAGTCGGATACCATCGAAATCCGGGCAGACCGATGTGGGAGATGAGCCGGTTGGTCACCGCGTAGATGCCCAGGCCGATCACTGTCCCCAGCAGCGCCGCAGCGACCGTCTCGGCCGCGTTGACACGCTGAACACCTTTTTTGCTCAACCCGACAAGCCGCAAGGCAGCCAGTCGGCGGCCCCGTGCGGCAGCCGACAGCCGCGCGCACACGGACAGATACACGGCCAGCGGAAGCAGTACGACGCCCGCAAGGGTGAACCTCACGATGTCCAGCGTCGAAGGTTCTACCGTTTCGTCCTGTGTGTACGACCACCCGTACGAGGTCACGGGCTCGCCATTCTTCAACTGGTCACGGCGGACCCCGATGTATGCGTACAACTCGTCCGGGTGAGCCAGCCCTTGCGCGCCAATAATTCCCCGTTCCCGGCCGGGCAGAAGCTGGGCCAGGCCAGGCTCCTTCTTGAGCTCCTCGTGCAGCCGGGGCGACAAGAACATTTCGCCGGGAGCAGGCAGGGCGCTCAGACCCGGCGGAGGATGGATGGCGGCAGCACCCGGCGCATGGAATACGCGCGTCATGGGCCGGGAGCCGTAAGGGTCTGTGAGTTCGAGCTCGCGAGGCGCCCGGTCGGCTCCGACACAAACCCGGCGATCGCTGCGGGGACAGTCCGCCTCACGTGCCGCCTTACGTCCGTCCTGCGCAGCCAAGATCCCGGGAATGGCGAGCACCATGGCGAGGCAGCACACGCCAACGGCACAGCCCGCGGCCATGAGGAGGAACCGCACGCGGTTGCCGCGACCACTGCCCAACAACAGCCGGAGTCCCAGCAGGAGTTCCCTCATGTCGCCTCCCGCGCCAGGGCCGAAAGAACGCCATCGCACATGGTGTACTGGCTGTCGGCCCGAGAGGCCACCTGGGCGTCGTGTGTAACGAGCAGCACGGCCGTACCCTGGGACCGCGCCAGGGACAGGAACTCCTCCAGTACGGCCGTGGCGTTGGCGCTGTCGAGCGATCCCGTCGGCTCGTCGGCGAACACCACAGCGGGCTGATGCACCAACGCCCTTGCAACCGCTACGCGTTGGCTCTGCCCCCCGGACACCTGCGAAGGTCGTCGCTGTCGCAGGTCGGCCAAGCCCAGCCGGCTCAAAACCTTGCCGGCCGCGGTGAGCGCCTCCGCCTTGCGTTGGCCGGCCAGGCGCAGCGGCAAGGCCGTGTTTTCCTCCACGGTCAGCTCAGGCAGCAGTTCACCGTACTGGAAGACGAACCCGAATCGCTCACGACGCAGGGCGCTGAGTTCCTCGTCGTCAAGTTCACCGAGGACGCGCCCCTCGAAACGGACTTCTCCGCGCGCCACGGGCAGGACCCCGGCCAGGCAGTACAGCAACGAGGATTTACCGGAGCCGCTCTGTCCTGTGATCGCCGCGACTTCGCCACGGCGCAGGCTGATGTCCGCCTTCCTGACGGCGGGCGTCTCACCGTAGAAGAGGTCGACATCCTTGGCGGACAAGACTTCTGACGTATTGATGATGGTTCCCCAATGACGAGAGGGAGCCCAGATGCGGGCATCTGGGCTCTGCGGTTCGGAAGGCTCCTAGCGACGGTGCGTAAACTTCTTGGTATAGGAGCAGTTGTCCGGCCTCAGGCTGCCGCGATTTCGGCAAACCCGGATCTCCGCGTCTTCGGTGTAGCGCTGGGCTCCGTCCCAGTTCGAGTGGTGCAGGACGACGGTCTTGCCCTGCTTCCCCTCATATCGCACCCAGGGATGGGATTCGACGCGCACCAACATGTACACGTTGTGACCGTCGCTCCTCGTGTCGCTCAACTTGCCGTTCCACTCGAAGGAACCGTGGTTCCGCTGTGGCGGATTGAACCGGTAGCGGCCCTCCAGAAAGCTGGCCCCGGCGGTGTTCAGCGAGCCCATGCGGTGCCACGAGTCCGCCACTGCACTCCCCGCCCCGACGACCAGTAGCCCTGCGGCCACGACTCCGAGTAGCGCCCTCTTCATCGCTGCACCCTTCTGTACGTCCAGAAGCCCCGTCGGCTTCGGCCGCTACAGAAGGTAATGGATCAATCACATGCTGAAACCTTAAGTCACCAAGCACCATCACAACAGGTGATCGACTTCCAGCCACCCCGTCCCAAACCCACCCCAAGCTGCCGGGGCGCAGCACAAGAGGGCGGCACCCCCGCACAGGGTGCCGCCCTCCTCTTGCGTGCCGGAGCCGCCGTCGATCGGTACTGAGGGTCGGGGACCGACGACGGCTCCGGGGTCTAGCGGGGGATCAGCGGTGGTCGCTGCCCGCCGACTGCGTGGCCGCCCGGCCGGCCTCCAGCCGGGCCACCGGGATCCGGAACGGGGAGCAGGAGACGTAGTCGAGGCCGACCTCGTGGAAGAAGTGCACCGACTCCGGGTCGCCGCCGTGCTCGCCGCAGACGCCGAGCTTGAGGTCGGGGCGGGTCTCGCGGCCCGCCTTCGCCGCCGCCCTCACCAGGGAGCCGACGCCGTCCTTGTCGATCGTCTCGAACGGGGAGACCCCGAAGATGCCCTTCTCCAGGTAGGCCGTGAAGAAGGAGGCCTCCACGTCGTCCCGGCTGAAGCCCCACACCGTCTGGGTCAGGTCGTTGGTGCCGAAGCTGAAGAACTCCGCCGCCTCCGCGATCTGGCCCGCCGTGAGCGCGGCGCGCGGCAGCTCGATCATCGTGCCGATCGACAGCTTCAGCGACACGCCCGTCGCCGCCTCGACCTCGGCGACGACCTGGTCGGCCTCGTCGCGGACGATCTCCAGCTCCTGGACGGTGCCGACGAGCGGGATCATGATCTCCGCGCGCGGGTCGCCCTTGGCGTTCTTGCGCTCGGCGGCGGCCTCGGCGATGGCGCGGACCTGCATAGTGAACAGGCCGGGGATGACCAGGCCGAGGCGTACGCCGCGCAGGCCCAGCATCGGGTTCTGCTCGTGCAGCCGGTGCACCGCCTGGAGCAGGCGCAGCTCGTTCTCGTGCGGCTCCTGGCGGGACTCCGCCAGCGCCACGCGCACCGACAGTTCGGTGATGTCGGGCAGGAACTCGTGCAGCGGCGGGTCGAGCAGCCGGATGGTGACGGGCAGGCCGTCCATCGCCTCGAACAGCTCCACGAAGTCCTTCTTCTGGAGCGGGAGGAGCTGCTTGAGGGACTCCTCGCGCTCGGTCTCCGTGTCGGCGAGGATCAGGCGTTCGACCAGCTCACGCCGGTCGCCGAGGAACATGTGCTCGGTGCGGCACAGGCCGATGCCCTGGGCGCCGAAGCGGCGCGCCCGCAGGGCGTCCTCGGCGTTGTCGGCGTTCGCGCGGACGCGCAGGCGGCGCTTGCGGTCCGCGAAGGCCATGATGCGGTGGACCGCCTCGACCAGCTCGTCCGCGTCGTCGGCGCCGGCGTGCATCCGGCCCTCGAAGTACTCCACCACCGGGGAGGGGACCACCGGGACCTCGCCCAGGTAGACCTTGCCGGAGGAGCCGTCGATCGAGATGACGTCGCCCTCCTCGACGACGTGGCCGCCCGGCACCGTCATCCGGCGTCGCTTGGTGTCGACCTCGAGCTCCTCCGCACCGCAGACACAGGTCTTGCCCATGCCGCGCGCGACGACCGCCGCGTGGGAGGTCTTGCCGCCCCGGGAGGTGAGGATGCCCTCGGCCGCGATCATGCCGTCGAGGTCGTCCGGGTTCGTCTCACGGCGGACCAGGATCACCTTCTCGCCCGAGCGGGACCACTTCACCGCGGTGTACGAGTCGAAGACCGCCTTGCCGACCGCCGCACCCGGCGACGCCGCGATGCCGCGCCCCACCTGCTGCGTCTTCGCCTGCTCGTCGAAGCGGGGGAACATCAGCTGGGCGAGCTGGGCGCCGGTGACGCGCTGCAGCGCCTCCGTCTCGTCGATCAGGCCCTGGTCGACGAGCTGGGTGGCGATGCGGAAGGCGGCACCGGCGGTGCGCTTGCCGACGCGCGTCTGGAGCATCCACAGCTGACCGCGCTCGATCGTGAACTCGATGTCGCAGAGGTCCTTGTAGTGGTTCTCCAGCGTCTCCATGATGCCGAGCAGCTGGTCGTACGACTTCTTGTCGATCTGCTCCAGTTCGGCCAGGGGGACGGTGTTGCGGATGCCCGCGACGACGTCCTCGCCCTGGGCGTTCTGGAGGTAGTCGCCGTAGACGCCCTGGTGGCCGGAGGCGGGGTCACGGGTGAAGGCCACGCCGGTGCCGGAGTCCGGGCCCAGGTTGCCGAAGACCATCGAACAGATGTTGACCGCGGTGCCGAGGTCGTGCGGGATGCGCTCCTGGCGGCGGTAGAGCTTGGCGCGGTCGCCGTTCCAGGAGTCGAAGACGGCCTTGATGGCGAGGTCCATCTGCTCGCGCGGGTCCTGCGGGAAGTCGCGGCCGGCCTCGGTCTTGACGATCTTCTTGAAGCGGGTGACCAGCTTCTTGAGGTCCGCCGCCTCCAGCTCGGTGTCGACGGTGACCTTCTTCGCCGCCTTCGCCGACTCCAGCGCGTCCTCGAAGAGCTCGCCGTCGACGCCGAGGACCGTCTTGCCGAACATCTGGATGAGACGGCGGTAGGAGTCCCAGGCGAAGCGGTCGTCGCCGGCCTGGGCCGCGAGGCCCTGGACCGACTTGTCGGAGAGGCCGATGTTGAGGACCGTGTCCATCATGCCGGGCATGGAGAACTTGGCGCCGGAGCGGACGGAGACCAGGAGCGGGTTGTCGGCCTGGCCGAGCTTCTTGCCCATCCGCTCTTCGAGGGCCTCGAGGTGTGCACTCACCTCGTCACGCAGTGCCGCCGGCTCCTCGCCGCTGTCGAGGTAGACCTTGCAGGCCTCGGTCGTGATGGTGAAGCCGGGCGGGACGGGAAGGCCCAGGTTGGTCATCTCGGCGAGGTTGGCGCCCTTGCCACCGAGGAGGTCCTTGAGGTCCTTGTTGCCCTCGGTGAAGTCGTAGACGAACTTCACGCCCTCAACGCTCGCGGCCTGATCGGCTACCGGGAGATCTTTGTTTTCCGACACGGGTCTCGACTCCTCGAGGACGCGGTGGCTGCCCTGACGGCCAGGAACATACCCAGATCAAAGGCGCCTGGGTACGTCCACTTGCGCGTCATGCGCCTGTAACCAGTCGTCCGCCACGGG
Organism: Streptomyces sp. NPDC000345; assembly: GCF_042898825.1. Classification (NCBI taxonomy): domain Bacteria; kingdom Bacillati; phylum Actinomycetota; class Actinomycetes; order Kitasatosporales; family Streptomycetaceae; genus Streptomyces; species Streptomyces sp. NPDC000345. Next base: position 398,140 of record NZ_JBIAZE010000005.1, read on the forward strand.
ATCGAAAGTCAAGGCTTGGCAAGCGCAGGGCCGCCGATGTTTTCACTTCTTGAACGCGACCTATCCCAAGCGTCCCATTCAGCGCTCACATGAGCGCCGTTCGGCACGCCTGATTTCGATCGATGAACGATCAAGGGGTGGCACGGAGTGCCACCCCTTGGAGAAGTACAGTCGGCCAAGATCCGCTCATCTGAGCGCTACCCCTATCAAGGGTGGCGAGAATCACGCTTCCTGGAGCCATCGAATTTCACCATCCGGACGCGCCTCGGGACGGAGACAGGAGCGGAAACACCCCTGTCACACGGCCCCCGTCCCCTGAGCGTCCCTCACACCCCCAGCGCCAGCAACCGCTCCTCCACCCGCTCCGGCGCGTACAGGTGCTCCACGACCAGCGCACCCGCCCCCACCAGCCCCGCCCGCTCCCCGAGCCGCGAGGTCACGACGTCCAGACGGGCGGTGGAGCGCGGCAGCGCCCGCTGGTAGAGCAGCTCGCGCACCCCGGTCAGGAAGGGGGTTCCCGCGAGGTCCCCGGCGATCATCAGGACACCGGGGTTCAGCAGGGTCACGACCGTCGCCAGCACCTCCCCCACCCGGCGCCCGGCCTCCCGTGCCAGCGCCGCCGCCTCCGGGTGCCCGGCGGCCAGCAGGTCCCGCACGTCCGACCCGGACTCCGCCCGCACCCCCTTCTCCGCCAGCCGCCGGGCGACCGCGCCGCCGCTCGCGAGGGCCGCGAGACAGCCGTACGACCCGCAGCGGCACAGCGCCTCCGCGCCCTCGGGGACCCGGATGTGCCCGATGTCCCCGGCGCCGCCGTCGATCCCCCGGAAGATCGAGCCGTCGACCACGACCCCCGCGCCGATGCCGGTCGACACCTTGACCAGGACGAACGCCGAGCAGTCGGGGTGTCCGGTGCGCTGTTCGCCGTACGCCATGAGGTTGGCGTCGTTGTCCACCAGCACCGGGACCGCCGGGGGGAGCCCCGGGGCCGCGAGCCGTGCGGCGGCGAGCCGTGACGCAGGGTGCCCCGGAGCCGCGCCGGACCCCGGCCGCCCCGGCACCGCGTGCCCCGCCGCGCCGTCCGTCCGCTCCGCGAACGCTCTCGCCAGGCGGCCTCGTATGTCGTAGCCGTCCCAGCCGGGCATCATCGGCGGCTGCACCACCCGGCCCGTCTCGCTGTCCACCGGACCGGGCACGGCCAGTCCTATGCCGCAGACCTCCTCCGCCCGGTGACCCGCCTTCACCAGCAGCTCGGCGAACCAGCCGCCCAGCTCGCCGAGCACGACGTCCGGGCCGTCCTCGACGGCCAGCGTCCCGGAGTGCTCCGCCAGCATCTCGCCGGTCAGGGACAGCACGGCCGCGCGCGCGTGCCGGGTGTCCAGGTCGGCGGCGAGCACCACCGCGTGCGCGTCGTCGAACTCCAGGGTGATCGAGGGGCGGCCGCCCAGCGGTGAGTCGACCGGGCCGCCGGCGCCCTCGCGCAGCCAGCCCGCGCGGAACAGGCGGTCCAGGCGCTGGCCGACGGTCGCGCGGGAGAGGCCCGTCGCCTGCTGGAGGGCGCCGCGTGTGGTCGCCCGCCCGCTGCGCACCAGTTCCAGCAGATCTCCGGCGCTGGCCTGACCACCGGCCCTGCCGGTCCGTCCCGGACGCCCAGTCATGCACACCCCCTTGTGTTTCTCAAGCTTGCATTACATATTGAGTTTTGCGTGTTAAATAGACGTAACCCTACGGTAGCCCCTGCCGAACCAGGTGGCCTTGTCGTCTTCGGGGAGCCCCGAGTGGATCGCACCGCCCAGCTCATCGCCCCTCCGGCGGAGTACACCGCTGTATACGATCCGGCGGCTCCGCCGGGTTCGCCGCACCTCAGGGCACTGCGCCGCGGGGCGGTGGAGGTGCTGGAGGGCAACTGGACGGGCACGTCGACCGTGCCCTCCCGCCGGCTGTACCCGCACCAGTGGTCCTGGGACTCGGCCTTCATCGCGATCGGGCTGCGGCACGTCTCGCCGCGCCGGGCGCAGACCGAGCTGGAGACGCTGCTGGACGCCCAGTGGGGTGACGGGCGGATCCCGCACATCGTCTTCAACCCCTCCGTGCCGCTCGACGCGTACTTCCCGAGCCCCGACTTCTGGCGCTCCTCGACCGCGGGGCGCGCTGCGGGCGCCCCGCGCACCGTACAGACCTCGGGCATCGTGCAGCCACCGGTGCACGCGCTCGCCGCCTGGCTGGTGCACCGCGCCGACCCGGGGCTCTCCCGGGCACGGGGCTTCCTCGCCCGCGTCTACCCGCGGCTGGCCGCCTGGCACCGCTATCTGCTGCACCGGCGCGACCTCGGCGGGGGCGGGCTCGTGTCCGTCGTCCACCCGTGGGAGCAGGGGATGGACAACGCGCCCTCGTGGGACGCCCCGCTCGCCCGGATCACCCCGGCGCCGGCCCGCTCCTTCCGGCGCGCCGACCTCGACCACGGGGCCGCCGAGGACCGGCCGACGGATCTCGACTACGGGCGGTACGTACGGCTGGCGGCGGACTACCGGGACGGGCGGTACGCCGACGGGGACGGCGACTTCGCCGTCGAGGACCCCTCCTTCAACGCGCTGCTCATCGCCTCCGAGCACGCCCTCGCACGGATCGCGCGGGAACTGGGGGCGACGGCCACCGCCCGCCACGCGCGCGCGGAGCGGCTGACGGCGGCGCTCGTCGAGCGGCTGTGGGACCCGGCGGAGGGCATGTTCTTCTGCCGTGACCTGCGGGGCGGGGTGCTCGTGCGCGAGCGGGGCGTCTCCGGACTCGTCCCGCTGCTCCTGCCCGGACTGCCGCGCGAGGTGGTCACGGCCGTCGTGGGCACCCTGCGGGGTCCGCACTTCGGTGTCGGTACGACGACCCGGCTCGTCCCCAGCTACGACCTGCTGGGCGAGGCCTTCGACCCGCACCGCTACTGGCGCGGCCCGGCCTGGTTCAACACCGGCTGGCTCCTGGAACGGGGCCTGCGGCTGCACGGGCACACCACCGACGCGGACGCGCTGCGCCGGGCCGCCCTGGACACCGCGCTCACCACGGACTTCGCCGAGTACGTCAACCCGTACACCGGCGAGGCCTGCGGCGCGACCGGCTTCAGCTGGACCGCTGCGCTCACGCTCGACCTGCTCCACCAGCACACCACGGCCATCAAGGGAGGGGACCGGGGATGACGGACCGGCATCATCTGCTCGTGTACGGCGGGACGTTCGCCGCCGTGGGCGACCGCGGGGACATCAGCGGCGTACGGGGCGCCGGCTCCTCTCCGGAGGGGGTGTTCGTCAGGGACGCCCGGCACCTCAGCCGGTGGCAGCTGACGATCGACGGCGCGGTCCCGGAGGCGCTCGCGCCGGTCGCGGGCGGGGACACCGTGCGCTGTGTGCTCGTCCCGCGCGGCGGGCGCAACGAGCCGCCGTCCTGCACCCTCTTCCGTGAACAGGCCGTCGGGGACGGGGCGTTCGTGGAGTCGGTCAGGGTCGTCAGCAACCGGCCGGTGGCGACGACGGTCCGGCTGGCCCTGACCGTCGACGCGGACTTCGCCGACCAGTTCGAGCTGCGCTCCGACCACCGTACGTACGCCAAGACGGGAGCCGTCCGCCGCCGCCAGGTCCTCGACGACGGCGTGGAGTTCACCTACCGGCGCGGTGAGTGGAAGTCCTGTACGACGGTGACCGCCGAGCCCGCCCCGGACGGCGTCGAGGAGACCGGCACCGGGGCCCGCCGCCTGGTGTGGAGTCTCGAGCTGGAGGCGCACGGCTCCGCCGAGCTGGTCCTGCGGGTGATGGCCCGGCCGCACGGCGAGAAGCGAGCGCTGCGGGTACCCCGCTCCCCTTCCGCAATGGCCGAAAAGCTACTTGCGCAGGAAGGCGACTTCATGGAAGGTGTCGCTTTTCCTACGGAATGGCCCGAACTGGCGACCGCCTGTGTTCGAGGGCTCGCGGATCTGGCCGTGCTCCAGGTCCACGCGACCGGCCCGGACGGCGAGGAGCTGCGCGTCCCGGCCGCCGGAGCCCCCTGGTTCCTCACCCTGCTCGGCCGTGACGCCCTGCTCACCTCCCTCTTCGCCCTCCCGTACCGCCCGCAGCTCGCCGCCGCCACGCTCCCGGCCCTCGCCGCCACCCAGGCCACCGAGACCGGCGCGCAGTCGGTGTCCCAGCCCGGCAAGATCGTCCACGAGGTGCGGCACGGCGAGCTGGCCCACTTCGGGCAGGTCCCGTTCGGCCGCTACTACGGCTCGGTCGACGCGACGCCGCTCTTCCTGGTCGTCCTCGGCGCGTACGTCGAGCAGACCGGCGACACCGCGATGGCCCGCCGCCTGGAGCCGCACGCCCGCGCCGCGATCGGCTGGATGCTGGACCACGGCGGGCTGACCTCCCGGGGCTATCTGGTCTACCGCGCCGACCAGGGCGGCCTCGCCAACCAGAACTGGAAGGACTCCCCCGGCGCCATCTGCTCCGCGGACGGCACCCGCGCCACCGGAGCGGTCATGGCGGCGGGGGCCCAGGGATACGCGTACGACGCGCTGCGCCGCACGGCGTGGGTCGCGCGCACGGTGTGGGAGGACCCGACCTACGCGGCCCTCCTCGAACAGGCGGCCGCCGACCTCCGCGACCGCTTCCAGCGGGACTTCTGGATGCCGGAGCGGTCCTTCCCGGCGCTCGCGCTGGACGGGGAGGGCCGCCAGGTCGACGCGCTGGCGTCGGACGCCGGGCATCTGCTGTGGTCCGGCCTGCTGGACAAGGAGTACGGCGAGGTCGTCGGCCGGCGCCTCCTGGAGCCGGACTTCTTCTCCGGGTGGGGCGTGCGCACGCTGGCGGCCGGGCAGCCGGCGTACCACCCGCTGTCGTACCACCGCGGCTCGGTCTGGCCGCACGACAACGCGCTGATCACGCTGGGGCTCGCCCGCTACGGCCTGCACGACGAGGCCCGCGCGGTCGCCCACGCCCTGGTCGACGCGGCGACGGCGACAGGTCACCGGCTCCCGGAGGTGCTCGCCGGCTACGGCCGCGACACCCACGCGGAACCGGTTCCGTACCCGCACGCGTGCGTACGGGAGTCCCGTTCGGCGGCGGCGCCGTTGGCGCTGCTCACAGCGGTCGGAGGGGCGTAGCGCCCACCGCGGGCGGGTGCTTGGCGTGACGTTTGCACGGTGTTTGCCGAGGACTGGCCGAGGGGGCTGAACGCGGGCCGAGGGCAGGCCGTACGAAACTGAGGCGGATCCGACTTCCCGCGTGGGATCCGCCGAACCACCGGGCTTCGTACGGAAGGACCCTCGGGTGCCTGTCTCCACTCGCTCATCCCATCCGCCGGTTTCGAGAGAACCCGAGGACGACGCCGTGCTGTCCGCGGGCGCCGAGAATTCCACGGCCGCTGAGCAACCGACGGCACCCGAGCAGCCGACGGCACCTCAGGAACCGGCGGCCACCGGTTCCTCGGCCGCCTCCGAAGCACCCGCGGCGGCCGAGGAGCCGCCGGGCTCGGCCGCCTCCACGGCCACAGCGGCCCCGGCCACCACCGAAGAACCGGCACCCGCCGAGCACCCGGCCGCGTCCGGAGCAACGGCGGCCGTCACCAGGGAACCGCTCGCGTCCGAGGAACCGGCGGCATCCAAGGAACCGGCGGCATCCAAGGAACCGGCAGCCGCCAAGGACCGGGCACCCGAAGAAGCCGCGGAGGCCACCAAGGAACCGGCAGCCGCCGATACCCCGGCCCCGTCCGGAGAAGCCGAGGACCCCGGAGAATCGGCGGCCACCGACGAACCCGCCGCGCTCGCAGAACCTGCCGCATCCGCAGAACCCGCCGCATCCGCAGAACCCGCCGCGCCCGCGGAACCCGCCGACGTCCAAGAAGCGGCGGGTACCGGGGAATCGGCGGGGGTGGCAGACCCGACGGGAATGGCAGAGCCGGCGGGGACGGCAGAGCCGGCGGGTGCCGGGGGCGGCTCCCTCAAGGCTCGTTTCGCCCGCGCGTGGGACTGGCGGGACCGGCATCCCCGGGCCGCCCGGGTGGTGTGGTGGACGGTGACCGTCCTCTCCCTCGTGCTCGTGCTCGGCGCGCTGCTGCTGCCGAACCGGCTGGCCGCGCTCCAGGTGAACCGGTTCGTCCGGCTGCCGGGTGAGGCGATCATCGGGGCGGCGGTGCTGCTGGCGCTGCCGCGCAGGCCGAGGGTGGCGCTGGCGGCGTTCGGCGGCGCGGTTCTCGGCGCGCTGACCGTGCTGAACCTGCTCGACATGGGCTTCCTGGAGTACCTGGGCCGGGACTTCAACCTGGTCCTGGACTGGGGCCTGCTGGACGACGCCCAGTCGTATCTGGCCGACACCATGGGGAAGACCGCCGCCGGCGCCGCCGCGATCGGCGTCGTCCTGCTCGTCGTCCTCGTGCTGACGCTGATGGCGCTGGCGACGGTCCGGGTGAGCGATCTCCTGGTGCGCGACACCCGGCGGGCCACCCGGGTCACGCTGATCGCGGGCACCGCCTGGATCACCTGCTCGGTGCTCGGGCTGCAGTACGCCGGGATCCCGGTCGCCTCCGAGCGGGTCGCGAACCGGCTGGAGTCCGAGGCCAGGCAGGTGCGGGCGACGATCCGGGACGAGGCGGCCTTCGGCAAGGAGGCCCGCAGCGACACCTTCGGCAACACGCCGGCCGACCAGCTCGTGCCCGATCTGCGCGGCAAGGACATGATCTTCACGTTCATCGAGAGCTACGGCCGCAGCGCCATCGAGGACCCGGTCATCGCGCCCGGCGTCGACGCGACCCTGGAGGCCCGTACCGAGGCCCTGGCGAAGGCCGGCTTCCACGCCAAGAGCGGCTGGCTGACCTCGGCGACGTACGGCGGAAGCAGCTGGCTCGGCCACTCCACCACCCTGTCCGGCCTGTGGGTCGACAACCAGCAGCGCTACCGCACGGTGATGGCGAGCGACCATCTGTCCCTCACCAAGGCGTTCCGGAAGACGGGAGCCTGGGACACGGTCGGTGTCATGCCGGGAGTGCAGAAGGGCTGGCCGGAGGCGGAGTTCTACGGTCTGGACAAGGTCTACAACGCCTTCCAGATGGGGTACCAGGGACCGAAGTTCAGCTGGTCGACCATGCCCGACCAGTACGCCCTGGAGGCGTTCCAGAAGCTGGAGCACAGCAAGAAGCGCGACAAGCCGCTGATGTCGGAGATCATCCTGACCTCCAGCCACCAGCCCTGGGCGCCGATCCCGACGATGGTCGGCTGGGACGAGCTGGGCGACGGTTCGGTCTTCAAGGACATCGAGGCGGCCGGCGAGAAGGCGTCCGACATCATCGCCGACTCCACCAAGTCCAAGGAGGAGTACGGCAAGTCGGTCCAGTACTCGGTGACCGCGCTGACCGAGTGGCTGGAGCGCTACGGCACCGACGACACCGTCCTGGTCTTCCTCGGCGACCACCAGCCCATCTCCCGGGTCAGCGGCCAGAACGCCAGCCGCGACGTGCCGGTCTCGATCGTCGCCAAGGACCCGAAGGTCCTCGACAAGATAGCCGCCTGGAACTGGACCGACGGTCTCAAGCCGGCCCACGACGCCCCGGTGTGGAAGATGAGTTCGTTCCGCGACCGCTTCCTGACGGCGTACGGCTCGACCCCGCACCCCCGCAACGGCTGATCGCCGTACGGCGGTTCAGCCGCCGGAGGTGTCCAGCTCCGCGTCCTCGCCCACGCCCGCGCAGTCGTACGGGTCCTTCAGCCAGCCGTCCGGCAGCACCACCCGGTTGTTGCCGGACGTACGGCCGCGGGGCCCGTCGGCACCGGCGGGCCAGGCCTGGCCGAGGTCCAGCTCGTCGAGCCCGGAGCGGAGTTCCTCCAGCGAGGAGGTGACGGCGAGCCGCTTGCGCATCTCCGAGCCGACCGCGAACCCCTTGAGATACCAGGCGACATGCTTGCGGAAGTCGACGACTCCCTTGGTCTCGTCGCCGATCCACTCGCCGAGCAGCGTGGCGTGCCGGACCATCACCTCGGCGACCTCGCGCAGTGAGGGACGCGCGATGTCCTGCGTACGCCCCTCGAAGGCGGCGACCAGGTCCGCGAACAGCCACGGGCGGCCCAGGCACCCCCGCCCGACCACCACGCCGTCGCAGCCGGTCTCGCGCACCATCCGCAGCGCGTCCTCGGCCGACCAGATGTCGCCGTTGCCGAGCACGGGGATCTCCGGGACGTGCTCCTTGAGGCGGGCGATGGCGTCCCAGTCGGCGGTGCCGCCGTAGTGCTGGGCGGCGGTGCGGCCGTGCAGCGCGATGGCGGTGACGCCCTCCTCGACGGCGATCCGGCCGGCGTCGAGGTAGGTGATGTGGTCGTCGTCGATGCCCTTGCGCATCTTCATCGTCACCGGGAGGTCGCCGGCGCCGGCGACCGCCTCGCGCAGGATGGCGCGGAGCAGGTTGCGCTTGTAGGGGAGGGCGGAGCCGCCGCCCTTCCTGGTGACCTTCGGGACCGGGCAGCCGAAGTTCAGGTCGATGTGGTCGGCGAGGTCCTCCTCCGCGATCATGCGGACGGCCTTGCCGACGGTCGCGGGGTCGACGCCGTACAGCTGGATCGAGCGCGGCTTCTCGGTCGCGTCGAAGTGGATCAGCTGCATGGTCTTCTCGTTGCGCTCGACCAGCGCCCGGGTGGTGATCATCTCGCTCACGAAGAGGCCCTTGCCCCCGCTGAACTCCCTGCACAGGGTGCGGAAGGGCGCGTTGGTGATGCCGGCCATGGGGGCCAGGACGACGGGCGGCAGGACGGCGTGCGGGCCGATCCGCAGGGTCGTGTTCTTCGTGGGCGCGGTCGTGGGCATTCCCCCATTGTCACGCATCGGCCGGGGTGCCCGGCGGGCGCCGGGACAGCACCCGACATGATCATGTAACAACCATTAGTTAGACGCACTATCGACACGCGCGTACGATGAGGCGCATGCCCGAGCTCAGCCCTCGCCGACGTCTGCTGGTCCTCGCGATCTGCTGTATGAGCCTGCTGATCGTGAGCCTCGACAACACCGTCCTCAATGTCGCGCTGCCCTCGATGGAGCGCGACCTGCACGCCTCCACCGCCGGCCTGCAGTGGACGATCGACGCCTACACGCTGGTCCTGGCCACCCTGCTGATGCTCGCGGGCTCCACGGCCGACCGCATCGGCCGCAGGAAGGTGTTCATGGCGGGCCTGGTGGTGTTCTCGCTGGGCTCGCTGCTCTGCTCCCTCGCCCCCGGTCTGGGGCTGCTGATCGCGGCCCGGATGGTGCAGGCGGTCGGCGGCTCGATGCTGAACCCGGTCGCCATGTCGATCATCACCAACACCTTCACCGACCCGCGTGAGCGCGCCCGCGCGATCGGCGTGTGGGGAGCGGTCGTGGGCATCTCCATGGCGGCCGGCCCGCTGCTGGGCGGTCTGCTGGTGGAGTCGGTCGGCTGGCGCTCGATCTTCTGGCTCAACCTGCCGGTGGGCCTGGCGGCGCTCCTGCTCACCCTCCGCTACGTCCCCGAGTCCCGTGCCCCGAAGGCCCGCCGCCCCGACCCGGTCGGCCAGTTGCTGGTCATCGCGCTCTTCGGCTCCCTGACGTACGCGATCATCGAGGCGCCCGAGGCGGGTCTCGCGGTCAGCGGCCCCTTCGCGGCGGTGGCCCTGGCCGCGCTGACCGGCCTGCTGATCTACGAGCCCCGCCGCGCCGAGCCCCTCATCGACCTGCGGTTCTTCCGCTCGGCGCCGTTCAGCGGAGCGACGGTGGTGGCGATCAGCGCGTTCGCCGCGCTGGGCGGGTTCCTGTTCCTGTCCACCCTGTATCTGCAGAACGTGCGGGGCCTGGACGCGCTGCACGCGGGTCTGTGGATGCTGCCGATGGCCGTCCCGACGTTCCTGTGCGCGCCCCTGTCCGGCCGTCTCGTGGGCACCCGCGGCCCCCGGCTGCCCCTGGTCGTCGCGGGGAGCGCGCTGACGACGAGCGCGCTGCTGTTCGCCGCGTTCGACGCGGAGACGTCGAACGTGACGCTGTTCCTCGGGTACGTGCTGTTCGGGGTGGGCTTCGGCTTCGTGAACGCGCCGATCACGAACACGGCGGTGTCCGGGATGCCCCGCAGCCAGGCGGGGGTGGCGGCCGCGGTCGCGTCCACCAGCCGTCAGCTGGGCCAGACCCTCGGCGTCGCGGTGGTCGGGGCGGTGTTGGCGGCGGGCGTGAGCACGACGTCGTACCGCGAGACGTTCGTCGCGGCCGCGGTCCCCGGCTGGTGGATCCTCACCGTCTGCGGTCTGTCGGTGCTCGTCCTCGGTGTCCTGACGACCGGTCCGTGGGCCAGGCGGACGGCCGAGCGCACGGCGGAGCGCCTGGAGGCCAGGGACGTCCGGGAGGCGGCGGGCGTCAGCGCCTGACCTCGCGCCGCGCTCCCGGCCACGGCGGGGTCACCGCGGACCGGGTCCGCTGAACATCAGGTGCAGCTTCTCCAGCCGCTCGCGGGTCACCTCGTCCACCGGCGTGTACGTCACCATCCGGGCCCCGTGCTCCGGGCCGAGCCACAGGTCCGTGTGACAGACGGTGAGGAGGCCGACGTAGGGGTTGCGGAACTCCTTGGTCTTGGTCCGGTTGACCACGACCTCGTAGCGCTCCCAGTTCTCGCGGAACTCCGGGGACTCCTTCTGAAGCCGCTTGACCAGCATCTTCCAGGCCGGCTCGGAGAGATGACCGGCCATGGAGGCGCGCAGCTTGGCCGCCATCAGGCGCGTCGTCTCGTCGAAGTGGACGATCGCGGACCGCCAGTCGGGGTTCGTGTGCACCAGGAGCATGCAGTTGCGGTCCTCGGGCGCGATGGCGTCGAGGTCGCAGAACAGGCGGGCGTAGGTGCGGTTGTAGGCCAGGATGTCGTAGCGGCTGTTCTGGACGCAGGCGGGCAGCGGGTCGAGCTGGTCCAGCGTCATGCGCACGGAGTCGCTGACGCCCTCGCAGTACGCGGCGGGCGTCGGATCGATGGCGCCGGCCAGCTGGAAGAGGTGGACGCGCTCGGTCTTGTCGAGCATCAGCGTGCGGGCGAGGGCGTCCAGGACCTGGACGGAGACATGGATGTCCCGGGCCTGTTCGAGCCAGGTGTACCAGGTGACGCCGACCGCCGAGAGATGGGCGACCTCCTCACGGCGCAGCCCGGGCGTGCGGCGGCGGGCGCCGCGCGGGAGGCCGACCTGTTCCGGGGTGATCCGCTCGCGGCGGCTGCGCAGGAAGGCGGCGAGTTCATGGCGCCGTATCTCCGAGCTGCTGTTCCGCGGGGCGGCCGCCGTCTGCCGGAGCGACTCCTGGGCCATCGTCGTCATGCCTCCAGCGTGCCGCCGTCCGGACCCTGTTGCCAGGTACTCCTTCTACCAGGATAAGGACACTCTGGTACCCGTCTGGGGCGCGGCGCAGGCTCGGGGGCGTGACTGAGACAACCCGGACCACCACCACCGCCGCCCCGCCGGGCGCCCGCGGCTCGTCGGCCGCCCACGCCCTCGGCTCCCTCGGGCTCTTCACCGTGCTGCTCGGCGCGGCCCTGCCCCTCATCGACTTCTTCATCGTCAACGTCGCCCTGCCCACCATCGGCCGCGACCTCGCCGCGAGCGAGTCCGTCCTGGAACTCGTCGTCGCCGGGTACGGGGTCGCCTACGCCGTGCTCCTCGTCCTCGGCGGCCGGCTCGGCGACCTCTTCGGCCGGCGCCGGCTCTTCCTCGGCGGGATGGCCGCCTTCGGTCTGACGTCGCTGGCCTGCGGACTCGCGCCCGAGGCCTGGTCGCTGGTCGCGGCGCGGGTCGCGCAGGGCGCCTCGGCGGCCGTCATGGTCCCGCAGGTGCTCGCCACCATCCAGTCCGCCACCGAGGGGACGCGGCGTGCCAGGGCGATGAGTCTCTACGGCGCGACGGCCGGCCTGTCCATGGTGGCGGGCCAGATCCTGGGAGGCGTCCTGGTCGCGGCGGACATCGCCGGCACGGGGTGGCGTTCCGTGTTCCTGGTGAACGTCCCCGTGGTGGTCGTGGGCCTGGTCCTCGCCGTCCGTGCGGTCCCCGAGACCCGCTCCCCGCATCCGGAGCCGGTGGACGGTCCCGGCACGGTCCTGCTCGCCGCGGCCCTGCTGACCCTTCTCGCGCCGCTCACCGAGGGCCGGGCGGCGGGCTGGCCGCTGTGGACGTGGCTGTCCCTGGCCGCGTTCCCGCTGGTGGCGGCGGCGTTCTACGCGGTGGAGCGCCGGGCCGACCGGCGCGGCCGTACGCCGCTCGTACCGCCGAGCCTGCTCGCGCTGACGACACTGCGGCGCGGGCTGACGATCATGGCACCGCTGGCCGTGGGCTTCAGCGGGTTCATGTTCGTGGTGGCGGTGGCGCTGCAGGGCGGGGCGGGCCTGGGCCCGGTCCGGGCCGGACTGGCGCTCGCGCCGATGGCGCTGGCGTTCTTCGCCGCCTCGCTCGCCGGTCCCCACCTGGTGGCCCGGTTCGGGTCGCGGGTGGTGACGGCGGGGGCGGCGCTGCAGGGCGTGGGCATCCTGCTGATCGTGCTCGCGGTCCGCGCCGACTGGCCCGACGTGGGCCTCATGGGCCTGCTGCCGGGTACGGCGGTCGCGGGTGCCGGCCAGGCGTTCCAACTGCCCGTCGTCATGCGGATCGTGATGTCCGAGGTGCCGCCGGCCCGGGCGGGCGTCGGCAGCGGGATGATGGTGACGACCCAGCAGGCGTCGCTGGCACTGGGCGTGGCCACCCTCGGCACCCTCTTCCTCTCCCTGGTCCCGGGGATGGGCATGCGCGACGCGCTGGTGACGACGCTGGCCGTGCAGGTGGGCGGGGTGGTCCTGACGGGGCTGCTCAGCCTGCGGCTGCCGCGCGGGGTGAGGTGAGTCCGGTGGCGGCCCCGCACTACGGCTTGGCCAACTCATCCGGCCGAACCCCCCGTTGATGTTGTTCTTGCGGCACACTCCATGCCTGCCGGAGCAGGGAAGGGACGGAACAGGTGACAGGAGGCGTCGTGCCGTCGATCGACTCGAGCAAGGTGAGCCGCTGGGACCAGCACGGGCGCGAGCACGTCGTGCGGGTGCAGCGGACGGGAGTGCAGCGCACCCTCAGATGTGACACCTGCGGCTGGCGCAAGGGCGCCCAGTTCCTGCCGTGGCTCAAGGCGGCGGAGCATCTCGCCGAGGTCCACCAGGCGACGGTGGACCCGGCCGGAAGCTCTCCTCGATCTCGGTGAACTCCTTCTCGTAGGCGTAGCCGCCGTCGGGCAGCGCCTCACGCAGGGCGGCGAGGTCGGAGGGGCGCAGCAGCGGGAAGGCGTTGTCGGGCAGGAGCACCAGCAGGTCGGCGGTGTGCGCGGCGAGCCAGTCGGTCAGCCCGAACTCCCGTGCCAGGCGGAGGAGTTCGATGACGGCGACGGGGTGACAGGCGGCGATGTCCGGGAGCAGGGGGTCGGCGACACAGGCGTCGAAGACACCGACCAGCCGGCCGCTGCCGTCGCGGTGGAGCTGTCCGAGGAAAGAGGTGGTGCGGCCCGCCCGGGTCAGTCGCACCAGCATCACCGGGTGGGTGAGGGGGTCCTGGACGGCCTGCGCCTGGAGCGCGGCGACCTCCGCGCCGAGTGCGCGGTCCCCTCGCCCCAGGAGGCGTTCCACGCAGCGTGAGAGGGTCGCCCGCAGCGAGCCGGCGCTGACCCTTCCGAGGCACCGGTTCAGCAGTCCCACCACCGTCAGCAGGTCCTGGTCGGTCATTCCGTCGGCGTCGTGCACGAGCCGCTCGCAGACCGCCTCGAGCATGAGCTCGCCTTCGGCGGCCGGCAGGGCCGGGACGATGTCCAGGCAGCGGAGGTATAGGTCCGGCAGGCTGGAGGAGTCGTACACGTCGTGGGCGAGCAGGGCGGTCAGTGTCTGGGCCGCCGACCGCAGCAGCCCGCCCGGAGCCGCGGCGTGGACGCGCAGCGCGCTCGGCAGCCGGTGCAGCAGGGGGTGGGCCGCGTCCAGCAGCAGCTCCGCGTCGCGGTCGCCGACGAACATGACCCGTCGCGCCACGTTCGGGACGTCGTCGTCCGCCCCGCCGTCCACCGCGTACGGGCCGACCGTGGGCCCTGTCCCCGGGAAGCCGAGCGGCCAGCCGAGGTCGTGCTGGACGAAGGGCACCCGGCGGGTGCCGAGGAGCAGGTCGGGTCGTACGTCGTCGCCGGAGCCGTCCTCCGGCGTCCGCCAGACCCGTTCCGGACGCAGCGAGGACGTGTACACGTCCCACGACTCCTTGGAGAGCTGGGACTGCCACAGCAGGGTCTGACGGCGCCACCGGTCGACCAGGTCGTCGGGCCCCAGGAAGTCCGACGCGTGCAGCCGCCCCGCCGCGAGCACCGCGATCAGCAGCAGGTTGGCTCCGTAGACGGCGTCACGGTACGCCCTGGTCTGGCGGGTGGGGGCGTGCGCGGGGCCGGTGCGGTGGGCGTTCTCCCAGGGCACCTCGCGAAACAGGGCGCGGAGCCGGCCGGGCAGTGCCGCCCGTTCCGGTGCCGGCCACCCGGCGGTCATGTCGACGAGGTTCTGCACGATCTGGGCCCGGTCGGTGAGCGGGGTGAAGGACAGCAGCGCGTACAGCTCGCCGTCGTCGGGGAGCAGGGACGGCAGTCGGCGCAGGGCCCGTTCCACGAGGCGGGCGGTCAGATGCTCGCCGAAGGTGGCGTGCATGAACTCGTAGCTGCGCAGCCGTTCTTCGGCGACGACGGCCTGCGCCTCGTGCACGAAGAAGAAGCGGCCGAAGAGGAGGTCGTCCCCGGTGCCGCCGTCCGCAAGCGCCCGCAGGTCGTCCTCGGCCTGTCCGCCCGTGATGGCCTGGGCGCCGCGCTGGAACATGCCGAGGGCGACGACCGCGAGGCGGTGCATCTCGCGCTCGGTCGCGTCCCGTTCGCCGGAGGCGGGAAGGGGGCCGTCCTTGACGATCTGTCTGCGGACGAACGTCGACAGCAGCCGGTCGTAGAGGTCGGTGCGGCTGATGTTCTCCTCCCGCAGCCGGCGCAGGGCGTTGTCGTCGGCGTCGTAGAGGGCGAGCATGAGCAGCAGGAGCGGATGGGCGGCGAGGTCGTGGTGCGGGACGAGTACGTCGCCGGAGAGCGGGCGCAGGCCGCGCCGCTCCAGGTACGCCAGGTTCGTGGTGTTCCAGGCGGTGAGCCAGCGCTCGATCTCCGGCGCGTCGAACGGCTCCAGGCGCAGCACCTGGCTCTGTGCCGGGATCTCCGCGCGGGCCGCCACGACCGTGCGGCTCGTCACGATCACGGCCAGCGGCCGGCCGGCCTCCGCCTCCCGGCGCTGGAACCACTCGACGTCCCGCAGATAGGCCCACTGCAGGGCGGAGTCGAGCCGCTGGGCGCCGGCCTGGAGCAGTTCGTCGAAGCCGTCCAGGAGGACGACCGGGAGGGCGCCCGGTTCCCGCTCCGCCCAGTCCGGCCAGCTCTCGGACCGCCCGGTGGCACGCCGCAGGGCGTGTTCCAGCTGGGTCTGCACGTCGGCGTCGGCGGGCGTGTACCGCAGTTCGACGCGGAGCGGGCGGAACTCCCGGGCCGGGAGCCGGGCCGTCAGCAGCTTGGTGAGCAGTGACTTGCCCGCTCCGGGGTGGCCGAGCACGATCAGGGGGCCGAGGAGTGCGGGGAGACCGATGAGGTGGGCGGCGAGGAACCGCTCGATGTCCTCGTACAGCGGGCGCTGCTGCCACCACTTGTCGGAGGCGGCGCCCTGCTGGAGGCCCTCGCCGCCCGGTCCGGCCAGCCGGTAGCGGGGGTTGACGTAGCCGTCGGCCAGGCTGGGCAGTCCGGGCCCGCGCACGTCGAGAGTGGTGATCGGCCCGTCCAGCAGCGGGCGGGCGGCCGCGGGCAGGTCGTCCCGCCCGGCGAAGCGCGCGAGCATCGCCCCCAGCCCGGCGAGGCCGGTCCGTTCCTCGTCGGCCTCGCCGGCCCCGCCGGCCCCGTCGGGGTCCGGAGGCAGTCCGGCCGACAGGGCGAACTCGGGGCAGGCTTCGGCGAGGGGCCCGGCGAGTGCCCGGTAGGTGTCGAGGACGGCCCGGTCGGTCGGGGGCCCGACCCTGCCCATGTCGATGCCTTCCCGCAGGGCGGGGTCGGCGGGGAGCGGCGGGAGGCCGTCCGGATCCCCGGCACGGGCGGGCCAGCCGTAGGCCCTGGCGGCGCCGTTCACGACGGTTCGCCTGCCGTCGCGGACGAAGGGGTGCACATCGACGGCGGCCACCGCCACCGAGACGAGGACGACCCGCGCGGCCTGCAGCAGCGCGGCCCGCCACACGCCGTGCGCCGCGCGCACCCGTTCGGGGAACCGGTCCAGCAGGACGCTCAGGGCGTGGGGCTGGTCGGCCTCGCTCAGCAGGAGTTTCTTCAGCGAGTACGCCAGGTCGTCGTCGCCGCCCGCGAGGATGAGCACGGCACGTGAGGCGTCCATCGCGGTGGCGGCGAAGACGTCGGTCGTCTCGGGGAGTTCGGGGGTCGGCGGGACGGGGGCCGGAGCGGGTCCGGGCGCGGGGCCGGTTCGTGCGGGGCGGGTCTCGACGGTCCACACGAGTCCGTCGTGGCGGCTCTTCCACCACGGGACGTCGAGCCGTACGCCCGGTGGCGGTGTGCGCGGGTTCCCGTGCCGTTGCGCGCACAGCGTCACGATCCCGCGCACCACGTCCCAGTCGGGAGGGGTGCGCCGGCGTCCGCCCAGCAGTTCCGAGACCGAGGGCCGGGTGAGGCCGAGGGAGTCGGCGATGTCCTTCTGCAGCACCCCGCACGCCCGCACCAGCCTGCGCAGCTCGGCGCAGAAGTCCGCTACGGGTCCCGTGGGTGGTGCGGCCAACTCCCCGTTCCCTTCGGCGCGGTTCGGCGAACTGTTCCGAAGCGTACGGCGTGACCTGCGGCTTGTGCCGGGAGTTCGGCATGAGTCGGGATCGGGCTGCCGGACGGCCGGGGCGCGGGACGGTGATGGCGGACGACCTGCCACAGCTCCCTCAGGAGAAGCCATGACGCTGCCTGCGCCTTCCCTGCTCCCCTTCCTCCTCGTCTTCACCGCCGTCTACGCCGGGGTGGTGCTGCCCGCCGTCTGGTCCCGCAGGCCCGCACGCCGGCGGGCGGCGCTGCGGGTGCTCACTCAGCTGCTGGGTGCTCTGCGGCGTCGAGGTCGCTGACCAGGGACCGGAGTACCGGCCCGTACTCGGGGTGGGACAGGGCGTGGGCCATCTGGGCGACCAGGTAGTCGGCGGGGTTGCCGGTGTCGTACCAGCGGCCCTGGATGACCTGGCCGTAGACCGCCCTGGTGGACGCGTAGGCGTTGATCGCGTCGGTCAGGTAGATCTCGCCGGTGCGGTGCTCGTACCAGCGGCGGGTCTGCTCGCGCAGTTCGTCGACGATGCCGGGGGTGATGACATAGCCGCCGATGGCCGCGTAGGAGGACGGCGCGTCGGCGGGGGCCGGCTTCTCGACCAGGCCCGTGATGCGCAGGGTGCCGCCGCCGAGGTCCTCCTTGACGAGGGGGACGCCGTAGCGTCGGGAGTCGGCGGGGTCCATCGGCATGAGGGCGAGCACGGGGCAGCCGGTCTGCTCGTGGGCGCGGATCAGCTGCTGGGCCCGGGGCACCCCGGCGACGAACACGTCGTCGGGCCACAGGACGAGGACGGGCTCGTCGCCGAAGGAGCGGGCGGCGTTGAGGACGGGGGTGCCGTTGCCGTAGGGGCCGCGCTGGTCGAGGTAGGTGATGTGGCCCCGGCGGGCCAGCTCGGCGACCTCCTCGACCGCGTCCGCGTAGGCGGTCTTGCCGTCGGCGCGCAGCTGGTCGACGAGGGCCGGGTTGGGGCGGAAGTGGTCCTGGATGAGGGACTTGCCGCCGGAGACGACGATCGTGATGTCCGTGATGCCGGAGTCCACCAGTTCCCGCACGGTGTGCTCGATCACCGGCTTGTCGCCGACCGGGAGCATCTCCTTCGGCGTCGCCTTGGTGAGCGGCAGCAGACGGGAGCCGAGTCCGGCGGCGGGGATCACGGCCCTGCGGATCGTCGGTGGCATCGCGCACCCCTCGTCCTCGTCCACGCTCCCGGTTCGCTCCGGTTCCTCTCCGGCCGGTGGGCACGACTCTAGCCCGCCCGCAGCCCCCTCAGCAGCAGCTCCACCACCGCCGCGAAGTCGCCCCCGGCCTCCGGCCGCTCCCACTCCGCGCGGTAACCGGGGTCGTGGAAGCGGCCGGTGGCCTGGAAGACGGCCCGTGCCTCGGTCTGCGGGTCGGCGGCGGTGAAGACGCCGGCTTCGGCCCCGGCCGCGATGATCCGCGCCAGCTGGCCGGTCAGGTCGTCGATGTGCTCGCCCACCACCGCACCGCTCTCCTGGGACAGCACCATGTACGTGGCGAACAGCTCCGGGTCGCCGCCCGCCTTGCGCCGCTTGGCCTCGAAGAGGGCGGCGAGCCAGTCGCGCAGCCGGGTCCCCGGGTCGCGGGTCTCGTCGGCGGCGATGCCCGCCAGAACGTCCGACGTACGGTCGAGCCACCGCTTCGTGACCGCCTCGCGCAGCGCCGCCTTCGTACGGAAGTGCCGGTAGACGCTGCCATGGCTGACGCCGAGCGCCCGGGCCACGTCCACCACGGTGGCCTTGGCCGGGCCGTGGCGGCGCAGCACCTCCTCGGTCGCTTCGAGGATGCGCTCGGCGGTCAGGGTCTCGGTGGTCGGTGCCATGCCCTAGACGGTACCCGGCACCACGATCACTGCTCCGTGCCGAGATGTGCCATCTGCGGGGCCGGGTAGCGGGTGCCGGCCGCCGCGCCGGCCGGTACGGCCTCCTCGATCGCCGCCAGATCCGTCTCGTCGAGTACGACGTCCAGGGCGCCCAGCGACTCGGCGAGCCGCGCCCGGGTGCGGGCGCCGACCAGCGGCACGATGTCCTCGCCCCGGGAGAGGACCCAGGCGGTCGCGATCTGCGCGACGGTGACGCCCTTGTCGTCGGCGATCTTGCGCAGCGCCTCGACGAGGTCGAGGTTGCGCTGGAGGTTGTCCCCCTGGAAGCGGGGCGAGACGCCACGGAAGTCGCCCGCCCCGAACCGCTGGTCACGGGTCACATGGCCGGAGATCAGGCCCCGGGAGAGCACTCCGTACGCTGTGACGCCGATGCCCAGCTCGCGCATGGCCGGCAGGATCTTCCGCTCGATGTCCCGGGTGATGATCGCGTATTCCAGCTGGACGTCGGCGATGGGCGCGGTGGCGGCGGCCCGCCGGATGTTCTCCGCGCTGGCCTCGCTGAGGCCGATGTGGCGGACGTACCCCTTCTCGACGAGTTCGGCGATCGCGCCGACCGTCTCCTCGATCGGAACGTCCGGGTCGACGCGGGCGATGCGGTAGACGTCGATGTGGTCGAGGCCGAGGCGCTGGAGCGAGTACGCGGCGAAGTTCCGCACGGCGGCGGGCCGGCCGTCCTGGCCGCCCCAGCCGCCGTCGGGGTCCCGCAGGGCACCGAACTTCACACTGACCAGGGCCTGTTCGCGGCGGGCCGCGGGGGCCGTGCGCAGGGCTTCGGCGACCAGCATCTCGTTGTGCCCCATGGCGTAGAAGTCGCCGGTGTCGAGCAGGGTCACGCCCGCTTCCAGGGCGGCGTGGACGGTGGCGATCGCCTCGGTGCGGTCGGCGTCGCCGTACACGGCGGAGGACATGCCCATGCAGCCCAGGCCGAGGGCGGAGACCTGGGGGCCGGTGCTGCCGAGAGTACGCGTGGGAAGGCTCATGCCCCCACCCTGACACGACAGATGACAGATTTCAATATCTGTCAGTCCATACTTGTCGACACGACAGTCCCCGCCGCCGCCCGGAAAATGAGAATTGTCCGCGAACAGTCACCCCCTGGGAGGGGCCATGACGATCCGCATCGGCACGTACAACGCGGAGAACCTGTTCCGCCGCCCCAAGGTCTTCGACATACCGGACGCCGCGGAGCGCCGGCAGGTCCTCGACGACTTCAACGAGCTGGTCGGCCTGCTCGACAAGGCCGTCTACAGCGACGAGGACAAGACCCGCATCGCGCGGATCATCAAGGACCACCGGGCCTACGACCAGGACCCCGACCACCCGCGCCCGCCGTTCGTCATCCAGCAGACCCGCGGCGGCACCGCCTCGCTCTTCAAACAGAGCGGGCCGGAGAGCGATCCCGTGATCACCGTCACCGCCAAGGGCCGCGCGAAGTGGACCGGTTGGGCCGAGATGGTGCGGTCCGAACTCGACTGGGACGTGGTCCGCAACACCGGCCGGGTCGTCGCCGAGGTCAACGCCGACATCCTGCTCACGGTCGAGGTCGAGGACCGGCTCACCCTGGAGCGCTTCAACCGGCAGGTCCTGGGCGGCGCGCTGGGCAAGCGGCCGTACCCCTACAGCATGCTGATCGACGGCAACGACCCGCGCGGCATCGACGTCGGCATCCTCAGCCGGCACCCGATCACCTCGATGCGGTCGCACATCTTCGACCTGCGCACCAACGGCGCGCCGGTGTTCAGCCGGGACTGCGTCGAGTTCGAGATCGCGGTCAACGGGACACCGCTGTGGATACTTGGCAACCACTTCAAGAGCAAGCGGGGCGGCGGAGGCGGCGGCGGGCTGCGGCTGGCCCAGGGCACCCGGGTCGCGGAGATCTACACGGAGGCCCTGCTCCGCTCCCCCCGCGTCCTCGTCGCCGGCGACCTCAACGACTCCCCCGACAGCGCGGCGGTCCAGAAGCTGCTGGCCACCGGCGCGAAGGACGCGATGAGCCACCCCTCCTACACGGGCGACCTCGGCACGTTCGGAACCGGCCACTCCCTCGACCAGAAGATCGACTACCTGCTGTTCTCACCGGAGCTGTTCGGCAAGGTGCAGCATGTGGACGTGGAGCGGCGCGGGGTGTGGGCGCCCAAGTCGTTCAAGTCCTTCGACACGGTGACCTCGAAGGCGGACGAGGCGTCGGACCACGCGGCGCTCTACGCGGACGTCGACCTGTAGGCACCGACGAAGCGGGTCCAGGCCTCCGCCCCGAAGAGGAGCACGCCGCGGGCGGGGGCCTTGCTGTCCCGGACGGGGACGAGGGCGGGGATGTCGTCGGCGACTTCTAGGCAGGCGCCGCCGTCCTGGTTGCTGTAGCTGCTCTTGCGCCACGTCACGTCGCTCAGGTCAAGGGCTCGCATGGCGCTTCCTCCAGCATCCGTTCGATGAACTGCCGCGATTCGCCCGGGGACAGAGCCAAGTCGCGTACCCGATCGTATCGGAGCTGGAGGCGCTCAACCGAGGCCGATTCCTGGACGAGTTCGCCCGAGTAGCCAGTCTCCACCCAGGCTACGGTCTGGCCGTCCAGACCTCGCAGAAAGATGGTGTCGGTGTTCGCCAGCCCGTGAAGTCCGGCGGGCCACGGCAGCACCTGGAGGGTGACGTTGAGGCGATGGCCCATCATGCCCAGGTGCTCCAACTGCGCACGCCACTCATCAGGCTCCTCCAGCGGAGTACGCAGCACCGCCTCTGAGAGAATCACGCGGAACTGAAGCGGATCCTCCCTCAGCAGCACGTCACGCCGCCCGATCCGGGCCTCGACCTGCGCTTCCAACTCGTCCCCCTTGAGCCCACCCTTCCTGAGCAACTCTCGTGCGTACTCGGGAGTCTGCAGTAGCCCCGGCAGGATGCTCGGCGAGTACTGCCACACACTCACGGCCTCCGCTTC
Organism: Streptomyces sp. NPDC000345; assembly: GCF_042898825.1. NCBI lineage: Bacteria > Bacillati > Actinomycetota > Actinomycetes > Kitasatosporales > Streptomycetaceae > Streptomyces > Streptomyces sp. NPDC000345. Next base: position 419,805 of record NZ_JBIAZE010000005.1, read on the forward strand.
CAGCACCATGTACCTCCGGTACCGCTCCTTGAACTGCGTCGGATCCGCCATCGCCAGTTCCCACAGCGCCAGCAGCATTCCCGGCGTCCCGTAGTACTGGTCGAGCGCCTGGACCACTTCGGGACTGCCCAGGGTGTGTCCCGTCTCCAGTTTCCCGAACAATGACCAGTCCCAGCCGACTTTCTCCCCCAGCTCCCGCAGGCTGTCGCCCTTCGCGGCCCGCAGTAACCGCAACTCCTCCGCGAACCGCTGCCTCGGCTCCTGGCTCCGTCCCGTGATCACTCGCCTCGGCGGCATCGCATCGCATCCCTCCGTGGAATTTGTGGAACTTACGCCGCCCGGCGACGAACAACCCCTCGTCAACGGCGCGCCGGCCCCGCCGCGAGGCCATCCTGTCGACAGCCCCCACCACCCAGAGTAGCCCAACCCTCACATTACGTACGAAAGTTGGGTAAAAGGAGTGACCTCATGCAGCACGAACCCGGCGCCCTCCTCTACGACCCCGCCACGGACAAGGTCGGCGAGTACCAGGACCGCTCCGGCCCCTACGCGATGCTCCGCCCCCTCGGCGGCGGCCGGGAATGGCAGGCCGACCCCGCCGCGCTGCGGCCGGCCACGGAGCGGGAGCGGCTGCACGCGAGCGTCCGCGCGGTGAACTCGCGGGCCCGGACCGACGGGCCCTTCATGGTGGGCCTGCGCCGTCCGCCCGAGCCGGCGCCGGACTGCGCCGAGTGCGGTGAACTGGCGGCGGCGCGGGAGAGCGCCCGCGCCGCGCACGACCACAGCGCGGAGACCGACGCCAACGTCCTGCTGCGCAGCCATCAGCGGCAGCAGCACCCCACCGCATAGCGCGAGGCCGGCCCCGACGGGATTCCCGTCGGGGCCGGCCTCGCGCGTGGACCGTGAGCCGTGGCTAGCAGCCGATCAGGCGGCCCGCCAGGTAGCCCTCGATCTGGTCGAGGGAGACCCGCTCCTGCTTCATCGAGTCGCGCTCACGCACGGTCACCGCGTTGTCGTCCAGGGTGTCGAAGTCGACCGTCACGCAGTACGGCGTACCGATCTCGTCCTGGCGGCGGTAGCGGCGGCCGATGGCGCCGGCGTCGTCGAACTCGATGTTCCAGTGCTGGCGCAGGGCGGCGGCGAGACCCTTGGCCTTCGGGGACAGCTCGGGGTTGCGGGACAGCGGCAGGACCGCGACCTTCACCGGGGCCAGACGGTGGTCGAGGCGCAGGACCGTGCGCTTCTCCAGCTTGCCCTTGGCGTTGGGGGCCTCGTCCTCGACGTAGGCGTCGAGCAGGAACGCCAGCATCGCGCGGCCGACACCGGCCGCCGGCTCGATGACGTACGGCGTCCAGCGCTCCTGGGCCTCCTGGTCGTAGTAGGAGAGGTCCTGGCCGGAGGCCTTGCCGTGGGCCGAGAGGTCGTAGTCGGTGCGGTTGGCGACACCCTCCAGCTCGCCCCACTCGTTGCCGCCGAACTGGAAGCGGTACTCGATGTCAGCGGTGCGCTTGGAGTAGTGGGAGAGCTTCTCCTTCGGGTGCTCGTACCACCGCATGTTCTCCTCGCGCAGGCCGAGACCGGTGTACCAGTTCCAGCGCTGCTCCATCCAGTACTCCTGCCACTGCTCGTCCTCGCCCGGCTTGACGAAGAACTCCATCTCCATCTGCTCGAACTCGCGGGTGCGGAAGATGAAGTTGCCGGGCGTGATCTCGTTGCGGAAGGACTTGCCCATCTGGGCGATGCCGAACGGCGGCTTGCGGCGCGAAGTGGTCTGCACCTGGGCGAAGTTGGTGAAGATGCCCTGGGCGGTCTCGGGACGCAGGTAGGCGATGGAGCCGGAGTCCTGGGTCGGGCCGAGGTGGGTGGAGAGCAGACCCGAGAACTGCTTGGGCTCGGTGAACTGGCCCTTGTTGCCGCAGTTGGGGCAGTTCACGTCCGCCAGGCCGTTCTCCGGGAGGCGCTTGTGCTTGGCCTCGTAGGCCTCCTCGAGGTGGTCCGCGCGGAACCGCTTGTGACAGGAGGTGCACTCGGTCAGCGGGTCGGTGAAGGTGGCGACGTGACCGGAGGCGACCCAGACCTCGGGGGCCAGGATGACGGACGAGTCGATACCGACCACGTCCTCGCGCGACGTCACCATGTAGCGCCACCACTGACGCTTCAGGTTCTCCTTGAGCTCGACACCCAGCGGTCCGTAGTCCCAGGCGGCACGCTGACCGCCGTAGATCTCACTGCAGGGGAATACAAAGCCACGGCGCTTGCTCAGGCTGACGATGGTGTCGATCTTGTCGGCGGCCACGGTGCTCTCTTCATAACGACGACGGGCGACGAAGCGAGATGCTTCCAGCGAATGATTCAGGGTACCGGCGGGGGCTCCCCCTCGACCAAATCGGATCCCCTTCCGCAGCTTGTTGACAACGGTTTCCATATTTGTTGAAAATGACTGTCATGAACGTACGACGACAGCGCATATCCGGGACAGTCGTGGCGGCCGTCACCGCTCTCGGCCTCGGAACCCTCTCCGCCTGCTCGGGCGCGAGCGCGGCGGGCAACACGGAGAAGTTCGACGTCGTCGCGTCGTTCTACCCGATGGCCTTCCTCGCCCAGCAGATAGGCGGGGACCACGTGAACGTCACCAGCCTGACCGAACCCGGCCAGGAGCCGCACGACCTGGAGATCAGCGCGAAGCAGACCGCGCAGCTCCAGGAGTCCGACGCGGTGCTCTACCTCAAGGACCTCCAGCCCTCCGTCGACGACGCGGTGGCCCAGTCCGAGGTGAGGACGAAGATCGACGCCGCCTCCCTCACCACGCTGGAGAAGCACGGCAACGAGGTCGGCGGCCACGCGGCCGAGCACGACGACCACGAGGACGAGGAGTCGTCCGGCCTGGACCCCCACATCTGGCTCGACCCGGTGCGCTACGCCCAGGTCGCCGAGGGGGTCGGCAAGGCCTTCGAGAAGGCCGACCCGGACCACGCGGCCGACTACAGGACCAACACCGCCGCCCTGGTGAAGAAGCTCGACGCGCTCGACACCGAGTTCGAGGACGGGCTCGCGCACACGAAGTCCAAGGTGTTCCTCACCACCCACGCCGCCTTCGGCTACGTCGCCGAGCGCTACGGCCTGACCGAGGAGGCCATCAACGGCCTCGACCCCGAGTCGGAGCCCAGCGCCGCGCGCGTGAAGGAGCTTGAGAAGATGGCGAAGGCGGACGGCGTCACCACCGTGTTCTACGAGACGCTCGTCAGCGACAAGACCGCGAAGACCATCGCCGCCGACGCCGGCCTGAAGACGGACGTGCTCGACCCGATCGAGGGCATCACGGACAAGTCCCGGGGCAGCAACTACTTCTCGGTCCAGAGGGCGAATCTCAAGGCGTTGCAGACGGCCCTGGGAGCCAAGTGACCAGCCGATCGGAGAGCGGCATGACCGAGCCCGTCATTTCCCTGCGCCAGGTCCGCGCCGACCTGGGCTCGCGCCCCGTCCTGCGGGGCATCGACCTCACCGTGCACCGCGGTGAGGTCGTCGCGCTGCTCGGCGCCAACGGCTCCGGCAAGTCCACCGCCGTGCGCAGCGTCATCGGCCAGGTGGCGATCGCCGCCGGCGAGATCGAGCTGTTCGGCACCCCGAGGAAGCGGTTCCGGGACTGGGCGCGGATCGGCTACGTCCCCCAGCGCACGACGGCCGCCGGCGGCGTCCCCGCCACCGTCACGGAGGTCGTCACCTCCGGCCGCCTCTCCCGCGCCCGCTTCGGCGTCCTGCGCAAGGCCGACCGGGAGGCCGTACGGCACGCCCTGGAGCTGGTCGGCATGGCGGACCGGGCGAAGGACAACGTCGACGCCCTCTCCGGCGGCCAGCACCAGCGCGTCCTGATCGCCCGCGCCCTCGCCGCCGAACCCGAGCTGCTGATCATGGACGAGCCGATGGCGGGCGTCGACCTGGCCAGCCAGGAGGTCCTGGCCCGCACCCTGAAGGACCAGGTCGCGGCCGGTACGACGGTCCTCCTCGTGCTGCACGAACTGGGCCCCCTGGAGCCCCTGATCGACCGGGCGGTCGTCCTGCGCGACGGCTGCGTGCAGCACGACGGACCGCCCCCGAAGGCCGTCGGCCAGCACGCCCTTCCCGGCCATGACCATGTGCACCCGCACGCCTCGGCGGGCGCCGAACCGATCCGTACCGGCCTGCTGAGCTGATGGACCTGTGATGGACTTCCTCGACTACGCCTTCATGCAGCGGGCCCTGCTCGCCGCCGTCCTGGTGGGCGTCACCGCCCCCGCCGTCGGCATCTATCTCGTCCAGCGCCGCCAGGCCCTCATGGGCGACGGCATCGGCCACGTCGCGATGACCGGCGTCGGCCTCGGCTTCCTGCTCTCCACCTCCCCGGTCTGGATGGCGACGGCGGTCTCGGTCGTCGGCGCGGTCCTGATGGAACTGATCCGCTGGTACGGCAGGACCCGCGGCGACATCGCCCTCGCGATGCTCTTCTACGGCGGTATGGCCGGCGGCGTGATGTTCATCAACCTCGCGCCGGGCGGCTCGAACGCCAACCTCACCTCGTACCTCTTCGGCTCCCTGTCGACGGTGTCGGATGCGGACGTCACGGCGATCTGCCTGCTCGCGGCCTTCGTGGTGCTGGTCACCCTGGGGCTGCGCCGCCAGCTCTTCGCGGTCAGCCAGGACGAGGAGTTCGCGCGGGTGACGGGCCTGCCGGTCCGCGTGCTCAACCTGCTCACGGCGGTCACGGCGGCGGTGACGGTGACGGTCGCGATGCGGGTGGTCGGCCTGCTGCTGGTGAGCGCGCTGATGGTGGTCCCCGTGGCGGCGGCCCAGCAGCTCAGCCGCAGCTTCGCCGCGACCTTCGCGATCGCGGTGGCGATCGGTGTGACGGTGACGATCAGCGGCACGGTGACCTCGTACTACCAGGACGTCCCGCCCGGCGCGACGATCGTCCTGCTGACCATCGCCGTGTTCATCACGCTGAGCGTGCTGGCCGCCCCGCTGGCCCGCCGCCGCGCCCGCGCGGCAGCCGCAGCCCGGCCGGCCGCGGACCCGGCGGAGTGCGCGATTCCGGCCACGAGAGCGGCCGACCGGGAAGTCGGCGTCTGACCGGCCACCGGCCGGGCTGGCACAATGGCCCGGCAAGCCGCAGACGTGAGGAGGCAACGGTGACGACCGCTGGACCGCCCGTGAAGGGCCGCGCCACCCGGCAGCGCGCCGCCGTGGCGGCGGCGCTGGACGAGGTCGACGAGTTCCGCAGCGCGCAGGAACTGCACGACATGCTCAAGCACAAGGGCGACTCGGTCGGCCTGACCACCGTCTACCGCACCCTCCAGTCCCTCGCCGACGCCGGCGAGGTCGACGTCCTGCGCACCTCCGACGGCGAGTCCGTCTACCGCCGCTGCTCCAGCGGCGACCACCATCACCACCTCGTCTGCCGCGCCTGCGGCAAGGCGGTCGAGGTGGAGGGCCCCGCGGTGGAGAAGTGGGCGGAGGCGATCGCCGCGGAACACGGCTACGTCAACGTGGCCCACACGGTGGAGATCTTCGGCACCTGCGCGGACTGCGCCATGGCTGCTTCCTAGCGGGCGCGGTTGCGGGCGAGGCCCACACCGCCCGCGGCGTCGCCCCCGAGCGTCGGCCGGCGGAGACCACGGGCACCGAGCCGGCGGTCCGCCTCCCTGAACAGCAGGTCCAGGGAGATGACCTCCGGCCCGTCGGGCAGGCCGTTGTTCAGAATGTCGATGAGTCCGCCGGTGAACGCCGTGTACCCGCCGCCCGACGGAGCGGGGGTGTCCTGGGCGGAGGCGGCCATCATCAGGACGTCGTTCGGGAACGGCTCGATGTTGAGGACCCCGGGCAGCGAGTCGATCCGGGCGGCGCCGGCGTAGTAGCAGTCCAGGATGATCATCTTGTGGCGCGCCTGGCTGTCGCGGACCGCGTCACGGACGTGGTCGACCGGCACCGCCATGACGGTCGAGTGCGGCCTCGTGTCACGGACCGCCAGACTCAGGTCCCCGTTGACCGGGTCGAACAGGCCATGCCCCGCCAGGTACACCAGCAGCGTGTCCTCAGCGGCCGCGGCGGACCGGCGGACCTCGTCCAGGACCTGCTCTGTGCTCTCCGGGTTCGCCAGGACCGCCGTGCGGTCCCGGGCGAAGGCGCCGTCCGACGGATCCGTCAGCACACCCGCGAGGTCCCTCAGTCCGTTCAGCACCTGCGGCAGCTCGGGCAACTCGTCGTACACACCGGCTCCGACGAGGACCGCGTTGGAGCGGGACCGGTCGGGAAGACCCGGCGGGCGAGGGCGTTCGGGCAGGGCCGGCCGCAGCCAGGCCCAGGCCCGGTAGTTCTTGAGGTCGACACGCACACGCTGGAAGTGCTCCTGGAGGGCGGGCACCTTCCGGCAGAGCGGATCGGACACGACGACGGCGAGGTCCGCATCCCGGTCGGCGTCCACCGCCGCTCGCAGCACGGCCGAGTCGAGAAGACGGGCCGTGTGGACCACCGTTTCTCCCGTGGAGAACGGATCCGCCACGGCAGGTCCCTGGTGCACGGCGACGCGCAGGCGCATCGGATCCCCCGCCGCACGAGTCCTTCTCAGCGCCTCGCCCAGCCCGTCGAGGAACGCGGGCAGGGTCGCGGACTCGTCCACGCCGGGAGGCAGAAGCATGACCGCGCCGTCGCCGCGGCTCTCCAGGCGAAACTCGTCCGCGGCGACCCCGGCCGCCCGCGCCGCTTCGACGAGGATCGTGTCCTTGATCTCCCACAGACGCATCTGGGCCGACTCGGGCAGGTCCGAGAAGCCCACGATGTCGACGGCGACGCACACCCGTTGCTGAAGGGCCGGCACACCGTTCTGGAGGCGCAGCCACACGACCGGCGCGACGCTGTCGGCCCGCCCGTCGGCCCGCGCGACGACGACGCAGTCGTCGACCGGGAGCGGTCCGTCCGGCTTGTCGTCGTCGTCGACGGCCACGACGAAGACCACGGGAACAGAGCCGTCCGTGTCCGGCGTCCCCCCTATGCCCGGCCAAGTGAAGGGGGATCCGCGATGGCTGACCTTCACCACGTAGCGCTGACCGTCCTCAAGCCACACCAGCCCGTCACTTCGCCCGGCCCGTCCTCGCCGCTCCCGTACGACCTCGATCCCGCGGGCTCGGAGGAATCGCCACAGGTCCTCGGTGACCTCCCTCTCGTCCCGGTACGTCCCCTCCCCCCGGAGGGCCCCGGAGTGCGGATCGACGAAGTGGATCAAGTGCGGAAGCAGCAGCCCCGCGCCCGGCGGCAGTCCGGCCCGGCGCACCCGGTCGAAGGCGCCACGGACCTCGGCGGTGCTCTTGGACAGTACGGCCTCGGCGTACTCCGCGCGCAGGCGGTCCTTCTCCTCGGGGGTCTGCTCGCCGAACCGTGTCGCGAGCGTGTTCCACAGCTCGGTGACCAGGTGCCAGGGAGGAAGGACGCGCCCCTCGAAGTAGCCGTCGAGTTCCGCGGGCGACATATCGGCGTCGGCCATGAAGTCATAGCCGTCGATGCCCAGCGAGTCGAACAGCAACCGGAGCGATCCGCCGAAGGACGACGGGGCGGGTGTGCTGTCGTAGCCGGGCACGTCCCGGAGTCCGAGCCGGGCCTGGAACTCCGGACCGAGATACGCGAACGGTGCCGCGGTCGTCGCGGAGTCCGGGTCCAGCGGCCATGCCGGGAAGTCCGAGGAGCGGCCGGCCAGGGACTCGATGAGGTCCCCGACCCTGCGTGCGCAGTCGATCAGTTCGGCGGTGGGGACGGCGTCGAGCAGCAGGTCCTTGACCTGCGGTGTGAAGTCGAACAGCCGGTGGCGCCCCGAGGACGGGATGTCCCGCACGGGTGGAAGGGCGTGCAGCAGTCCGCCGAGGAGCACCTCCGCCAGCGGTGTGGGGTCCTGTCCCTGATCGAGGCAGGTGTGGACGAGGCGCATGACCGGCACGGTGACGGGGGCCATCGCGGCGAGATGCGCGGCCAGCCGCAGCGCCTCGGGGGAGGCCGCGCGGGCGAAGTCCGTCACCGGCACCGCAGGCCGTGCGTCACCGGCGGCCCGGGGCCGGGGGGCGGTCCACAGGGGCACGGGGACCGGACGTCCCACGACGGTGTTCACCGCGGTCCAGGTGGCAAGGCTGTCGGCGGTGAGTTCCAGCACCGGGACGGGGACGGACGGTGGTGGGGCGACCTCCGGCGGGAAGAGCTGGTCCGCCACCGCCCATGCGGTGTTCGGCGCGCCGGGCCGGGGGGACGTGACCCGCCAGGTGTCCGCCCCGACGCCGGATCCCGCCCACAGCCGGCGGGGCAGGGTGTGGACCACGGCGGTGGGGCCGCGGCGGGCCCAGGCTTCGAGCAGGGGGCGCAGGCGTCCGTCGCTCCAGGCGGCCGCGGCTCCGTCGGTGACCACCAGGACCATCGTCCGTCCGGAGCCGTCCACGACGGTGTCGGCCGGCCTGGTCGCCGTAGCGGTGCTCCACGGGGGCCCGAGCCGGATGCCGGCGCCGTCCGTGTCGTAGCGGATCTGGTACGTCTGCACCTCGCGGAAGGCACCGCTGTGCTCCAAATGGGCCCGGAATTCGGCGCAATGACGCTCCCACAGCAGCATCGACACTCCGCTGTCGATGATCAGGACCAGCCGCAGCCACCGTTCCCGTTCCGGACGCAGGACCGGGTACGTGACACCGGTGTCGGCCTGCCGCTCGGCCGTCGCCTCCTCGTCGAACTCGGTCCTCCGGTGGTTCGCGACGAGTCGTTTCAGGGGCCGCAGCGCTCGGCCGAGCGGCAGGGACGGTCCCAGCGCCCTGGTGCCGGGGGTCCGGACGGCCTCGGCCGCGGCCGAGGGGCCGACCGGGCGCGAGACGACTCCGACGCGCCGGGCCGGTTCCCGGGCGGGCGCGGAGAGTGCTGCCGGGAGCCGCTCCGCCGCCGGGAAGACAGCATCGTCGTCCGTCGTCCGGGAGGAGGGGACGGGGTCCGGAGGCGAGGGCTGCGGGGCCGTGGCGCGGGGGAGATGGGCGGCGAGGGGAGCCGCCGGGCCGCTGGGGACGCGGCGGGCCAGCCAGAGGAAGTCGACGAGGTCTTCCTCCTCGACAGGCAGGTGCAGCAGCCCGGCGTCCGCGAGGATCTTCCCCAGCTCCTCGAACATGCTCAGCCGTCCGCGTTGAGCCGGTGCAGCACCGTCTTCAGCAAGCCCTCGGCGTCCAGCCGGGCACCTCCGTGGCGCAGGAACACGGCGTTGAGGAGCTGGTCCGTGGCCAGTTCCCCGACGGCCCTCTTGGCGAGGAAGGCCTGCACCAGGTCGCCGGCGTCGGCGAGGGCGCCGGGTCCGAGATGACCGGCGATGATCTCCCGCAGGCGGGCCTCGTCCGGATCGCCGAGGTGCAGCGGAAGGCAGCGCCGCCGGAACGCCGGAGGGAAGTCCCGTTCGCCGTTGCTGGTGATGACGACCAGCGGGAACTCGACGCACCGCACCATGCCCCGCGTCACCTTCGCCCGCTGGTGCGGGTCGGCGGTCAGGACGTGGACGTCCGCCTGGTCCTCGGGGAGCCGGGACAGCTCCGGGATCTCGAAGGTGCCGTCCTCGAAGACGGTCAGCAGGTCGTTCGGGAGGTCCACATCGCCCTTGTCGAGTTCGTCGACGAGCAGGACGCGGGGGCGGCCGGTGGCGACGAGCGCCGTGCCGACCGGGCCCAGCCGGAGGAACGAGCCGATGTCGGGCTGGGCTTCCTGGGGAGCGCGGTGGAGATTGCTCTCCTGAAGGCGCCCGATGGCGTCGTAGCGGTACAGCGCGTCCTGGAGAGTGGAGCGGCTGTTGACCGGCCAGTGCAGTACGGGTCCCAGGTCCAGCTCGTGCGCGATGGCGGCCGCGAGTGAGGACTTGCCGGTTCCCGGGTGTCCGGTGACGAGCAGCGGTCGGCGCAGGTGGATGGCGGCGTTGACCACGTCCGTCTCCTGACGGCCGATCACGTAGTGCGGGGTGGCGGCCGTCGGGGCGGCGAAGCGCCGCCAGGGCGGCGCCTGGGGAATCGGGACGGCGCGCCGGTGTCCGTCCCCTCGGAAGATCCGCCAGTCCTCGGTCTCGGCGGCGGATTCGCCCATGGCGTCGGGCTCGGGCTGGTGCGTCATCGGAAACCCACTTCTCAGGAGTCGGAGCCGTCGAAGCCGTCGGTGGAGCCCGAGGAGCCGGCGGAGTCAGGGGGGCCGCCGGCGGGCTCACCGAGGCCGGACGGTTCGGCCAGGGACAGCACGGGCGGCGGAGGGCGGTCGGCGGCCTCCAGCAGCACCGCCGGGCGGGCGGGATGGGCCACGGGGTCCGCACAGGCCTTCGCCCGGTAATGACGGACCCGCCAGGGCAGATCCGCCACGGCCCCCTCGGGTCGCAGGGGGGCGAAATGAGCCTCCGGCACCGCTTGTGCGGCCTGCCGGTCCCACAGCACGACGGGGTAGCCGAGCCGGAGCGCCGCCTGCACTAGACGGTCCCGGCCCGGCGGGGCGGCCCGCACCACGACACGGGCCGCTTCGGCATACGCCATGAGGGCCCCGTACACCGCTGCTCTGTCCTTGAGGTGCTCGTCGTCGAGGTAGACCACGATGTCGTTGTGGCGTCGCGACCAGCGGCGCTCGAGCGCGGCCCGGCGCCGTTCCTCGCCGTCCCGGGAGGCCAGGGGCGCACAGCGCAGGACCGTCGCCTGCCCCACACCGAGCAGGAGGGGCAGCGGATCGTCGTCGTCGGATCCGTCCCAGGAGTCGACGGGCAGGTGTACGGCGTCCGGCGGCACCACGATCTCGACCACCGGCTCCTCCTCGGTGAGCGCGCGCAGCAGCGACACCGTGCGCTCGATGCGGCGCACCACGTCCCGCGGGGTCAGAGGCTTCATGCTCTGCTCGGTCGCCCGTTCGAGGCCACCCGCACCCGTGTCGATCCACATCACGCAGATGAAGTGCTCCTCGCCGGCGCCGTCGCCCCCGGAGGTGCCGCCCGGTGATGCCGGGTCCAGTTGGGCCACCACCCTGGGGGTCCCGCCGAGCGAACCGGGCCACATCATCGCCTCCCCGCGGCGTTCGGCGAGGCCGCCGGGGTCGACGCCCAGCCTGCGGGCGACCCGCTCTCCCCAGTCGTGCAGCGGTCGGCGGATGTCGTGGGCGAGTGCGGCGAGCAGTTCGGTGAAGCGGACGACCGCGGGCACCAGCTGCCGGCCCGGACGCGCCATACTCTGGCCGCCGGTGTGTTCCTCGAAGTGCTTTACGCACGCCATGAGCTGGCCGACGGTCGGGCCGGTGGCGTCCTCGACGGCCGGCGGCAGCCACGTCCTCTCCATCGGCAGAGCGGCACGCACCGCGGCGAGCACATGAGCCGTCGGGAGCGGAACCGGGTTCCGGCCGAGGATCTCGCGCAGGGCGGCGTACTCCAGCGGGGACAGCAGACCGGGCGCCTGCCGGGAACGGCCCAGTGCCAGGAGCCGGTCCGCGGCCTCCCGGTCGCGCGAGTGCACCATCTCCACGACTGCGGCCATGGCCCGCTCCACGGTGAGCAGCACCTCCGCGATCCGTTCGTCGGACGGTGCCGGTCCCAGCGCCGCGCCCGGACACGAGGAGGCGAGGTGTTCGACGCACCGCCCGCGCAGATCCCTGTCGGTGAGGGCGTTGCGCAGTGCGAGGGCGACCTCGTCCCGGCCGACCGCCGGGGTCCGCGGAGGGGGCGGCTCCGACGGCACCAGGCGTTCCTCAGAACCGTCCAGGGTGCGGATGCGGAGGCTGACGGGCGTCTGCCGGGGGCCGCCCACGGCGTTCCACTCGTCGAACCACCTCCTGACGTCGGTTGCGAGCGCGTCCAGGTCCGGTCGCGGGCCGGCCGCGTGCGTCTCCAGCCAGTCGAGTACGGCGCGGGAGAAGGCTCCGCTGCGCGCCGCCGCGTCGTTCTCCGCGACCTGGCCCGCCGCGGCCGCGTACAGCAGGAACTGATCGACGGAGCGCCGGGGGGCCGTGGGGAACTCGGCGACCGCCGGGCCGTTCGGCTGATGGTGGTGTTCCAGGAAGGTCGCGCAGGTGTCGAAGAAAAGCACCTGCTGTCCGAAGCCCCGCAGGTCGGCACGCTGGAGGTGTTCGAGCAGATGGGCCGTGTCGAGGCAGCGCTTGTCCCTCGGGGATGCGTCGGGACACAGCAGCAGGCGCCGGTCGCCGTGCCCCAGGACCCCGTGGCTGCCCCAGTACACGTACAGGAGGTCGCCGTCGCGCCCGTCGAGACCGTCGGTGAAGGCGTCCATGAGCTGGTCCCGTGACCAGGTCTCGCACCAGTCGAACGCGGGCTGCGCGGCCTGCGTCCTGAGCAGCCGGCGGCTGTCCTCTCCGGGGGCCAGCAGCAGCCGGACGTTGGCGTCGGGCACACCGCCCCCGCGCAGCCACTGGGCGAACCGCAGGGCGTCCCCCACGGCGCCGGACAGGTCCCAGTCCGGGTGCCGGGGATACCGTTCGATGCCGACGACCACGGCGTGGACGCGTGCCGGGTCGTCGACGGGGTTCAGCCCAGCCATGTGCCGACGGCGTCCCAGACCTCGCGGTTGGACCAGTAGGCGCTGTGCGCGAAGGGGAACGGCTGGCGGTTGTCGACCTCGTGGTCGGTGGCGACGGCGGGGAAGACCGCGGCCGCGCGGAAGGACAGCAGGTCGCGTCGGTCGTAGAGGTTGAGCCAGCGTCGCGGGAAGTGCGCGGGGGGCTGCTGGGGGTGTTCGAGGGAGACCAGCGCGCCCGCCTCGTAGAAGAACGGCGCCTGGGAGCCGACGGTGATCAGCTGGTCGACCCGCTCGATCTCCTCCGCCACCATGAGGTCGACGCAGGCCACGCCGCCGAGGCTGTGGGCGATGACGGTGACGGCGTCGCCGGGGGCGTGCTCGACGGTGCGCTTGATCAGCCGGCGCAGGGTGTGGCCGCGGGCCTGGTAACGCAGGATGTCACCGACCGCGGGCACGAGGAGGTCGTCGCTGTACCTGCCGCGCCGCCGACGGGCCTGCCACGTGAGGGCGCGCAGCGCGGGGGTGGCGGCGGCCTTGGCCACCGATCCCGCCAGACTGCGGCCCTGGGTGTGCAGGTCGGAGCCGAGCACGGTCAGCAGGGCGTCCCGCCGGAGGCCGTCGAGGGAGTCGGCTCCCCGGTCCGCCGCGTCCGCCAGCGCCGCGGCGACGACGGCCCGCGCGAACGCGTGCCGGTGCTCGTAGCCGCCTTCGTCGGCCGTGGCCGCCGCGTCCCGTAGCTCCGGCGACCCGGCGACCGCGCGCACGGCGCGGTCGAGGGCGTCGCCCAGCCCGTGTTCCGCGAAGGCGTCCCTGACCCGGGGCGACGGGGTGTAGGCGGAAAGCTCTTCGAGCAGCTTCAGGGCCGGGCTCTGCCCCCGTCCCATCGCCGAGGGAAAGGCCGGGCGGAGACCCAGAAGGCGCAGTTCGTAGCCGGGGTCGCGGTAGAGCACCCCCCAGACGGCCACGTCCGCGTCCTCCTCACGGCCCCCGCCGGATGCGGTGTAACCGGGGATGCTCGCACCGTCGACGGCGAGCCCCGCTCCGGCCTCACGCCCCCAGAAACAGCCCCGCGTCCGCATCCCGGGACGCAGCCCCGCCAGCGCCGACCGCACGGTCTCGAGCGTCTCGCCGTAGGACTCTTCCCGTACACCGGTGCCGTGCACGAACACCACCGAGCGCTGCATGTCCCCCCACCCCGTGGACGCATGCGGCCGGGCTTCCGCGCCCGGCCCCGGCTCGATGCTAGTGCGGCTGCCCGGCCCGGGGAGGTGATCCGGGGGAAACGGGCCCTTGTTCCGCGCCCCCGGTGGACGTGCGGGAGCTACGGAGCGGTCTGCTGGTCCGCGGGCCGGCCCTCCATCGCCAGCAGTTCCTCGTTCGGGATCGCGCCGCCGAAGCGGCGGTCGCGGGAGGCGAACTCGACGCAGGCGCGCCACAGGTCGCGGCGGTCGAAGTCCGGCCACAGAACGTCCTGGAAGACCATCTCGGCGTACGCGCTCTGCCAGATCAGGTAGTTGGAGGTGCGCTGCTCGCCGCTCGGCCGCAGGAACAGGTCCACGTCCGGCATGTCCGGGTAGTACATGTACTTCTGCAGGGTCTTCTCGGTGACCTTGGAGGGGTCGAGGCGCCCCGCCTTCACGTCCTCCGCCAGGGCCTGCGCCGCGTCGGCGATCTCGGCGCGGCCGCCGTAGTTCATGCAGAAGTACAGGGTGAGACGGTCGTTGTCCTTGGTCTGCTCCTGGGCGATCTGGAGCTCCTTGGCGACCGACTTCCACAGCTTGGGCATCCGGCCCACCCAGCGCACCCGGATGCCGAGCTCGTCGAGCTGGTCGCGGGTCTTGCGGATGAAGTCGCGGTTGAAGTTCATCAGGAAGCGGACCTCGTCGGGTGAGCGCTTCCAGTTCTCGGTGGAGAAGGCGTACAGCGAGATGTTCTTCACGCCGATCTCGACCCCGCCCTGGAGGACGTCGAGGACACGCTCGGCGCCGACCTTGTGGCCCTCGGTGCGGGGCAGTCCGCGCTCCTTGGCCCAGCGGCCGTTGCCGTCCATGACGATCGCCACGTGCTCGGGGACCAGCTCACCGGGGAGCTTCGGCGCGCGGGCGCCGGACGGGTGCGGCTCCGGTGCCCTGTACTCCCGACGCTGCCGCCCCAGGAACCCGCGTACGACCATGTGTCTCTTCTCTCCTCTTGCCGCTTATTTCTCTACGTACCGCAGGGAGCGCAGGCCGCGCTCCAGGTGCCAGTGCAGGTAGGCGGAGACCAGTCCGCTCCCCTCCCGGACGTGCCGCGGCTCGCACGCGTCCGCGGTCTCCCAGTCTCCCGTGAGCAGCGCGCCCAGCAGGACCAGGGTCTGCGGCGAGGGTACGACGCTGCCGGGCACCCGGCAGTCGGCGCAGACGCTGCCGCCGGAGGCGACCGAGAAGAACCTGTTCGGACCGGGCATTCCGCACTTCGCGCAGGCGTCGAAGCTGGGCGCGTAGCCGTTGACGGCGAGGGAGCGCAGCAGAAACGCGTCCAGGACGAGGTGCGGGGCGTGTTCGCCCCGGGCCAGCGTCCGCAGGGCCCCGACCAGCAGCAGGTACTGCTGGACGGCCGGTTCGCCCTCGTGGTCGGTGAACCGCTCGGCGGTCTCCAGCATGGCCGTCCCGGCGGTGTAGCGCGCGTAGTCGGTCACGATCCCGCCGCCGTACGGCGCGATGGTCTCGCTCTGCGTGCACAGCGGCAGCCCGCGCCCGACCAGCTCGCTGCCCCGCGCGAAGAACTGCACGTCGACATGGGAGAAGGGTTCGAGCCGCGCCCCGAACTTCGACTTGGTGCGCCGGACTCCCCGGGCGACCGCCCGCACCCGCCCGTGCCCGCGGGTCAGCAGCGTGATGATGCGGTCCGCCTCACCCAGCTTCTGGGTGCGCAGCACGATGCCGTCGTCGCGGAACAGGCTCATGGGCCCATTCTCGCCTACGGGGCGGGGGCCGTGTCCCGGCCTCCCGCGAGATCCCCGGGCCGGAGCCGGTGGGACCGCGGTCCCACCGGCTGCGGCCCGGCGGTCAGACGCCCTCCGGGTCGGGTCCCGGGGTCCGTACCCGCACGCTGCCGGGCACGCCGTTCAGGAGGTTGTCCGGGTCGGCCGCCTCCCACAGCAGGTTGAACCGGCGCAGCAGGGGCTGGACCAGTTCACGGCGGGCGTTCACGGCGGTGCGCGAGTTCAGCCCCAGCTGGTCGGGGTGGATCTCGTACGACAGCGCCTCGTCGAAGACGATGAAGTCGATCATGTTGCCGCGGCGGTGGTGGGCGGGGAGCTGGTCCAGGGCCACCACGCGCACCTGGATGCGCAGATCCCGCTGCTCCTCGCAGATCGGGGCCAGCGCGGCGCGCTCACCGCGTTCCTTGACGATGAACAGGCGCCGGACCGTGACGCCCCGCTCGACGATCGCCTCGTGCTGGGCGGTCAGATAGCGGTTCGCGGGCTCGGTGGACCAGAAGCCGTCGTCGACGACGCTGGTGCTGATGGCGTCGATGCTGGTGCGGGCGCACTTGGTCAGCGTCATGAGCCAGTCGTGGTTCTCGCCGGGTGTCTCGGCGCTGAAGCTGGTCAGGTCCTCCATCACCCCGGCGAGCCGGTTGATCTCCTCGTTCGCGAAGTCGTGCAGGATCCTGGGCCCGGTGGAGACCACCTTGGTGGCGTTCTCGGCGAGCCGGGGCACCCCGTCGTCGCGCAGCTTCTCCACCTCGTTGAAGAGCTTGGTCGCCCGGCCGATGTCCGCGAACCGCTTGTCCACGGAGTCGTTCATGGCGTGCATCTGGTTCACGAAGGACACCATGAACTGCGCGAGCAGCACCACGCCGCCGCACAGGACGGACAGGACGAGCTGCCAGGGGCCGTCCTCCTCGGACGGTCCGATGACATTGGTCAGCAGGTAGACGACGCCACCCACCACTACGGTGACCAGGAGCTTCAGGGTCACATGCCGTGCATTCATCTCTCTTTCTCCCCCCGTTGGGATCGTGAGCCGTCGAAACGGTGAGCCGTCGCGGGCCCGGAGCGTCAGGGCGCCGGCAGCGGATCCGGCCGGACGCCGAGGTGGTACAGGACGAGCTGGTCGCGGATGCGCTGCGCCAGCGCGTTCCACTGTCTGCTGTAGCCGGGGCTCTTCTCCAGTTCCTCCCAGGCGGTGTGCAGGGCGCCGTCGACTCGGGCCCGCGGCATCCACAGGTGCAGCAGGTGGTCGACGAGCGGGCGCAGCACCTTCAGCGCGGCCCGGCCGTCCTCGGAGCCGACCCGCAGTCCGTCGAGCTTGTCCGCGACGGTCGTCAGCAGCCAGTCGTGCAGGGCGAGGTCCTCGCACAGCCCGGCCGCGGCCGCGGGCGCGGTGCCGCGCGGCACCCGCAGTTCGACGATCCGCAGTCCGTCCTCGGCCTTGGTGAACAGCAGGGACGGCTCCTCGCCGTCGCCGGCCGCGGCCGCCGTCCAGCGCAGGCTGGTGTCGGCGGTGGTGAGCGGGGTGTCGTAGTCGAGGATCCGGTGCTGGCAGATCTTCGCCAGCAGGCTCTCGGCGATGGATCCGACGTCCAGTTCGCCCGGCTGGTGGCCGGTCAGGAACCCTTCGGTGACGGACTTGCCGGGCAGCCGGCCGAGCGGGACCAGACAGCCGGGCCGGACCAGGTAGTAGCCCCAGGGCTGCCGCCGGTCGGGGCCCGAGGCGGGGGCGCGGAAGTACGCCGTGGACTGCAGGACCCGTCCCTCGGTGAGGGCCGCCCGGGCCGTCACGGTGCCCACCGCGCGGCAGCGGGCGCCCGTGGCGGTGGGCAGCCGGCAGTCGACGCCGGTGAGGACGTCCGGGGAGACGGCGTGCCGGTTGGGGTGGCGGGAGACCCGGACGCGTTCGTCGGCGCGCAGCCGCAGCAGTCGTACGGCGGTGCGCTCGTCCACCGCGTCCCGGGTGGGCAGCAGGCAGGTGCGCACCTCGCCGCAGACGAGGACGGGTCCCGAGGTGGTGCCCAGACCGCTCATGTCACAGCCCCGGCGGGAACACGTAGGAGGTGCGGTCCACCACCGCCGTGGGCACGTCGAAGCCCTCCGCCGCCGACCGCTCGGCGACCTGGCCCAGCGCCTCCGCCTCGACCTGGACCTGGTCGAGGATGACGCGTACGGCGTGCTCGACGGGCAGGAAGCGGGCGGGGAGCACGCTGCAGGTGACGTACGCGGTGAAGGGCGCGGCCTGCGGGTTGAGGCGCAGTACGGGCGGCAGGGCGTCCCACTCGGCCGGGAACTCCTTGTCGTCCCAGGGGGTGGGGGTGAGCACGGCGCGGCCGTTGTCGCGCAGCAGCCCGAGGCGGACCAGCTGCCAGACGGAGGCGAGGAAGGCGCAGGACCAGGTGCGGTCCTCCTCGGGGCCGTTCCACAGTTCGACGTCCATGAAGACGGAGTGGCCGCGGGCGCCGGTCTCGCTGGGCGGCTGCCAGACGCTGCCGGTGGCGTCCAGCGCGGCCGAGGTCCGCACACCGGGGGCGCGGCGGCCGTTGGTGAGCCAGCCGGTGCGGCTGACGGGCGGGCGGAAGCCGTTGCTGCCGGGCGGCGGTGACTCCACCAGCCGGTGCAGGACGGACTCGGCGAGTTCGGCCCGGTCCCGGTGCGCGGGGTCGGCCGCGGCGCATCCCGACTCGCGGGCCAGGTAGTCGATGGTGAGTCCGGCCTCGGCGGCCGCCTCGAGGAGCGGCGGTATCAGCTCGGCGGGGGTGGAGAGCCGGGAGAAGTAGTCGTCGATGAGGAAGCAGGTGCTGATCCGGGGGCGCCGGCCGGCGGGCAGCGGGCCGAAACCGGTCCGTGCGGCGTCCACCCAGGGGCGTACGGCGGCGAAGTGCCGGCGCAGCCGGGAGGGCCCCTCGACGAAGTCCTCCATGTACAAGTGGCCTAATTCCAGGGAGAGATGGGAGAACGGAACGGATTCCGTGCGCGGCTCGGCGCTGGTTTCCCGGAAGACGGCCGCGGGCCGGTTCACAACTCCCCCCAGAACTTGTCGTCGGCGACCCGCTGGGCGAGGTCTCCCATGGCCTGCCAGGTCGCGTTGTTGGCGATCCGGCGGTCGTGCACGTCCTCGTCGGTGATGAGGCGTTCCTGCCATTGCAGGACGGGTTCCAGCGGAATGGAGGTCAGCACCCGGGTCTTGCCGATGCCACGGCCGGCGGCGAGTTCCTCGAGTTGCTTGTCGCACTTGCGCATCCACGCGTACTGCGCGGGCGACACCTGCGACCACAGGGGCGACTCCAGATCCGGTACGGCGGCCCGGACGAAACGGATCGAGCCGCCCAGTGCTTCGGGCCGATGGCCCATGGCGGTACCGGCCTGCACAATTCCCTGTTTCCCGTACACGAGTTCGGCTGCGGCCATCACATGCTGGCGGGTCCAGCGGTGATAGACGAGCCACCGCGTTTTGAGCCGTCCGAGCCCGCCGCGGGGTGAGGTGGCGACGAGGGCGAGGTCCATCGCATAACTGCGTCCGGCGCTCAGGTCGACGATGATGACGTCGAATTCGCGTTTCAGGCTCAGGACGAGATCGACGCAGCGGTGCAGGTTCTCGTCGTCGGTGACGAATTCCCCGCCGGTGCGGTCACCGGGCAGCAGGACCAGCCGGCCGGAGCCGCCGGGCCGGCTGCTCAGGTCGGGGTGTTCGGTGCGGGCCCAGACGTCGACCCGGAGCGGTTTGCCGGTCTTGCCCTGCAGATACGAGTGCAGGCCCCGCCCCTCGGCCTCGGTCAGCACGTCGGGCAGGTCGAACACGGCGGCCGCGGTGGGGGATCCGAAGTCGAAGTCCAGGTAGCAGACGTCGTCCCCCTCGAGGGCGCGCTGGTAGGCGAGGTTGGCACTGGTCACGGAGCGGCCGGTGCCTCCCTTGTCGGAGGCGGCGAAGACGAGCACGGCTCATACCCCCTGGGAGCCGGAGTCGCCCCGGGCGCGGTCGAGTTCGTAGAGCCGGGCGAGGACGCCGAGGGCCAGCGAGTGGGCGGTGCCGGGCTGCCGGTCGAGCAGCTGGCGGGCCCGGCGCAGGTCGGCCTCGATGGCCCTGACCTGTTCGCCCTGGGGGCTCCTCGGGGCGGGCGCGGGCTGGTTCATCTGCTCCTTGCCGAAGAGGTGGGCGGCCTCGCTGAGCGCCGCCTGGGCCAGCGTGGACATCTCGGGGCTGCGGATCGGGTTCTGCGAGTAGAGGCCGTGCGCGGCGACCATGCACTCGGTGACGCGCTCGGTGATGCTCCAGGACAACGGGCCTTCGCGGACCGGGAACTCCGGGTAGACGGCGTGCACGTTGTCCCACAGGCCGACGCCCTCGCCGTCGGTGATCCGGCGGGACCAGAGGTGGTCGAGGATGTCCTCGGCGAGCCGCAGCAGCCGGTCCTGCGAGGCGATGTTCCTCGACAGCGCGCACAGTTGGACGGTCCGCTTGAGCAACTGGGCGGCGAAGTCGCCCATCGTCCACTTCATGGCCGGGCCCAGCTTCTCGCTGCCCAGCAGGGGCAGGCTGACGCCGGGGTTGTGCAGGCCGACCGCCGGGTCCTGACGGGTGGGACGGCTGGTGATGCGGCCGCGGTCGGCGAGACGTTCCATCACCGCGACGGTGCGGGTGAGGTCGTCGTCCGTGGCGCGCCGGCGGACCAGGTCGTGGACGAGGATGGAGGCGACGGAGAGGGAGAAGTACTCCGACTCCAGCTGCTGGAGCGTGGTGCGCCAGGGGATCTCCTCCAGCGGCCAGGTGGCGTCGTCGAAGCGGGCGATGGCGGACCAGTACTGCTGGGTGATCTCCCAGCGCAGCCGCAGCGCGTCGGCCAGCTTCTGCTGTTCGGCGGTGAGCAGGCCGAGGACGAGGGTGCGCTCGGAGGACAGGTCGGGGATGCCGTCGAGGGCGACGACGGTGAAGTACAGGTAGGGCACGGCGCGGGCGACGCCCTCGGGCTGTTTGCCGATGTCCTGGGCGGTCTTCGGCTCCACCTCGATCTCGGGTGCGCCCTTCACCAGGCTCCAGGCCCAGCCGCACTCGAAGAGGCGGTTCTCGTTGCGCAGTTCGTCGGTGACGTCGGTGTCGAGGCCGAGGGTGACGCTCTCGGTGATGAGGGCGCGCAGCGACTTGAAGCGCTCCTGGAAGCGTGCCAGGACCTGCCGGTCGGAGAGCCGGCCGCGGCCGAGGAGGCGGGAGAGCGCCTGTCCCTGTTCGGAGGAGATGTCGACGACGTTGACGGTGAAGGAGCGCAGCAGGCTGACCATGGCGGCGGTCAGCCGGGCGCTGGTCTCGTCCCTGAGCTGGTCGATCCGGGCGAGGGTGGAGGCCCGGCGGGTCTTGCCCCGGTACACCTTGAGGAAGCCGAGGGTGGCCAGGCACAGGGTGATCGACATGGAGTACGAGTCGACGACGCCGACCTCGCGCTGTTCCTTGGAGAGCTCCTGCTCGGGGTCCTCCGCCGCGAAGTAGTAGCCGCCCGCGAAGGTGGGGCCCTCCTCGCCGCGGTGCTTGTCCATGAAGTCGCCGAGGATCTCCACGAGGTTCGCGGGAATCTCGCTGGAGTCACCCGCGTTCCGCAGGGCCCTTTCCACGTCGAGCTGAGTGGTGTCGGGGTCGTCCAGACGGAACGGCTCGATCTCGGTGGCGGGGTAGAGAAGGCAGAGCAGCCGCTCGGCGTCGGCGACGCTGCTGCGGCCGCCCCATTCACCCCAGTCCCATTCCCCGTCGCCCCAGGAATGGCGGGCGATGGCCTGCCACACTTCGAGCAGATTCTGTCTCGGCTTGATCTGCATGCCCATTCCCCTCGCACAGGCCGGTCCCTACGGATGACGATTGACGGAGTCATTCTTTCCGTCGGCCGCAGACCAGGATCATTCCGGCGTATCCGTCGCGCACGTAATGGTCCGGGTCTTCCATCCGGTACATCTTCATGTTCTCGGCGAAATCACCGAGGGCCGCTTCGGCCTTCACCTCGTCGATCTCACGGGTGGCGGGGAAATCCACATCGCCGACCCGGTATCCCGTGGAATGCTTCATGAAGGCGGCGGCGAAGGGCGCGCCGGGATTGAGGACGCTCATGAAACAGCCGACCCCGCGCCGGAACTCGTCGAGTGACGTCGTGATGGATTCGGCCACGAAGAACATCGTGCCGAGATCCCAGCGGCGGCTGTCCGCGCAGAGGTCGAAGAGACTGCCCCGCTCGGGCTGCTGCACGGCCTCCTTGAAGCGGACCCTGGGTGTGACGTCCAGCTCGGCATATGCCTTGTCCTCGCACAGGACATCCCAGAACTGGTCCCAGTTCTGGGCGTAGTCGGCGCACTGGCCGCGAAGGTACTCCAGATTGCGGGCGGACCACTCGAGGAGCGTGATCCGGTCGCACCAGGGAAGCATGGTGAGGGCGGGATAGAGGTTGGGACCGGCGCCGACGTCAATACCGGAAGGAACGCGGCCATGACCCCGGAAATGATCACTGAAGTGGTCCCGGACCCGGGAAATGATCTCCTTGTCCACCGCCTGCATCCGGATGTAGTTACGCCCGATGTACGCCTCCGGGTCGAAGTCGTCCCAGCGTACGTCGGCATTCAGTTTTCGGGCGGCGGTGGTTCCAGAAGTCATGGTTCACCTTACCGTAAGTCTACCAGTGCGCGGGGGTCTTGAAGCTGTGGATGGACCTGGCAATGATGGAGATCAGGTACGGAAATCACACAAGGCCCCCATTCGATTTATCGACATTCACAAGGGGACGGCATGACTCCACTTCCCGGAGATCATTTCCGGTCGACCGCCGGTTCGACAGTGAGCCAGGGACCCGGGGACCAGGGACCCGGGGAAAGGAACTTACGGATCAGAACGGCCACCGACGCGGATCTGCCCCATATCGTCCGCCTCGACGAGCAGGCCTTCCCGACCGACCCCTACCCGTTCTTCGTGGTGCGCCAACTCCTCACGGCGTTCCCGGACTTCCTGCTCCTCGTGGAGGACGACGAGGACCTGCGCGGCTATGTGTTCTCGACCCCGCCGCGCGCCGCGGAGAGCTGGGTCCTCAGCCTCGGCATCGTCCCCGACCTGCGCGGACACGGGCTGGGCCGGAAGCTGATGGTCGAGACGCTGATGAAGCTGCGGGCCGAGGGCGCGCGCACCGTCCGGCTCTCCGTCGAGCCCCGCAACACCCCGGCCATCACGCTCTACGAGGACCTGGGCTTCGTACCCGATCCCGACGGCCCCTGCCCGGACTACTTCGGTCCCGGCGAAGACCGCCTCCTCATGACCCTGGCCCTGTGAAGCTGCGGACGTAGCGCCGCTGCCACGGCGTCTCCACGGCGTGCCGGTCGTAGTTCCGGCGCACGAACTCCACCGCCTCCCCGGCCGGTACGCCGTCCAGTACCGCCAGGCACGCCAGCGCGGTCCCGGTACGCCCCCGCCCGCCGCCGCAGGCCACCTCCACCCGCTCGTCCGCCGCCCTGCGCCACGCCTCGGCGAGGGCCGTGCGGGCGTCGGCGCGGTCCGCCGGGAGCCGGAAGTCGGGCCAGCGCACCCAGCGCGCCTCCCAGGGCACCCCGGGGGGCGGCTTGCCCAGCAGATAGAGCCCGTACGCCGGTGCGGGCGCCGCCGGGTCGAGCGGCCGCCGCAGCCCGCGCCCCCGCACCGACCGCCCCGACGGCAGCACCAGCACTCCGGGCTCCCCCGCCCGCCAGGCCCCGCCACCGCGCTCCGTCCCCGTCGTGTTCTCCACGCCCTCATTCGAACCCGGCCGGCGGGCCGGGGCAACCGATTCCCCCCGACCGGTGGTCTGGAGGGCGAGGAGGGTGCTTGATGCAGGCCGAACTAGAGGATCGGTTCCAGGAGTTCGTCAGAGCGCGGTGGTCCCGGCTGGTGCGGACCGCCTATCTGCTCACGGGGGACGTCCACCACGCCGAGGATCTGACGCAGACCGCGCTGGCGAAGGCGTACCGGTCGTGGCGGCGGATCTCCCGCAGCGACAACCCGGAGGCGTACGTCCGGCGGATGCTGGTCAGCTGCAACAGCGACCGGTTCCGCAAGCGGCGGGTCTCCGAGGCGCTGACCGCGGCGCCGCCGGAGCGGGCCGGACGCGACGAGGCCACGGGGCGGGTGGAGGAACGGGGCTCGCTGATGGCCGGGCTGGCCCAGCTGCCCAGGAAACAGCGGGCGGTGGTGGTGCTCCGGTACTGGGAGGACCTGTCGGAGGCGGAGGTCGCCCAGGTGCTCGGCTGCTCGCCCGGCACGGTCAAGAGCCAGGCGTCCAAGGGGCTGGCGAAGTTGCGTACGTATCCGGGACTGGCCCCCAGCCGCACGGTCTCCGGGCAGGCCCAGGGAGGCGGCAGGTGAGCGGCGAACAGCACTTCGACACCGATTTCGAGCAGCAGTTGCGGGAGCTGCTGGTGCGGGACGCCGACATCGTCCGTCCCGCGCCGGCCCCGTATCCGGCGATCAGGAGGCGCGGCATGGCGGAGCGACGGCGGCGGGTGGCGGCGGTCGGAGCGGCACTGGTGGCACTGACCGCGGTGCCGGTGGGGGCGTACGCCTGGGCCGGCGGGAACGGGGAACGGGAGGTGGACACGGCGACGCCGATGACGTCGGCCAGTGCCCCGCGGAGCACGGGCGCCTCCCCGGAGGAGACCGGGCCCGCGCGGCCCGCGGGCGACGGACAGCTGCTCGACGGCATCACCTTCGCCCAGGCCTCCGACGGGCTGCGCACGTGCCTGGCCGCCGAGCGCCCCTCGTCCTCGCTCGGCATCAAGCTGGGCAAGGCCGAGGACTACCGGATCCTCCTCGCGGCGAAGAGCACCGGCGACTCCAACGACCCCGGTGACGGCTTCCACGTCGTCGCCGTGAAGGACGAGCCGGCCGGCTTCCGGGTGATCTGCGACATCAAGGACGGCGAGGCCTCCGGCATCAACGTCAGCGCGCGCGACGCCGCGGCGGCGGACGCGGGTCCGGTCGTGCCCGACCCCAACGCCGGCGACCTCTACCGCCAGTCGGTCATCGACCAGGGCCAGTGGAAACTGCCGTACCGCTGGGCGGCCATCGGCTACGTCGACGAGTCGGTGGCCAAGGTCACCGTCACCTACGGCGACAGCACCACCGACCCGGCCGTCCTCGACCACGGCTGGTTCGTCGCCACCGGAGTCGTCCACCAGCAGGTCGATCTCGCCCCGCACATCATGGGCTACGACAGCGACGGCGAGCTGGTCTACGACTCCGACACCGACAAGGGGTACTCGCGCGAGCTGTACTAGAGGCCCTGCAGACGGCGGAACCCGATCGTCTCGTACGGTCCCGCCGTCCCCG
Organism: Streptomyces sp. NPDC000345; assembly: GCF_042898825.1. Classification (NCBI taxonomy): domain Bacteria; kingdom Bacillati; phylum Actinomycetota; class Actinomycetes; order Kitasatosporales; family Streptomycetaceae; genus Streptomyces; species Streptomyces sp. NPDC000345. Next base: position 444,622 of record NZ_JBIAZE010000005.1, read on the forward strand.
TCTCGTACAGCACCCCGGTCGTCTGCGCGTCCACCCGTACGAGATCGGAGTAGGCGGCGGGGTCCGACGACAGCGTCACCGCCCGGGTGAAACCCCCGGCCGGATCCGTGGCGCGCCAGACCGTGAGAGCCCGGCGGGCGGTCGGGCCGGACGGGGCGGAGAACAGCAACGGGGCTCCCCGCCCGGGGAGTTGCAGGGTGCTGCCCTGGACGACGGGGACCGCGAGGGTGGGCTGCGGGGCGTAGGGCCGGGCCAGGGTCTCACCGCCGTCCTCCGAGACGGCGTCCACCCGGTTGCCGGGGGCCGTGCCGCCCTGGTCGCGGGCGCTGAAGTACACGCGTCCGTCGGGGAGCTGGGCGGCCGAGCTCTCGTTGGCGTTCACGGTGCCGTCGTGTGCGGCGTCGACGAACCCGAGCCGCCAGGTGCGGCCGCCGTCGTCGCTGAGCAGCGCGTGGCCGCCGTAGTGGCGGGACTCCCGGCCGGTGTCGGGGGAACCGGGAGGCGGGGCGGCGGAGTGGTTGGCGGGGACGACGAGGCGGCCCGCGTACGGGCCCCGGGTGAGGGCGAGGGCGTGCCCGGGGCCGGTGGCGTACCAGCGCCAGGCCGGACGCGCGGCCGCCGCCGTGATGTCCCGGGGCCGGGTGAAGCGGAGCCCGTCGTCCCGGCTGTGCTGGACGAACACCCGGCGGCCGGGCGCCTCGCCCCGCATGATCCCGGCCTCGGTCGCCGTTCCCTCGTTCGCGCAGCTCACCAGCACGACGGCACCCGTGCGCGGATCGACCACCGGCGCCGGGTTGCCCCGGGTGTCCCCGTTCCCGGCGGCCACCACGGACAACGGACCCCAGGTGCAGCCGCCGTCGGTGGAACGGCGCAGCACGATGTCGATGTCCCCGGTGTCCCCCGTCCCGTCCCGGCGCCCCTCGGCGAACGCCAGCACGGTTCCCCGGAGCGTGGTGACGGCGGCCGGGACGCGGTAGGAGGCGTAGCCGCCCTGCCCGGAGACGTACGGCACCGAGGAGGTGCAGCGACCGGGGGCGGCGGCGGCCGGGGCGGCGGTGAGGGGGGTGAGGAACACGGCGGTGGCGAGGAGGGTACGGCTCAGGAAGGTCATCCCAGCTCCATGGTGCGGACTGGTCACATCGTCCCCGGCGTCACCACCTGCGACGCGTACGCCACGGCGACGCGTCGGGCACGGTCCCGCGCACCCGGCTTCCCCGTGGTCCGGCCGGCGCACGTTCTCGCGGTGAGCGGACTCGGCCCCTCCGCCCGGACGATCCCGGCGTCGCCCCGGCCCCGCCCGACCAGGACGCTCCCGTCCGGAGAGCCGGGCGGGGGCGGGTCAGGAGGGGGTGCCGGCCGCCGCCAGCAAGCGCGTCACGTCGTCCGCGCAGATCGTCAGCGCCGCGCCCACCGTCGCCAGCACCTCCCGCTCGGCCGGGGTGTACGGCCCGTCCGCGAGGGCGATGCGGGCGCCCTGGAGGAGGATCGATTCGCGGCCGGCCGGCGCGAGGTGGGGGGCCAGGGGGTCCAGGGCCTCGTGGAGCTCTATGGCGAGACCCGCGCCGCAGGGCTCGCCGTAGGTGCGGCCGGTGTCGGCGGCGAGGGCGTCGACGAGGGCGGCCAGCTGTTCCCGGGTGCAGTCGGCGAAGCCGGCCGCGCGCACCGCGCCCGCCGCCGTCTCCAGGGACGTGGGCGCGCAGGGGCTGCCGGCGGAGAGGACCGCCAGGGCGACGGTGTGGACGGCGTCGCGGAGCATCGCGGAGAAGCGGGTGGTGGTGGGGTGGTCGAGGACGTCGGTGCCGTACTGGCACTGGCAGGCCGCGCACTCGACGACCGGGCCGGTCTGCCCGCGCGAGAGGACGGGCAGGCCCAGCAGGGTGAACCTGCGCCGCCCGGTCAGCCGCTGGTAGTTGCGGTCGCCGCCGCAGCCGGGGCAGAAGAACTCGCCGTCCCCCACGGGGGTCCACGCGGTACGGGTGCCCAGGATGCGGGCAAGCCTGGTGACCTGGCCGTCTCGTCCCCGTCCTGGCAGCACGTCGCACCTCCGTAACCCCGCGGCAACATCGCCACGTCTGCGTGATGTTAGCCACATCGGGGAGGAGTAGTCAGCACCCAGGACGAGACCTTTCCGTGACCTCCACGTGGCGGTGGCCGATAACCGACGGGGCCTTGATCGCCGTATACGACGGTCAAGGCCCCTGAACCACCGGTCAGGATGGTCAGCGCGCGGCGCGGTTGACGGCGGAGACGACCGCCTTCAGCGACGCACGCGTCGTGTTCGCGTCGATGCCGATGCCCCACAGGACCTTGTCGTCGATCGCGCATTCGATGTAGGAGGCGGCCTGCGCGGAGGCGCCCTCGCTCATCGTGTGCTCCTGGTAGTCGAGCAGGCGTACGTCGATGCCGATGGACTGCAGGGCGTCGAAGAAGGCCGAGATCGGACCGTTGCCGGAGCCGGTCAGGACGGTGTCCTCGCCGTCGACCGTCGCCTCGACCGTGAGGGTGTCCACGCCGTCGGTGTCGGTCGTGGACTGGCCGGTGCGGACCTGGATGCGGCCCCACGGGTTGTCCGGGTTCGGCAGGTACTCGTCCTGGAAGACCGACCAGATGTCGGAGCCGGTGACCTCGCCGCCCTCGGCGTCCGTCTTCGCCTGGATGATCTTCGAGAACTCGATCTGCATCCGGCGGGGCAGGTCCAGCTTGTGGTCGTTCTTCAGGACGTACGCGATACCGCCCTTGCCGGACTGCGAGTTGACGCGGATGACGGCCTCGTAGGAGCGGCCGACGTCCTTCGGGTCGATCGGCAGGTACGGGACCGCCCACTCGATGTCGTCGACGGTGACGCCCTTGGCGGCCGCGTCGGCCTCCATGGCGTCGAAGCCCTTCTTGATGGCGTCCTGGTGGGAGCCGGAGAAGGACGTGTAGACCAGGTCGCCCACGTACGGGTGGCGCGGGTGGACCTCCATCTGGTTGCAGTACTCCCACGTACGACGGATCTCGTCGATGTCGGAGAAGTCGATCTGCGGGTCGACGCCCTGGGAGAACAGGTTCATGCCCAGGGTGACCAGGTCGACGTTGCCGGTGCGCTCGCCCTGCCCGAACAGACAGCCCTCGACGCGGTCGGCGCCGGCCATCAGCGCCAGTTCGGCGGCGGCGACGGCGGTGCCGCGGTCGTTGTGCGGGTGGACGGAGATGCAGACGTGCTCGCGGCGGGAGATGTTCCGGCTCATCCACTCGAAGCGGTCCGCGTGGGTGGACGGGGTGGAGCGCTCGACGGTGGCCGGCAGGTTCAGGATGATCTCGCGGCCCGGGCCGGGCTGGTAGACGTCCATCACCGCCTCGCAGACCTCCAGCGCGAAGTCCAGCTCGGTGTCGGTGAAGATCTCGGGGCTGTACTGGTAGCCGAACTCGGTCTCCGGGCCCAGCAGTTTCTCCGCGTACTCCATCACCAGGCGGGTGCCGTCGACGGCGATCTGCTTGATGTCGTCCTTGGAGCCGCGGAAGACCACCCGGCGGAAGACCGGCGCGGTGGCGTTGTACAGGTGGACGGTGGCGCGCCGGGCGCCCTTCAGGGACTCCACGGTCCGCTCGATCAGGTCCTCGCGGGCCTGGGTCAGCACGGAGATCGTGACGTCGTCCGGGATCGCGCCCTCTTCCTCGATGATCGAGCGCACGAAGTCGAAGTCGGTCTGGCCGGAGGCGGGGAAGCCGACCTCGATCTCCTTGTAGCCCATCTTGACCAGCTGGTCGAACATCCGGCGCTTGCGCTCGGGCGACATCGGGTCGATCAGGGCCTGGTTGCCGTCGCGCAGATCGGTGGAGAGCCAGCGGGGGGCTACGGTGATCCGGTTGTTCGGCCAGGTGCGGTCGGGGATGTCGACCTGCTCGTACTGTCCGTACTTGTGGATCGGCATCTGGCTGGGCTGCTGGCGGTTCGCCATGGTGCGGTGGCTCCTCAGGATGTCCGGATGGACGGCCGACGACGCAACACCGAGCTCCGCGGGGAGGGGGTCGGCCTCGACTACAGGCCCTCGCCGCGGCAGCTAAGGAGAAGCAGCCCGAAACGCATAGTGCTCCGCAGCCTAGCCGAGCCGCTTCCGTCGCGTGGGGTCCGTATCAGTATGCGGGACCACGGGGACCAATCGGGCGAAACGTGCGCTATACCACTCCCCGCTGCGGATCGGACGCGTTTGTCACCGTTTTTCACCGATCATGGTTGCACGTGGTGACAGGGATATAACACAGTGCAAGGGTTCCGCTCATGACGACGAACGGGGGCTTCGAGCCCGTCTTCTGCACCGTCGTACCGCCGCATGTCCTCGACAAGCTGGCCCGGCACGACGACCCCGCACTCTCCGGTCCCGCCCAGCGCACCCTGGTGCGCGACAGCGAGCTGCGCGCCAGGCGCCGGGTGACCACCGAGTTCCGCCTGTGGGCGGGCCCGACGGCCAAGGCGCCGGCGGAGCAGCCGCTGCGCACCGTCTACGACGCCGGGCACGGCACCGACCTGCCCGGCACCAAGGTCCGCTCCGAGGGCCAGGACCCCGGCCGGGACGCCACCGTCAACCGCGCCTACTCCGGGCTCGGCGCCACCTTCGACCTGTATCTCAAGGCCTACCGGCGTCACTCGATCGACGACGACGGTCTGCCCCTGGACGCCACCGTCCACTACGACGAGGGCTACAACAACGCCTTCTGGAACGGCGAGCAGATGGTGTTCGGCGACGGTGACGGCGAGATCTTCACCGACTTCACCAACTCCATCGACGTCATCGGCCACGAACTCACCCACGGCGTCACGCAGTACACGGCGAACCTGACCTACTACGGCCAGCCCGGCGCCCTCAACGAGTCGATGTCCGACGTCTTCGGCTCGCTCATCAAGCAGTACTCGCTCGGCCAGACCGCCGCCGAGGCCGACTGGCTGATCGGCGCGGACATCCTCGCCCCGGGCGTCACCGGCTCGGCCCTGCGCTCGATGAAGGCCCCGGGCACGGCGTACGACGACGACGTCCTCGGCAAGGACCCGCAACCCGCGACCATGGACGACTATGTGCGCACCGGCCGCGACAACGGCGGGGTGCACATCAACTCCGGCATCCCCAACCACGCGTTCTACCTGGTCGCCACCGCCCTCGGCGGCCACGCCTGGGAGAAGGCGGGCCAGCTCTGGTACGACGTGCTGACCGGTGGCGAGCTGACGTCGGGGGCGTTCTTCACCGACTTCGCGGGACTCACCGCCAAGGCCGCGCGCGAGCGGTTCGGCGACGGCAGCGACGAGCTGCAGGCCGTACGGAAGGCGTGGGAGCAGGTGGGGGTGCGGATTCTCTGACCGGGCGATAGACAGGGACCCATGCGTATTCAGGTGAGGCGCACGGGCGGTTTCGCGGGCATCGAGCGGCAGGCCGAGGTGGGCACCTCGGGGCGGCCCGATGCCCAGGAGTGGCACACCCTGGCCGAGCAGGCGGTCGCCGCCGGGCAGGGCGTGCCGCCCCTGGGCGTGCCCGACGGATTCAGCTACGAGATCACGGTGGACGGGAAGACGGTGTACGCGGCCGATCCCGCACTCACCCCCGAGCAGCGGGAGCTCATCTCCCGCGTGCTCAGGGAAGGGGCGTGAGGGCTGGGCCGGGACAGGGGCGCAACTGGTAGTTCACGCCTGGACGTTGACTTCCTTACCCGGCGGTAAGGATGATCCCGCCCATGGCGAACGATCCGCGCGACGCGGCGCACCCGATACCCCAGTTCCCGGCCGGCTTCCTGTGGGGTGTGTCCACCTCCGCCCATCAGATCGAGGGCGCGGTGGACCGGCGCGAGCCGTCCGTGTGGGACACCTTCACGGCCGAGCCGGGGCGGGTGAAGGACGGCTCGACGGCGGCGGTGGCCTGCGACCACTTTCACCGCTACCGCGAGGACGTGGCCCTGCTGTCGGGGCTCGGCGTGGACGCGTACCGCTTCTCGGTCTCCTGGCCCCGGGTGAACTCCCCCGGCGGCCTGGACTTCTACGACCGTCTCGTCGACGAGCTGCTGACGGCGGGCGTCCGTCCCGTCCCGACCCTGTTCCACTGGGACCTGCCGGCGGACCTGGACTGGCTGGAACGGGACACGGCGTCCCGGTTCGCCGAGTACGTGTCGGTGGTGGTGGACCGGCTGGGCGACCGGGTGCAGAAGTGGATCACCCTCAACGAGCCCGCCGAACACACCCTGCTGGGCCACGCCCTCGGCACCCACGCCCCGGGCAGGCAGCTCCTCTTCGACGCGCTCCCGGTGGCCCACCACCAGTTGCTGGCCCACGGTCTCGCCGTACGGGCCCTGCGCGCGGCCGGTGCCACGGACATCGGCGTCGCCAACTCCCACGGCCCCACCTGGCCCGCCTCCCGGGAACCGGCCGACGTGGAGGCGGCGGCCTTCTACGACGTCCTGCTGAACCGCCTGTTCGCCGAACCGCTCCTGCTGGGCGAGTACCCCGAGGGGCTCGGCGAGCTGATGCCCGGGGACGTGGCGGCCGACCTCAAGGTCATCGGCGAGCCCCTCGACTGGTACGGCGTCAACTACTACGCGCCGACCCGGGTGGGCGCCCCGCAGGGCACGGAGATCGAGTTCGGCGGGATCCGCATGCCGGCCGACCTGCCCTTCTCCGTCCAGGACATCGAGGGCGTCCCGGTGACCGACTTCGGCTGGCCGGTCGTCCCCGAGGGCCTGACCGAGCTGCTGACCACCTTCAAGGACCGCTACGGCGACCGCCTCCCGCCCGTGGTCATCACGGAGAACGGCTGCTCCTACGAGGGCGTCGACGACCAGGCCCGCATCGCGTACCTCGACGGCCACATCCGGGCCCTGCACCGGGCGCTGGAGGCGGGGGTGGACGTACGCGGCTACTTCGTGTGGTCCCTCCTGGACAACTTCGAGTGGGCGGAGGGCTACGCGCGCCGGTTCGGCCTCGTCCACGTCGACTACGCCACCCAGACCCGGACCCCGAAGGCGTCGTACCGCTGGCTGCGGGACGTGCTGCGGGCGCAGAGATGACGACCGCCGGCCGGGCCCCGGCCGCCGCGCTGGCCGAGCCCGTCGAGCGGGTGAGCCGGGGCTGGTCCTCGGCCCTCTCCCTCGCCAACGGGGCGATCTGGGTGGGCTGGTACGGCCCGCTGCAGATCCTGCTCGCCTCCCAGGCCGAGGACTTCGCGCCCGGCTCCGGCCTGTCGAAGGAGACCATGCTGGCCTGGGTGACCGGCACGGGCGCCCTCGTGTCGCTGGTGGCGAACCCGCTCTTCGGCGCCCTGTCGGACCGCACGACCTCCCGGTACGGCCGCCGTACGCCGTGGATCGTGGCGGGCGCGGCGGGCGGCGCCCTCTCCCTGCTGCTGCTCGCGGCGGCGGACGGGGTGTGGACGATGGCGCTGGGCTGGTGCCTGGTGCAGCTCACCCTGAACGCGGCCTTCGCGGCGGTGACCGCCGCCGTCCCGGACCGTGTCCCCCGGCTCCAGCGGGGTTCCGTGGGCGGCTGGCTCGGTGTCGCGCAGGTGCTCGGCGTGGTCGGCGGGACGGCGCTCGCCACGGCCGCCGGGGGTGTGGGCGCCGGGTACGCCGCGTGCGCGGCGTTCACGGCGGTGGGCGTGCTGCCGTACGTCCTGCGGTTCGAGGACCTGCGGCTTGCGGCGGAGGACCGGCCGCCCTGGTCCTGGCGCGGCTTCCTGGCGGGCTTCTGGCTCAGCCCGCGCCGCCATCCCGACCTGGGCTGGGCCTGGCTGACCCGGTTCCTGATGAACCTGAGCAACGCGCTGGTGCTGCTGTACCTGCTCTACTACCTGCGGGACCGCCTCCACCACGCCGACCCCGAGCACGGCGTGCTGATCCTGACGGCCGTGAACGGGGTGACGCTGCTCGCCACGGTCGTCGTGGGAGGCGTCTGGTCGGACCGGGTGGGCCGGCGCAAGCCGTTCGTGATCTGGTCCGGCGTGCTGATGGCGGTGGCGACGGCGGGGCTGGCGGCCTGGCAGACCTGGCCGGGTGCCGTCGTGGCCGCGGCGGTCCTCGGGATCGGCTTCGGCGTGTTCACCTCCGTGGACTTCGCGCTGATGACGGACGTGCTGCCGAAGGCCCTGGACCGGGGCAAGGACCTCGGCGTCATCAACGTCGCCAACGCCCTGCCCCAGGTCGCGGCCCCTGTCCTCGCCGCGCCGATCGTCACGTACCTGGGCGGCTACCGGGTGCTGTACCTGGTGGCGGCGCTGGTCGGACTGGCGGGGGCGGTGCTGGTGGGGCGGATCAGGGGCGTCGACTAGGGCCTGTCGCCGTCCCGGGGCTCCGGTGTCACAGGGCTCCCGCGTCCCGGGCGGACCAGACGGTCGGGTGGATCGGGCGGAAGCCGAGGTCCCGGCGGATCCGCCGGGTGGACATGACCCCGAACCAGGGGTCGGGGTCCGTGCGGGTCCGGAGCTCGGCGGGAACCTCCACGCCGTTGAGCTGGTGCAGCTCGACCGCCGTCACGGGAGCGTCGTCGGCGATGTTGTAGACCGGGCGGGTCACCCCCGGCGCGTGCAGGAGACGCAGCAGCCCCTGGGCGACGTCCGCGTGGTGGGCCATCTGCAGCCGCTGGGCCGCCGCCCAGGTCCCGGCCCAGCCCGCCCGGGCACGGAGGCCCATGAGCGGCTGCGGCTGCTGAGGGTGGTGGGGCTGCAGGACATGTCCCCCGGGGAGGCGGCTCCCGGCCGGACCGGCTAGAACCCCAGCTTGCGCAGCTGCTTCGGGTCGCGCTGCCAGTCCTTGGCCACCTTGACGTGGAGGTCCAGGAACACCGGGGTGCCGAGCAGCGCCTCGATCTGCTTGCGGGACTTGATGCCGACGTCCTTCAGCCGGCGGCCCTTGGGGCCGATGATGATGCCCTTCTGGCTCGGCCGCTCGATGTAGAGGTTCGCGTGGATGTCGAGGAGCGGCTTGTCGGCGGGGCGGTCCTCGCGGGGGAGCATCTCCTCGACGACGACCGCGATGGAGTGCGGCAGCTCGTCGCGCACGCCCTCCAGGGCGGCCTCACGGATCAGCTCGGCCACCATCACCTGCTCGGGCTCGTCGGTCAGGTCGCCCTCGGGGTAGAGGGCGGGGCCCTCCGGGAGCATCGGGACCAGGAGGTCCGCCAGCAGGTCCACCTGCCGGTCGCCGACCGCCGAGACCGGGATGATCTCCGCCCACTCGATGCCCAGCTCCTTGCCGAGCTGGTCGATGGCGATGAGCTGCTCGGCGAGCGCCTTGGAGTCCACGAGGTCGGTCTTCGTGACGACGGCGACCTTCGGGGTCTTCTTGATCCCGGCCAGTTCCTTGGCGATGAAGCGGTCGCCGGGACCGAGCTTCTGGTCGGCGGGCAGGCAGAAGCCGATCACGTCGACCTCCGCCCAGGTGGTGCGGACCACGTCGTTGAGGCGCTCGCCGAGCAGGGTGCGCGGCTTGTGCAGGCCCGGGGTGTCGACCAGGATCAGCTGGGCGTCCGGACGGTGCACGATGCCCCGCACCGTGTGCCGGGTGGTCTGGGGGCGGTTGGAGGTGATCGCCACCTTCTGCCCGACCAGAGCGTTCGTGAGGGTGGACTTGCCCGCGTTGGGGCGGCCCACGAAGCAGGCGAAGCCGGCGCGGTGAAGGGTCCCGGCCGGCTGCTCGGATGACTGGTTACGAACGCTCATGCCGCCCATTCTCCCTGATCCATCAAGCCCCGCCGCACATACGAGCGGCAGCGCCCCTCCCGGTGAGCTCCCGGAAACCTGTGCGCAACGAAACGTCGCGGAAACACACCCGTACGCAAGCGGAAACCAGGACCGGTGAACCTCTGACGAGCCCCCGTACCGATGGAGACCCCGTGACGACCCTCGCCGCCGCACACGTCGACACCGGCGACACCGCCTGGCTGCTCGCCGCCACCGCGCTCGTCCTGCTGATGACCCCGGGTCTGGCCCTCTTCTACGGCGGCATGGTCCGCACGAAGAGCGTGCTCAACATGCTCATGATGAGCTTCGTGTCGATCGCGCTGGTCACGGTGGTGTGGCTGGCGGCCGGCTACTCCCTCGCCTTCGGGGAGGACGCCGGGGGCGGCCTCATCGGCGGGCTCGAGCACGCCGGTATGTCCGGCCTCGGCCCGGACAGCGTCCAGGGCACCGTCCCCACCGTTCTCTTCGCCACCTTCCAGCTCACCTTCGCGATCATCACGGCGGCGCTCATCAGCGGCGCGATCGCGGACCGCGCCAGGTTCGCCGCCTGGCTGGTGTTCGTGCCCGTCTGGGCGCTGCTCGTATACGTTCCCGTCACCCACTGGGTCTGGGGGCCCGGCGGCTGGATCCTGGACCGGCTCGGCGCCCTGGACTTCGCGGGCGGTCTGCCGGTCGAGATCACCTCCGGTGCCTCGGGGCTGGCGCTCTGCCTGGTCCTCGGTCCCCGTCTCGGCTTCAAGAAGGACGCGATGCGTCCGCACAACCTGCCCATGGTGGTGCTGGGCGCGGGCCTGCTCTGGTTCGGCTGGTTCGGCTTCAACGCGGGCTCGGCCCTCGGCGCCAACGGCCTCGCCGCCGCGGCCTTCCTCAACACCCTCGCCGCCGGCTGCACCGGCCTGCTGGGCTGGCTCTTCGTCGAGCAGAGGCGCGACGGCCACCCGACGACGCTGGGTGCCGCCTCTGGCGCCGTGGCCGGTCTGGTCGCGATCACGCCCTCCTGCGGCTCGGTCTCGCTGCTCGGCGCCCTGGCGGTCGGCCTGGCCGCCGGTGTCGTCTGCTCCTACGCCGTGAGCTGGAAGTTCAAGCTGAACTACGACGACTCGCTCGACGTCGTCGGCGTCCACCTGGTCGGCGGCGTCATCGGCACCCTCCTCATCGGCGTCTTCGCGGTCGACACCATGACCGGCGGCGCGGAGGGCCTGCTCTACGGCGGTGGCCTCACCCAGCTCGGGAAGCAGCTGGTGGCCGTGGCCGTCGTGGCGGCCTACGCCTTCGGCGTCACCTACGGCATCGGCAAGCTGCTCGACCGCACGATCGGCTTCCGGGCGGACGAGGACCAGGAGCACACCGGCCTGGACCTTACGGTCCACGCCGAGACCGCATACGATCACGGCGTCCTGGGCCACGGTGCCCCGGTCGGACACTCCGTCCTCCCCTCCGCCCAGAAGGTCAAGCCGCAGGCATGAAGCTCATCACCGCGATCGTCAAGCCCTACCGCCTCGACGAGGTCAAGACGGCCCTGCAGGAGCTCGGCGTCCACGGTATGACCGTGACCGAGGCCAGCGGGTACGGCCGCCAGCGCGGCCACACCGAGGTCTACCGGGGGGCCGAGTACCAGGTCGACCTCGTGCCGAAGGTCCGTATCGAGGTGGTCGTGGACGACGCGGAGTCGGAGGCCGTGATCGACGCGATCGTGCGCGCCGCGCAGACCGGGAAGATCGGGGACGGAAAGGTGTGGGCGCTGCCGGTGGAGACGGTGGTGCGGGTCCGCACGGGCGAGCGCGGACCCGACGCGCTCTAGGGGTGTGCCGACAGTCCTGTGCGGTGCCCGGGGTGTCCGGTGCGTGCCCTCGGCGTGCCGGACGAAAGCCCACGCACGGGGCGTACTCGGGCTTTCGGCCGGTGCGGCGGCGGGGTACCTCCCGCTTGAGCGAAGCCGGGAGCGGGGGAGCGTGCCGGCCGCCGCGGGTGCTGTGCGGGCCTTCGCGACACCCCCTAGCCTCCGGCGGATCGGCCGGCTTCCGGCTGCGGGTGCGCGGGGGCCGGTCGCGCCCCGCGGCGGAGCCGCATGACGGCACGGCCCCGCGCCCCTGCGCGGCGCCGCCGGAGCAGCAGCCACACCCCTGCCGCGGTCCCCGCCACCGCCGCCGCCACCACGAGCCACGGCACCGCCACGAACGACGCCGTCGCCGACTCCTTCGTGTCCTTGGCCGTCGCCGTCAGCTTCACGTCCGCCCGGTCCAGCTGGGGGGCGCTCCGCCAGGTTTCGGTGAGCCGGACGCGCTGGCCGGGGAGCAGCTGGGAGGGGATCTTCTTCAGGTCGCGGGTCAGGAGTGTACGGCCGAAGAGGCCGCTCGCCTTCAGCTCCACCTTCGGTTCGAGGGTGACGTTCCCGGTGTTGTGCAGGGTGTAGGAGATCGTCGCCGTGCTGGCGCCGAGGCCGGGGACGAGGGGCTGGTGGTGGCTGACATGGACGTTCTCTACGGCGAGCGCGGGGAGCCTGGGGCCGCCGACGGTGAGGTAGACACGGGCGCCGACCGCCCGCTGTACGCCGAGGGCGACCGAGCCGTCGCCGCGGTCGATCCGCTCGTCGAGGGCGACGATCGCGCCGGGGTGGTCGCCGGGCTCGGCGCCCTGGGGCACCTTGACGGTGAACGGCACGGTGACCGTCCTGTGGCCGGGGACCGTGACCCGTTCCTTCGGCAGCTCGGCCCACGCGCCCACACCCCGCATGCGCTCTCCCGGTGACTTCACGGCGAAGCCGCCGTCACGCGCGGTGTTGTAGGCGTCGGCGGCGTACAGCCGGAAGGTGAGGGGCTTGCCGGTCTTGTTGGCGACGACGACCTTGTCCTCGACCGTCTGGCCGGGGTCGGCGGAGACGTAGAAGTACGGCCGTGCGGCGACGGCCGAGGAGAGGGGATAGACGGACCAGCTCCCGTTGTCGGCGGCCCGGGCGGGCGCGGCGGGCAGCAGGCCCAGGAGGAGCGGCAGGAGGAGGACGTACGGCTTGCGCAGCAGCATGGGTGCGGACCCCCACAGACGTACCACGGGTGATGGAACGGGCTCGGTGGACGGGCGGGTGCGGGCCTGTGGGGCGGCCGCCCGGCCACCGCGGGGACGGGTGGGTCAGGTGAGCGTGAGCGTCAGGACGCCGGCGTACGCGCCCGGGGGTGTGAACGCCGGTACGTCGAGGGAGAGTCCGGCACTCGCGGTGAACTCACCGCCGGTGAGCGTGCCGTCCGGCGCGGACGCCAGGGTCGCCCCCGCCCCGCCCACGACGCCGGGCGACCCGGCCTGACAGGTGCTCGGGCTGCCCGCCTTGGTGGTGCACGCGGGGGTCCAGCTCAGCTTGCCGGCGTCGATCTTGGCGCCGGGTCCGCTGAAGTCGGTGACCTTGCCGGTCAGGGACCAGCCCGCGGGCCCGCCGCGGTAGTCCTTGACCGTCACCGTGTTGAGGTCGCCGGTCGAGGGGTCGCCGGAGCCGAAGTCGACCGTGGACATCGTGACGCTGTCCCCGGCCTGCGCCATCGACAGGTCGCCCGCCTTCACGGTCGCCGTCAGCCGCTGACTGCCCTCGGGTACGGGCGTGTCGTCGATGACGACGTACGCGGCGGGCGGGGTCCCCAGCTCGGCGGTCCAGGCGCTGCCCTCGTACGCCACCACACCGGTCGTGGTGGGGTCGTTGACGACGAGCGACCCGGAGATGCCGCCCGAGGAGCCCGCGGTGACGGTGGTCCGGTCCGCGGTCGGGTCGGATCCCGACCGCCCGGCCACGGTGACCGTCGCGCCCGGGGTGAAGCCGCCGCCCGTGAAGGTGACGGGGTCACCCGGGGCTCCGGAGGCCGAACCGAGGCCGAGGTTGCGGGTGTTGGCCGGGGGGTTGTCGGCCGCGGTGACCGTCTCCGACACCGGGGCGGGCGGGTTGGTCACCGTGCAGACGGTGTCCAGTTCCAGGATGTAGCTGGTGTGGATGTTGTAGTCGCCGGGTGCGAGGGTGATCGCGCCGGGCGAGGTGACCGTGAACGTGCCGGTCATCGAGAACGACGGGAAGGCGGCCTTGCCCGGCACCGGGTCGTTCTTCCTCGGGCCCGCGACGGTGACGTCTCCGGCCTGGGCGCCGCCCAGGGTGACCTTGCCCGTCGGCGTCATGATGTCGGCCGGCAGGTCGATCGCGGTGGGGTTGGCCGCGGCGGCCGTGACCACCGTGTACGTCACGGTGACGGTGTCGCCGACCTCGGGGCTGGTGTTGTCCACCGTGATCCTCGCGGTGGTGGTGCCGTCGATCGGCGGGAGGCCCGCGATCGCGGGCGGGATGCAGTGCGTCGCGAAGTCCACGTCGGTCGCGGCGCCGGCCGGGCACGCCAGCGCCCCGCCCGCGGTCACCGCGAGCGCGGTCGCCCCGAGCAGCGACGCCCAGCGCCGTCTTCGGGAACTGCGGCCATTTCGGGGTGAACCCATGTTTGCCCCCTCCTCCGGGGTGCGGGCGCAGCGGCTCTTCTGCGCCGACAGGGGGCATTGACGGGCGGATCGCGAGAGAAGTCAATGGACTCGGCGGCAGAAACTGATGAACCGTCAGCTTCCTGATGCTGCTCGGAAACTGACGGTCCGTCAATCCGGTTTCCGGCCGCTATCAGTCGAACACGAACGGACCCGGTGCCTGCGCCGTGCTGGTCGTACAGGTGAGGGTGATGCCGAGGACCACCATCTTCAGCGATCCGCCGTTGAAGTCGAGCTTGTCACCCGAGGCCACGGTGCCGGGCAGCGGGCCGACCGTGATCGAGGCGCCGGCCGCCATGGCCGGGTTGACGGAACCGCTGAAGACACGTGCGGAACCGGTCGAGTTCGCCATCGTGAGCGTCGAACTGATGCTGTTGGCGCCGAGCGCGATGGGGGTGGTGATCGCGGAGGAGGTGAGGGTGATGGTGGCCGAGGTACCGGACTGCGTGGCGGTGAGCGTGGCCGCACCACCGCCGAAGATGCCGCAGCTCGCGGTGATGGTGGCCGTCGTCGGGGTCACCGCGGCGGCCGAGGGCGCGAACACCAGCCCGGTGACCGCGAGGGCCCCGGCCAGCAGTGCCGCACCTGATCCGATTCGCTTGCTCATGGGATTCCGGCTCCTTCCCGGATGTGGGGAGACGGACGGCCGGAACGGGACGGTGGGTGCGGTCACCGGGCCCGGTGGGGGGTGGATCTGACGGTCCGTCGGAAGTTACGGGTCCCATTGACGCGGGAGCGGTGCGGGAAGGGCAAGGTTGAATTCCGGCCGAGTTGGAACCGGGGTCCAGGGGGCAGAGCCCCCTGGTGCCTCAGCCGGCGGAAAGGGTCAGCCGGACCGTCCCGTCCGGCGAAGCCACCAGCACCGAAGTCCCCGGCCCGCCGAGATCGCGCACGGCGGCGAGATCGTCCTCGGCGGCGCCCTCCGCTTCGGTCACCACGGCCGCCGCCTCCAGGGACGCCGCTCCCGAGGCCACCGCCATCGCCACCGCCGTCCGCAGCGCGCTCAGCTTCAGCGACGGCAGGCCGACCGTCCCGGCGACATACGTACGTCCCGTCTCGTCCCGTACGGCGGCCCCCTCCGGCACGCCGTTGCGGGCCCGCGCGGAACGGGCCAGGGTGACGATCTTGCGGTCCTCGGGGTCAAGCGCGCTGCTCTCGGTCATGCCCCGAGCATACGAAGTACCCGACCCCTCAGCCCGCCACGGGGTACATCGCGCCCCGCCGCCCCTCCGGCGAGGCCAGCCACTCCAGCTTCGCCGCGGTGTTCGCCTCGTCCAGCGGCGTGTGCAGCACGATCATCAGATCCGGCCGGGCCGGCACCTTCATCGCCGTACTCTCCACACACAGCAGACCGACCAGCGGATGGTCGAGCTCCTTGCGGACCACGCCCGCGTCCTGGATGTCCCGCTCGTCCCACAGCCGGGCGAAGTCCGGGCCGGCCGTCTCCCGCAGCTCGGCGAGCACCGCCTGGAACCCCTCGTCGTCGGGGCAGGCCGAGCAGGCGGCCCGGAACTGCGCGACGACCGTGCGCGCGTTGCGCTCCCAGCTCTTCGTACGGGACCGGTACAGCGGGTCGGTGAAGAAGTCGACGAGGCAGTTCTGCCTGATGCCGGGCCGCATGCCGAGCACCCAGGTCGCGGCCTCGTTGTAGATCACACAGTTGTAGTACCGGTCCATGATGTGGGCCGGAAACGGCATCCACGCGTCGATCAGCCGCCGCAGCCCCTCGCAGCCGTGGTCCGGCGCCGGCTCGGGCGCGGGCGGGTTCAGCCCCGCGAGGACGTAGAGATGGCGCCGCTCGGGGTTGCTGAGCCGCAGCACCCGGGCCACGGAGTCCAGGACCTGCGGGGAGACGGAGATGTCCCGCCCCTGCTCCAGCCACTGGTACCAGGAGGCACCCACCCCGGCGAGCACGGCGACCTCCTCGCGCCGCAGCCCCGGCGTACGCCGCCGCGCCCCGCCGTCCGGCAGCCCGGCCTCGGCCGGACTGACCCGGGCCCGCCTGCTCATCAGAAACTCGCGCAGTTCGCTCAGCCGACGGCTCTTCACCGCGTCCGTCGTTCCGCCTTCAGGCACGTGCCGCTCCCCCGGGCCGTATCTGGTGGTGCCACCACCACCATAAGTTCCGACTCCCCACGAGTATTCCGGCCGCCGGAAGCTCTTGCCATGGCGATCGACACCACCCCGTCCACCTCCACCTCCCTCCCCGAGACGCCCGGCGCCCCACGGCTGTCGGCGCGTGACCGGCTCGTCCTCTTCGTCCTGTGCGCGGCCCAGTTCATGGTCGCGCTCGACTTCTCCGTCCTGAACGTGGCACTGCCGGTGCTGGGTGCCGACCTGGGCATGAGCACCTCCGCCCTGCAGTGGGCGGTCACCGCCTTCGCGCTCCCCTCCGGCGGCTTCCTGCTCCTGTTCGGCCGCATGGGCGACCTCTACGGCCGCCGCAGGCTGTTCCTCGCCGGTCTGGCCCTGTTCGGCACGGCCTCACTGCTCGCCACCTTCGCCTGGGACCCCGCGTCCTTCCTCACCGGACGGGCCCTGCAGGGCCTGGGCGCGGCGGCGATCGTGCCGACGGGCATGTCCCTGCTGACCACGACGTTCCCGGAGGGCCCGGCCCGCGACCGCGCCCTCGGCATCTCGGGCACCCTGCTGTCGCTGGGCTTCACGGTCGGCATGGTGGCCGGCGGCGTCCTGACCGACACGCTCGGCTGGCGCTCCACGATGGGCCTGCTCACCGTCTTCGCCCTGGTCGTGCTGCCCCTCGCCCCCGGCCTGCTGCCCGAGTCCCGCACTCCGGAACGCCCGCGCCTGGACGTGCCCGGCGCGGTGACGGTGACCACCGGTCTGCTCTCCCTGATCTACGCCCTGTCGACGGCCGCCGACCACGGCTTCGGCCGCACGGACGTGATCGCGACCCTGATCGCGGGCGTCCTGTTCCTCAGCGCGTTCGTCGCGGTCGAGTCCCGTACCCGCGCGCCCCTGGTCTCGCTGCCCATGCTGCGCCGCCGCACGGTGGCCTGGGGGAACCTCGGCGGCCTGGTCACCTTCTCGATGATGTCGACGGTCGTCTTCGTGCTGACCCTGTACCTCCAGGAGACCCTGCGTCTGTCGGCCTTCGAGACCGGGCTGGTCTTCGGCGTCCAGGGCGTGCTGTCGGTGGTCGCCGGCACCTGCGCCCCGAAGGTCATCGGCCGCCACGGCGCCCGCCGCACCCTCGTCGGCTCCCTCACCGGGCAGGGTGTCCTGGTCGCCGCCCTGCTGGCCCTGGACACCCACACCTGGTCGGTCTGGCTCGCGACGGCCGCCGTCTCCCTGGCCAGCATGTGCCACCTGGGCGCGATCATCTCGTACGGCCTGACGGTCACCTCGGGTGTCCCGGACGAGGAGCAGGGCCTGGCGACCGGCCTGGTCACCTCGACGCAGCAGGTCGGCATCACGGTGGGCATCCCGCTCCTCGGCGTCCTGGCCACGACCTCGGACGACCTGCTGGCCGGGGTCCACACGGTCCTGGCCCTGGATGCGGGCATCGTGCTGGCGGCGGCGCTGCTCGTGGGGCTGGGGCTGCGGGGACGCGCCGGCTCCCGCTGACCGGGCGGTGACGGCCGCCCGCGCCTCAGGGGCGGTCGAGCCGCAGCCGCTCCGCGCGCGGCAGTCCGGCCACCACCAGGTCGTAGGAGTCCTCGATCAGCTCCCGGACCAGGCGGTCCGGGAGGCCGCCGTCGGCGGTCACCGTGTTCCAGTGGCGCTTGTTCATGTGGTAGCCGGGGGCGATCAGACCGGGGTGCTCGGTGCGCAGCCGGACCGCGTCCTCGGGGTCGCACTTGAGGTTGACCTTCAGGGGCCGCTCGTCCGTCCAGCTCAGTGCGAACATCTTGCCGCCGACCTTGAAGACCGAGATCTCCGGGCGGAACGGGAAGTCCTCCACCACCGCGTCGAAGGACAGACAGAAGGCGCGCAACTCCTGCGGGGTCACTCCGGTTTCGTCTCCTCCCGCGGTGGACCGGCCGGCTCCACCGGCTCCACCAGCACCGTCACGATCTTGTTCCGGCGGCCCGCGGCCGCCTCGGCGGTCAGGCGCAGGGCGCGGCCGTCCGGGAGGTCGACCACGCCGGACGCCCCGGCGATGGGGACCCGGCCCAGGGCCTTGGCGAGCAGGCCGCCGACGGTCTCCACGTCCTCGTCGTCGTACTCCTCCAGGCCGTACAGCTCGCCGAGGTCGGTGATGTCGAGCCGGGCGGTGACCCGGTACCGGTCGTCGCCCAGCTCCTCCACCGGCGGGAGTTCGCGGTCGTACTCGTCGGTGATCTCGCCGACGATCTCCTCGAGGATGTCCTCGATGGTGACGATCCCGGCCGTGCCGCCGTACTCGTCGATGACGACGGCGACGTGGTTGCGCTCCTGCTGCATCTCGCGCAGCAGGTCGCCGGCGTTCTTGGTGTCGGGGACGAAGGCGGCGGGCCGCATGGCCGTGGACACCAGGTCGGACTCGGCGTCGCGGCTGATGTGGGTCTTGCGCACCAGGTCCTTCAGGTACACGATCCCGACGATGTCGTCCTCGCTCTCCCCGGTCACGGGGATGCGCGAGAAGCCCGAGCGCAGGGCGAGGGTCAGGGCCTGGCGGATCGTCTTGTAGCGCTCGATGACGACCAGGTCGGTCCTGGGGACCATGACCTCCCGGACGAGGGTGTCGCCGAGCTCGAAGACGGAGTGCACCATGCGCCGCTCCTCGTCCTCGATCAGCGACTCCTTCTCGGCGAGGTCGACCAGCGCGCGCAGCTCCGCCTCGGAGGCGAACGGGCCGCGGCGGAAGCCCTTGCCGGGGGTGAGCGCGTTGCCGATGAGGATGAGCAGGGACGGGATCGGGCCCATGATCCGGGCCAGCGGGAGCAGGACGTACGCCGCAACCGTCGCCGTGTTCAGCGGGTGCTGGCGGCCGATGGTGCGCGGAGAGACCCCGACGGCGACGTACGACACGAGGACCATCACGCCGATCGCGGCGAGCAGGGCGGTGGCGGTGCCGTCGATCTCCTGCAGGCAGGCGTAGGTCACCAGCGCCGCGGCCGCCATCTCGCAGGCGACGCGGACCAGCAGCGCCACGTTCAGATAGCGGGTGGGGTCGGCGGCGATCTGGGCGAGCTTGGCGCTGCCGCGCCGTCCGGACCGTACGGCTTCCTCGGCGCGGAAGCTGGAGACGCGCGCGAGGCCCGCCTCCGCGCAGGCGGCGAGCCACGCGACGACGACCAGGGCGATCGCGCCGGAGACGAGGGTGGGGCTCATGAGACGGTCGGGGCCGGGGACGGGCCGGTCAGGCCCCTCTCCGCACGCCAGCCGTCCACGATGGCAGCCTGGAGGCCGAACATCTCGGCCTTCTCGTCGGGCTCCTCGTGGTCGTAGCCCAGCAGGTGCAGCACGCCGTGGACGGTGAGGAGCTGGAGCTCCTCGTCCATGGAGTGCTGCGTGGGCGCGTCGGCGCCCTGCCTGGCGGCGACCTCGGGACACAGCACGATGTCGCCGAGGAGGCCCTGCGGGGGCTCGTCGTCGTCCTTCGACGGCGGACGCAGTTCGTCCATCGGGAAGGACATGACGTCCGTCGGCCCCGGCAGGTCCATCCACTGGATGTGCAGCTGCTCCATGGCGTCGGCGTCCACGACGATCACCGACAGCTCGGAGAGCGGGTGGATGCGCATCCGCGCGAGCGCGTAGCGGGCGATGTCGAGGATCGCCTGCTCGTCGACCTCGGTTCCGGACTCGTTGTTGACGTCGATCGACATGGTGCTGCTGTGTCTACTTCCCCTTGTGCCCGGACTGCCGGCCCCGGCCGCCCTTGTGGGTGCCGTTCTCGGTGCCGTGCTTGCTGTCGTACTGCTCGTACGCGTCGACGATACGGCCGACCAGCTTGTGCCGTACGACGTCCTGGGACGACAGGCGGGAGAAGTGGACGTCGTCGAGGCCCTCCAGGATGTCCTGGACCTGACGCAGACCGGACTTGGTGCCGTTCGGCAGGTCGACCTGCGTCACGTCACCCGTGATCACGATCTTCGAGTCGAAGCCGAGACGGGTGAGGAACATCTTCATCTGCTCGGGGCTCGTGTTCTGGGCCTCGTCCAGGATGATGAAGGCGTCGTTGAGGGTGCGGCCGCGCATGTACGCCAGCGGCGCGACCTCGATCGTGCCCGCGGCCATGAGCCTCGGGATGGAGTCCGGGTCGAGCATGTCGTGCAGCGCGTCGTACAGCGGGCGCAGATAGGGGTCGATCTTCTCGTACAGGGTGCCCGGGAGGAAGCCGAGACGCTCGCCGGCCTCGACCGCGGGGCGGGTCAGGATGATCCGGTTGACCTGCTTGGACTGCAGGGCCTGGACCGCCTTGGCCATGGCCAGATACGTCTTGCCGGTACCGGCGGGGCCGATGCCGAAGACGATCGTGTGCTTGTCGATCGCGTCGACGTACCGCTTCTGGTTGAGGGTCTTCGGTCTGATGGTGCGGCCGCGCGAGGACAGGATGTTCTGCGTCAGAACCTCGGCCGGGGTCTCCTGGCCGTCACTCGTCCCGTTCTCACTCGCCCGCAGCATGGCGATCGAGCGTTCCACTGCGTCCTCCGTCATCGGCTGCCCGGTGCGGAGCACCAGCATCATCTCGTCGAACAGGCGCTGGATGAGAGCGACTTCCCGTGCGTCGCCGACCGCGCTGATCTCGTTGCCCCGGACGTGGATGTCGGCTGCCGGGAAGGCCGTCTCGATCACGCGCAGGAGGGAGTCGCCGGATCCCAGGACGGTCACCATGGGGTGCTGGGCGGGGACAGTGAACTGTGCTCTCGCCTGCCCCTGCGCGGGGCTCTGAGCTGTGGGTGTCTCAGTCATAGGCCGGCCACGAGGGCCTCTACGTCCTCCCGGATGCGTCTCGCCTGCCACAAGGGCGGCCTGGCGATTTCAAGGGTACGCCAGGGCACTGACAACTCCGTAGGGCTTTTCCTCATACCGGCGGGGGGTCAGGCCGAGCGGCGGAAACCGATCGTCGGGACCGCGCGGCGCAGCGGCCAGGGCGTGGTGGGCTCCTCCCGCGGGAGCAGGTCCTCCAGGAACGCGTACCGGCGCAGCGCCTCCGGGTCCTGGCCCTCGACCGACTGCACCCGGCGCCACCAGGCCGCGATCTCGGACCAGCCGGGGGCGGAGAGGGAGCCGCCGAACTCCTGGACCGACAGCGCCGCGGTGAGGCCGGCGAAGGCGAGGCGGTCGGCGAGCGGCCAGCCGGCGAGGGTGCCGGTGACGAAGCCGGCCACGAAGACGTCTCCCGCGCCGGTCGGATCGAGGGCCTCGACCGCGATCGCGGGGACCTCCGCCGTCTCGCCGGTCTCCCGGTCCACCGCGTACGCGCCCTCCGCGCCGAGGGTCACGACGGCGAGCGGCACGTGCTCGGTGAGGGCGTGGGCGGCGGCGCGGGGGCAGTCGGTGCCGGTGTAGCGCATGGCCTCCTCGGCGTTCGGCAGGAAGGCCTCGCAGTGCTCCAGGTCGGCGAGGCCGGCCAGGTCCCAGGCGCCGGTGTCGTCCCAGCCGACGTCGCCGAAGACGCGGGTGCCGCGGCTCGCGGCCTGGGCGATCCAGGGGGCGCGCTTGCCGGGGGTGAGGGAGGCGACGGCGGCGCGGGCGCGCGGCGGGCACTCGGGGGCGGGCTCCTCCGGGGGCGGTTCGTGGCCGTGGGACACCATGGTCCGTTCCCCCTCGTAGGCCATGGAGACGGTGACCGGCGAGTGCCAGCCGGGGACGGTCCGCGAGGGGCCGAGGTCGATGCCCTCGCCCTGGGCGAGGGCGTCCCAGCAGTACTCGCCGTAGTGGTCGTCGCCGAAGGCGGCGGCGAGGGAGGTCCTCAGGCCCAGGCGGGCGAGTGCGGTGGCCATGTTGGCGACGCCGCCGGGGCTCGATCCCATCCCGCGCGCCCACGACTCGGTCCCGCGCACCGGGGCGGAGTCGAGCCCGGTGAAGATGATGTCCAGGAAGACGGTGCCGGTGAGGTAGACGTCCCAGGGCGGATCGCCGGGGGTCCGCCGGGCGGCCAAGGGGTCGACCAGGGCGGCCTGGCCGTTCTGACGGTGGTGTCCCTCTCCGGTGGACGCGGCGGACGCGGTCACGGTGCGCTCCCTGACGTGGTGCGGATCTGGCCAGTCTGCACCACGGGGCCGACACCGTGCCGCCCGTCACGCCGGAAACGGAAGGACGCGCCGCGGGCCCGCGCCGGGCCGGCATCCGGCGCGGGCCCCTGGGACGCCGCGGGGACGCGGCGGCGGGAGCGCTACCAGCGGGGGACGGCCGGGGTGACCCAGGCGGGGTCGGCGACGCGCATCGCCGCCGCGTCGTCCCGCTCGCGCAGCGCACCGTCGTCGTCGAGCCACCGACGGTGCAGGAGACCCAGCTTCTCGCGGTCGAGTGCGACGCCGAGGCCCGGCGCGTCGGAGACGGTGACCCCGCCGCCGTCGAAGGTCAGGCGCTCGGTCAGGACGTCCTCCGACTGCCAGGGGTAGTGGGAGTCGCAGGCGTGGTGGAGGCCGGGGACGGTCGACGCGACATGGGTCATGGCGGCCAGCGAGATGCCGAGATGGGTGTTGGAGTGCATGGACACCCCGACGCCGAACGTCCGGCAGACGGCGGCGAGTTGCTGGGTGTTGCGCAGCCCGCCCCAGTAGTGGTGGTCGGAGAGGACCACCTGTACGGCGTTCCGGGTGAACGCCTCCTCGATCTCGGCGAACGTCGTGACGCACATGTTGGTGGCGAGCGGCACGTCGGTGCCCGCCGCGACCTCGGCCATGGCGGGGGTGCCGAGCGCCGGGTCCTCCAGGTACTCGAGGACGTCCCCGAGCTCCCGCGCCACCCGCAGCGAGGTCGCCACGCTCCACGCGCCGTTGGGGTCGAGCCGCAGCGGGTGCCCGGGGAAGGCCTCCGCCAGCGCCCGTACGGCGGCGATCTCCTCGTCGGGCGGGAAGACGCCGCCCTTGAGCTTGAAGGAGGTGAAGCCGTACCGCTCCTTGAACCGGCGGGCCTGCCCGACGATCCCGGCGGGGTCGAGGGCGGCGCCCCAGTCGTCCTTCTCGCAGGCCACGCCCTCGGGGTGGCCGGCCCACTTGTAGAAGAGGTAGGCGCTGTACTCGACCGTGTCCCGCACCTTGCCGCCGAGCAGCGCGTGCACGGGCAGGCCGAGCGCCTTGCCGAGGGCGTCGAGGCAGGCGACCTCGAAGGCGGAGACGACGGACAGTCGCAGTTTGTCGGCGGTCTGGACCCCGCGCAGCCCGCCCACGTCGACCTGGCCGGAGATCCGGGAGCCGTCGACGGCCACCTCGTCGGCGACGGCGGACAGCCCGTTCAGACCGGTGACCTGACGGCCGGGCAGTTTCTCGGCGAACGGGCGTGCCAGTTCCAGGTACTTGGTGTCGCCGTACGTCTCGCCGACGCCGGTGACCCCGTCCGCGGTCTCGACCTCCACGATCAGCCGGGGGGTGTACGGCTGGTGCACGCCCTGGGTGTTGAGCAGCGGCGGGTCGGCGACCAGGATCGGCGTCAGCCGTACGTCGGTGATGGTGAGGTTCACAGCGCGGCTCCCACGAGGTCGAGTCCGGTGGTCAGCAGGGTCCGAAGGGCGGCGAGGTCGGCGGCCGAGGGGTCGGTGAGCGGGGCGCGCACGGGTCCGACCGGCCGGCCGCGCAGCCGGGCCGCCGCCTTCACGAGGGACACGGCGTACCCCGGCACCCGGTCCCGCAGTTCGACGAGCGGGACGTAGAACGCGCGCAGCAGTTTGTCGACCGTGCCGCCGTCGCCGTCCCGCAGCGCCGCGAAGAAGGCGTTCGCGATCTCGGGGGCGAAGGCGTGGACGGCGGAGGAGTAGGCGGGCACGCCGACGGTGGCGTAGGCGCGGGCCTGGATCTCGGCGGTGGCGGCGCCGTTGAAGAAGAGGAAGCCCTCGGGGGCGGCGAGGGTGAGGCGCTGGAGGCGGTCGAGGTCGCTGTGGCCGTCCTTGAGGCCGATGACGGTGGGCAGGGCGGCGATGCGCCGCAGCGAGGCGGCCGTGAAGGCGACCTGGCCGCGCTGGTAGGCGATGAGCGGGAGCCGGGTGCGGGCGGCGATCTGCTCCAGCTGGGCGACGAGGCCGTCCTGCGGGGCGGCGACGAGGTAGTGCGGCAGGACGAGGAGGGCGTCGGCGCCCGCCTCCTCGGCGATCCGGGCGAAGCGGACGGCCTGCGCCCAGCCGTAGCCGGTGCCGGCGACGACGGGGATCCGGCCGGCCGCCTCCTCGACGGCGAGGGTGACGACCTGCCGGTACTCGTCCTCGTCGAGGGAGAAGAACTCGCCGGTGCCGCACGCGGGGAAGACGGCGCCGGGCGCGGTGGCGAGCTGGGCGGCGACGTGGGCGCGGAAGCCGTCGGGGGCGAGCGAGCCGTCCGCGCGGAAGCTCGTCAGCGGGAACGACAGCACGCCCCGCGCCATGCCGTCGCGCAGGCGACGTGCCGTGTCCGTTTCGAGGCTCACCCTGGCCATCTCCCCATGTAGACGACATCCATGTATGAAAATGGAGGTTAGATATGCGAACGCCGCCCGTCAATGGGGCCCGTCGCCGCCTGCGCTTACGATCGGGCCATGCCAGAGGAGACAGGCGGCGTCCGCGAGGTGAAGTCGGCCGCCCGCACGGTCGAGCTGCTGGAACTCCTCGCCGCCCGCGGGGACCGTCCGGCGCGGCTGCGTGAGCTGGCGGACGCGCTGGGCGTGCCGCGCAGCTCGATGTACGCGCTGCTGCAGACCCTGATCGGCCGGGGCTGGGTGCGCACGGACGTCACCGGCTCCCTCTACGGCATCGGCATCCACGCCCTGCTGGCCGGAACCGGCTACCTGGACTCCGACCCGCGCGTCCGTCTGGTCCGCCCGTATCTCGACGAGGCGTCGGAGGCGCTGGGCGAGACCATCCACCTGGGGCGGCTGGACGGGCGGGACGTGGCCTATCTGGCGACGCGGGAGTCGCACGCATACCTGCGCACGATCAGCCGGGTCGGCCGCCGGCTGCCCGCGCACGTGGGCGCGCTCGGCAAGGCCCTGCTGGCCGAACGCCCGGACGCCGAGCTGCCCGAGGGCCCCTACGAGGCGCTGACGCCGAGGTCGCACACGAGCCGGGAGTCGCTGCTGGCCGACCTGGCCGGGGTCCGGGCGCGCGGCTACTCGGTGGACCGGGAGGAGGGCGTCACCGGTATCGCCGGTTTCGGCTTCGCCCTGCGCTACGACCGTCCCGCGCAGGACGCGATCAGCTGCTCGGTGCCGGTGGCCCGGCTGACGGCGGAGCACGAGGAACGGATCGTCGTGGTGATGCGGGAGATCCGGGCGAAGATCGAGGCGGCGGCGACCGCGCCGGGGACGGGGAACGGCTCGGCGGGAGCCGTGAACTGGCGCTGAAAGGCGCCCTTTTACCCGCGCACCCCCACCCCAAACGCAAAGTGATCCACATCACGCACCCCGCGCTTCTTCTCCCTCCCCGCGCTTGATACAAATTGCCCGCGCGTTCCTGTCCGTCGACGGCCTGCGCCCCACCCCCCTTTTTTGAGCCTCTTCTTTCCGCATGCCCTGGAACGCCCGTGTTCGCCCGCCGCACCCCCACGCCCTGGCCCCTGCTCGCCCTTTTCACGGCCGGATACCTCGCTCCCTACCTGCTGCCGACCGTCGTCGGCCGGCTGGAGTCGGGACTTCCCCTGACCGCCACCGAGGCGGGTGCCGTCGGCAGCGCGCTGCTGCTGAGTTCGGCGTCGGCGGGATTCCTGCTGGCCTCGAGGGTGGAACGGATCGGCGCCCGGACCCTGGCCCGCGCCGGACTCGCGCTGGCCGTGCTCGGCTACGGCGGGGCCGCCCTCGCCGGTGACGTCCCGGCCGTGGTCGCGGGCGCCGTCCTCGGCGGCTTCGGCTCCGGTACGGCCACGACGGTCGCCGCGACCCGGATCGCCGCCCAGCCCGATCCGCACCGTGCCTCCACGCTGGGCCTGCTCGCGGTCTCCGCGCTCGCCGCCGTCGTCTATCTGACGGTGCCGCGGCTCGGGCCCGGACACGGGCAGCCGCTCGCCGCCATCGCGCTCACCGCGGCCGCCGTGTGGCCGCTGACCGGCCGGCTGCCCGCACGGACGGCCCCCGCGCCGACGGCCCGCCGCGCGGAACGCGCCCGTCTGCCCCATCTGCGCTCCGGGCTCGTCCTGGCCGCCGCCATGCCCTGCTGGTCGCTGGTGCAGAACTCCCTGTGGGGAGTCAGCGGCCGGATCGGCCTGACGCAGGCCCACCTGGGCGAGGCGGCGGTCGGCGCCGTCTTCGCGGTGGCGCTGGGCGCCGGCCTCATGGGTGTGCTCGGCGCGGGATTCCTGGGACCGCGCCTCGGACGGGCGGTGCCCATCGGTGCCGGGACCGTCCTCATCGCGGGCTGCGTCGTCGTGAGCGCCCGCGCGACCGGTCCGGTGAGCTTCGCGACCGGTGAGATCGCCTGGAACGTGCTCTACCCCGTCGTCCTGTCGTACCTCATCGGGCTGGCCGCCTCGCTCGACCCGCGCGGCCGCTGGGCGGTGCTCGTCGGCTCCGCGGGCTCACTGGGCACCGCCGCCGGGCCGCTGACCGGGAGCGTGCTGTCGGCACAGGCCGGGTTCCCCGCGATGGGGCTGGTGCTCGGGGCGGGACTGCTCGTCGTCGCCGTACCGATGACCGCCGTGGCCCTGCACACGGGCGGACGGCCACTGTCCACGGGCGCCGTGCGGCGCCGGGGCGGCGCATCGGAGCAGCCGGTCGTCGAGCTCATCGAGCTGGACACCCCGGCCAGACCCGCACCGGACGCCTACGACACGGCCGGCCCCCGGCAGGCGGGCACGTCCCCGGGCTCCGGGAGCTGAGTCCCCCCACAGCCCCGCCCGCCGGCGGAGAGACCGGCCCGTCGCCGCGAGCGGGAGGGCCGGGCCCGCCCGCGACCGTGCGGTGTCCCGGCCCCGGCCGCACGCCCCGCGCCGGTGGGCCGTTGAGGTGAGTCCGCTACTGCAATGAGTGCCCCCGCCGGGGTTTTCCGGGCCTGTGCCCTCGGCGCGCTGCCGATGATGTCGGTCGAATCCGACCGTCCGGATCCCACCGCCCGGATCCGGCTGCCCGAAGGAGCATCATGCGGTCTGCACGCATCGTGGGCCTGCTGCTGGGGGCCGTGCCCCTGGTGGCGATCGGCGCCCTGGCACCGGCGTCCGCCACGCCGAAGCCGAAACCGCGCGCCCTGGTCGTCCCCACCAGGGCCTTCCCGACCATCCAGTCCGCGGTCGACGCCGCGCGCCCGGGAGACCGCGTCACCGTCCGCCCCGGCGTCTACCGGGAGCAGGTGACGATCGGCAAGAAGCTCACCCTCACCGGGGCGGGAGCCGGGAAGACCACGATCCGCGCCCCGAGGAAGCTGGTGAAGGGACCCGACGGCCGCACCGCGATCGTCACCCTCGACGACGCGGCATCGGTGCGGATCTCCCGTCTCACGGTGAGCGGGCCGGGTTCCGGCACCTGCGACAAGGGCGCGCTGGGAGCGGGCATCCGGGTCATGGGCGGGGCCCACCTGGACCTCGGCCGGGCGAAGGTGACCCACATCAAGGACACCCCCCTCGCACCGTGCTTCCGCAGCGCCACCGCGGTCCTCGTCGGCGGCCTTCCGGAGGGCACCGGATCGGCGACCATCACCGACTCCCGCATCACGGACTACCAGGGCGCCGGCATCGTCGTCCTCAACGCGCGCTCCCGCGCCACCCTGGTCCGCAATGTCGTCGTCGGACAGAAGAAGCTGTCGACGGACGGGATCGAGTTCATCGAGGCGACCGGCCGGATCGAGCACAACGTCGTCCGTGACAACGCCTGCCGCGAGCCGGACCCGGGCTGCGGCACCGACTTCTTCGAGGACGTCCAGCACGCCGGCATCCTGGCGGGCGCCCCGGGGACGGTCATCACCGGGAACCGCCTCACCGGGAACCAGCTGGGCATCTACGCGGTGGACACCGCGAGGATCAGCCGCAACCGCATGACCGGCAACACCTACTTCGGGATGGCCCTCCAGGACGGTTCGTTCACCGCGGCCAAGGACGTCGTCCGGGGCGGGACCGGCGGTGTCGCGGTCATCGCGTCGTCCGTCGACACCACCGCCCGGCTGCACCATGTGAAGATCACCAAGACCTCGGGGCCCCGGATCCGCACGTTCACCTGCTGTGGCCACACCGCCACGGTGAAGACCAGGCGCCAGGCGGAGCGGACCGCTCCCTACGAAGGAAACGTGTAGGCGTCCACCTCGGCGAGACACCGCGCCCGCCGCTCCTCGTCGTCCTCCAGGAAGGAGGCGGTGAAGGAGTTGCGGGCCAGCTCGCGCAGCCGTTCCTCGCTCAGGCCCAGGGTCTGCCGTACGGCGTCGAAGTTGTCGCCCGCGTAGCCGCCGAAGTAGGCCGGGTCGTCGGAGTTGACCGTGCAGACGAGCCCGGCGTCGAGCATCGCGGGCAGCGGGTGGTCGGCGAGGGTGTCGACCGTGCGCAGCCGCACGTTGGACAGCGGGCACAGGGTGAGCGGGATCCGCTCCCGCACCAGCCGCTCGACGAGCGCCGGGTCCTCCATGCAGCGCAGCCCGTGGTCGACGCGCTCGACGCCGAGGACGTCGAGGGCCTCGGTGATGTACTCCGGCGGCCCCTCCTCCCCCGCGTGCGCCACGCGGCGCAGCCCCAGCGCGGCGGCGGCTTCGTACACCTCGCGGAACTTCACCGGCGGGTGCCCCACCTCGGCGGAGTCGAGCCCGATGCCGGTGATCCGGTCGAAGTGGGGCTTGGCCGCCTCCAGCGTCTCGAGGGCCGACTCGGCGGATTCGTCGCGCAGGAAGCAGAGGATCAGCCGGGTCGAGATCCCGTGGTCGGCCTCACTGGTCCCGAGCGCCCGCCACAGCCCCTCCACGACCGTGCCCATGCCGACGCCGCGGGCCAGATGGGCCTGCGGGTCGAAGAAGATCTCCGCGTGCCGCACGCCCTGTGCGGCGGCGCGGGCGAGGTAGGCGCGCGCCAGATCCTCGAAGTCCCGCTCGGTGCGCAGGACGGCCATGAGTTCGTAGTACAGGTTCAGGAAGGACTGCAGATCCTCGAACCGGTACGCCCTGCGGAGTTCGTCGGTGTCGGCGTACGGCAGCGCGACCCCGTTGCGGGCGGCCAGCTCGAAGGCCAGCTCCGGCTCCAGGGTGCCTTCGATGTGCAGGTGCAGTTCGGCTTTCGGGAGGGACATCAAAGCATCGTACGTCCGCTTTACCGTCGTTTCGGCAGCGGCACCCGGAGCAGATCGTGGGCCACGGTCAGCTCGCCGTCGAAGCCCGCCGCCCTCGCCTGGCGCTCGAAGTCGTCCGGCTCCGAGTAGCGCTGGCTGAAGTGGGTGAGCACGAGATGCCGTACGCCGGCGTCCCGGGCGGCGCGGGCGGCCTGACCGGCGGTCAGATGGCCGTGCTCGACGGCGAGTCGCTCGTCCTCGTCGAGGAAGGTCGACTCGATGACGAGCATGTCGGCGCCCTCCGCGAGCGCGTGCACGCCCTCGCACATCCGGGTGTCCATGACGAACGCGAACCGCTGCCCGCGCCGGATCTCGCTCACGTCGTCGAGCGAGACACCGCGGACGAAACCCTCGCGCTGGAGAAGGCCCACGTCCGGACCCTTGATGCCGTGCGCGGCGAGGCGGTCGGGGAGCATCCGGCGGCCGTCGGGTTCGATCAGCCGGTAGCCGTAGGACTCCACGGGGTGGGAGAGCCTGCGGGCCTCCAGCGTGCAGGAGCCCAGGCTGCCGACGGCCCCGTCGGCGCTCACCGGTGCCTCGGTCAGCTCCACCGTCTCCCGGTAGGCGGTCGCGTAGCGGAGGCGGTCGAAGAAGCGCTGCCCCGACTGCGGGTAGTGGACGGTGACCTCGTGCCGGACCTGGTCGAGATTGATGCGCTGGACGACCCCGGCGAGGCCGAGCGAGTGGTCGCCGTGGAAGTGCGTGACGCAGATCCGGTGGATGTCGTGGGCCGCGACACCGGCCCGCAGCATCTGGCGCTGGGTGCCCTCGCCGGGATCGAAGAGGATGCCCTCGCCGTCCCAGCGGAGCAGATAGCCGTTGTGGTTGCGGTGCCGGGTCGGGACCTGGCTGGCGGTGCCGAGGACGACCAGTTCACGTACGGACATGGCAGGTCACCCGGGGGGCCACTGCAGGCCACGGCCGCCGATGACGTGCGCGTGGGCGTGCCAGACGGTCTGGCCGGCGCCGGTGCCGGTGTTGAAGACGATGCGGTAGCTCTCCAGCTTGTCCTCGTCGGCGACGGCCTGCGTCTCGCGCAGCACGTCGGCGGCGAGCTGCGGCGCCTCGGCGGCCAGGACGGCGGCGTCCTTGTAGTGCGCCTTCGGGATCACCAGGACGTGCGTGGGGGCCTGCGGGTTGATGTCCCGGAACGCCACGGTCGTCTCCGTCTCCCGGATGATCGTCGCCGGGATGTGCCCTTCGACGATCTTGCAGAACAGGCAGTCGTCCTGCGGTTCCCCGGCCATGAGGTCTCCTTTGCGGCGGGTGATCTCTTACGGGGCATCGTAGCGAGCGGTGGCTGGACGACGGCCACCTCTTTGCCGACCGAGCCGCGTGGTGGAGGGGCACAGGCCGGGGGTCCAGGGGGCGGGGAGCCCCCTGGACGGTCACGGCAGCGCGGGGGGCGTTCTGGCCGGCGTCGACTCCAGCGCGGCCAACGCCAGCCGCACCGCCTCGTCCAGCTGGACGTCCCGGCCGGCCGCGTGGTCCTGCGGGGCGCAGACCACCTCGACGTCCGGGTCGACGCCGTGGTTCTCCACGCCCCACCCGTAACCCTCCAGCCAGATCGCGTACTTGGGCTGGGTGACGAGGGTGCCGTCGACCAGGTGGTAGCGGCTGTCGATGCCGATCGTGCCGCCCCAGGTGCGGGTGCCGACCACCGGTCCGATCCCGAGGGCCTTGATCGCCGCGTTGACGATGTCCCCGTCGGACCCGGAGAACTCGTTGGCGACGGCGACCACGGGCCCCCGGGGCGCGTCCTCCGGATAGCTGAACGGCCGCATCCCGCGCGGCACGTCCCAGCCGACGATCCGCCGCGCCAGCTTCTCCACGACCAGTTGCGAGGTGTGTCCGCCCCGGTTCTCCCGGACGTCCACGACCAGCCCCTCACGGGCCACCTCCACCCGCAGGTCGCGGTGGATCTGGGCCCAGCCGGGCGCCTGCATGTCCGGCACGTGGAGGTAGCCGAGCCGGCCCCCCGAGACCTCGTGCACATACGCCCGCCGGTCCGCGACCCACGCGTGGTAGCGCAGCGCCTCCTCGTCGGCGACGGGGACCACGACCGCGTGCCGCGGCTCGCCCCCGCCGGAGGGCGAGACGGTCAGTTCCACCACCTTGCCCGCCGTGCCGACGAGCAGCGGGCCGGGGCCCGTCACCGGGTCCACCGGATGCCCCGACACGGCGACGATCGCGTCCCCGGCCCGCACCGCGACGCCGGGTGCGGCGAGCGGCGAGCGGGCGTCGGGGTCGGAGGTCTCCGAGGGCAGCACCCGGTCGATGCGCCAGCTGCCGTCCTCGTGCCGGGAGATGTCGGCGCCGAGCAGCCCCTGGCGGGCGCCCCGGCCGAAGCCGCCGCGGGGCGAGACGTAGGCGTGTGAGGTGCCCAGCTCGCCGTGCACCTCCCAGAGCACGTCGACCAGGTCGTCGTGGGTGGCGACCTTCTCCAGCAGCGGCCGGTAGCGGTCCAGGACGCCGTCCCAGTCCACTCCTCCCAGGTCCGCCCGCCAGAAGTTGTCCCGCATGATGCGGCCGGTCTCGTCGTACATCTGCCGCCACTCGGCGGCCGGGTCGACCAGCTGCCGGATCCGGCCGAGGTCGACCGTGATGTTGCTGTCGCTGTCCTCGTCGCCGGAGGCGCGCCGGTCGCTGGGTACGACCTTGAGCTTGCCGTCGGTCCGCAGCAGCAGCCGCTTGCCGTCGCCGCTGACCTCGTAGCCGTCGGCGTCGGCGGCGAGGTGCTCGATGCGCTGCTGGACGAGGTCGTAGCGCTCCAGCTCGGTGTTCGGATCGGGGTCGTCGGGGGTGGCGCGGGAGGTGCCGAGGACGCCGCGCACGGGGTGGCGCAGCCACAGCACGCCGTCCTTGGCCGCCGCGAGGCCGGAGTAGCGGCCGGCCTCGACCGGGAAGGGCACTATCCGGTCGGCGAGGCCCTCGAGGTCGATCCGGGTGGCCGGGGTGCCCTCGCTGTCGGGCGTCTCGTCCTTGTCGGGCGCGTCGAAGGGACGGCCGTGCCGCTGCGGGCCGAACGGCGACGGCGTCGTCGCGGCCAGCGTGATCAGGTGCGGGCGGGCGCCGGCCGGGAAGGAGAGGTCGAAGACGTGCTCGTCGTAGACCGGGTCGAAGGCGCGCGTGGACAGGAACGCCAGGTGCTTGCCGTCGAGGGTGAAGGCGGGCGCGTAGTCGCGGAAGCGCAGCGGGGTCGCCTCGGTGACCGACAGATCGGTGACGTTGGCGAGCTTGAGCTGGGCGAGCGGGCGCGGGCCGGGGTGCGACCAGGCGAGCCACGCCGAGTCGGGCGAGAAGACCAGGTCGCCGACGTCTCCGTCGGCGCTGCGGTCGACCTCGCGGACCTCGCCGCTCTCCCGTTCTACGAGCAGCAGCCGCCCGTCGTGCGAGGCGACGGCGGCCCGGCTGCCGTCGGGCGCCATGGCGAGTTCCAGGACCCGCCCGAGCCGTCCGGCCGCGAGCCGGCGCGGGGCGGCGCCCGCGACGGGCCCGGTGGCCGGGGCGAACTCCAGGGCGTCCTCGCCCTCGGCGTCCGTCACCCACACCACCCACTCCTCGCCCTCCGTGCGGAAGGTGCGCGGCAGCCGGGCCCGCACCCCCGGCTCGGCGGCGAGCGCCCGCGCGGGCCCGGAGCGGTGGGTCACCCAGTGCACGGCCCCGCGCACCTCGACGGCGCTGCCGCGCGCGGTGTGGTCCGGCGCGGCCCCGCCCAGCCAGCGCGAGGGGGTCACCGGGTACGGGCGGCGGTCGGTGCGCTGCCCGCCGAGGCGGACGTCGAGGCGGCGTGGCTCGGCACCGTCGAGGTCGTCGAGCAGCCACAGCTCCCCCGCCGACATGTACACGATCCGGGTGCCGTCGCCGGTGGCGTGCCGGGCGTAGAAACCGTCCAGCGGGGTGTGCCGCCGCAGGTCGGACCCGTCGGCGAGGGACGAGTACAGCGCGCCGGTGCCCTCGTGGTCGGAGAGGAACGCGATCCTGTCCCCGGCCCACACCGGGTACTCGATGTTCCCGTCCAGCTCGGTGTGCAGCCGGACGAAGTCGCCGGTGCCGTCCCGGTCGATCCACAGCTTGCCCGCCGTGCCGCCCCGGTAGCGCTTCCAGTAGGCGGCCTCGCGGCCCATCGGCGCGGACAGCAGCACCGTGTGCGGGCCGTGGGCCACGGCGCCGACCGGGCCGTACGGCAGTGTGGTGGCCGGTCCGCCGTCGACGGGGACGGCCCGGGCCCAGCTGCGGCGCAGGGTCGCCTGGTCGTGGGTGCTGACGGCGAGGACCTGGCCCTGCGGGGTCCAGCCGCGCACCCGGGTCTGCCAACTCCCCCAGTACGTCAGGCGGGTGGCCGGTCCGCCGTCGACCGGGGCGATGTGCACCTCGGGGGCGCCGTCGCGGGTGGAGGCCCAGGCGACGGTGGTGCCGTCGGGCGAGATACGGGGCGAGGAGACCGGTACGTTGTCGGCGCTGACCCGCCAGGCGCGCCCTCCGCCGAGGGGCGCGAGCCACACGTCGTCCTCGGCGGCGAAGGCCACCAACTCGCCGTGCAGGTGCGGGTGTCGGAAGTATGCGGCAGGCGTCGCGGACTGTGTCACCAGGTCACTCTATGCAAGGACGGCGCCGCAGGTCAGGGGTTTCGATCACTTCTGTCCGCCACTGCCCTGCACGGTCCGGGTGACGGTCACGGTGACCGTGACGGTCGGCTGCCCGCCGGGCCGCGCCGAGCCGGACGGCCCGACCGGCGAGGGGGTCACGGATCCGCAGTCCCCGAGCCCGCTGACCCGGAACACCTCCTTCTTGCCGACGACCGCCCGCAGGTCACCCCGCACGCACTTGCCGTCGACCGCGCGGACGACCTTGCCGTCGACGCCGACGTCCCGTCCGTCGCCGGTCTCCCCCTGGCACTCGACGGAGACGAGACGGTCCTCGGTGCCGCCGGTGCAGGTCAGCCAGCGCACGTCGACGTCCCGCCGCTCGATCTCCGCCGTTGCGGCCTGGTCGGTCGTGTAGGCCACGGAGGCACTGCTCACCCCGCCGCCCGGCTCGCAGGCCACGGCGCCGCCCACGGCCACCGGCACGACCAGGAGAAGCCGCATCCGCCTCAAGGCTCCCATGGAGGGCAGCCTGCCACTCACGCAGACGGCGCGACAGCCCGTATGCGGCCACGATCTACGCTGAACCCATGCGCGACCGACGCCGTCTGAGAAGTCTCGTCGTGGACGACGCCACCACGTATCTGTGGAGGGTCCGTCACCGGCACGAGCCCTGCCGGGAGATCCTCACCCTCCTGCGCGACGGGGTCCGCACCCGGATCGTCTTCCGGACCGGGGACGGCCACTACGCCGGCGACGGCGCGTACACCCACACCGGCGGTGTGGGCGACCGCCACCACCACCTCAACCTCCACCGGCCCGCCGTCGTACGCGCCCTCGTCGACGAGGCGGCCCGACGCGGACTGCTGCCCTCGACGGAGGACTTGGACGGCTGGGAACTGTTCCCGGCAGTGGCCCACGACTGAACACCCCGGCGCCGGCCAGAAGCAGCGACCCCTCCGGCCTGGGATCAGGAACAGCGGCGCGTCCGGCCAAGGACCACGCCCAGCGGCCCCGTCCCGCCCGGGACCAGAACCAGCGACACGCCCGGCCGACGATCACGCCCAGCGGCCCCGCCCCGCCCGGGATCAGGACCAGCGGCCCGTGCGGCCGAGGATCAGGGCTGTGGCGGCCGTTCCGGCGGTCGAGGTGCGCAGCACGCTGCGGCCCAGCCGGTACGCCCTGGCACCCGCCTGTTCGAAGAGCGCCAACTCGTCCGGGGAGACGCCCCCTTCGGGGCCGACGACGAGCACGATCTCGCCCTCGGCGGGGAGTTGGGCGGTGGCCAGCGGCTCGCTGCCGTAGTCACGGTCCTCGTGCAGTACGGCGGCGAAGTCGGCCCGCGCCAGCATGTCCGCCACCTGCTTGGTGGTCGCCGCGTCGGCGACCAGGGGGAAGCGGACCCGGCGGGACTGCTTGCCGGCCTCACGGGCGGTGGCCCGCCACTTCGCGAGCGCCTTCAGCCCCCGCTCGCCCTTCCACTGTGTGATGCAGCGGGAGGCGGCCCACGGGACGATCGCGTCGACGCCGGTCTCGGTCATCGTCTCGACGGCCAGCTCGCCCCGGTCCCCCTTCGGCAGCGCCTGGACGACGGTGACGCGGGGCGACTCGACGGGCTCCTCGACGACGTCCTTCAGGCTCACGACCAGCCGGTCCCTGCCCTCGGCGGCGAGCACCTCGCCCTCCGCCCAGTGCCCTGCCCCGTCGGTGAGGACGACCGCCTCCCCGGCCCGCAGCCGCTTCACGGAGACGGCGTGCCGTCCCTCGGGCCCTTCCAGCACGAACGCGCCGCCGCGGGTCAGCTCGTCGACGACGAACACCGGCGCGGTCACGAGAGGCCCCGCTCACCGGCCGGACGCCGCACCAACGCCGCCCGTGCCGCCTCGAGTTCGGACACCAGGACCTCCACCAGCCGCCCGGCGGGAAGCTCCCGGGCCATCCGGTGCCCCTGGCCCGCCCACAGCGCCATGCCCTGCGCGTCGCCCGCCTTGGCGGCGGCCTTGCGCAGCGGCGAGGTGAGGTGGTGGACCTCGGGGTAGGCGGCGGGGGCGTAGGGGCCGTGCTCGCGCAGGAAGCGGTTGACCAGGCCGCGGGCGGGGCGGCCGGAGAAGGCGCGGGTCAGTTCGGTGCGCACGAAGAGGGGGTTGGTCAGCGCCTCCTTGTGCACGGCGTGCGCGCCCGACTCGGGGGTGGCGAGGAAGGCGGTGCCCAGCTGGGCCGCGCTCGCGCCGGCCGCGAGGACGGCGGCGATCTGGCTGCCGCGCATGATGCCGCCGGCGGCGACGATCGGCAGGCTCACGGCCTCGCGGACCTGGGCGATCAGGGAGAGCAGCCCGATGCCGGAGCCGTCGTTCTCGGGGATGTCCTTGTGGGTGCCCTGGTGCCCGCCGGCCTCCATGCCCTGCACGATCACGGCGTCCGCCCCGGCCTGCTCGACGGCCCCGGCCTCCTCTACGGAGGTCACGGTGACCAGGGT
The DNA here is from genome assembly GCF_042898825.1 of Streptomyces sp. NPDC000345. Classification (NCBI taxonomy): domain Bacteria; kingdom Bacillati; phylum Actinomycetota; class Actinomycetes; order Kitasatosporales; family Streptomycetaceae; genus Streptomyces; species Streptomyces sp. NPDC000345. Next base: position 481,179 of record NZ_JBIAZE010000005.1, read on the forward strand.
GAACGTGCCCGCGCGGCGCAGCGACTCCAGCGTGTCGGCGCTGGGGACGCCGAAGTGGAAGGACGCCACCGGCACCGGGTTGTCCAGCAGTACGGCGATCTTGGCGTCGTAGCCGTCGTCGCGGCCGCTGTCCGGGTCGCCCAGCTCGGTGTCGTACCAGGTGGACTCGCCGGCGAGCTGCTCGGCGTAGACCTGCACGGCGCCGGCGTCGAGAGGCGCGGCGCCGGCCGTTGCGGTGGAGCCGTCGACCGCACCGGGTTGTTCGGGCTGCGGCATGAAGAGGTTCACGCCGAAGGGGCGGCCGGTGAGCCCCCGGAGCTGCTTGATCTCCTGGTACATGCCGTCGGCCGTCTTGTACCCGGCGGCGAGGAACCCGAGCCCGCCGGCCTCGGACACGGCGGCGGCGAGCTGGGGCACGGAGACGCCGCCCGCCATGGGGGCCTGCACGATCGGATGGGGGAAGAGATCGGTCAGCGCGGAGGACATGACGGCATGTTGTCACGTCCTCCGAACAAGTCCGAATCCGGCCGTCCCTCCGGCGAGGGTGTGACGGGACCAGCCGGTGCTGCGGTCCGGGCCGAGGCCCGTCCAGGGCCTCGGCGGGGGTCCGGGGGCGGCGGCGCGGCAGCCCCCGGCAGCCCGTCAGCGGCCGTTGAACGCGTCCTTCAGCCGCGAGAACAGACCCTGCTGGCCCGGCTGGAACTGGCCCTGCGGCCGCTCCTCGCCGCGGAGCTTGGCCAGCTCGCGCAGCAGCCGTTCCTGCTCGGGGTCGAGCTTGGTCGGCGTCTGGACCTCGACGTGGACGATGAGGTCGCCGCGGCCGCCGCCCCGCAGATGGGTGACGCCCCGGCCGTGCAGCGGGATCGACTGGCCGGACTGGGTGCCGGGCCGGATGTCGACCTCCTCCAGGCCGTCCAGCGTCTCCAGCGGCACCTTGGTGCCGAGGGCCGCCGCGGTCATCGGGAGCGTCACCGTGCAGTGCAGGTCGTCGCCGCGCCGCTGGAACATCGCGTGCGGCAGCTCGTGGATCTCGACGTACAGGTCACCGGCGGGACCGCCGCCGGGGCCGACCTCGCCCTCGCCCGCGAGCTGGATGCGGGTGCCGTTGTCGACACCGGCCGGGATCTTGACCGTGAGCGTCCGCCGGGAGCGGATACGGCCGTCGCCCGCGCACTCCGGGCACGGGGTCGGGACGACGGTGCCGAAGCCCTGGCACTGCGGGCAGGGCCGCGAGGTCATGACCTGGCCGAGGAAGGACCGGGTCACCTGGGAGACCTCGCCGCGGCCGCGGCACATGTCGCACGTCTGGGCCGTGGTGCCGGGGGCGGCGCCCTCACCGCTGCAGGTGCCGCAGACGACCGCCGTGTCGACCTGGATGTCCTTGGTCGTGCCGAAGGCGGCCTCCTCGAGGTCCACCTCCAGCCGGATCATCGCGTCCTGGCCGCGCCGGGTGCGCGAGCGCGGGCCGCGCTGGGACGCCGTGCCGAAGAACGCGTCCATGATGTCGGAGAAGTTGCCGAAGCCACCCGCCCCGAAGCCGCCCGCGCCGCCGCCCGCCTGCGAGAGGGGGTCGCCGCCGAGGTCGTAGACCTGCTTCTTCTGCGGGTCCGACAGCACCTCGTAGGCGGCGTTGATCTCCTTGAACCGCTCCTGGGTCTTCGGATCCGGGTTGACGTCCGGGTGCAGCTCGCGGGCGAGCCGGCGGAAGGCCTTCTTGATCTCTTCCTGCGACGCGTCGCGGCGCACGCCGAGAACGGCGTAGTAGTCCGTGGCCACTTACGACTCCGCCAGGATCTGTCCGACGTACCGTGCCACTGCGCGTACCGCTCCCATCGTTCCCGGGTAATCCATGCGGGTCGGTCCGACCACGCCGAGCTTGGCGACTGCCTCGCCGCCCGAACCGTAGCCGACCGACACCACGGAAGTGGAGTTGAGTCCCTCGTAGGCGTTCTCGTGACCGATGCGTACGGTCATGCCCGAATCCCCCGCCTCGCCCAGGAGCTTGAGGAGCACCACGTGCTCCTCAAGGGCCTCCAGGACGGGCCGGATGGTGAGGGGAAAGTCATGTCCGAAGCGGGTGAGATTGGCGGTGCCGCCGATCATCAGCCGCTCCTCGTTCTCCTCGACGAGCGTCTCCAGCAGCGTGGAGAGCACCGTCGAGACCGTGCCGCGGTCCTCGGCCTCGAAGGCGTCCGGCAGGTCCTCGACCAGACGCGGCACGTCCGTGAACCGGCGGCCCGCGACCCGGCTGTTGAGCCGCGCGCGTAGATCCGCCAGCGAGGCCTCCCCGAAGGGCGCCGGGCAGTCCACCATCCGCTGCTCGACGCGGCCGGTGTCCGTGATCAGCACGAGCATCAGCCGGGCCGGGGCGAGCGACAGCAGTTCCACGTGCCGCACGGTGGACCGGGTCAGCGACGGGTACTGCACGACGGCGACCTGCCGCGTGAGCTGGGCGAGCAGCCGCACCGTCCGCGCGACCACGTCGTCGAGGTCGACGGCGCCGTCGAGGAAGTTCTGGATGGCGCGCCGCTCGGGCGCGGTCATCGGCTTGACGCCGGCCAGCTTGTCGACGAACAGCCGGTAGCCCTTGTCGGTGGGGATGCGCCCGGCGCTGGTGTGCGGCTGGGCGATGTACCCCTCGTCCTCCAGGGCGGCCATGTCGTTGCGGACCGTCGCCGGGGACACGCCGAGGTTGTGCCGCTCCGTGAGCGCCTTCGAGCCCACGGGCTCCTCGGTGCCGACATAGTCCTGGACGATGGCGCGCAGTACCTGCAGCCTGCGTTCACTCAGCATCCGCGCACACCTCCAGAAGTAGTCCCCAGTCCCCTGGGCGCCTGCCCTGGCACTCTTCACTTCCGAGTGCCAGCGTTCCCCGGCCCAGTGTACGGCTGTGGGGTACGCCCCGGGCAAGGTCGTCCGGCGGCAGGGCGTCCTACCGTTAGCGTCCCGGTATGACGGTGACTTGGGAAGAGCTGGGGTGGGAGCAGGTCGCGGCCGGGGTCGGGCGGGTGCGGCTGCCGGGCTGGGACTGCACGGCCGGGCTGGTCGTCGGGGCGGGCGCGGTGCTGGTGGTGGACGCGGGGTCGAGCCTCGCGGAGGGTGCGCGGCTGCGGGCGCAGGCCGAGGAGCTGACCGGCGCGCGTGTGACCCATCTCGCGCTCACCCATCCGCACTTCGACCATGTGTTCGGCGCCGCGGCGTTCGCGGGCGCGGAGGTCTTCGGGGCGGTGGGCGTCGACACGGTACGGGCGGAGGAGCTGCGGGCGGACGCGGTGCGCCACGGTCTGGACGAGACGACCGCTACGGAGGCCGCGGACACCCTGGTCCGCCCCCGCCACCTCGTCTCCGGCGAGTGGACCCTCGGCCTCGGCGGCGGCCGGCAGGTCCTGCTGGCGAACGTCGGCCCCGCCCACACCGCCCACGACCTGGTGGTCCTCGTCCCCGGCGGCCCCGGCTCCCCGGAGGTCGTGTTCTGCGGCGACCTGGTCGAGGAGTCCGGCGAGCCGCAGGCCGGCCCCGACGCCGTCCCCTCCCACTGGCCCGCCGCCCTGGACCGACTCCTCGACCTCGGCGGCGAGGACGCGCTGTACGTGCCCGGTCACGGGGCCGTGGTGGACGCGGCGTACGTGCGGGCGCAGCGGGACGCGCTGGCGGTGCGTTTCGGCGTGTCGCGCTGAGCCTTCACCCCTCGGGGCCGGGGCTTCTCCTATCGTCATCCGAATGCGCCAGTACTCCGCCGACCTGACTCCTCCCTGGAAGAAGCCGAAGCCCGTCCCCGAGGTCCCGGCGGAGCCCGGCCTGGTCGTGGAGGAGCCCGGCACCGGCTTCTGCGGCGCGGTGATCCGCTGCGAGGCGGGCGCGGTGACCCTGGAGGACCGCTTCGGCAAGCACCGGGTGTTCCCGCTGGAGCCGCGCGGCTTCCTGCTGGAGGGCCGCGTGGTGACCCTCGTACGGCCGTCGTCGGGTGGCCCCGTGCGCCCGGCCCGTACCGCCTCCGGTTCGGTCGCCGTCCCCGGCGCCCGCGCACGGGTGGCCCGCGCCGGCCGCATCTACGTCGAGGGCCGGCACGACGCCGAGCTGGTCGAGAAGGTGTGGGGCGACGACCTGCGCATCGAGGGCGTGGTCGTGGAGTACCTGGAGGGCGTCGACGACCTGCCGTCGATCGTCGCGGACTTCGCCCCGGGCCCGGACGCGCGCCTGGGCGTCCTGGTGGACCACCTGGTGCCGGGGACGAAGGAGTGGCGCATCGCGCAGTCGGTGACCAGCGCGCACGCGCTGGTGGTCGGCCACCCGTACATCGACATCTGGGAGGCGGTGAAGCCGTCGTCCCTGGGCATCGCGGCCTGGCCGCGGGTACCGCACGGCCAGGACTGGAAGACGGGGGTGTGCCGGGCCCTGGGCTGGCCGTCGGACAACACCGGCGCGGTGTGGCAGGCGATCCTGGCGAAAGTCGGCTCCTACAGGGACCTGGAACCGGAGCTGCTGGGGCGGGTGGAGGAACTGATCGACTTCGTCACGGACAGCGGTGCGGCCTGACGCGGCACCGGGCCGCTCGCCGCAGTGATCAGTCCACCAGGTCCCGCACCACCGCGTCCGCCAGCAACCGCCCCCGCAGCGTCAGCACGGCGCGCCCCTCGCCGTAGGGCCCGCGGTCCAGCAGCCCCTCCGACAGGGCCCGGCGGGCCGCCGCGAGCCCGTCCTGCCGCAGCAGCGACAGCGGCACGCCCTCCCGCAGCCGCAGCTCCAGCAGGATCCGCTCCACCCGCCGGTCCTCGTCCGAGAGGAGTTCGCGTCCCGCCCCGGGCGAGCGCCCCGCCGCCAGGGCCGCCGCGTACGCCCCCGGATGCTTCACGTTCCACCACCGCACCCCGCCGACGTGCGAGTGGGCGCCCGGCCCCGCGCCCCACCAGTCGGCGCCCCGCCAGTACAGCTCGTTGTGCAGGCACCGGGCCGCCGCGGAGGTGGCCCAGTTCGACACCTCGTACCAGTCGTAGCCCGCGGCCGACATCACCTCGTCCGCGATCAGATAGCGGTCGGCGTGGACGTCGTCGTCGGTCATCGGGACCTCGCCGCGGCGGATGCGGCGGGCGAGCTGCGTGCCCTCCTCGACGATCAGCGCGTACGCGCTGACGTGGTCCGGGCCGGCCCCCAGCGCCGCGTCCAGGGACGCCCGCCAGTCGTCGTCCGACTCGCCCGGGGTGCCGTAGATCAGGTCCAGGTTGACGTGCTCGAAGCCCGCCGCCCGCGCCTCCGCCACACACGCCTGCGGCCGTCCCGGTGTGTGCGTGCGGTCGAGGACCTTCAGGACGTGCTGCCGGGCGCTCTGCATGCCGAAGGAGACACGGTTGAAGCCGCCCGCGCGCAGGGTCGCCAGATACGCCGGGTCCACCGACTCGGGGTTGGCCTCCGTGGTGACCTCCGCGTCGGCCGCGAGACCGAACTCGTCGCGGATCGCGCCCAGCATCCGCACCAGGTCGGAGGCGGCCAGCAGGGTCGGTGTGCCGCCGCCGACGAAGACCGTGCGGACCTCGCGCGGGTCGTCGCCGAGCACCTTGCGGGCCAGGCGGATCTCGTCGGTCAGGGTGTCGGCGTAGTTGTCGCGGGAGGCGAGGACACCGCCGGTGCCGCGCAGCTCGGTCGCGGTGTAGGTGTTGAAGTCGCAGTACCCGCAGCGGGTCGCGCAGTAGGGGACGTGCAGATAGAACCCGAGGGGGCGGTCGGCGGCGCCGGTGAGCGCGTGCGCCGGGAGCGCGCCGTCGTCGGGGACCGGCTCGCCGTCGGGGAGTGCGGAAGGCATGCCCTCCATTGTCCAGCACCCCGGCGCACACCTACTCCGCCTGCAGCACCAGCAGCGCCAGGTCGTCCTCGGGCGGCCGCTCGCCGAACTCGTGCACCAGCCGGCGGATGCGCCGCGCGATCAGCTCCGCGTCCAGGCCGACGCACCCGGCGAGCGCGGCGGCCAGGCCGTCGCCGTCGTCGAACTGGCGCGAGCCCGAGCGCCGCTCCGTCACCCCGTCGGTGACGCACAGCAGGCTGTCGCCGTGCCGCAGTTCCAGCACGTCACTGGTGTACGTGGCGTCCTCGACGACCCCGAGGAGGGTCTGCGGGCGCGCGGCCGTGGCGACGGAGCCGTCCGGGCCCAGCAGCAGCGGCAGCGGGTGACCGGCGGAGGCGAGGGTGCAGCGGACGCCTCCCTCGAAGGGGGCGAGCTCGCCGTAGAGGAGGGACAGGAAGCGGGTCTGGGGGCCGTCGGCGGGTCCGGCGGGGCCGACGAAGGCGCGGGCGGCGGCGTCGGCGGCCTCGGTCGCGTCGTCGAGGAGGAGCTGGTTGAGGCGGTCCAGGACGTCGGGGACGCCGTAGCCCTCGCGGGCCAGCAGCCGCAGCCAGGGGCGCGCCAGACCGATGACGACGGCCGCCTCCGGGCCCTTGCCCTGGACGTCGCCGATGGCGAAGCACCAGCGGCCGTCGCCCGCCGGGAACAGGTCGTAGAAGTCGCCGCTCGGGCCGCCCTGCTCGCGCGGCTCGTAGACGAGGGCGCTGCGCACCCCGGGGATCTCGGCCATCGCGCCGGGCAGCAGACCGCGCTGCAGGACGGCGCTGATGGTGACCTGGCGGGCGTACTGGCGGGCCGCGCCGATCGCCAGCGCCACCCGGCGGCCGAGGTCCTCGACGAGCCCCGTCACCTCGTCGGGGAAGGCCCGCGGTCCGGCCTGTCCGATCGCCAGGGTGCCCAGCGGGCGGCCGCCGGCGATCAGCCGGTAGGCGAGGGCCGTGCCGCGCGGGCCGAGGGCCGTGCCGGGCCAGGGGTAGGGCTCCGGGCCCGAGCGCGGGGGATCGGACGGCCGCGGCGGGTCCTTCTCCAGGGCCCGGCGCAGTTCCTCGATGTGACCCTCGTTGGCGTGCCACACCCGGGCCAGCCGTGGTCCTGGCCCCCCGGCCCACTCGCCCCAGCCGCCGCGCCCGCTGACCTCGTCCTCCAGCCACACCGCGCACCAGTCGGCGAGCCGCGGCACCAGCAGCTGGCTGGTGAGCGCGGCGACCAGGTCCTCGTCGAGCTGACCGGCGAGCAGGTCGGAGGCCTCGGCCAGGAAGGACAGGGCGCCCCGGTTCAGCCAGTCCGGGCCCCGGTCCGCGGCCTGCGGTTCGGGGGCGAGGGCTTCGAGCAGACCGACGGCGGCACCGGGTCCGGGGGCGGCCGCCTCCTCGGTGTCGTACGGGGGCCCGGACGGCGTCGGCAGCAGCCGCGCCCAGACCGTCTTGGCGCCCCTGCGGTAGGTCACTCCCCAGGCGTCCGCGAGCGTGGCGACCAGGCGCAGGCCCCGGCCGTACTCGGGGGTCTCGTACGGCGGTTCGGGCGGGTCGTCGCGCGGGGCGCGGGAGGGATGGTGGTCGGAGACCTCGACGACGACCGCGCGGCCGCACTCCGGATGCTCCTCCAGCCGGCACAGCAGCTCCACGTCGGTGCCGGCGTGGATCACGGCGTTGGTGACGAGCTCGCTGACGACGAGTACCGCGTCGCCGACGAGGTGCTCGGCCACACCGCCCCACTCGGTGAGCGCGGCTCGCACCAGGTCGCGGGCGTCGCCGGGCGCGAGGGATCCGGCGCCCAGGGTGGTCCGCAGGTGCGGGAGCGCACCGACGGGCGCGTACGGGAGCGCGTCGGTGGCGAGGGAGAAGGTCTCCCGCTGGGTCGGAATGGCCCCCATGCGCAGCTCCCGGGACGGTCGGATGCCCTCAGGGTGACAGGACGGACCCGGTCATAAGCAAGGAGTTACCGAAGTGGAGCCGGATGAGTGAGAACCCTGCCACGCCCGCGCTCGAAGCGGTGCGGTTTCGGAACGGATTCCGAGCGTCCGGACTATGCCGGACGCACGGAGCAGCCGTACGCCCCCGGCCCCGCCGCTCAGTCCTCCACACACCGCACGACGACCCGCATGGCGGCACCGCGCTCGGTCAGCCAGCTCACCTCGTCGCCGACCTCCCGCCCCATCAGCGCCCGGCCCAGCGCGGAGTCCGGGCTCAGCCGTTCCGCCTCGTCGCCCGCGAGCATCGCGATCTCGTACGTGGTGACGCCGGGCTCGTCCGGATACTCCACGCCGACCAGGCAGCCGGGCACGACCGTCGAGCCGCCCGAGAACGCGGAGTCGGGCGTGACCCGGTCCAGCAGGTCCCGCAGGAAGCTCCGCCGCTGCCGCAGGGCCGCACGCCGCCGGTCGTGGTCCGCCAGCTGTGCCTGCCGCGAGGACGAGTCGACTGCCACGATCTCGGGCGCGGGCCGGTCCAGGGCGTCCTGGACGCGCTGCAGTTCCCGGTGCACCCGGCGGTGCGCGGCGGGGCTGAGCCGGTCCACCCGGTCCGGGGCGGAGGGCCCGGCGGCCGCCCGCGGCTGTGGCACGGGAGCGGGCTCGGCGGCACGCGCCGGCTGCCGCGGTACGGCGGGCAGGGTCCCGGCCGCCGGACGGGGCGCCGCCGGGCGGACCCGCAGCAGCTCGGTCGTACGCCCGTCGGTGACGCCGGCGGAACCGGGTGCGTGGTAGCGGGCCAGACCCGTCTGTCCCGCGGGGCCCAGCACGGGCACGTCGGCATGGGCGATCACGGCCCGGATCATGGCCTGTATCTCGGCGTGGGCGACCCGCACGACCGCCCGTCCGGCGCGCAGCACCTCCACGGCGTCGGCGCCCGGGAAGCCGGGCACCCCCACTCCGGCGAGGAACCGCGCGGTGCTCTTCACGCTCCGGCCCATGCTGAACGCGTGCTGCGCCGAATTGACCTCGTCACGGTGCAGCCGCGCCACGGACTCCAGCTCCGGCTTCCCGTCACCGGCCGCCGATTCAGAAGGCCTGCCCGGGCCCACGGAGGAAACGGGGCCGGAGCCGGCGGGGACGCCGGTGGTGCCAGCGTCGGTGGTGCCGGCGTCGGTGGTGCCGATGGCGGTGGTGCCGATGGCGCCGTCCGCGCCGGATCCGCGGGCCCTTCCGGACACCGTGGGGTGCCCCGCCGGACTCCCCGCGCGGCGAGCGCCGGGACGGACGTCGGTCCCGCCCGCCGGCGGCTGGCCCGCACGGCCTCGGACGCCGTCGCCCGGACCGGCCTCCGCCCCGCGCGGCCGGTCCCCAGGACCACCCGGGCCGTCGTGCCAACCGGCCTCGGCAGCAGCCCCGCCCGGCCGGCCCGAGGGCCTGCGCGAGTCACCGGCCGGACCAGCCCCGGAAACCACCCCGCGGCGCGGATCCACAGCACCACGCGAGCCCTCGTACCGACCCGCCTCCGCAGCAGCCGTGCCCGGCCGGCCCGCGGGCCTACGCGGGTCGGTGGACGGGCCGGCGGGCTTCGGAGCAGCCTCGCGACGCCCGCCCGCACGGCCGCGCGGGCCGTCATACGGACCGGCCTCCGCGGCTGCGCCCCGCCGCGGGTCCACGGGGCCGTGGGGGCCGTCGTACGAAGCGGGATCCGGGACCGCCGGGAGGGCGGGGCGGGGCCGGTCGGTCGGGGGCCTTGCGTCGCCGGGGGCCTCGGCCTCGCTCGCCGCACGGTCACGTGACAGCTGGGCCGCCGTTTCGATGTCGAGCCGCTCCAGCTGCGCCCACAGGGGCTCGAGCGCCCGCTCGGGGTCGAGGAAGAACCGGCTGCCCCGGATCCGGACGAACGTCCAGCCCACGCGCTCCAGCTCGCGCTGGCGGGCGGCGTCCGCGTCCGCGTTCTCCTCGGTGTGGAACGCGTCGCCGTCGCACTCGACGGCCAGGCGCCGCGTCCCGCCCTCGACGACGAGGTCGATGCGGTAGCGGCCCGCCCGGTACTGCGGCCGCACCCGGTAGCCGCGGGCCCGCAGCGCCAGATAGACCCGCTGCTCGAAGAGGCTGTCGAAGGCCTCGTGCGGAACGTCAGGCCGGACGTCGCCCAGCCCGATGCCGTCCTGCTCCTCGGCGGGACGCGAGAACCAGTCCAGGTAGGCGCGCCGCAGATCGGTCTCGCCGAGTTCCGTCAGCGCCACGCTGTGGAACAGCCACACCTGGTCACGGGCCCGGGACGCGGCCACGTTGATGTGCTGGCGGTACAGCGCGCTGTTGTAGGAGCCGATGCGGCGCGGCCCGTCCGGCCCGGTGAGGGAGGTGACGAGGCCGATGAACACGATGTCCCGCTCGTCGCCCTGGAACTCCTCCGCGTTGCCCACCCGCAGCCGCCGCCGCTGCCGCTCGTCGAGCGGGACGCGGTCCGCCAGCAGGTCCTCGATGAGGAACTTCTGTCCGGCACCGAGCAGGGTGATCACGCCCATGGTGCGCCCCGCGTAGGCGGGGTCCGCGATGCACCGGGCGACCTGCTCCACCAGCCGCTCCGCCTCGGGCCGGTTGATCTGCTTCTGGCCGCTGCCCTCGACATGGCCGTCGGCCACGTGCACCGACCGCAGCGGGGGCAGCCGGTCGGCGCCGTACTGCCGCAGGGGCTGGAGTCGGCCGCCGTAGCAGAGTTCGTTGGAGAAGCCGATGATCTCCGGCATGCACCGGAAGTGTTCCTGGAGCATCAGCCTGCCGCGGCCGCCGGCGAGACCGGACGCGATGTCGAAGAGGCTCGCGGTCGGCGTGAAGAGGTTGCGCCGGGCGGCGGGCAGTTCGCCGAGGAGCCGCCGCTGCAGGGCGAACTGCTCGTCGTGGTCGACGCCCACCTGGGCGGGGCTGACCTGCTGGTCGTCGCCGACGACGATCACCTTCGCGCCGAGCCAGGCGAGCAGCAGCGCCTCGGGGCCGGACTGGCTCGCCTCGTCGATGATCACGACGTCGAAGCGTCCGGCCCGGTCCATCGGCACGGTCTCGGTGACCTGGTGCAAGGGCATGATCCAGGCCGGCACCGCCTCCTGGCTGGCCTGCAGGCTCTCGCGGGCCTGGCGGCGGTAGGTGGCCGCGTACTTTCCGGTGCCCTTGCCGAGCCTGCGGACGTTCTGCTGGTAGGAGGTGAGGGCGACGGCCTGGTCGTCGGTGAGGCGGGACAGGCAGTTGAACCAGGCCCGGTCGGCCGCCAGCCGTTCCAGGCTGATGCGGATCTCGGCATCGGCCTCGGTGAGCAGGCGCAGCTGCCGGTTCTCGGCCTCCGGGTCCGTCAGTTCCGTCATCCGCGCGTGCCATGCCGACCAGGCCCACGCGGCCTCGAAGTCCGCGAGGCGCGTGTCCCACTCGGGGTCCTCCGGGGCAGACTCCAGCGTGTCGGCGACCTCGGGGAGTTCGGTCGCCACCCGTCGGTAGGCGTCGTCGCACTCGGCCTTGCGGGCGAGCGCCTCCCGCAGGTCGTCGAGGTCGCCCACGGCGGCGGAGTACGCGGCCGGGTCGTGGGTCTCGGCCGCGGCACGGGCCCGGTCGACGGCGGCCGGCGCACCCCGCCGGTGCGCCGCGGCGCGCAGCACGACCAGCGCCGCGTCGATCAGGGCCCGGGCGGGATCGGCGGCCCTGCGCGCCGCTCTGGCCCGCAGCACACTGCGGAGCGTGCCGACGGCCGTGGTGTCGCCCCAGTCGACGCCGGCGAGGCCGGGCGCGTCGGCCGCCGCCCGCACCGCCTCCGCGCGCAGCCCGGCGAGAGCCGTCAGCGTGGCCAGGGAGGCGGCGTCCTGGTGGAGCCGGGCGACACGGCGGGTGGCGGGCTGCCAGGCGTCGGGGCCGTCGCCCCACTCCCGCTCGATGTCCTGGAGGTGCCGCTCCAGGGTGATCCGGTGCAGGACGACGGCCGCGGCGGCCTCGGTCTCCACGGTGCGGCCGTCGACCCGTACCGTCTCCGGGAACTCGCCGACCGCCTTGCGCAGCCTGGTCTTCATCCCGAAGGTGCCGCGCAGCTTCTCGCCGGCCGCGAGGCCGTCGCGCAGGGTGGTGGCGAGCCCGAGCGCGGTCGGTACGTCGTACGCCTCCAGGCCGCTGACCAGCGTGGACCCCAGGGCGCGCGCCGCCTCGTCGATGGCGGTCAGGGCTGCCGTGGTGCGCTCGTGCCGGCTGCGTGCGCCCACGTCCTGTCCGGCGAGGACGTCCCGGCGCAGCTCGGCGGCCCAGTCGGCGGGGAGCGCGGCGGCGGCCGCGTCGCCGGCCGTGAATCGGTCGAGTACGGCGGCCAGCCGCTCCTGCTGGGCGGCCGTGAGGGCGGACACCGCGTCGTCGAGGCGGGAGACGGAGCCGTCCTGCCGGAGCGCCGCGAGGTCGGCCTCGGCGGCCCGGACAGTGCGGACCGCGTCGGCGAAGTCGGGGCCCGAGGGCAGCTCCCCCGGCTCGGGAAGCGCGGCGGTGACGGTGGCCGCGAGAGCACGGTGCCGGTCGGTGAAGGCGAGGGCGGCGCGCCGCAGGCCGGTCAGGGCTGCCGCGTCGAGGGTGGGCGCGGCGCCGGGCACCGGCCCGATCCAGGCGAACCGCGGGCGTTCCTCCGCCAGGCGCTCGGCGATCCGGGCCAGGGTCCCCTCGTAGTCCCCGATCTCGACGGGATGACGGAAGGTCTCCTGCTCACGCAGGGCACGCAGGGTCTTGAGCGCGCGGGCCTGCGCGGACCGGGCGGAGCGCAGCCGCTCCTCGTGCTCCTCGATACGGCGACGGTAGACGCGCGGGTCGAAGTCCCCCTGCCGGTCGAGGAGCGCCTTGACCGACTGTTCCAGCTCCTGCTGGCCGGCCCCGTCGTCGGTGCGGCTGACACAGAGTTCGCGCACGCTGGCGGGAAGTTTGTCCCTGAGCACCTTCAGGGCGCGGGCCGTGTGACTGGTGATCAGCACCCGGTTGCCGTGCGCCAGCAGGTCGGTGACGAGGTTGGCGATGGTGTGGGTCTTGCCGGTTCCCGGGGGTCCCTGGACCACGACGAGGTCCCGGTCGCGCAGCCGCTCGGCGATGGTGCGCTGCTCGTCGTTGGAGGGCAGCGCGAAGTACAGCTCGGGCAGCTCCCCACGGCCCCCGGCCGTACCGGGCTCGCCCAGCGGGCGGTCGCCGCCGGCTCCGGCGATGGCCCGCAGCAGGGCGGTGGGCTCGGCGCCCTGTTCGATGCTGACGGCGACGCCGCGCAGCGCCTCCAGCATGCTGCGCCGGGTGCGCTCCCGCAGGAGCAGCACCGGTGCGAAGCCGACGAGCGGGACGGCGGGGTCGCCGGAGGCGCGGTGCCGGGCGGGCGAGGGGTCGTAGCGCCCGGCCTCGTGGGCCGCGATGGTCCAGGTGGTCAGCGCACGGTGGACCTGGTCGAAGAACACCGGGTCCGTGGTGTCGCCGGCGGCGTCCAGTTCCTGGCGTACGAGGGCACGGATGTCGGCGCGGGCCTTCTGCCCGGCGTCGAGCATGGACTCCTCAAGGACGGGGCTGCCCTGTTCCGGGTCGGGGCCCACGGTGATGGCGCCCGTGTCCGGATCGATGGAGATGACGGCCCGGCAGGTGACGAGATGGCGGCGGATCGGCTCGCCCTGTGCCGACCAGGTCAGGTAGCCGAAGCCCACGACCAGTTCGAAGCTCTCGCCCAGTTCGGAGGCGTCCACGCACAGCCGGTAGAGGCGGTCGTAGGCGCGCACGACCGGCTTGGCGGCGCGGTCGCGCCGGGCCCAGCCCTCCCAGGCGGGCGCCCAGGCGCGGTGCTGGTCGCGCACCACGTCCCGCTGGGGGAAGTCCTCGAGGGCGACGGTCGTCCGGCCGGTGCGCAGGGTGCCGCCCGCCGAGAGCTCGTCGGCGGGGATCTCCACGTGCGGCCGCGGTGCGGGGGCGGTGTCCCGGTCGGAGTCGTGGACCTCCCGGCCGTCCACCCAGTGGGCCAGGGGCAGGGGCGGGGCGGGCGGGTCCTGCCGAAGGGGGCGGGGCGCCCGCAGCCACAGCGGGGCGTCTCCGGGCACGACTTCGGTGAGGAAGGACGCGAACTGCTCGGGGAGGTCGGCGAACCACACCTGATGCCTGGCGTCGTCGTGCGTCCGTACCGGCCTGGTGCGGCTCTCGCCGACCTCCGCCAGGTAGCGGAAGACATGGCGGACGACTTCGTCGGGCGTCGCGGCGGACAGGGGCACGAGCACCTCGCTGAACCAGTGGAGAAGGAAATGTGCAGATGGTGTGCGCATCCTATGCGGCACGTCTGACATCGCGGCCCATAGGCCCATTTCACCGGGGAGATGCGGACATACGGCGGCCCCGGAAGGCCGACTGCCTTCCGGGGCCCTCGTGTTGGGTCACGCCTCGCGGGTGCCGGCGTACATCTCCTCGATGAGGTGCTTGTACTCCCGCTCCACCACCGGGCGCTTGAGCTTCAGGCTCGGCGTGATCTCACCGTGCTCGACGTCGAGGTCACGGGGCAGCAGCCGGAACTTCTTGATGGTCTGCCACTTCTGCAGCCCCTGGTTGAGTTGCTGGACGTACTCCTCGACGAGGGCGACCGTCGCGGGCGCGGCGACGACCTCGGCGTACGTCCTGCCCTCCAGGCCGTTCTCCTTGGCCCAGTCCAGGATGGACACCTCGTCCAGCGCGATCAGCGCGGTGCAGAAGTTCCGGTCGGCGCCGTGCACGAGGATGTTGGAGACGTACGGGCACACGGACTTGAACTGTCCCTCGACCTCGGTGGGCGCGATGTACTTGCCGCCGGAGGTCTTGAAGAGGTCCTTCTTGCGGTCGGTGATGCGCAGATAGCCGTCGGGCGAGAGCTCGCCGATGTCGCCGGTGTGGAACCAGCCGTCGGCCTCCAGGACCTCGGCGGTCTTGTCCGGCAGCCCGTGGTAGCCCTCCATGATGCCGGGGCCGCGCAGCAGGATCTCGCCGTCCTCGGCGATGCGCACCTCGGTGCCGGGCAGCGGCTTGCCGACGGTGCCGGTGCGGTAGGCCTCGCCGGGGTTCACGAAGGAGGCCGCGGAGGACTCCGTGAGGCCGTAGCCCTCGAGGATGTGGATGCCGGCGCCGGCGAAGAAGAAGCCGATCTCGGGGGCGAGGGCGACGGAGCCGGAGACACAGGCGCGCAGCCGGCCGCCGAACGCCTCACGGATCTTGGCGTAGACGAGCGCGTCGGCGGCCTTGTGCCTGGCGCCGAGGCCGAAGGGGACGGAGGCCGTGCCGGTGCGGCGGAAGTTGTCCTGGCTGACCTTGGCGTACTCGCGGGCGACCTCGGCGGCCCACCGGAAGATCTTGTACTTGGCCGGGCCGCCCGCCCGGGCCTTGTTGGCGATGCCGTTGTAGACCTTCTCGAAGATGCGCGGCACGGCCGCCATGTACGTCGGCCGGACGACCGGGAGGTTCTCGATGATCTTGTCCACGCGGCCGTCGACGGCGGTGACGTGTCCGACCTCGATCTGGCCGGAGGTGAGCACCTTGCCGAAGACGTGCGCGAGCGGCAGCCAGAGGTACTGCACGTCCTCGCCGCTGATCAGGCCGGTCGCGGCGATCGCCTTCGCCATGTACGACCAGTTGTCGTGCGGGAGGCGCACGCCCTTGGGGCGGCCGGTGGTGCCGGAGGTGTAGATGAGGGTGGCGAGCTGGTCCTTGGTGATCGCGCCGACCCGCTCCTTGATCAGCTGGGGTTCCTTCTCCAGCCGGGCCGCGCCGCGCTTCTCCAGCTCGTCGAGGGTGAGGATCCAGTCCTCGCCACTCTCCACGCCGGCCGGGTCGATCACGACCACATGGGTGAGGTCGGACAGCTCGGCCCGCTTCTCGACCGCCTTGGCGAGCTGCGCCGCGTTCTCGGCGATCAGCACCCGGCTGTCGGAGTCGGAGAGGATGAACGCCGACTCCTCCGCGTTGGTCTGCGGGTAGATGGTGGTCGTCGCGGCGCCGGCGCACATGATGCCCAGGTCGGCGAGGATCCACTCGATCCGGGTGGAGGAGGCGAGCGCCACGCGCTGCTCCGGCTGCACACCCAGTTCGATGAGGCCGGCCGCGATCGTGTACACCCGCTCGGCGGCCTGGGCCCAGCTCAGTGACTTCCAGTCGTCGGGGCCCTCGCCGGACGCGGCCGGCACCGGGTAGCGGTACGCCTCGGCGTCGGGCGTGGCCGCCACGCGCTCCAGGAAGAGGCCCGCGACGGACGGCGGACGGTTCTCGATCAGGGTCTGTGTGTCGCTCACGACATCCTCCGGGGCCCGCGACGGCGCGGCTGGCTCAAATGCGGCTGTTGTCTGACGCAGCTGTTGGGTGAACGCGACTCTTGTTTAACTCGCGAGTAACTATCGGGCAGGGACAGAGTAAGGGGCGACCGGTCGGTGCGTAAGGGGCTCCGGACAGTGGATTTCCGCAGGGGAGGGGCCGGATTCACCCGAGAAGCGGCACGGGGCCCGCCACGCGGTCGCGTGACGGGCCCCGGAAACCGGCCTTCACCGTGGCTACTTCTTGCCCTTGGCGGAGCTTCCGCCGTCGTCGCTGCTGAGGACGGCGATGAAGGCCTCCTGCGGAACCTCCACGGAACCCACCATCTTCATCCTCTTCTTGCCTTCCTTCTGCTTCTCCAGCAGCTTCCGCTTGCGGGAGATGTCACCGCCGTAGCACTTGGCGAGAACGTCCTTGCGGATGGCGCGGATGGTCTCGCGGGCGATGACCCGGGAGCCGATGGCGGCCTGGATCGGCACCTCGAAGGCCTGCCGCGGGATCAGCTCGCGCAGCTTGGCGACGAGCCGCACACCATACGCATAGGCGGCGTCCTTGTGGGTGATCGCCGAGAAGGCGTCCACCTTGTCGCCGTGCAGCAGGATGTCGACCTTGACCAGGCTGGAGGTCTGCTCGCCGGTGGGCTCGTAGTCCAGCGACGCGTAGCCGCGCGTCTTCGACTTCAGCTGGTCGAAGAAGTCGAAGACGATCTCCGCGAGCGGCAGGGTGTAGCGGATCTCCACCCGGTCCTCGGAGAGGTAGTCCATGCCGAGCAGGGTGCCGCGCCGGGTCTGGCACAGCTCCATGATCGAGCCGATGAACTCGGTCGGCGCCAGGATCGTGGCCCGCACGACCGGCTCGTACACCTCGCTGATCTTCCCCTCGGGGAACTCGCTCGGGTTGGTGACGACGTGCTCGGTCCGGTCCTCCATGACCACGCGGTAGACCACGTTCGGCGCGGTGGCGATCAGGTCGAGCCCGAACTCGCGCTCCAGCCGCTCGCGGATCACGTCCAGGTGCAGCAGGCCGAGGAAGCCGACGCGGAAGCCGAAGCCGAGGGCGGCGGAGGTCTCCGGCTCGTAGACCAGCGCGGCGTCGTTGAGCTGGAGCTTGTCCAGGGCCTCGCGCAGCTCGGGGTAGTCGGAGCCGTCCAGCGGATACAGACCGGAGAAGACCATCGGCTTCGGGTCCTTGTAGCCGCCGAGGGCCTCCGTGGCGCCCTTCGCCTGGCTGGTGACGGTGTCACCGACCTTGGACTGACGGACGTCCTTCACGCCGGTGATCAGATAGCCCACCTCGCCGACGCCGAGGCCGTCGGCGGACAGCATCTCGGGCGAGTTGGTGCCGATCTCCAGCAGTTCGTGGGTGGCGCCGGTGGACATCATCCTGATCCGCTCACGCTTGTTGAGCTGACCGTCGATGACCCGGACGTAGGTGACCACGCCCCGGTAGGAGTCGTACACCGAGTCGAAGATCATCGCGCGGGCGGGCGCGTCCTTGACGCCGACCGGCGCCGGGATCTCCCGCACGACCTTGTCGAGCAGCGCGTCGACGCCGACGCCGGTCTTCGCGGACACCCGCAGCACGTCGTCGGGGTCGCAGCCGACGAGGTTGGCGAGCTCCTCCGCGAACTTCTCGGGCTGCGCGGCCGGAAGGTCGATCTTGTTCAGTACGGGGATGATCGTGAGGTCGTTCTCCATCGCCAGGTAGAGGTTGGCGAGGGTCTGGGCCTCGATGCCCTGGGCGGCGTCGACGAGGAGGATGGTCCCCTCACAGGCCGCGAGCGACCGCGAGACCTCGTAGGTGAAGTCGACGTGCCCCGGGGTGTCGATCATGTTGAGGATGTGCGTGTTGCCGGGGTCCTGAGTGGGAGCCCACGGCAGACGCACCGCCTGGGACTTGATCGTGATGCCGCGCTCGCGCTCGATGTCCATCCGGTCGAGGTACTGAGCACGCATCTGCCGCTGCTCGACCACACCGGTCAGCTGGAGCATCCGGTCGGCGAGTGTGGACTTGCCGTGGTCGATGTGCGCGATGATGCAGAAATTGCGGATCAGAGCCGGGTCGGTACGGCTCGGCTCGGGCACATTGTTAGGGGTCGCGGGCACGCAGGGTCCTGTCTCTTGAGGCGCCTTATGCCTCGGGTCGGATCGATACGTAGGCTCCATGGTCCCACGCGCGGGGACCGGGGGCCGGTTTGGGCCATTCTCCGGCCCGCTGGTAACCTGGGTGGCTGTGCCTCATGCCCTCTCAGCGCGAGGCGCACCTCAGAAAATCACCTGGTGCGGGTCCCGTGCGGCCCCGTGCCTGAACCTGAAAAGGCTCATTCGTGGCGAACATCAAGTCCCAGATCAAGCGGATCAAGACCAACGAGAAGGCCCGGCTGCGCAACAAGGCCGTCAAGTCCTCCCTGAAGACCGCGATCCGCAAGGCCCGTGAGGCCGCTGCCGCGGGTGACGTCGAGAAGGCCACCGAGCTCCAGCGCGCTGCCGCGCGTCAGCTCGACAAGGCCGTCTCGAAGGGCGTCATCCACAAGAACCAGGCCGCCAACAAGAAGTCGGCGCTTGCTTCCAAGGTCGCGTCCCTCAAGGGCTGAACCCTTCTGGTCTGATCGCCGGCAGGACCCAGAGCGGGCCCTCTCTCATCCGCTCCCGGCCGGCACCCCGGAGCCGCGCGCGGCCTGCGTTCGCCACGCGGGCGCGGCTCCAGCAGCGTGAGTCGAAGGCCCCGGCGCCTCGCCCTTCCCCAGGGCGGGAGCCGGGGCCTTCGGCGTGCCGGGGCCGTGCCGTGCCCGGCACGCCGGTGGGGGCGCGGGTGCTCACGTCCAGAAGTCGGCGGCGGTGTCGAGGTCCGCGACGCACTCGTCAAGGTCGGTGATCTTGTCCCCGACGATCCGGAAGACGATGCCTCCCATCTCGTCGATGTGCTTGCTGCCCCGGTCGGCGGTGACGTGGTGCACGGTCATGGCGTGTCCACGACCATCGACGAAGATGTTGCGCAGCTCGACGCGGAACGAACCGCCCGTCTCGGAGTAGAGCCGGCTGTAGTACCCGTCGATGATGTTGTCGATCCCCTTGTAGTCCCCCGCGAGCGGGTGGGTGCCGGGTACGTGGTGCGTGCAGTCACCGGTCATCATGCCGCGCAGGGCGTCCATGTCTCCGCGCTGGAAGGCCTCGTAGCCCTCGCGGACGATGCTGGCGTGCGGGTGTTCAGCCACGGCGATCGCCACCTTCCTGGTCCGGTCCTGGTCCGGCGATGGACGGCTGATACGCACGATTGTCCTCCGGGGAGTGCCTACCGTCCTCCGGAGCGGGCGGCCCGCGCGATGGCGACCACGGCCTTCTCCAGGGCGTACTCGGGATCGTCCCCGCCGCCCTTCACACCGGCGTCCGCCTCGGCCACGGCCCGCAGCGCCACGGCCACCCCGTCCGGGGTCCATCCCCGCATCTGCTGCCGCACCCGGTCGATCTTCCACGGGGGCATGCCCAGCTCCCGCGCGAGATCGGCCGGGCGGCCGCCGCGCGCGGAGGACAGCTTGCCGATCGCCCGGACGCCCTGCGCGAGCGCACTGGTGATCATCACGGGCGCGACGCCGGTGGCCAGCGACCACCGCAGCGCCTCCAGTGCCTCCGCGGCCCGTCCCTCCACGGCCCGGTCGGCGACGGTGAAGCTCGACGCCTCGGCCCGCCCGGTGTAGTACCGCCCCACGACGGCCTCGTCGATGGTGCCCTCGACGTCCGCGACCAACTGGCTCACGGCGGACGCCAGCTCCCGCAGATCGCTGCCGATGGAGTCGACGAGCGCCTGGCAGGCCTCGGGCGTCGCGGAGCGCCCGGTGGCCCGGAACTCCTGCCGCACGAAGGCCAGCCGGTCCGCCGGCTTGGTCATCTTCGGACAGGCCACCTCGCGCGCGCCCGCCTTGCGCGCGGCGTCCAGCAGCCCCTTGCCCTTGGCCTGCCCCGCGTGCAGCAGCACGAGGGTGATCTCCTCGGCGGGCGCCGTGAGGTAGGCCTTCACGTCCTTCACGGTGTCGGCCGACAGGTCCTGCGCGTTGCGTACGACCACGACCTTGCGCTCCGCGAAGAGCGACGGGCTGGTCAGCTCGGCCAGCGTGCCGGGCTGCAGCTGGTCCGGTGTCAGGTCACGTACGTCCGTGTCGGCGTCGGCGGCCCGGGCGGCGGCCACCACCTCCTGCACGGCACGGTCGAGCAGGAGGTCCTCCTGGCCCACGGCGAGGGTCACCGGGGCGAGAGGGTCGTCGTTCGCAGTCTTCCTGGCCATCGCGTCAAGCATGGCACGGCCCACTGACAACCATGGCCGGCCCGGGGGTGCGGGGGCGGCCTGGCGGTGCGGAGGCGGCCCGGGGGTGCGGAGGCGGCCCGGGGGTGCGGAGGCGGCCCGGGGGTGCGGAGGCGGCCCGGGGGTGCGGGGGCGGCCTGGGCGGGCGTGATCGGCCCGGGGGCGGGGGCGGCCGAGGGGGCGGGGGCGGCCGAGGGGGCGGGGGGTCTGGGCGGGCGTGGCCGACCCGGGCTCGCGTGATCGGCGGGGGGGAGTGCGTGGCCGACGCGGCCGGGGGTGGCCGACCCGGCCGGGGCGTGGCCGACCCGGGCTCGCGTGATCGGCCGGGGGGAGTGCGTGGTCGACCCGGCCGGGCGTGGCCGACGCGGCCGGGCATGGCCGACCCGGGCTCGCGTGATCGGCATGGGGCGTGCGTGGCCGGCCCGGAGGGCGTGACCGGCCCGGAGGGCGTGGCCGACCCGGGGCGTGGGCCGGCGGAGGGCGGCCCCGCACCGCCCGGCCCCGCACCGGCTCGGCTACGGTCTACGGTTCCTCACGCCATCCCTCCCACGCCGCCACGAACTCGTCCAGCGCCCCCGCGTCGAGCCGCGCCTCCTCGTCCCGCAGCACCACCAGCCACTGGGCGTCCTCCGCGTCGTCCTCCCCGGCCAGCGCGTCCCGGACGATCCGCGGCTCCTCGGCGACCCCGAACCGCTCCGCGAGCGCCTGCGCCACCTCCTCCGCGGCATCACGGTCGGGCAGCACCAGCACATGTCTCACATCACTCACGGGACCATTTTCCGGCACCCCGGCGGCACCCGGATCGCCCCCTCGACGACCGGCACCGACGGAGGCGGCGTCGACCACCCGACCGGCACGGACCGCCGACCGGGGTCACTCCCTGCGCCCGGCGTCCCCCGCTCTCACCTCCGGCACCCGCGCCACCTCGATCCCGAACCGCTCCCGGTACACCTCCAGCACCTCCTCGTCCGTCGCCAACTCCCTCTCCTCGCTGCCCCCTTCAGGCGCCGTCACCTTCAACCGGCGTCCGCTGAGCGTGATCCTCCCGCCGTCCTCCGTCACCCGCGAACAGACCAGCGACCGTGTGAAGTGCGACGTCGGCGCGGTGCTGTGCCACCAGGCGCCGGCCACGAAGTCCCTCAACTCCCTCGGCCGCGCCTCCAACCGGTACTCCGGCACGCCGTCGCGTACGACGTCCAGGTCGCCCGTGTCCGTACCGGCGTCGACGATCCGGAAGACCCCGCCCGGATCCCGCTGCTCGCCCCGGTCCTCCCACCGGAGCGGATAGTGGCTGTGCGCACCGAACCCCACATCGGCCAGCCATACCCCGTCGTCCACCGTGCCCACCCGCAACGCCATGTGGTCGTACGGGATCCCGAGCCGCCCTTCCTCGCCGAACACCCGCGCCGCCAGCAGCGTCACCTCGAACCCCAGGGCGGCGAGCAGCGCCCCGAACGCGCCGTTCAGTTCGTAGCAGAACCCTCCCCGCCGTCCCCCGACCAGCTTGTCGACCAGCCGCTCCTCCTCCAGCACGATCTCCTCACCGAGATGGACCGAGAGGTTCTCGAAGGGCACGGTCCGCAGATGTCTCAGGTGCAGCTCGCGCAGGACGCCCGCCGTGGCGGCGGTGGGCCGGTCCGCGGGCTCGATCCCGAGGTGGCCGAGATAGGCGGCGAGCCGGCGACCGCCGATCCCGCCCCCACCGACCGGACGGACGACGGACCGGGAGTCAGCACTCCGTGTGGCATTCATGCCCTCAGTCTCGCGTCACCCGCAGGGCCCCGCCCGTGCCGGTGACCGCGAGTGCCCCGTCGCGGTCGGTTCGCAGGACCACCGCCCCGCCCGCCCGCAGCGCCGCGACCGTGCCGGGGGCGGGATGTCCGTACGGGTTGTCCGCGCCGCAGGAGATCAACGCCAGCCGGGGCGCCACCGCGCGCAGGAGGTCCGGATCCTGGTAGGCCGAGCCGTGATGGGCCACCTTGAGGACGTCCACCCGGCTCACCGACGCGGCCGCCGGTGAGCGCAGCAGCGCCCGCTGGGCCGGGGGTTCGAGATCCCCGAGCAGCAGCATCCGCAGGCCGGCCGACCGCACGAGCAGCGTCACACTCGCGTCGTTCGGGCCGTCCGGCTCCGGCGCCGGACCCGGGGGCGGCCACAGCACCTCCCAGTCGAGCGCCCCGACCCGCCGCCGCTCCCCCGCCGCGGCCCGCAGCAGCGGAACATGGTGCGTCCGCGCCTCCCCGCGTACGAACTCCACCTGGTCCAGTGGCTCCTCGAACCCCGTCGTCTCGATCGCGCCCACCTCCCGTCCCCGCAGCACACCCGGCAGTCCGGCCACGTGATCGGCGTGGAAGTGGGTGAGCACCACGAGCGGCACCCTGGTGATGCCGAGCGTGCGCAGACACCGGTCGACCGGTTCCGGGTCCGGTCCCGCGTCCACCACCACGCCGGTGCCCTCGCCCGCCGCGAGAACCGTCGCGTCGCCCTGCCCGACGTCGCACATCGCCAGCCGCCAGCCCGGTGGCGGCCAGCCCGTGAGCACCCGGGTGAGCGGGCGGGGCTGGACCACGGCGAGCAGGAACAGCACCCCGCAGAGCGCGCACAGCCACGGCCGCCCCGGCAGCCCTCGTCCGAGCAGCACTACCGCCGCCGTCACCAGGGCGAGCAGCAGCGCCCCGGCCCAGCTGCCCGGCCAGTCCACTCCCCCGCCGGGCAGCGCCGCCCCGGCCCGCGCGACCTGCGCGATCCATCCGGCCGGCCAACCCGCGCACCAGGCCAGCGCCTTGGCCACCGGCATCGCCAGGGGCGCGGTCGCCAGCGCCGCGAAGCCCAGGACGGTCGCGGGCGCCACCGCGAACTCCACGAGGAGGTTGCACGGCACGGCCACCAGACTCACCCGCGACGACAGCACCGCCACGACCGGCGCGCACACCGCCTGCGCCGCCCCCGCCGCCGCCAGCGCCTCCGCCAGCCGCGGCGGCACCCGGCGGCCGCGCAGCGCGGCGCTCCAGCGCGGCGCCAGCGTGAGCAGGGCGCCCGTGGCCAGCACCGACAGCAGAAATCCGTAACTCCGGGACAGCCACGGGTCGTACAGCACCAGCAGCAGCACCGCCGCCGCCAGCGCGGGGACGAGCGATCTGCGGCGGCCGGTCGCGAGGGCGAGCAGCACCACCGCTCCGCAGGCCGCGGCCCGCAGCACGCTCGGGTCGGGCCGGCACACCGCGACGAAGGCGAGCGTGAGCGCCCCGCCGAGCAGCGCGGTCGCCCGCAGGGGGATGCCCAGGCGGGGGGCCAGGCCACGGCGCTCGGCCCGCTGGGCCAGCCCGGGCGGTCCGAGGAGCAGGGCGAGGACGATCGTGAGGTTGCTGCCGGAGACGGCGAGCGTGTGGGCGAGGTCCGTCTCCTTGAAGGCCTCGTCCAGTTCGGGCGTGATCCGCGCGGTGTCCCCGACGACCAGGCCCGGCAGCAGCGCCCGGGCGTCCGCCGGAAGGTTGTCGGTGGCCTCCCGCAGGCCCGCCCGGAGCCGCCCGGCCTGCCGCTGGGCCGCCGACGGCTCCCGCACCACGGCCGGCACCGCGTGGCCGCCGCCCCGTACCCGCAGCACCGCCGCGATCCGGTCCCCGCCCGTCAGCGCCGGAGCCAGCCGCCCGGTCACCCGCACCCGCGTGGACGGCAGCAGCCCCAGCCAGGGCGACGGCTCGGCCGCCTCCCGCCCGGCCGCCCGCCGCACGGCGGCACCCTTACGGACGTCCACGAGCATCAGCACCGGCGTCCGCGTCGCGACCGCCCGTCCTCCCGGACCCTCCACCCTGTGCACCTCCGCGTCGATCAGCACGGCGTCCGGCGTCGCGTGGTCCCCTCTGACCCGGGGCCGGGTGAGCCGTGGATCGGAGGTGAGCTCGACCTCCGCGGTCACGGTCGCGTACTGCCGCGCCAGCACCGGCACCGGCCCGCGCCGCAGATCGGCACCGTGCAGCCCGGCCGACGCCGCGGCCGCGGCGACACAGAGCAGCGAGGCTGCCACGGTGACCGGCGGCCGGCTGCCCGAGCCCCGCGTCGGCCGCCCGCGCCACAGGGCCGGCAGAGCGACCGCCGTGACCAGACAGAGCAGCACGAGCGCCACCACCGGCCCCGGCGCCGCGTCCAGCGCCAGCGCCGCCGCACCCCACGCCCCGAGCGCGGGCGGAACCAGCCGCAGGTCCACCGGTCCTTCCTGCCGCGGGTGCGCATCACCCAGCCGCTTCCCGGAAGCGGCGTGCACCGCAGGCCGGGGCCTTGAGCCGGAACCGGGGCCGGAACCGGGGCCAGCAGCAAGGGCGGGACATTCGGCGGGACCGGGAGCGGGAGCGGGACCGGGGCAGGGGCCAGCGGCAGTGGCGGGACGTGCGGCAGGGGCGGGACCGGAACCGGGGACGACGGTAGGGCCCGGGCCAGGACGCGTGGCAGAGCCGGGACGCGTGCGAGAGCCGGGGCCGGGACGCGGGGTCCTGGGCGGAGAGGTCAGGTCCCCTGGCGGAGGGGTCGGACCCCTGGACGGAGGGGTCGGACCCCCGGACGGAGGGGCCGGGTCCCCGGACGGGGCGGGCGAGGCCCC
>NZ_JBIAZE010000005.1:506214-615919 GCF_042898825.1 Streptomyces sp. NPDC000345
GGCCGGAGCGGGCGAGCCCCCGGCCGGAGCGGGCGAGCCCCCGGCCGGAGCGGGCGAGCCCCCGGCCGGAGCGGGCGAGCCCCCGGCCGGAGCGGGCGAGCCCCCGGCCGGAGCGGCCGGCGTGTTGCCGTCGGCCCTCATGGCCGTACGAGATTCCGCAGGTCGGCGTAGCGTCGCTCGCCGATGCCGTTGACGTTGCGCAGTTCGTCCACCGAACGGAAACCGCCGTGCTGCGCGCGGTAGTCGACGATGTGCTGCGCCAGCACGGGCCCGACGCCCGGCAGGGTGTCGAGCTGGTCCACGGTGGCCGTGTTGAGGGAGACGGGAGCCGAGGGCCCGGCCCCCGCCGGCCCCGACGCTCCCGCGGCCGACGGGGGCGCCGGTCCGCCGACGACGACCTGTTCGCCGTCCACGAGGAACCGCGCGCGGTTGAGACCGTCCGTGTTCGTCCCCGGCCGGACCCCGCCGGCCGCGCTCAGCGCGTCGACGACCCGGGAACCGGCCGGAAGGCGATGGATGCCCGGCTTGCGGACCTTGCCGCTGACGTCCACCACGATCTCTGCCCCGGCCCTGCCCACGGCTCCCGGCGCGCCGGTCGGCCCGGCGGGCTCCACCGTGCCCTTCTCGGCTCCCACCGCGTAGGGAGCCGCCGCCCGCACCACCTCCGGTGCCCGCACGGGCTGGGTCCGGCCGGTCCAGAAGTGCTGTACGGCCAGGCCCGCGGCGACGACCAGCACCACCGTCAGCGCGAGCACGCTCCTGCGTTCCATTCCACAGCGTGCCTGCACCCACACCGGCATCCGCTCCCACAGAGCCGGTCCGACCCGCTCCCACCGCCGGCCACCCGCGCCCCGGCCTCTGCCCGCGGGGCTCCCGTCGGAGGCGACCGGACCCGCCTCCGCGTCGACCAGGTCGCCCGGGTCGACCGCGTCGAAGAAACTCGTCGCTCGACGTGCGGTCGCGGCATCCGGCGGACTCAGTGCCACCGGTGCCTCCCGCACCTCGGCAGGGACCGTCTCCGCGTCCTGGGCGCCCTCTCCGCCCCGGTCCCCGCCGCGCGCGGCGAACAGCGTCTCCGCGCGCCGGCGCAGCTGCTCCGCCGAGGCGTGCCGGTGGCCGGCGCGGTCCCGGCCGGGTGGGCGGCGGCGGACGCGGTCGTCGGAACCGGGGGCCCGCCCGGGGCCGCTGGTCGCGTTCGTGGTGCGTGAGCGTGATCGAAGTGCCATGGCACGAGGATGGGACACGTCACGGCAGCGCGATGATCTTGCCCAATTCCCGTGGATCACGCCCCAGTTGTGGACAACTCCACCACCCGCACGAGTGAAGGCAGCAGCCTCCTCACCTCGGCGAGACCACAACTCCCAGCAGCCCGGGCCCCGTATGTGCCCCGATCACCGCGCCGACCTCGCTCACATGCAGATCCGCCATCCCGGGCACCCGAGCCCGCAGCCGGTCCGCCAGCGCGGACGCCCGCTCGTGAGCGGCGAGATGGTGGACGGCGATGTCGACCGGCGCGCTGCCCGCACGGTCGGCCACCAGCTCCTCCAGCCGGGCGATGGCCCTGGACGCCGTCCGCACCTTCTCCAGGAGGTCGATGCGGCCGCCGTCCAACTGGAGCAGCGGCTTCACCGCCAGCGCGGAGCCCAACAGTGCCTGGGCGGCGCCGATCCGGCCGCCGCGGCGCAGATATTCGAGGGTGTCGACGTAGAAGAAGGCGGAGGTGGCGTCGGCGCGTTTCTCCGCGGCCGAGACCGCGTCGTCCACCGTGCCGCCCGTCTCCGCGGCCTCGGCGGCGGAGAGCGCGCAGAAGCCGAGCGCCATGGCGATCATGCCGGTGTCCACCACCCGCACCGGCACCGGCGCCTCCCGCGCCGCGAGGACCGCCGCGTCATAGGTGCCGGACAGCTCGGCGGACAGGTGCAGCGAGACGATCTCGGTGGCACCGGCCTCGGCGATCTTGCGGTAGGTCTCGGCGAAGAGCCGCGGGCTGGGGCGCGAGGTGGTGACGGGGCGTCGCTTCTGCAGCGCCTGGGCGAGGGAGCGGGTCGAGATCTCGGTGCCCTCTTCCAGGGCCTCGCCGCCGAGGACGACGGTCAGAGGCACCGCGGTGATGCCGTGGCGCTCCATCGTCCGCTGCGGCAGGTAGGCCGTTGAATCCGTGACGATCGCGACATGGCGGGACATGAGCTGGAGGTTACCTGGCGTAGCGCGTGGACGGCAGCCCGGGCCCTTTCGCCTGGGCAGCCCTTGACCGAATCAGGGGGCGCAGCACGCGGCGGTCACGTGCCGGTCGCCTCGGGGCGGGGCTTCTTCTGCCAGGGGTAGGTGGGTCGTGGACCGGGCGGGGTGATGGCGGGCCGGGCCGGCTCCTGCGCAGCGCTCGAACCGGGCGGCTGCGCCGTCGGCTCCGAGTCCGGGGTGGTCCAGTGCCGCAGGGCGCCGGCCTCGAGGTCGATCTGGGCGCTCAGGGTGTCCAGGTCGTCCTCGGCGAAGCGGCGGGCGCGGTCCCGGGCCGCCCAGCGCAGGGAGTCGGCCGAGTCCGTGATGCGCTCGGTGCGCTCGCGCAGCGACGGCAGCCGCTCGGCGAGTTTCGCCCGGTCGGGCTCGGACTCCAGGCGCTTGAGCTCGCTGTCCAGTTCATGGCCGTGCGCGCTGAGCCGCTGGAAGAGGCCGAGGGACTCCCTGAGGGACTCGTCCTCCGCCACCCCCGCCCGCAGGGCGTCCTGGGTGGCCCGCATCGAGGTGCGCAGGCTGAGCCGGAGCTGGGCGATCTCCCCGGCCGGTCCGGGCTGGGCGAAGGACTTGGCCCGCAGGGTGTGGTCCTCGACCGTGCGCCGGGCCTGGCCGATGGTGCGGTCCACACCGCGCTTGGCGGCACCGACGGCCTTCACCGTCGCGAAGGCGCCCAGCGCGACGAGGAGCACGAACAGCAGGGCCACGACTGCGATCACTGCTTCCACGAGCTCCTCCTACGGTCCGCGTTCCTCTACAAACCGTAAACGACACGGGCAGGTCCGGAGTTCCAGAAGAACCCCGAACCTGCCCGCACCCGCCCCCTAGGGGACGGCCTCGACCGGTCTCACGCCCCGGCCGACCTCACGCCGGAACGATGTTCACCAGCTTCGGCGCCCGCACGATCACCTTCCGGATACCGGCGCCGTCCAGCGCCTTGACGACGTTCTCGTCGGCCAGGGCCACCTTCTCCAGCTCCTCGTCGGAGATGGCCGGGGACACCTCCAGGCGGGCCCTGACCTTGCCCTTGATCTGCACGACGCAGGTCACGCTCTCGTCCACGACGTACGCCGGGTCGGCGACCGGCAGATCCTGGTGGACGACCGAGTCGGTGTGGCCCAGCCGGTGCCACAGCTCCTCGGCGATGTGCGGGGCCAGCGGGGCGACCAGCAGCACCAGGTCCTCGGCGACCGTGCGCGGCAGCGCCCCGCCCGCCTTGGTCAGGTGGTTGTTCAGCTCGGTGATCTTGGCGATGGCGGTGTTGAAGCGCAGGCCCTCCAGGTCCTGGCGCACACCGTCGATCGCCTTGTGCAGCGCCCGCAGGGTGTCCTCGTCGATGTCGGCGTCCTCGACGTCGACGACGGTCACCTCACCGGTGGTCTCGTCGACGATGTTGCGCCACAGCCGCTGCAGCAGACGGTACTGGCCCACCACGGCACGGGTGTCCCAGGGGCGGGAGACGTCCAGCGGGCCCATCGCCATCTCGTACAGGCGCAGGGTGTCGGCGCCGTACTCGGCGCAGATCTCGTCCGGAGTCACCGCGTTCTTCAGGGACTTGCCCATCTTGCCCAGCAGGCGGCTGACCTTCTCGCCCTGGTAGTAGTAGGCGCCGTCACGCTCCTCCACCTCGGCGGCCGGCACCGCGATGCCACGGCTGTCGCGGTAGACGTAGGCCTGGATCATGCCCTGGTTGAACAGCTTGTGGAACGGCTCCGCCGAGGAGACGTGCCCCAGGTCGTACAGGACCTTGGACCAGAAGCGCGCGTACAGCAGGTGCAGCACGGCGTGCTCGGCGCCGCCGACGTACAGGTCGACGCCGCCGTGCGGCAGGCCCTCGCGCGGGCCCATCCAGTACTGCTCGATCCCGGGGTCGACCAGCCGCTCGCTGTTGTGCGGGTCCAGGTAGCGCAGCTCGTACCAGCAGGAACCGGCCCAGTTGGGCATGGTGTTGGTCTCGCGGCGGTAGCGCTTGGGGCCGTCGCCCAGGTCCAGCGTGACGTCGACCCAGTCCTCGTTGCGGGACAGCGGCGTCTCCGGGGAGGTGTTCGCGTCGTCCGGGTCGAAGGTGCGCGGTGAGTAGTCCTCGACCTCGGGCAGCTCCAGCGGCAGCATCGACTCGGGCAGCGGGTGGGCGATGCCGTCCTCGTCGTAGACGATCGGGAAGGGCTCGCCCCAGTAGCGCTGGCGGCTGAACAGCCAGTCGCGCAGCCGGAAGTTGACGGTGCCCTCGCCGATTCCCCTGCTCTCCAGCCATTCGGTGATGCGCGCCTTGGCTTCGGCGACGCCCAGGCCGTCCAGGGAGACCTCGTCGTTGGCGGAGTTGATGATCTTCGCGTCGTAGGACCCGAAGGCGTTCTCCCACGTGGCGGTGTCGGTGCCGCGGCCGTCGGTCGGCTCCACGACGCAGTGGATCGGCAGCTCGAAGGCGCGCGCGAACTCGAAGTCGCGCTGGTCGCCGGCCGGGACGGCCATGATCGCGCCGGTGCCGTAGCCCATCAGGACGTAGTCGGCGATGAAGACCGGGATCCGCTCGCCGTTGACCGGGTTGGTGGCGTACACGCCGGTGAAGACGCCGGTCTTGTCCTTGGCCTCGGCCTGGCGCTCGACGTCGGACTTGGAGGCGGCCTGCGCTCGGTAGGCGGCGACGGCCTCGGCCGGGCTCGCGTGCCCGCCCGTCCACACCTTGTGGGTGCCCTCGGGCCAGACCGCCGGGACGAACGTGTCGACCAGCGGGTGCTCGGGGGCCAGGACCATGTAGGTCGCGCCGAACAGGGTGTCCGGACGGGTGGTGAAGACCGTGATGTGCTCGCCGTCGACGGGGAAGTCGACACGGGCGCCCTCGGAGCGGCCGATCCAGTTGCGCTGCTGCAGCTTGATGGCCTCGGGCCAGTCCAGCGCCTCCAGGTCGTCCAGCAGACGGTCGGCGTAGGCCGTGATGCGCATGTTCCACTGGCGCAGCTTGGCCTTGAAGACCGGGTAGTTGCCGCGCTCGGAGCGGCCGTCGGCGGTGACCTCCTCGTTGGCCAGCACGGTGCCCAGGCCGGGGCACCAGTTGACCGGCGCGTCGGAGGCGTAGGCCAGCCGGAACTCGCCCAGGACGTCGGCGCGCTCGACGACGGTCAGTTCGCTCCACGCGCGTGTGTGGCCGGGTACGGCACGCTCACCGGATGCGAACTGTGCGATCAGCTCGGAGATCGGGCGGGCCTTCTTCGCCTCGTCGTCGTACCAGGAGTCGAAGATCTGCAGGAAGATCCACTGGGTCCACCTGTAGTAGTCCGGGTCGATCGTGGCGAAGGACCGGCGCTTGTCGTGGCCCAGGCCCAGCCGGCGCAGCTGGGCCTTCATGTTCTCGATGTTGGCCTCGGTGGAGACACGCGGGTGCGTGCCGGTCTGCACGGCGTACTGCTCGGCGGGCAGGCCGAAGGCGTCGAAGCCCAGGGTGTGCAGGACGTTGTGGCCGGTCATGCGCTGGAAGCGCGCGAAGACGTCGGTCGCGATGTAGCCCAGGGGGTGGCCGACATGCAGGCCCGCACCGGAGGGGTACGGGAACATGTCCATGATGAACTTCTTGGGACGGGCGACGACGGCCGGGTCGCCCGCCAGGTCACCCTCCGGGTTGGGAGCGGCGTAGGTGCCCTCGGCGTCCCAGAAGTCCTGCCAGCGTGCCTCGATCTCGGCGGCCATGGCCGCCGTGTAGCGGTGCGGCGCGGCCACCTCGGCGGCAGCGGGGTTCGTCTCGCTCATGATCCTCAAAGCTCCATCGATCGTCTCTGCCAGCGGCTGTGACTTCCCTGGAAACGAAAAATCCCCTCGCACAGGAGGGGACGCCGCGCCGATTCCGAACCGTCCGGTCCACCGGCGTTCGGGACTGATCAGCGCGGCTCGCTAAGCAGAAGGCGTACGGCACGCATGGCGCTAGGGTACCGCAGGCCTTGAGCAAGCTGCGACGGACTTACGTATGACCTACGGACACCGGGCACACCCGGCCGAAGTTGAACAAAGGTCAAGGATTACTTCGCGTAACAGTAACTAAAGGGACATCGTCCCGCCCAGATGGTCACTTGATAACAACGCAATAACTCAAACCTCGTACCCATCGGTATGGAGCCACTTAGAGTTCGGCAGCGGGACCGCTTTCCCGAAACTGCTCGGAGTTGCCCCCATGAACCCTCTTCTCAGTAACAGCTCGATCCCCAAGCCCGGCCGGTCGGCCTACGGGGTGGCGTCGGCTGTCGTCCTGGTCCTCATACCCGTGGTCGTGCTGGCCGGCGGCGACCAGGTACAGGCCTTCCTCAACTTCGGTGCGGGCGTTCTGTCCCTGGTGTGCCTCACCTGCTCGGTCATCTGGGGCCTGGTCGCCCAGGACCGGCTGCTCCTCAACACACGCCAGCGGATCATCGCGCAGGGCGTCCACCGGGTGACCGCCGTCGGCTCGATCGCCTTCCTGCTGGTCCACATCACCGTCAAGATCGCGCTGCAGCACACCGTCCTGATCGGCGCGCTCATCCCGTTCTCCCTCGGCGTCACCGGCATCGGCGGTCTGATCGGCCTCGGCTCCGCGGCGGGGCTGCTCATGATCTTCGTGGGCATCACCGGTGCCCTGCGCAACCAGTTCGCCGCCCCGGCCGAGGTCGCCGCGCGCTGGCGCGCCATGCACATGCTCGCCTACCCGGCGCTGTGCTTCGCCCTGATCCACGGCCTCTACGCGGGACGACTGGCCAAGCCGTTCTTCTTCTACGCGTACGAACTGTGCCTGGTCGGCGTCATGGCCGCCCTCGTGCTGCGCGCCGCCCCGCGTTCCTTCAAGCGCAAGATCGCCGACCAGATCACCGGCATCCTGGGCACGGGCGAGCGGTCCGCCATGGACGGCCTGGAGGCGTCACGCGCGCGCATGGCGGAGGCATCGTCGCTGCCCGGCTACGAGAGCCGTCCGCCCCGCCGGTCCGCGGCCGACACCGTGGGCTCCCGCAGGCCCCCGCAGTCCGCGTCGCCGCTGTACGACACGCCCGCGGCGGAGTCCGGGGCCGGCTTCGCGGCCGCCTACCGCGCCGTCAACACCCCGGGCCCGCAGCAGCAGTACGCCGCGGCCGACCAGACCGCGCGGATGAACATGCCGTTCGACATGCAGGCCACGGAGGCCATGCCGCGCATGGACAGCGGCGGCAGCACCTCGGGCAGCTGGCCGATCCCGTCCCCGCCGCCCGTCGGCGAGGCGCCCCCGTCGGCCTACGACCCGCTGCAGGACACCGGATTCAACATCCCGGTCTATGGCAATCCGGGCACCGGCGGTCCGGGCGGACGTGATGTGTACGACACGGGTGAGACGAACACCCAGTTCGGCACGTACAACTCGAATGACACGTACAACAGCGGTCCCGCCAGTGCACCATCGCCCGGAGCGTCCTTCGACAATCCGGGTTCGGGCGAACCTTGGAACACGCCTTCCGGAGGCTATAGGTGAACGAGGCCCTGCCCGACGTCCCAGAAGTCCGCGTGGTCGGGCTTCCGCAGCTCACGTCGGGCTTCGACCTTGTCGAGAGACTCGATCTGCCCATGCACCTGAAGGTGCATGGGCCGCTTGAACCCATGGGCGGAGAGAAGCTGGCGCAGCTCTCCGAGCGCATCAACCTCAAGGGCCGCGGCGGCGCGGGCTTCCCGTTCCACAAGAAGCTCCGCTCGGTCGCCGACGCCGCGATCAAGCGGGGCGTACGGCCGGTCGTGGTCGTCAACGGCAGCGAGGACGAGCCGGCCTGCCGCAAGGACACGGTGCTGATCAACCGTGCCCCGCACCTCATCCTGGACGGCGCGCTGCTGGTCGCCGAGGCGCTGGGTGCCCGCACGCTCGTGGTGGGGGTCACCCGGGAGTCGACGGAGCGTTCCATGGAGGCCGCGCTGGCCGAGCGCGGCCTGAGCAACGGCCGCCGCTCGGCGCTGAAGGCGTTCGTCCAGCGCAACCCGATCCGCATGGTCACCGGCGCGGCCGCGTCGCTGATCCGCTCCATCGACGGCGGCCCGGCGATCCCGCCCGGCCGCAAGACCAGCGCCTCCCAGAGCGGCGTCGGCGGCGCCCCCACCCTGCTGTCCAACGCCGAGACCTTCGCCCAGCTGGCCATCGCCGCCCGCATCGGGCCGGAGCGCTACGGCAATACCGGCCTCTACGACGAGCCGGGCACCGTCATGCTGACCGTCTCCGGCGCGGTCGCCCGCCCCATGGTGATCGAGGTGCCCACCGGTGTCCCGCTGCGTTACGTCCTGCAGCTGGCCGGCGCCCCGCCGGTCCCCCAGGGTGTGCTGACCGGCGGCTACCACGGCAAGTGGATCGACGCGGCGACGGTCAACGAGGCGATCGTCTCCCGCAACTCCCTGGACGCGGTGGGCGGCGCCCTCGGCGCCGGCGCGATCCTGCCGATCAGTCAGGAGACCTGCCCGCTGGGCGAGTCGCTGCGGGTGGCGCAGTGGCTGGCGGAGGAGAGCGCGGGACAGTGCGGTCCCTGCTACCTCGGCCTGCCGGCCGCGGCGCGCGGCATGGAGGACATCATCAACGGCGGCGGCCCGGCCGCCCTGGAGGCGCTCAAGCAGGTCGCCAAGAACGTCAAGCGGCGCGGGGCGTGCTCGCACCCCGACGGCTCCGCGATGTTCCTGGAGTCGACCATCAAGGCGTTCACCGACGACCTCGCGGCGCACGTCCTCGGGAACGGCTGCGGAAGACCCGTGGAGGGCGTTCTCCCGCTCTTCGAGGACGGCAAGCTCCCCACCGGCATCCCCGGCGGCGCGGAGCCCCAGGAGACCGGCGACAGCCGCCAGAAGATCTTCGTCGACTGGACCCTGTGCCGCGGTCACGGTCTGTGCGCGGACATCCTCCCGGAGGTGTTCCAGCTGGGGGCCGACGGTTTCCCCACCGTGGCCCAGGCGAAGGTGCCGCGCTACGCCGAGGCCAAGGCTCTACGCGCGGTGCGTCGCTGCCCGGCGCTCGCCCTGCGCCTGGAGGAGGACACGCGCGCACAGGCGCCCTCCCGCAACCTGCCGGTCCTCTCCCAGGGCCGCGGCCGCCGCGCCCTCGGCCGCTGACCGCCCCCGCATCCGGAAGGGGCCGCCTGATTTCTCCAGGCGGCCCCTTCGGCATTCCGGCGCACTCACGGCAAGGCGGCAAGGCGATGCAAAAAAGACCCCGCCGGATCGAATCCGATCCGGCGGGATCTTGCTTGTGGAGCTAAGGAGAATTGAACTCCTGACCTCCTGCATGCCATGCAGGCGCTCTACCAACTGAGCTATAGCCCCTTGCGGTGCTCCTTCCGGGTTTCCCCGGCGGCGACGCCAACATTACCGGTCCTCCCGCGAGAGAACCAAATCGTTTCCGTTCTGTCCGCTTTGCCCTTAATGTCAAGCGGTGACGAACGAATAGAACCGCTTGAGCGTGCAGTGCTCCTCGAGGAGCCGGCCGTAGATCGGCTCGCCCTCCAGCTCGCGGTACGTCTCGATCGGGTCGCCTTTTATGATCAGCGCCCGCGCGCATTCCTCGCACCAGTACTGATAGTCGGGGTTCACCGGCTCCATGTCGCGGACGATCGGGGTGCCGCTGCCGCACCAGTCGCATTTCCGCCTGTGTGCACCCATCGATCAGCTCCAGCTGTGGCCGCAGGCCGTGCACACGTAGGAGATTCCGCCGTTGTCCCCGAGGACTTGCGCCACGAACGCGGAACCGCAGGAGGGGCAGCTGAGCCGGGTGGCCTTGTCCCGTGTCAACGCCGCTTCGGAGAGGTGGCCGACCTCTCCGAGGATGCTCGCAGGCATCGCTACTCCCTCCCGTCGGGCCGCGCCCCCTTCCGGCCGTTTGATTCTGCCACGGCCGGGCCAATACGGTCAGCGACGCCTCAGTACCAGTCCGGACACGGCAGGCGCCTCCGCAGAGGTATACGCCTGGCGGGGCCGATCCGACTCAAGCGGGCTCCCGGCCGGGCGGAGCCCCGACACGGCCTCAGGGAATATCCCGGAGGGCTTTGCCACCACGGGCTCACTCGGGAAACCTTGAGTCCGCCACCGCGGAGGAGCACCAGCCGGCCCCGCGGCCGATCCACTCTCGAGCGGAGTCAACAGTGATCGACTTGCGGGTGTTGGGACCAGTACGAGCGATGGTCGGCCGGCAGGACCTGGACATCGGGCACGCACGGCAGCGCAGCCTGCTGGCGATGCTCCTGGTGGACGTGAACAACGTGGTGCCCACCGAGCGGCTCACCGAACTCATGTGGGACGACCACCCGCCGCGGCACGCCCGCAACGCGCTCGCGGGGTACGCCGCCCGGCTGCGCAAGGTCATGGCCGGGGCACCGGGGGAGCCGGTCCTGGCGTCCCAGGGCAACGGGTACGTGCTGCGGGTCCATCCCGCGGCCGTGGACCTGTACCGCTTCCGGGACCTGGCCGCCCGGGCCGCCGAGGCCGAGGACGACGAGAAGCGCTCCGGGCTGCTGGAGGCCGCGCTCGCGCAGTGGTCGGGGTCCGCGCTCGGCGACCTCGGGGGCACCCACGTCGACTCGCTGCGCACGACGCTGGAAGGCGAGCGGCAGGCCGCCCTGCTGGGCTTCTACGACACCCGATTACGGCAGGGCCGGCCGCAGGAGATACTCCCGCTGCTGCAACAGATGGCCGAGAAGAGGCCGTACGACGAGGAGTTGGCGCTCCGGCTGATCCGCGCCCACCGCGACAGCGGGAACCCCGCGGCGGCCCTGCGCACCTACGAGGCCGTCCGGGTACGGCTCGCCCGCGACCTGTCGACGCGGCCCGGCGAGGCACTGCGCCGGGCCGGGGAACAACTGCTCCGTCCGGCGCGTCCGTCGGTGACGAGCACGACGGTCCCCGCCGCCGGCCGGGCGCAAGAGCGGCTGCGGATGCCCGTCAGCACCGGGTACTTCGCCGGCCGGGAGCGTGAACTGGACCAACTGGACGAGTTGTTGACGCCACCGCGCGGCCCGGGCCGGCAGGCCGGTCCGCAGGGCACCAATCTGGCCGTGATCAGCGGCATGGCGGGGGCGGGCAAGACGACGCTGGCGCTGCGGTGGGCGGAGCGGGCCGGCACGGCGTTCCCCGACGGGCAGCTGTTCGTGTCGCTGCGGGGGCACGAGCGGCATCTGCCGCCGCTCGAACCCGCCGAGACGCTCGCCTCGGTGCTGCTCGCGCTGGGGCTGCCGGCCGCCGACATCCCCTTCGGGCTCGACGAGCGTGCCGCGCTGTACCGGACGCTGCTCGTCGGCAGGCGGGTCCTGCTCGTCCTGGACGACGCGGCGAGCTCCGAGCAGGTGCGCCACCTGCTGCCGCCGAGCGTCGACGGCAGCGCGGTCCTGGTGACCAGCCGGGACCGGCTGCCGGGGCTGACCGCGACCTACTTCGCCGGTGAGGTGCTGCTGGACGCCCTGGACGACGCCTCGGCGCTCCTGCTGCTGGCCTCGCTGGTCGGCAGCGCGCGCGTGGCGAGGGAACCGGAGGCCGCGACCGGGATCGTCCAGGCCTCCGGGCGGCTGCCGCTGACCGTGCGGCTCAGCGGGGCCTACGCGGCGAGCCACCCCGAGGAACCGCTGGGCCAGGTCCTCGCGCAGGTCCCGATGACGGACGGGGCGGACGCGCGCGGGGCGATGGGCCGGGCGCTGGACCTGTCGTACGGCAAGCTGACGACGGCACAGCGGCAGCTGTTCCGGCAGCTGGGCGTGATACCCGGCACCGAGTTCGGCCGCGAGACGGTGGGGGCGCTCGCGGACTGCTCGTTCGCCCGGCTCGAGGAACGGCTCGGGGCCCTCGTACGCGCCAACCTGCTGGCCGAGTACGCGCCGCGCCGCTACCGGATGCACGACATGGTGAAGGAGTACGCGGTGGGGCGGGCCACCACGGAGGACCCCTGGGAGGTGCGCCGGGACGTCCTGCTGCGGCTTCTGGAGTGGTACCGGCAGGCGGTGGAGCGGGCGAGCCTCGCCGACGGCATCCAGATGTCGGGGGTGCACCGGGGGGCGGCCGTGGCGGTGCTCAGGCCCTGGGGCGGGCATCCGGCGGCGGTTCCCGGCCCGGGCGAGGACCCCGCGGACGGCGGCGACCCGGCCGGCGCGGGGGCCAAGGACACCGGGGACGCGGCGCGGCGAGGCCCGGACATCGATGTGGGCTGGCTCGACCGGGAGAAGACCAACCTCTGCGCGGCCATCAAGCTCGCCTCGGACCTGGGGCTGGGTCCGGCGAGCTGGCGGCTGGCCGACGCGATGCTGGGCTACATCCGGCTGCATCCGGGCGGCGACGACTGGTCCGCGGCGGTGGAGTCGGCCCAGCGGGCGGCCGCCAGGTCGGGCCACGAGCGGGCGAACACGGCGATGCTGCTCAACGTCGCCGACTCGCGCTACCGGGAGGGCCGCCCTCCCTCCGAACGGCAGCGGGCCCGGGAGGCGCTCGCCGTGAGCCGGGGTGCGTCGTGGCGGGCCGGCGAGGCGCTCTCGCTGGCCGTGATCGGCCGGTCGTACTGGTCGGTGGGTGTGCTGGGGCTGGCGGACCGGTACATGCGCGCGGCGCTGCGCATCCACGAGGAGCTCGGTGACCTCGCGGGGCAGGCCAACGCGGTCGCCCGGCTGGCCCGCAACGCCTACGACGCCGGGGACGCGGTCGCCGCGCTGAGCGGCTTCCGCGAGGCGCTGAGGCTCGCGGAGCAGTCGGGGTCCCGGTTCGGGCTGATCCGGCTGCCCGCCTACATCGCGCTGTCGCTGCGGCTGCTCGGGGAGCACGCGGAGGCCCAGCAGTGGTGCGAGCTGGCGATCCTGACCAGCCGTGAGATGGACTTCCACGAGGGCGTGGCGATCGCGCTGACCTGCCGGGCGGCGCTCTTCAGCGACCTGGGCGCGCATGCCGAGGCGGTGACCTCCGCGCGCGAGGCGCATGTGGCGATCCCGCACCTGTCCGACCCGCGCATCGAGGCGGACTGCCTGATCCGGCTGGGCAGTGTGGAGGCCGCGGCCGACCACACCGATCTGGCCATGCGCAGCTTCGGCAAGGCGCTGCTCCTCGCGGAGCAGATCACCTACCCGCAGGCGGCGGCGCGCGCCCAGGCGGAGAGCGCGGCGGCGTACGTGCGCCTGGGCCTGTACGAGGAGGCGCTGGCGGCCTGCCGGCGTACCCGGCGCGTCCTGCAGAGCTGTGACATGCGTCTCGCCAGGGCACGCACGCTCGTCTCGGAGGCGGACTGCGCCCTGGCGTCCGGCCGGTGCTCGGCCGCGATCGCGGACTACCGGCGGGCCGCCGCGCTGTACCGGGCGGCGGGCCACCGGCTGGGAGAGACACGGGCCCTCCTCTCCTGGGGCCGCGCCGCCGGCACGGCCCCGCGGCACGGCCGGCCGGACCACCTCTGGAGGCGCGCCCTCCGCCTCGCCGACCCCCTGGGCCTGCCGGAGGCGGACACCCTGCGCACCCTGCTGAGCGGCCACCCCGACCACAGCCACCCCCACCCGGGCCCGCCCTTCGGCTAGGGGCCACGACTCCCGACCTGCCACCGGGGCCACGGCTCCCGACCTACCACCAGGGCCACGACTCCCGACCTACGCCTGGGGCCCACGGCTCCCGACCTACGCCTGGGGCCCACGGCTCCCGACCTACGCCTGGGGCCCACGGCCGCCGGCGCACGGCTGGCGGCCGTGCGTCGGCCCAATGCCGTCGGCGCACGGCGTAGGGCCGGCGGCGGACGCCTGAGGGGCCCACCCCTGCCGGCCGACGGCTGCCTGCCCATGGCTGTCGGGCCCGACCCACCACGCCGGCCAAAAACCGACGGTCCACTCCTGCCGGCTGACAGACGGCCGCTGGCCCACGCCACGGGCCACGGACCGACGGCTGACGGCCACAGCCGCCGACCGACGGCCCACAGCTGTCGGCCCCGGCCCACCGCTGCCGCCGACAACGGACAGCCCATGCGTACCGGCTGAAGGCCGTCGGCCCGCCGATGCGGGCCGAATGCTGGCGACTGACGGCTGACGACTGACGGCCCACCGCCGCCGACTGACAGCTGACGAGCTCACGGCCCGCCGCTGCCGGCCGAAGGCCGCCCGCCCACCGCTGCCGGCCCACGCCCAGCGCCGCGGCCGGCGGCTGACGCCCCACCGCCGTCGGCCGACGGATGGCCGGTCGTCGGCCGGCGGCCGGCGTTCTCCGGGCCCCGGCCCGGGGTGGGCGGAGGGGGCGTGGGGCTCAGGGCATGCGGACCACCATGCCCGCGTAGGTCAGGCCCGCGCCGAAGCCGATCAGGACCGCGAGGTCTCCCTCGGCGAGGACTCCGGAGGTCCGCATGCGGTCGAGGGCCAGCGGGATCGAGGCCGCCGAGGTGTTGCCCTGGTCGACGATGTCGCGGGCCACAGCGACCTCGGCGGGGAACCCCACGCTCTGCGCGACCGCCTCGATGATGCGCAGGTTCGCCTGGTGCGGTACGAACGCCTGGACCTCCCCCGGGCCGACACCGGAGCGGGCCAGCACGTCCCGGACGACGTCGGGCAGGTTGGTCACCGCCCAGCGGAAGACCGAGGAACCCTGCATACGGATGACCGGCCCGCCGTGTTCCGGCTCCTCCCGTACGGTGATCGCGTCCCGCATCCCGGGGTCCGTTCCCCACACCACGGTGCCGATGCCGGGGTCCGTGCTCCGCCCGACCAGGGCCGCGCCCGCCCCGTCGGAGAAGAGAAACGCGGTCGAGCGGTCCCGTGGATCGAGGATGTCCGACATGCGTTCGACGCCGACGACCAGGCAGGTGCGCGCCTGTCCCGTGGCGACGGACGCGGCGGCCAGGGCGAGTCCCACGGTGAAGCCGGCGCAGGCGGCGCCGACCTGCACGGCGGCGGCCGGCACCCCCAGCTGGCGGCCGATCTCCGCGGCCAGTTCACCGGGTGGGGCGCCGGAGCCCGCCGTGCCGGTGTCCGACATGGTGGCGACCAGGATCTGGTCGACCTCGTCGGGGGCGACGCCGGCGTCGGCGAGCGCCTTGCCCGCGGCCGTCGCCCCCATCTCGGCCAGCGTCTCGTCCGGCCCGGCGAAGCAGCGGGTGCCGATGCCGCTGCGGCGCAGGATCCATTCGGGTGACGAGTCCAGGGTGCGGCAGATCTCCTCGTTGGTGACGATCCGTCGGGGCCGGTAGGCACCGATGCCGAGCAGGGCCACGGGGTGGCGGGCCGGCCCGGGGGCGGGTACGGCGTGCGTGGTGTTCACACGGGACTCCTGTCGTCGCTCACGGCTGCTGGTTCTGCTCCTGCGTGCTCCCTTCGTAGGCATTACGCACGCGGGACCCGCGACCCCCTGTGACACCGCGACGACAATGCGCACGGATTCCGCTTGACAATCACATACCTACGGTATGTACTCACATACCCAAGGAATGTTAGTTGGAGGGATCGACAGTGACCTCAGGCACGCTTGCGTCTCGCGCCGAGCCGTCGAGCGCGGGGAAGACACTGCTGCTGACATCGGCAGCGACGTTCATGGCCTTCCTCGACACGACGATCGTCAATGTGGCCTTCCCGGCCCTGCACGAGGACTTCCCGAAGGAGTCCGTGACCGACCTGACCTGGGTGGTGACCAGTTACGGCATCCTCTTCGCGGCTCTGCTGACGCCGGCCGGGCGTTTCGCCGACGTCCTCGGCCGACGCAATCTGTTCCTCTGGTCGGTCGGTATCTTCAGCGCCGCGTCGCTGGCGTGTGCCATCGCGCCGAACGTCGAGATGCTCGTGGCGGCCCGCGCCGTCCAGGGCATCGGCGCGGCCGGCATGATCCCCGCCGCACTCGGCCTGGTCCTGTCCGAGACCCCCGCGGAGAAACGGGCCGAGGCCATCGGCATCTGGGGAGCGGCCGGTTCCATGGCCGCGGCCGCCGGCCCCTCGCTGGGCGGGCTCCTGGTCAGTGAGATCGACTGGCGCGCGGTGTTCATCCTGAACATCCCGATCGGCCTCGCCGTGATCGCCGGCGGGCTGCGGCTGCCCAAGCGGGCCGCGGAGAACTCGAAACTGCCCGACCTCTTCGGCACCGCCACCGTCACCCTCGGCATCGCCGGCATCGTCATCGGCCTCACCAAGGGCGGCGACTGGGGCTGGGACGCGGTGAAGACATGGGTGTGGATCGGCGCCGGCATCGCCTTCGTGGCCTTCTCGCTCCTGCGCTCCCGCTCGCACCAGGCGCCGGCCGTGGAGACCGAGCTGTGGCGCACCCCGATGTTCGCGGCGGCCAACCTCACGTCGTTCCTGCTGGGCGCCGGGCTGTTCGTCTGGTTCCTGTCCGGGCCGCTGTACCTCACCACGATCTGGCACTACTCCGTGCTCAAGGCCGGTCTCGCCGTCACCCCGGGTGCGGTGCTCTCCGCGGTCGCCGCCATCGCGGTGGGCCGCCGGGTGCCGCCGGAGAAGCAGCGGCCGGTGGTCATCGTCTCCGGCCTGATCTTCCTCGGGCTGAGCTTCTGGGCGTACTACGGCCTGGGCAGCGAGGAGAAGTTCATGGCCCTGTGGCTGCCGTACGGCGCCCTCGGCGGAGCGGTGATCGGCGCCGCGCTCACCAGCGTGACGACCGCCGCCTCCATCTCCGTGCACCCGCTGAAGTTCGCCACCGGCACCGGCATGAACACCACCGCGCGCCAGTTCGGCGGATCGGTCGGCGTCGCCTCGATGGCGGCGGTGTTCGCGGCCGGTGACCTGAGCACGCCGCAGCCCTACCTGAACGCGTTCCTGCTGGCCGGCATCTTCATCGCCGCCTCCGCGGTGCCGGCGTTCTGGCTGTTCACCAAGAAGTCGATGGCCCAGATCGCCGAGACCCAGCGGCAGATCCAGGCCTACATGAAGGCCCAGGCGGAGGCCGCGGCCAAGGCCGCCGCGGCGCAGAGCGCCGACAACGCGCCCGCGGTGGACCGGGCCTGACTCCGGCTCACCCCCCGACGCCGGCCGCGGCTCAAACCCCCCGCGGTCGCGGCCGGCCCCCGGCGGGGCCGCGGTTCTCGGACCCGCGGCCCCGCTCGGCGCGTCCCCGCACGGCGCGTCCCCGCACGGCCCATCCCAGCCCGCCACACCCCGCACGGCACATCCCGCACAGCCCGTCCCCGCGCGGCCGCCCGCAGAATTCCGGGATTGCCACGAGGGGGGAGTCCCACCAGCCCGTAACACAGGACGAGAGCCCATCGGTTCATGAGGGGAATTGATGAACACAGTCCTCGACTGGCTGGACTCCCCCGCACCCGAGCGTGGAATCCACTACTACCGAAACGGCGACTGGCACCTGCGCGACTACGCCGGCATCGCCGCGGCCGCCCGCAGCACGGCCGCCCACCTGCACGCGAACGGCGTCACGAAGGGCGTCGTGTCACTGCTCATCGAGGAGCCCGAGACCTTCGTCCCGGCGTTCCTCGGCATCATGTACGCGGGGGCCACCCCGTCACCGATCGCCTCGCCCGTCACCTTCGGCGGCCACGAGGCCTTCACCGAGCACGCGGCCGCCGTCCTCGGGGCCGCCGAACCGGCCGCCGTCCTCACCGACGAGGCCCTCGCCCCGCTCGCCGCCACGGCGTGCGCGAAGGCCGGCGTGGGCACACCCCTCGTCCTTCCGGACCCGGCCACGCTGCCCGCGGCCGACGGCCTGGCACGGCGCACCGCGGAGCTCGCGCTCCTGCAGTTCACGTCCGGCTCCAGCGGCACCCCCAAGGGGGTCCGGGTCACCGGCGAGAACCTCACCGCCAACGTCCGTGCCATCCACGGCTGGCTCGGCGTCACCGGCGAGGACTCGTGCTCGTCCTGGCTGCCGCTGTACCACGACATGGGCCTCATCGGGACCTTCCTGGGTTCCGTCGTGGCCCAGATCGACCTGTGGCTGATGAGCCCGGTCGACTTCATCCGCTCCCCGGCCCGCTGGCTCGACTGCCACGGCCGGCACGGGGTGACCATCACCACCGCCCCCAACTTCGGCTACGGGTACGCCACTTCGCGGGTACGCGAGGAGGAGCTGGCGGGCACGGACTTCTCGTCGTGGCGGGTCGCCATGAGCGGCGCCGAACGCGTCGACGCACGGGTGGTCGCCGACTTCGTCACCAAGCTCGCCCCGTACGGCTTCGACTCCCGCGCCCTCGCGCCGTGCTACGGCATGGCGGAGACGACGCTCGCCGTCACCGGGGTCCGCCCCGGAACGGGCGCGCGCATCGTCCGGCCGGCGGGTCCGCTCGCCACCGGGGCGCCGGTGACGATCGTCGACTCCGGCGTCCTCGGCACCGACCGCCCGGAGGACCCCGCACGCTGGATCGCCTCCTGCGGCACCCCGGTGCCCGAGACGGCCGTGGACGTCGTCGACGAGGACGGCGCACCGCTGCCCGACGGCACGTTCGGCGAGATCCGGGTCCGCGGGACGTCCGTGGCCGGCGGCTACCAGTCGGCCGACCCGGCGGCGAACGAGCCCTTCGGCGACGACGGACTGCGCACCGGCGACGCCGGCTTCCTGTACGACGGCGAGCTGTACGTGGTCGGGCGGATCGGCGACAGCCTCAAGGTCCGCGGCCGCAAGGTGCACGCCGAGGACCTGGAGGCGGCCCTCGTCTCCGTGCCCGGGGTACCGCCCGGCCGCTGCGCGGTGGCGCTCGGCACCCTCGACGCCCGCTCCGGCGCCGTGGTCGTCGTGGAGGCGCCCGGCGACGGCTGGCTCGACGCCGTGACCGGCGTGCTGCGCTCCGCCCTGG
This sequence comes from Streptomyces sp. NPDC000345, assembly GCF_042898825.1. Classification (NCBI taxonomy): domain Bacteria; kingdom Bacillati; phylum Actinomycetota; class Actinomycetes; order Kitasatosporales; family Streptomycetaceae; genus Streptomyces; species Streptomyces sp. NPDC000345. Next base: position 525,143 of record NZ_JBIAZE010000005.1, read on the forward strand.
ACACCACGGTCGACGTCACCGTCGTACGGGCCCGGCGCGGCACCATCCCGCGCACCTCCAGCGGCAAACCGCGCCGCCGGCTGCTGTGGCGTCAGGCCGCCGAGGACACCCTCGCCGGCGACGTCCTGCACACCACCCGCCCGCACCGCCCGGCACCACCGACCGCACCGCAACCGACCGCACCGCAACTGGATGGGGCAGCAACATGAGCGTCACGACCGCCGGGCTCGTACTCGACGTCACCGAGACGGCCCCCGAAACCACCGCCGAGCAGCGCGGCCGGCTCGCGAACTCCGCTGATCTGTACCGCCGTTGGGAACGCCAGCAGTGGGCCGTCGCCCAGGTCGCGCCCGCGGGGGACGCGCAGACCTGGCAGGCGCTCAGCCCCTTCTCGCGCGCCCAGATGCTCGGCTCGCTGGCCGAACTGGAGGTGGGCGAGGTCACGGTGACCCACACCCTGGGCGCCCTGATCGACGCGCCGCCCACCGAGGACGACCGGATCTTCCTGTGCACGCAGCTCGCCGACGAGGCCCGGCACGTGCGGTTCTTCCAGACGTACCTGGAGGACGCCTGCGGCGCCTCCCTGGACGACGCCGAGGAGGGCGCCGACTACGCGGAGGTGTTCGCGCCGGTGCTCACCCGGGCGACCGACGCGGTGCGCGCCGACCACGAGGACCGCGAGTCCTGGTACCGGGCGCTCATCTACTACCACCTGATCACCGAGGGCGTCCTGGCGGCGACGGCGCTGCGCACCACCCGTTTCCTCGCCAAGCGGCTGAAGCTGGAGGCGCTGGAGGAGGGGCTGACCAACGTGACGCGGGACGAGTCGCGGCACGTCTCCTTCGGTCTGCGCGCCGCGCAGGACGGGGTCGCCGGCGGCTTCGCCCAGGTGGTGGAGGACGCCCACTTCGAGTCGCTGGGCGCGGCCGCCTGGGTGCTCATCGGCCCCTCCCGGCACAACCCGTCCCCGGCGATCCGCGCCGCCCTGCTCAGCCGCGCCGCCCAGTTGCGCGGCAGTGTCGACATCGCCCGGGAGCGCCTGGTCAAGCAGCTGCGGCTGGTGGGCCTGCCGCACCTGGTGGAGAAGGCCGGCGCCGCCTGGGACCTCGCGATCGACACGGCACTCGACGCGTACGCGGAGCGCTGGAACGCACCGCACCCGATCCGCGCCGCGGCGGCCTGACGGCCCACCGGACAAGCAGAGCCACGACAGCACCAGCAGAAGGGGACGAAGAGGACATGGACAGCAGCACGCTGCGCGCGCAGGTCCGGCAGATCGTCGGGGAGATGAGCCCGCTCGGCGCCCGGGAGGCGCGTTCCGAGGACCGTCTCGTCGAGGAGCTCGGCTACGACTCGCTCGCCGTCATCGAGCTCTCGCTCCGCATAGAGCAGGAGTTCGCCCTGGTCGACCTCGGTACGGGCGCCACGCCCGACATCACGACGGTCAAGGACATCGAGGACTTCGTCGACCAGCAGCAGGCGGTGCCGAGCGACGCCGCCTGATTCCACCCACCCGCCCAGAGAGGTGCCACGAGAAGATGACGACCCACGATCTGCGCAGTGAAGCGGACGACCCGCTGACGATCTCCCACGACGAGTCCGTCCAGCTGCTGCGCGGGGCGCCCTGGAAGCGGCTGGCCGTGATGGGCGACAGTTTCGCCGCCGGCCTCGGCGATCCCAGCCCCGGCTACGCCACGGTGCCGTGGCCGGAGCGGATCTCGGCCGCGCTCGGCGCCGGCAAGCCCGACTTCGCCTATCTGAACACCGGAGTCAAGGGCAAGCGGACCGGCGCGGTGCGGGCCGAGCAGCTGGAGCAGGTCCTGGCCTTCGAGCCGGACCTCGTGAACGTGGCGGCAGGCGGCAACGACCTGTTCGACGCCGAGCCGGACCTCGACGGTGTCGAGGCCGACCTGGACGCCATGTACACGGCCGTGCGCGCCCAGGGCGCGGACATCTTCACGTTCACGGTGACCAACGTCTTCGAGTCGGTACCGGAGCTGGCGGTCTTCAGCGACCGTACGGCGGCCCTCAACGACCGCATCCGGGCGGTGGCACGGCGTCATGACGCCGTGCTGATCGAGATGTGGCACCACCCCGTGCGGCTGCGCCCCAACCTGATGAGCGCCGACGGCATCCACTTCGCGATGGAGGGGCACGCCGCCCTCACCGCGGAGATCGTGAAGGCCCTCGGCACCCGGATCACGGACCGGACGGAGAGCTGATGGACGGCGACCGCACGGTACGCCACATCGTCGTGGGCGCGGGCTCGGCCGGCTGTGTGCTGGCCGACCGGCTCAGCGCCGGCGACGACGGGGACGTGCTGCTGATCGAGGCGGGCGGCCCCGACCGGCGCGCCGAGATCAGCATCCCGGCCGCGTTTCCCGCGTTGTTCGGCACCTCCGCGGACTGGGGCTACCGTACGGTCGCCCAGCCGGGCCTCGGCGGGCGCGCGCTGAACTGGCCGCGCGGCCGCACGCTGGGCGGCTCGTCCTCGCTCAACGCCCAGATCTGGACCCGCGGACACCGGGCGGACTTCGACGGCTGGGCCGCGGACGACGGGTGCGCGGGCTGGTCCGCCGCCGAGGTGGCGCCGTACTTCACCCGCGCCGAGGACCGCTCCGGCGCGGGCGGCTACGGCGCGGGCGGGCCGATCCGTATCGAGGACCTGCGCGATCCCAGCCCGGCCACCACCGAGTTCCTGGCCGCCTGCGCCGAGGCGGGGCTGCCCGCCCTGGACGACGGCCGGCCGCTGGAACCGGAGGGCGCCGGGCCGGTACGGGCCACCCAGCGGGGCGGACGGCGGTGGAGCGCGGCCGACGGATACCTGCGGCCCGCGCTGCGCCGGGAGAACCTGACCGTCGTCACGGACGCCCGTGTCGAGCGGATCCTGATCGAGAACGGCCGCGCGGTCGGCGTCGCCTTCACGACACCCGACGGGCCCGCCGTCGTCCGCGCCGAGGGCGAGGTCGTGCTCGCGGCCGGCGCGATCGGCTCCCCCCAGCTGCTCATGCTGTCCGGGGTGGGCGACGCGGACGAGCTGCGGCGGCACGGCATCACGGTGCACGCCCACTCGCCGCGGGTGGGCCGGCGTCTCGCCGACCATCTGTACGTACCGCTGGCGTTCGAGGCGAACGGCCGGGTCACCCCCGGCGTCACCGATCAGCAGGGCGAGATCAACGAGTTCCTGCGCGGCCGGCGCGGCCGGCTGACGTCCAACCTCGCGGAGGCCGTGGCGTTCCTGCGCAGCGACCCCGGGCTGGCGGCGCCCGACCTGGAGTTCGTGTGGATGCTGGTGCCGTTCCTCGACCAGGGGAAGGCTCCGCGCACCCATGGCGTCACCCTGGGCGTGGTGCTGCTGCGGCCGCGCAGCCACGGCAGCGTCCGGCTCGCCTCGGCCGACCCGGCGGCGCACCCGGTGATCGACCCCCGCTATCTGTCCGACCCGGACGGCGACGACCTGCGTGTGCTGGCCGAGGGGGTACGCCGGGCCCAGCACGTCCTGACCCGGCCCGCGCTGGCGGGACGGCTCGGGAAGCCGCTGACGCCGGGCGCGCTGGACCCCGGCCCGGAGACCGTGCACGCGGTGACCCGGGCACACGCGGAGACCCTCTACCACCCTGCCGGCACCTGCGGCATGGGGGCGGACCCCGAGGCCGTGCTCGACCCGGCGCTGCGGGTGCGGGGCGTGGCCGGGCTGCGGGTCGTCGACGCCTCCGCGCTGCCGTCCCTGCCCCGCGGCCACACCCACGCACCCACCGTGATGCTCGCGGAACGCGCGGCCGAGCTGATCCTGGCCGGCTCCGGCGCGGGCACACCCATCGACGAGTTCCAGACGAGCCCCACCACTCGAAAGGCAGTACGACTGTGACCCTCAAGGACCCGCAGCTGTTCATCGACGCCTTCCGCGCGGCCCTCACCGACGCCGAGTTCGCCGCGCTGCTCAAGGAGCGCGACTTCTCCCTCCAGTTCGTTCTGACGGGGGACGCCGGCACGGCGTTCCTGCTGGACTCCGACGGCGTGCACGAGGGCGCGCCCCGGCCCGCGAGCCTGCGTCTGGAGGTGCAGCCGGAGGCCCTGCACCTCGTCCTTCTCGGGCAGCTCGGCGTGACCCACGCCATCGTCGGCCGCCGCCTCGCCGTGAAGGGCCCGGTGGCCCGGGTGCGCCTGCTGGCGGACTACCTGCCGGTGCTCGGGCGCGAGTACGCCCGGCTCGCCCTGGCGCCCGCCGCCTCCTGAGGAGGGGGCCGCGGCCACCGCGGGCCCGCCCCCGCGCGCGTCCCGCCGCCCCGCCGCGCCCTCGCCCCGCCACCCGCCACCACATCGCCCGCCACCACAGAAAGCGGACCACTGTGATCGCCACCACCACGACCGCCGTTCCGAACGCCCCGACCCTGTCCGATCTGCGCGCCCTCGACGCGGCGGCCATGCCGTCGATGTTCCGGCTCCCGCCCGAGGTCGAGGAACTCCGCGACGAGGTGCGCGAGTTCGCGCAGACCGTGGTGAAGCCACGGGTCCTGGAGAACGACCTCGCGCCGGCCGACGACTTCGACTGGGAGATGGTCGAGGCCGGCCACCGGCTGGGGCTGCTGCGGCTGACCATTCCCAAGGAGCTCGGCGGCCGCGGCATGGGCGTGCTGGGCGTGGCCGTCGCCCTGGAGGAGCTCGCGTCGGTGTGCGCCAGCACGGCGCTGATCTTCGGCGCCTCGCTGCTCGGCCAGACCTCCGTGCTGTTCTCCGGCGACCAGCAGCTCCAGGCCCGGTTCCTGCCGCCGTTCCTCGGTGACAAGCCGGTGCTGGCCTGCAACGCCATCACCGAGGAGACCGCCGGCTGCGACCTGCTGATACCGGAGAACGCGGAGCTCGCCGAGGACGTGATGACGGCCCGCCGGGACGGGGACCACTTCGTCCTGAACGGCGTCAAGCGCTTCATCACCAACGGCAAGGTCGGCGAGTGGGCGGCCGTGTTCGCCAACATCGAGGGCCACCCCGGCGCCACCGGGCTGACCGTGTTCATCGTGCCGCTGGACAGCGAGGGCGTCACCCGGGGCGCGGTCGCCGACAAGATGGGGTACCGGGCCTGCCTGGGCACCACGCTGCACTTCGACGACGTCCGGGTGCCGGAGGAGAACATCGCCTTCGGGGAGGGCGGCGCCTGGAACTACCTCACCCTCCAGTCCAACCAGGCCCGTTCGATCGTCGCCGCGATCTCGACCGGGGTCGCCCGGGGCGCCTTCGAGATCGCCAAGGAGTGGGCGGGCGAGCGGGTCCAGGCCGGCAAGCCGCTGTACGAGCACCAGTTCACGGCGCGCAAGCTGGCCGAGATGTCCGCGAAGATCGAGGCCTCGCGGCTGCTGTACCTCCAGGCCGCCTACCAGGCGGACAACATGCTCCCCGCTCCCGTCTACGGGCCCGCCGTCGCCAAGCTGTTCGCCGACCGCGCGGCGATCGAGGTGGCCGAGGAGGCCATGTCCATCGTCGGGGCCCGCGGCTACTGCCGTGACCACGCGGTGGAGAAGCTGGTCCGCGAGTCGTTCGGCGCCCGTATCTACGAGGGCACGCCGGAGGTCCTGGCCCTGGCCATCACGGGCGCGCTGTACGGGCGGCGGCTGTGACCCCGCTCCCCGCGACGACGGAGACGGCCACGTCCCCGGCCCGCGCCGCGGCCGCGTCCCCGGCCCGTAAGCCGGGTCGGCGGGCGCGGCCCGCCGCGGCGCTGTCCGCCCCTGGGGCGCGGGCCGCGGCCACGCTCTCGGCCACGCGGTACATCGAGGCCACCCTGGCCTCGACGGCCCGGTTCACCGGCCTGGCGCTGGACCTGCCGGACGCGGCCGGGCCGGTCGCCCCGGCCGCCCCGGCCGCCCCCGCCGGCTCCCCCCGTCCGTCCGGTTCCGCCCGTCCTTCCGGATCCGACCGCCCGTCCGGCCCGGCTCCCGCGTCGGAGCCGGAGGCGTCCTCGCGCGCCGCCGGGCGCCGGGGGCCGGCATGACCGCGCGGACCGTCACCGGCGGGAGGCCGGGGTCCGGGGAGAGAGCGGCCGAGGCCGTGGGGAGCGGCGAGGACGCCCGTCGGGCGCGGTACGTGGCCCATGTGCTGGCGCTGCACGACCGGATGAGCCTCGCGGGCCTGCCCGAGGAGACCGAACCGCTGTATCTCGCCCGCCGGCCCGACGGTCTCACCGTGGTCGCGGTGCCGCAGTCCCGGCTGCCCGAGCGCTACCGGCTGGCGATCTACGGGTTCCGGCTCGCCCAGTACCTGAGGTCCCGTTTCGCCAGTGACCGCGTCGCCTTCGCGCGCGGCCTGTTCGCGGAGCCGCTCGGGGTGGGACACGGCGAGGAGATCCATGTCATCGGCATGGAGGAGGAGACCGGCGCGATCCTGCGCTACGTGTCGGTCATCGGCACCACGGACACCGCACCGCTGCCCGTGACCCACCCGGACCGCGCCCTCTTCCCGTGCGAGGTCGCCCACGGCATCAACCTCTTCGACCACGTGCCCCTGGACGAGCCGGTGACGGGGACCGAGGTGTGGGAGATCAAACGCCTGATGCAGCGCCCCTCGGAGCGCGACACCTCCCCCGCCCGGCGGCTGCGGCTGTCCCTGGAGCTGATGCTCGGCTTCTACACGGTCCTCGCCGGGCTGTCGCCGCAGCCCAAGCTCCTGGTCGGCGACGGCGAGGAGGGCCTGGCGGTACGGCGTCTGACGCGCAGTCTGAAGGACGTCACCGTCATCGAGGGCACCCGGCCCTGTCTGCCGGAGGACGACCTGCTCTTCCCCGCCTACGTGGAGCGCGCGGTCGTGAAGCCGTTCGTGGCCCGCGTCCCGCGGGGCGAGGAGCTGGCCGAGCTCGTGCGGTGGCTGGGCCGGGCGCTGGACGCGACGAACCCGCTGGCCGGCTTCCAGCAGCTGGTCGGCCGGGTCGGAGGAGAGATCCGGAGGGTGAGGATATGAGCACCACCGCCGCGGCACCCGCGGAAGAGACGGTCCCGGCAGGCGTCCCGGAGGATCCGGAGGCGTACTACCGGGCCCTCACCGAGCGCAACCGGGGCCTGATCCCGGACGCCGTGCAGGAGCGGCTGCGCACCGCCACGGTCCTGGTGGCCGGGTGCGGCTCGACGGGCGGCGCGGTCGTCGAACCGCTGGCCCGCCTGGGCACGGGCCACTTCGTGCTCGCCGAGCCCGGGGAGTACGAGCTGAACAACCTCAACCGGCAGAGCGCCACGTACGCCGACATCGGCCGCAACAAGGCGGAGGTGGCGGCCGAGCGCATCCGGTCGGTCAACCCGTTCGCCCGGATCCGGGTCGACACCGTCGGCATCCGCCCGGACGACCCGGACCTGCTCCTGGACGGCGTGGACGTGGTCGTCGACGGCGTGGACGTCACCACGCTGAGCGGCTGGCGGGCCAAGTACGCCCTGCATGTCGCGGCGGCGCGCCGCCGGCTGCCGGTGGTCTCCGGCTACGACCTGTCGGGCACCCAGCACGTCCGCTACTACGACTACCGCGCCGAGCCCGACCCGCTCGCGGGGGCGATCGCCGAGCAGGACATCACCGAGGGCGCCCTGTGGACGCTGCTGCTGCGGGTGATCCCGCGCGAGATCGTCCCGGCCGACCTGATCGCCGACGTCACCGCGCACCGGTCGGAACCGGACTACAGCGTCCCCCAGCTCGTCTACGCGTCGCACCAGTTCGGTGTGCTCGCGGCCCGCTACGTGGTGGAGATCCTGGCCGGCCGTCCGGTCCGGGAGGAGATCACGGTGGATGTGCACCGGCTCGTCTCGGCGGACGCCGGTCCGGCGGACGCCCCGTCGCACAGCACCCAGCGAACACAGGACTAAGGAGCCTTGATGACCACCGCAACCGACCGTCCGGGCCGCCGCTCGGAGGACCCGCTCGCCCGGCAGACCAAGAAGGCCGCGCAACTGCTCATCGCGTCGGCCCGGCACTCCTACGACCCGCGCGTGGACGTCAACTGGGACGAGCCGCTGGAGGAGGGCAAGTGGTTCCTCCCGGAGAAGCGGATCTCGCTCTACGGGACGGAACTGTACGACTCGCTGAGCCTGGAGCAGAAGCTGCTGCTCAGCCGTGAGGAGCTGGCCTCGTCGCTGGCCGCGGGCGTGTGGACCGAGCACATCCTGCTGCACCTGGTGTCGCGCTACGCCTACAAGCGGGACATCACCAGCCCGCAGGTGCAGTTCGCGCTGACGGAGGTGGCGGACGAGGTGCGCCACATGATCATGTTCGCCCGGCTGGTGGAGAAGACGGGCACGGAGTTCTACCCGCTGAACCCCAAGACCCAGCGCAGCGGGCTGCTGCTGAAGACGTTCGCGCCGGTGCCCGCGCTGTGGGCGATGCTGCTGCTGACCGAGGAGTTCTTCGACCGCTTCCAGCGCGAACAGGCCGCCGACGAGACGGTGCAGCCACTGGTGCGCACGGTGGCCCGGATCCATGTCGTGGAGGAGGCCCGGCACATCAGCTTCGCCCGCACCGAGCTGGAGCGGTTCGTTCCGACGCTGTCCTCGCGGCGCCTGGAGCTGCTGCGCAACTTCCTCGCCGCGGTGGTCAAGTCCATCCGCCGCGACCGCTACAACCCGCTGATGTACGAGCGGGCCGGCCTGGACCCGAAGGCGGCCGTGGAGGCGGGCCGCAACAACCCGATCAGCAAGGCCAACGGCGGCTACGGGGCCGAGCGGATCGCCCCCTACTACCAGTCGCTCGGTCTGATCGGCGGTCGCTCGGAGAAGGTGTGGCGTGAGGCCGGTTGGCTCAAGGACGCCTAGATTCAAGGGAGTTGATTGTGGAGGATGACGGTTACGAGGGACCGGCCGTACTGGTCGTGGAGGGCCGGGCGGAGTTCACCCTCCGGGCCACGCTGACCGGCGGCTTCCAGCCGCTCGACGGCCGGTACCGCTGGTACGGACGGTTGGAGGCGCACGAGGAGCTGACCCGGCTGGTGGGCGACCGCAGCGCCGGCGTGGAGCTGCGTACGGCCGAGGGCCACGCGGCGGGCCGGATCACCGAGCCCGACCTGTGGAACCGGTACCGGATCGAGGGGACGAGCGTGCCCCCGTTCCGGGTTCCGTTCAGCATCGACGAAGTCGAACCGTAGAAGACACGTTCACCGAAAAACCGAACACCCTGACACAACGCAAAGAAACAAAAGCGATGGAGGCCCCCGGCCCATGTGCTTCGACGAAGACGCCGTTCCGCCGGTACCGCAGATTCCGGATGCCGCGATCGAGAGCGGTTATCTGGAATTGACCGCGAAGGACGGCAACGTTTTCGCCGCTTTCTCCGCGACCCCCGCCGGCGGCTCCGGAACGGCCGTCGTGATCCTTCCCGACGTCCGCGGCCTTTACGGGTTCTACACGGAGCTGGCCAAACGCTTCGCGGAGAACGGCGTAGGGGCGCTCGTCATCGACTACTACGGACGGACGGCAGGCGTCGGAAAGCGGGAGAAGGACTTCCCCTACGCCCAGCACATGGCCAAATTGAGCCCCCGCGAGCTCTATGCCGACCTGGCCGCGGGCGTCGCCCATCTGCGCTCGGACGAGGGCGGCGCCGCGCGCGCCGTCCTCACCGCCGGCTTCTGCATCGGCGGACGGCTCGCGGTGATGGCGGCGGCCGGGGGCCTCGGCCTGGCCGGCGTGATCGGGTTCTACTGCTGGCCCGCGGACGGCCCGGACGGCTCCCCCGGACCGACCAGCCGGGCCTCGGACCTGGCCGCCCCGGTGCTGGCCCTGATGGCCGGGGACGACCCGGGCATCCCGGCCGCCCATGTGACGGCGTTCGAGGAGGCCCTGGCCGCGGCCGGCGTCGACCACGAGGTCGTCACCTACCCGGGCACCCCGCACAGCTTCTTCGACGCCCAGCGCGACGCGTACGCCGACGCCTCCGCGGACGCCTGGAACCGGGTGCTGCGCTTCACGGCCCGGGTCGGCGCCGCCTGACCCGCCCGACCCGCCCGACCTGCCGGGACAGGACCGACCGGAACACATACGTATGGATGGAATGAAAGTGCGTGTAACCTAGAAGGCCAGCTCAAGGCGGTCCGACCCGGGAAGTGTGAACATGCCCACGACTCGTACGAGAACACGTCTGACGCAGCGTGAGCGGTCCGACGGCACCATCGAGGAGCTGCTGCGCGCCGCTCGCACGCTGTTCGCCGAGCGGGGTTACAACGCGACGTCGCTGGATGCCGTCGTGGAGGCCGCCCACCTCACCAAGGGCGCCCTCTACCACCACTTCTCCGGCAAACAGCATCTCTTCCGGGCCGTGTACGAGCGCGAGCAGACCCGGCTGGCGCACATCGTCGCCCGCGCCTACCTCGATGCCGAGCCGGACTCCTGGGAGGCGGTGTACGTGGGGGCGAGGGCCTTCCTGGTGGAGGTTCTCGCCGCCGACGTCCAGCGCATCAACCTGCTCGACGCGCCGGGCGCGCTCGGCACGGAGGAGATGCGGGAGATCAACACGGGCTGCCTGAAGATGATGGAGGAAGGCGTCCGGCGGGCCGCGGAGAGCGGCGACATCGCGCCGCACTCCGTCACCTCCCTGACCCATCTGCTCTACGGCGCCCTGTGCGAGACGGCCATGGCGGTGGCCCGCGCCGAGGACCAGCAGAAGGCCCTCGACGCGAGCCTCACCGAGCTGCGCCTCCTCTTCGACGCCCTGGCGGTGTCACCCCGCTAGGGCCTGTCCGTCACCGGGCCCGGCCGCCATCGCCTCCGCCAGGTCGGCCAGCGGCAGACAGGGCCGTACCAGCGCCTGCTCCGCCGCCTGGCTCAGCGCCCTCGGAGTGCGGCGGCACAGCTCGATGATCCGCGACACGGCCGCCGGCTCGGCCGCCACCCGCCGCTCGCCGAGGATGCCGGCCAGCATGCGCCGGGCCTGCTGGGCGCTCAGCTCCCGCAGCCGTACGGCGCGCAGCGCGCCGAGTCCGTGGAGGCGGCCGGCGTCGCGCGTGGTGACCAGCAGCGCCCCGGCCGACGGGCCCGGCAGCAACGCCGCCAGCTGCCCCGCCGTGGCGAGGTCGTCGAGCACCACCAGCACCCTCAGCTCCTTCAGGACGTTGCGGCCGAACCCCGCCAGGTCGCTCTCCCCTCGCGGCACGGTCACCCCGAGGCTGCGCAGCACGAACCGCAGCACGTCGTCGGCGGACGGGGCCGGATCCCGGTTCAGCGCCGCCCGGCCGCCCGGGAGCCGCTCGGTCCGGTCCCGGACGGCCCCGGGCCGGCCCGGGGCGGACCCGCCGCCCGGTCCGCCGTCGGCGGTGCTGCCGTGCAGGGCCACGAAGATCTGGCCGTCCGGGAACCGGTGGGCCACCCGGTGGGCCCACTGGACCGCCAGAGCCGTCTTGCCGATACCGGGCGGCCCCTCGATGACACGGGTGAGCGGCCGGCCGTCGTCCGCCGTGACGAACCCGTCCAGCATCACCAGCTCCTGCTCCCGGCCCACGCAGCGGATGCCCCGCGGCAGCTGGCGCGGCACGGTCGGTGCCGCGTCGGCTGGCTTCGCGGGAGCGACCTCCGGGTCGCCGCGCAGGATGCGGGCGTGCAGCTCCCGCGTCTGGGGAGCCGGGTCCACGCCCAGCCGGTCGGCGAGCCGGCGGCGCAGGGCGTCGTAGGCCTCGACGGCCTCGGCGCGGCGTCCCGAGCGGTGGAGCGCCGTCATCAGGTTGCGGATGACCAGCTCGTTGTCCGCGTGCTGGTCGGCCAGCGAGTGCAGCTCGTCGAGCAGCCCGAGATGGTCGCCCAGGCGTAATTCGGCCTCATGGCACTCCACGAGGGCCGACACCCGCTCCCGTTCGAGCAGCCGCCGGGTCCGCTCGGCCCACTCGCCCTTGAGCCCGCCGAGTGCCCTGCCCTGCCAGGCGCCGAGCGCCTCCCGGAACAGCCGCACGGCCGTGCGGGTGTCCCCCGCGCCCCGGGCGTCCGCCACCATCCGGCGGAAACGTCGCAGGTCGACGCAGTCGGGCTCCACCTCCAGGGTGTAACCGCCGTTGCGGCGGCGCAGTGTCACCCCCGGTGCGCCCCCGCTGTTGTCCAGCGCGCCGCGCAGCCGGGATATGTAGGAATGAATCATGTTCCGCGCCGACTGGGGCGGGTCCGCGCCCCACGCCCAGTCGATGAGTTCGTCGGGCATGACGACTTCATTTGCACTTACCGCGAGCATTGCAAAGATGCAACGCTGTCTTGCCTGCCCGAGTTCCACCAGGCTTTCCCCCTCGGCCCGGTACTCCACAGGTCCCAACAACTGAACAAGAACCACGCTGCCACTCCCCCGGGTGTGCGCTGTCTCTGATCGTTGCGCCCCGAAGCGGTCGACTTCGTACTGACGAACGAACATCGTCAGTATGGGGCATTTCTTGATTTTCACTGAACGCCGCCCGCAGCGCCCGTCAAACGCGCCCATGAAGGCATCAAGGTTTTCGTCACAGGGCCCGTCGAGGCTGTTCCCACCACCACGACCTCGCCTGCGGGAGCTGCTGTGACGCGCACGTCGTCCGACACTTGCACGGAGAAGTACGGGCACCACCACCGCTGGGCCCTGGTGCTCGCCGAGCGCGAGCGTCTGCTGCGCCTGGCCACCGGCCGGCTGGGCCGTACGGCGGACGCCGAGGACTGCGTCCAGGAGGCCATGATCCGCGCGGCCACCTTCGAGGCGCTGGACGAGTCCCGGGTCGCCGCCCTCCTCACCACCATCACGCTGCGTCTGTGCGTGGACCACCAGCGCGGCACCCAGCGGGACCGCCGGCTGGCCGGCCGGGCCCACCTGCTGCACCGCACCGATCCGGACACCGGCTCGGAGGTGGAGTACCGCACCTGCGAACGGGCCGCGGGTGCCTGGCTGCTGACCCAGCTGCCCGCCCTGGGCCGCCGGGAGCGCGATGTGCTGCTCGCCCGGGCGCGCGGTCTGAGCACCGCCGAGACGGCGAACGCCCTGCAGATCACGTACAAGTCGGCGGAGAGCGCCTTCACCCGGGCCCGCAGCCGGCTGCGCAGCGTGTACCACGAGGAGATGGCCCGCTGAACGACAAGGATCCCGCCCGATCGAACCGATCGGACGGGATCCCGTCACTGTGGAGCTAAGGAGAATTGAACTCCTGACCTCCTGCATGCCATGCAGGCGCTCTACCAACTGAGCTATAGCCCCTGGCCCCACGCGGCCGGAGCCGTGTGGTGTTCGGTCCCGCTCGGCGGGGCGAACAAGAAGAACTTTAGCCTGCGACCTGCCAGAAAGTGAAATCCGGGTCCCCGGCCCGCCGCGGACCGCTCAGTCGTCGTCGCCGAGCACCGGCTCCGGCAGGGTGCCGGCGTTGTGCTCGAGCAGCCGCCAGCCGCGGGCGCCCTCGCCCAGGACGGACCAGCAGCAGTTGGAGAGCCCGCCGAGGCTCTCCCAGTTGCGCGCCTCCAGGCCGAGGAGACGGCCGAGGGTGGTGCGGATCGTGCCGCCGTGACTGACGACGACGAGCGTGCCGTCCTCCGGGAGCTTCTCGGCGTGCCGCAGCACGACGGGCGCGGCACGGTCGGCGACCTCGGTCTCCAGTTCGCCGCCACCGCGGCGGACCGGCTCACCGCGCTTCCACGCCGTGTACTCCGCGCCGTACCGGGCGAGGATCTCCTCGTGCGTCAGCCCCTGCCACACGCCCGCGTAGGTCTCGCGCAGGGCCTCGTCGTGGGTGATCTCCAGGCCGGTGAGCGCGGCCAGCTCCGCGGCCGTGTTCGCGGCGCGCGAGAGGTCGGAGGCGATGATCGCGTCGGGCCGCAGGGAGGCGAGCAGCCGGGCGGCACGGCGGGCCTGGGCCACACCGGTCTCGGTCAGCTCGACGTCCGTGGTGCCCTGGAAGCGCCGCTCCACGTTCCACGCGGTCTGGCCGTGCCGCCACAGGATGACCCGGCGGCCCCGGCCCGGCCGGCGCTCGGCGGGGGCAGTCAACGCAGCTCCCCGAACCCGGCGGTGTCGTCCTCCTCGGCCCGCAGCTTGGCGTACTCGGCGGCCTTGCCCCGGGTGGCCCTGGCGTCCTCGGGCAGCTCCAGCTCGGGGCAGTCCTTCCACAGCCGCTCCAGGGCGTAGAAGACGCGCTCCTCGCTGTGCTGGACGTGGACGACGATGTCGACGTAGTCGAGCAGGACCCAGCGGGCCTCGCGGTCGCCCTCGCGGCGCACCGGCTTGGCGCCGAGCTCCTTGAGGAGCCGCTCCTCGATCTCGTCGACGATCGACTTGACCTGGCGGTCGTTGGGAGCGGAGGCCAGCAGGAAGGCGTCCGTGATCGACAGCACGTCGCTGACGTCGTAGGCGATGATGTCGTGCGCGAGCTTGTCGGCGGCCGCCTGGGCGGCGGTGTGGATGAGCTCGATGGAGCGGTCGGTGGCGGTCACTGCGTGGCTTTCCGTCGGCGGTCGTTTGCCCTCAAGGGTCTCACGGACCGCCGACAGCACCCCACGTGATAAAGCGATCGCCGGGCCGCAGCGTGCTCCGGCTACGACGACGAGGGCTCGTAGTCCTGGCCCAGCACCACCGTCACGTCCGCGCTCGCGGAGACCTTGCCCTTCTTCACGGTGCCGGTGGGCAGGCCCAGCGTCTTGGCGACCTCGGTGGCGTTCTCCTTGTCGGCGGCGTCCGCGTACAGCACCTGCGAGGTGGCCTGCGTGGCCGTGGCCGTGCCGCCGTCGAGGAAGGTGAATCCGCCGTTGAGGAGGACCACGCGCGCGTCCTCGGTGTCGGACTTGGTGCCGCCGGCGTTGCGGACGGAGACGCTGACGGCCGCGTCCTTGTCGGGGCTCTTGGCGGTGCCGCCGAGGACGTCCTTGACGACACTGGCGCTGTCCTCGGCACTGAGCGTGCCGTCGGCCTGGACCGGCAGCAGGGCGGTCTTGTAGTCGCCGCCCTTGGCGAGGTCGGAGAGCTTGGCGAGGAAGGTGCCGAGGTCCTTGTCGGTGAGGGAGGGGTCCAGGATCTGCGCCAGCGTCTGCACGGTGGTCGTCGCCGCCGTCGGGTCGGAGGAGATCTTGCGCAGCACGCCCTGCATGACCTGGCCGAACCGCTCCAGCTGGGCGTTCTGGGCCTCGCCGGAGGCGCGGTAGGTGGCGTAGGCGACGGCCATCTTGCCGCTCAGGGTCCGGCCCTCGCCCTTGTGGACGAGGGGGGCCTCGCCCTTCTTCTTGGCGGCCGGGTCGGGGACGTCGGCGTCGGTGTCGATCTCGATGTTGCCGACGAGGTCGACGAGGTTCTGCAGATAGGGGGTGTCCAGGCGCCAGGTGCCCTCGATGTCGGTGCCGAGGACGGTGTCCAGGGCGTCCCGGGTGCCGGCGGAACCGTCGTCGTCGACGGACTTGGCGAGGGTCGTCGTGGTGCCGTCCTCGTCGGTGAGGACGAGGGAGTTGGGCAGCAGGACGGTGGTGCCCTGCTCGGTGGTGGTGTTGTCGACGAGCAGCGCCGTGGCGGTGCCGCCCCCGGAGGTGTTGTGGAGGTGGACGACGACCACGTCGCGCTTCTGGGCGGCGCTCGCCGTGGTGGCGCCCGTCTTGGAGCCGGAGGAGGACGACGACAGGCCGGGCAGCTTCCCGGCGTACCAGAGGTAGCCGACGCCGCCGACCGCGACCAGGGCGAGGACCACGACGAGCGCGACGAGCCGGCTGCGGGCGCGGCGCTTGGCCTCCTCGCGGCGCTCGGTGCGGTTCTCGGTGAAGTTCAGCCAGTCGATGACGTCCTCGGAGTCGCCGTCGGGCTCCTCCACGAACGCGAACTGACCGGTGTGGTAATCCCGCTGGGTCCGCTCGGGGGCGTCGGGACCGCCCCGGCCGCCGGCCTCGTCCTCGCCGGGGCCGGCCTGCTGCGGGATGTAGGCGGTCTGTTCGGCGGTGCGGGGCTGTTCGAGGCGGGGCTGCTGCCCGCTGGTGGCGGTCTGCCCGTAGGGGTCGTAGGGGGCGGCGGTCGCGGGGCCGCCCTGGGCCGCATGGGTGCCGCCGGCGTACGGGTCGTAGCCGGTGTGCGCCTGGTGGCCGGTGTCGTACCCGGAGGTGGACTGCTGCCGCCCGGTGTCGTACGGGTCGTAGGCGGGCGTCTGCTGCCCGCCGGTGGCGTACGGGTCGTAGCCGTAGCCCTGCCCGCCGGGCTGTTCCTGCTGCCCGTACGGGTCGTAGGCCTGCTGCCGGGGCAGCTGGGGGGACTGGACCTGCCGGTAGATGGGCTGCCCGTACTCGTCGTAGCCGACGAGCTCGTACTGGTCGGCCCCGTACTGCTCGGCCCCGTACCCCGCGTCGTATCGGTCGTTCACCGGTACCCCTCTCGGCTCACTCGCCGCGGTACAGCTCGCGCTTGTCGATGTAACGCACGACTCCGTCCGGCACCATGTACCAGATGGGGTCGCCCTTGGCGACTCTCGCGCGGCAGTCCGTCGAGGAGATGGCGAGCGCGGGAACCTCCACCAGGGAGACGCCGCCCTCCGGGAGACCGGGGTCCGTGAGGTGGTGGCCCGGCCGGGTGACCCCGATGAAGTGCGCCAGGGAGAACAGCTCCTCGCTGTCCCGCCAGGTCAGGATCTGGCCGAGGGCGTCGGCACCGGTGATGAAGAACAGGTCGGTGTCCGGGTTGAGCGCCCGCAGGTCGCGCAGGGTGTCCACGGTGTAGGTGGGGCCGCCGCGGTCGATGTCGATGCGGCTGACCGAGAACTGGGGGTTCTCGGCGGTCGCGATGACCGTCATCAGATAGCGGTCCTCGGCCGGGGAGACCCTTCGGTGGCTCTTCTGCCAGGGCTCACCGGTCGGGACGAACACGACCTCGTCCAGGTGGAACTGCGCGGCGACCTCGCTGGCCGCCACGAGGTGTCCGTGGTGGATCGGATCGAACGTCCCGCCCATGACACCCAGGCGGCGCTTGCCCGGGTTCGACCGGCCGGTAGGCATGTCCTGCTCTCCCATGCGTGCAGACCCTACCGGCCCGTCCTGAGGAACCCGTCCGGCCGATGCCCGAAGTGCCCCGGTATGAACACGGAGTGCCTCAGCGGTCGCGGTTGAAGCGGGTGGTGACCCACAGCAGGAGCAGCAGGATGAGGAACGCGCCGCCGCCGGTGATCAGCGGGTTCAGGCTCTCGTGGTTGCCACCGTGCTCCTCGCCCTCGGCGGCGAGGGTGACCAGCTGGGCAGCGGTGCTGTGAAGGCTCATCTTCGGCAGGACCTATCCGATGAAGGTCCCCCCGCTCGAGCGGAGTCGAGAGTGGGGGAGGGCGGGATAAAGATGTCGGCCCATGGTAAGCGGGCGGCTCGGCGGCGATCACGCCGACTCCGCCATCGGGAACCTTCCCGCCGGCTCAGTCGTCCTTCCGCTTGTAGCCCCGCAGCAGGAACCACGCGGTGAGCACACAGCCCAGGACCATCACGATCAGTACGACACGGAGCAGATTCCCCGCCCCCTGCTGTCGGGCGGCCTCGGTCAGCCAGACGGCGGCTGCGGGGTGGTGCTCCATGGCGCGGGACTCCTTCGGTGTGGTGCCCGTCCACGGTAACTCCGCCTAGGCTGGGCTCTGCTTCGGGGGCGCAAAGGGCCGCACAAGGGTCCGCAAAGGGCGGGCCGCACCACCGAGGGCCACACAGACGCACATGGGGGAGTACATGTCCGACGACGGCCGCCAGAACAACGGCTCCGAGAACGTGCCGAGCAGGCAGCGCAGGCGGTTCCCCGGGATCTCCTCGCGTGCGTACGAGCACCCCGCCGACCGCTCCGCCCTGGTGGCGCTGCGCAAGCTGAGCGGTTTCGACACGGTGTTCAAGGCGCTCAGCGGGCTGCTGCCCGAGCGGAGCCTCAGGCTGCTGTTCCTGTCCGACTCGGTGCGGGTCTCCGACCAGCAGTTCACGCACCTCAACGACATGCTGCGGGACGCCTGTTACATCCTGGACCTGGAGAAGGTCCCGCCGATGTACGTCAACCAGGACCCGCAGCCGAACGCGATGTGCATCGGCCTGGACGAGCCGATCATCGTGGTCACCACCGGGCTCGTCGAGCTGCTCGACGAGGAGGAGATGCGGGCCGTCATCGGCCACGAGGTGGGCCACGCCCTGTCCGGGCACGCCCTGTACCGCACGATCCTGCTGTTCCTGACCAACCTCGCCGTCCGGGTCGCCTGGATCCCGCTGGGCAGCATCGCGATCATGGCGATCGTGACGGCGCTGCGCGAGTGGTTCCGCAAGTCGGAGCTGTCCGCCGACCGCGCCGGCCTGCTCGCCGGGCAGGACCTGCGGGCCTCGATGCGCGGTCTGATGAAGCTCGCGGGCGGCAACCACCTGCACGAGATGAACGTGGACGCGTTCCTCCAGCAGGCGGACGAGTACGAGGCGGGGGGCGACCTGCGCGACTCCGTGCTGAAGATCCTGAACGTCCTGCCCCGCACCCACCCCTTCGCCACGGTCCGGGCGGCGGAGCTGAAGAAGTGGGCCGAGTCCCGCGACTACCAGCGGATCATGGACGGTCACTACCCGCGGCGGGACGAGGACAAGGACACCTCGGTCTCGGACTCCTTCCGCGAGTCCGCCGCCCACTACGCGACGAGCGTCAAGAGCTCCAAGGACCCGCTGATGAAGCTGGTCACCGACATAGCCGGCGGGGCCGGCGGCCTGGGCGGCCGGGTCCGGCGCGGCTTCGACGGCTTCACCGGCTCGCCCTCCTCGGACGCCCCCTCGGACGGCTCCCCGAGGAACGGCTCGGACGACACACCTCCGCGGTCCGAGGACTGACGGCCCCCGCGGTCCGAGATCCGGCGGCTCCCCCGCGGTCCGGCTCCTGGCGGCTCCTGCGCGTCCGTCGCCCGGCCTCACACCTTCGGCTGGGCGCTGGTCGCCAGTGAGCCGCACAGGGCCGTCGCGCTGCCCGTGGCGTAGGGGTCGGTGCCGGCCGGGGCGCCCGCCTTGGCGGTCTGGCCGGCCAGGAGGGGCCGCAGATGGTTGGTGGAGTCCTCGGCGCAGGAGAGCGGGCCCGCCTGGACGTAGGCCACGATCAGCTGCGTCTGGTGGGTGCGCAGGTCGGCGCGGTCGAAGCGGAAGTGCAGTTCGCGGCGGACGGTGAACAGGGAGGCCGGCGACTTCGCCTCGGCGCCGGCCGGCCGCAGGGCGTACACGAAGGTGTGGTCCGCGGTGACCTCCAGGGTGGAGGAGTCGGTCTCGGCGGCCGTCAGGGTGCCCTGGACCCGGACGCTGCGGTCGGCCAGCTCCGCCTGGGACGGGTCGAAGCGCACCAGCCAGCCGGTCGGCGCGTGCCGGCCGTCGGCGGCCGGGTGGCTGAAGCTCTCGTCGAACTGGTCGAGCTGCGCGGCGTCGATCAGCCCGCGCACCGGCTGCACCTCCTGCCCGGTGAGCACCTCCGGGTAGAGGGAGGAGCGCACGAGGTACTCCTTGGCGGTGGTCAGGGCGGTGACGACCTGGCTGTCGGAGAAGTGCGCGGTGCTCCGGGAGGCCGGCAGCGGAATCCCCTCGGCGCCGATGCGGAACTGCGCGGCGGGGCTGTGCTCGAACAGCGACTCGGCGTCGGCGGTGCCGGGCACGGCGCCCTGCGGGGCGAGCGGGATGACGGTCATCCGCAGGGGCTCCACGGGCCGGCGCGTCGCGGAGTTCTGGTAGGGGTTGCGGACGCCCATGTAGATGGCGGTGCCGAAGGCCAGGGCGATCAGCAGGACCAGGATCAGCGCCTGCCGGGACAGGCCCCGGCGCAGGGGCGGGCGGCGGCGCACGGCGGGCGTGTGGTCGGCCATGCGCTCCTGGGCCGAGTACTCCTGCAGACGGGCAGCACGGACGAACGATTCGTCGAAGACGACGGATCGGTACTCGTCCTCGCCACCTCCGGAAGCGCCCTCGGGTGTCCCCTCCGGTGGGTCTCCAGGCCCGGCCATACTTTCAGAGTAGGTCGCGCGGAGCCCGGGTAAACGCCCCGCTGCGCGACAACTTCTGACAGGTTCTCACCAGGTTCGACGCGCCGGACGGACCCTGTACGGCCCTTGCCCGGCCCCTTTCCTCAGGGGGTGCGGGGAACCGCCGGGACGGGTGTCGGGGAGTGCTCGGCGGACGCGGAGGGCGGCGCGGCGCTCCCCTGCTCCAGCCCGCTGGTGGCGGGCGGCGGCACCTGGTCCCGGCTGCTCGAGGAGGCGCCCCGGTAGACCGCGGCGAAGGCCAGCGCGACCATGCCGACGCCCATGACGACGGCGAGCATCCAGGCGACGGGGCGGTGCCAGCGGACCTGTCGGCCGTAGGGCCCGGTGGCGTAGCGCCCGTCCGGGTAGTCGGAGTCGTCCAGCTCGTCGAGATCGGGATCATGGCCGAGATCGCCGGGGCCGTACCCGTCGTCGTAGCGGTCGCCGCGGGCGCGGGACCGGCGGGCCTCGGCCTCGGCTCTCGCCTCGGCGGCGGCCAGGAGGCGTTCGACGGCGGTCGGCTCGTGCACCACGGCCGCCTGTACGAAGGCCTCGTCGAAGACCACGGAGGCGAACTCTTCGTCCGACACCCCGCGGTCGTGGTCGTCGTCGGGCTCCCAGCCGTCAGGGAACGGCGTGCCCCCCACGTCCTCCGGCACGGATCCAGAGTAGACCTGGGGGGTCAATTTGGGCAGACGGTACGGAAATTCATCCACCAGATGAGACGCCCCTCACGTGGCGCGCGCCCAGACCGGACGCGCTTGCCGGGCGCATATGCGCGCCTCCCGTGAGGGGGTCGATCAGCGCCGTACGTGCCCGTCGCCGGTGACGATGTACTTGGTGCTGGTCAGCTCCGGCAGGCCCATCGGGCCGCGGGCGTGCAGCTTCTGGGTGGAGATGCCGATCTCCGCGCCGAAGCCGAACTGGCCGCCGTCGGTGAAGCGGGTGGAGGCGTTCACGGCGACCGTGGTGGAGTCCACCAGCTGGGTGAAGCGGCGGGCGGCCTGCTGGGAGGTGGTGACGATCGCCTCGGTGTGGCCGGAGGTCCACAGCCGGATGTGCTCCACGGCCTTGTCGAGCGAGTCGACGACCGCCGCCGCGATGTCGTAGGAGAGGTACTCGGTCTCCCAGTCCTCGGCCGTGGCCTCCACGACGGTCGCCTTGGAGTCCTTGGCGTACGCCATGACCCGCTCGTCGGCGTGGACGGTGACGCCGGCCTCGGCGAGGGCGTCCAGGGCCCGGGGCAGGAACTCGGGGGCGATGTCCTGGTGGACCAGGAGGGTCTCGGCGGCGTTGCACACGCTGACCCGCTGGGCCTTGGAGTTGATCAGGATGTCGACCGCCATGTCGAGGTCGGCGTGGGCGTCGACGTAGACATGGCAGTTGCCGGTGCCGGTCTCGATCACCGGAACGGTGGACTCGGAGACGACCGTCTGGATCAGCGAGGCGCCGCCGCGCGGGATCAGCACGTCGACCAGGCCGCGGGCGCGCATCAGCTCGCGCACGCTCTCCCGGCCCTCGCCCGGCACCAGCTGCACGGCGTCGGCGGGCAGCCCGGCGCCGCCGACCGCGTCCCGGATCACCCGGACCAGGGCGGTGTTCGACTCGTAGGCGGAGCCGGAGCCGCGCAGCAGGACCGCGTTGCCGGACTTCAGGCACAGGGCCGCGGCGTCCACCGTCACGTTCGGGCGGGCCTCGTAGATGATGCCCACGACGCCGAGCGGGACGCGGACCTGGCGCAGGTCGATGCCGTTGGGGAGGGTGGACCCGCGGACGACCTCGCCGACCGGGTCGGGCAGCGCGACGACGTCCCGGACGTCGGAGGCGATGGCGCGCACCCGCTCCGGGGTGAGGGTGAGCCGGTCGACGATCGCCTCGCTGGTGCCGGCCTCGCGGGCCTTGGCGATGTCACGGGCGTTGGCCTCGACGATCTCGCTCGTACGGACCTCCAGCGCGTCCGCGATGGCGAGGAGCGCGTCGTCCTTGGCGGCCCGGGGCAGCGGCGCGAGGTCGGCGGCGGCCGCCTTGGCGCGGTAGGCGGCCTGGGTGACCGGGGACATGGAGTCGTACGGCGAGAGCGTGGTCATACGGGAAGGGTAGTGCGCCGGGCGGGCCCGTCCACGCTTCATCCCACACCCCGAGACACCCGGCGAGACGCCGTCGACGGGGTCAAAAAGGATGCACACCCACCGGTGTCGCCGGCGCCGGGCCGTACCCCTCGGCGATGCGCTGGTGGTAGGTCTGGCGGTCGATGACCTCGAGGCCGACGATCTCCCAGGGCGGCAGCCCGGCCGTCTGGCGGTGCTCGCCCCACAGCCGCAGGGCGACGGCGGCCGCGTCATGCAGGTCGCGGGCCTCCTCCCAGTACCGGATCTCCGCGTGGTCGGGGGCGTATCTGCTGGTCAGGAGGAAGGGGTGGTCGTGGGCGAGCTGTTCCAGGGCGCGCCGGACCTCCTTGAGCGGAGCCTCCTCGCCGGAGACGCTCAGGGTGACGTGCCAGAGCCGGGGCGCATCCGCGGGGCGTACGCTCCCCCCTTCGCGCTCCTCGGCGCGGTACCGCTCCCCCGTCGCCACGCTCGTCAGGGCCCGCTCCTCACCGGGCGCCCTCGAGGGCGCCACGCCGGCCGCGCCGTCCCGGCCGGTGCTCGTACTCCCACGGGCCGCCGCCACCCCAGGGCGCACTCGTCTCACGACGGCCTCCTTTACGCAGCGCTCGTGCGGAACGTGTCCCGCGGGTTCGTGTCACTGAGACAAAGTTGAGCAGGCCGCACGGCTCCTTGGGGCGGTTTCACGGAACGTCCCCCACCGGTACGGACCGTTCGAGACCCTCGGGAGACAGCCGTTCGACGGCCTCAGGGGTGCAGGATCACCAGGTCGTCGCGGTGGACGACCTCCCGCTCGTACTCCGCGCCCAGCTCGCGCGCCAGTTCGCGGGTGGACCGCCCGATCAGCCGGGGGATCTCCCTGGCGTCGAAGTTGACGAGGCCGCGGGCCACCGCGTGCCCGGCGGTGTCGCGCAGCTCGACGGGGTCACCCGCGCTGAACTCCCCCTCGACGCCGGCGATCCCGGCCGGCAGCAGCGAGGTGCGCCGCTCGACGACCGCGCGCACCGCGCCGTCGTCCAGCGTCAGCGAGCCCTGCGGGGTCGAGGCGTGCTGCAGCCACAGCAGCCGGTCGGCGGAGCGCTTGCCGGTGGGGTGGAAGTAGGTGCCGGTGTCGCCGCCGGCGAGCGCGTCGGCGGCGTGGACGGCGCTGGTGAGCACCACCGGGATGCCGGCCGCGGCCGCGATCCGGGCGGCCTCGACCTTGGTGACCATGCCGCCGGTGCCCACACCGGCCTTGCCGGCGCTGCCGATCTCGACGTGCGCGAGGTCCCCGGGGCCGCGCACCTGGGCGATCCGTGAGGTGCCCGGCTTGCTGGGGTCACCGTCGTAGACGCCGTCCACGTCGGAGAGCAGGACGAGCAGGTCGGCGTGGACGAGGTGGGCGACGAGGGCGGCGAGCCGGTCGTTGTCGCCGAAGCGGATCTCGTCGGTGGCGACGGTGTCGTTCTCGTTGACGACGGGGAACGCGCCCATCGCGAGCAGCTTGTCGAGGGTGCGCGAGGCGTTGCGGTGGTGGGCCCGGCGGCTCATGTCGTCACTGGTGAGCAGCACCTGGCCGACGCGGACGCCGTAGCGGGCGAAGGAGGCGGTGTAGCGGGCGACGAGCAGGCCCTGGCCGACACTGGCGGCGGCCTGCTGGCGGGCCAGGTCCTTGGGGCGGCGGCGCAGGCCCAGCGGTGCGAGACCGGCGGCGATGGCGCCGGAGGAGACGAGAACAATCTCACGTTCTCCCCCGCTGCGGCTCTTGGCGAGGACGTCGACGAGCGCGTCGACGCGGTCGGCGTCCAGGCCGCCGGAGGCGGTGGTCAGCGACGAGGAGCCCACCTTGACGACGATCCTGCGGGCCTCGCCCACCGCCTGCCTTGCCCCTGCCACCTTGTTCTTCGTCCCCTCGCGCAGCTAGCCGACTCCTCTGGCAATCTACGCGAACGCCCCTCGGACCGCGCGCGAGTTCCACTCCCCGGACGAGCATCTCCCCGTAACCGTTTGCTCACGCTTTGCGTACGGCAAAAAGGTTGTGCCGGTTCCACATGGAATCTGAAGGGAATACAAATTTATTTTGAAGTTTGTGTCACCTACAGTTCGCCCTGTGAAGCGCATACTCCTCAGGTCGGGGAAGAGCCCCTTCGACGTGGTCCCCGTCGAGGAAGCCCTCCACCGCGATGTTTTCGCCACCAACGCCGGCAATCTGATCTTCAGCGACGCGGCCCACAAGATCCTCACCGTGCCCGGCAGCACGGAGGTCGTGTCCAACGGCATCGCGACGCAGACCAACGCCGCCGCCCGGATCAACGAGGAGTACGACGCGTTCGTCGTGCCGCTGGCCAACGCCTTCCGGCCGACGTTCGAGGGCCCGCTCAAGCGGCTGACGCAGCTCATCTCGAAGCTGAAGATCCCCGTGGTGGTGCTCGGCGTCGGCGCGCAGGCCGGCCTGGACAACGACCCGGCGCGGCTGAAGGCCATGGAGCCCACCGTCCGGGCGTTCGTCTCCGCGGTCCTGGACCGCAGCGCCTCCATCGGCGTCCGCGGCGAGTTCACCGCGAAGTACCTCACCGACATGGGCTTCTCGGACGTCGAGACCATCGGCTGCCCGTCGCTGTTCATGCACGGCGACACCCTCACGGTGGAGAAGCGGGCGGCGTCGCTCACCCGCGAGTCGAGGATCTCGACCAACGGTTCGCACACCGCGGTGCGCGGCGGCCTGGGCAAGATCATCGCCCGGACCCACCAGAACTACCCGAACCTGCGCTACATAGGACAGAACCTCACCGACGCCCGCCAGCTCTACTGGCGCGACGTCGACTCCCCGGCGGGCCGGGTCCGGGAGATGCCGACCCACCCCGACCACCCGATGTACCGGGAGGACAAGGTCCGGGTGTACATCGACCCGGTCACCTGGATCGAGGACCTCAAGGAGTACGACTACTCGTTCGGCTCGCGCATCCACGGCAACATCGCGGCGCTGCTGGCCGGCACGCCGGCCACCGTGCTGGCCTTCGACTCGCGCACGCTCGAGCTGTGCCGGTACTTCGAGATCCCGCACCGCCTGCTCAGCGAGGTGCCCGACGACCTCGACCCGGCCGAGCTGTACGAGGAGGCCGACTTCGGCGCCCTGACCGGCAACCACCGCGAGCGGTTCGACCGGTTCACCTCGTTCCTGGACAAGAACGGGCTGGAGAACACCTTCACCCACGGCGACGGCGGCGCGGCCTTCGAGGAGAAGCTGCGGGGGCTCGACTTCCCGGCGGGCGTGCGCCCCTGGAACGACGCGGACCTCGCCTCGCTGACGAGCCGGTTCGGCTGGCTGCAGCAGCGCATCACCGAACTGGACACCACCAACGCGCAGTTGAAGCGGGAGCTGGCGAAGTCCCGGGTGGCGGGGGCGAAGGCGGCCGCCAAGGCCGTCGCGGCCGTGCCGGCGCCCTCGATCTACCGCCGTGCGCGACGCGTGGTGGGCGCCCCGCTGCGCCGGGCGCTGAAGCCGTCGAAGTAACACCGGCGCCGTATACGAACGGCCCGGTCCCCTCCACGGGACCGGGCCTTCTCCCTCGTGCGGACACCTGCGGTCTCACCTCCGCGGTGTCGCGCGCGTCCTCTCAGTCCGTCCTGCCGCGCGGTCGGGTCACGCGCTTCTTCAGCCGCCGCAGCTTGCGCCGCACCTTGCGGGTGGCGCCGCGCAGGAAGGTCTCGGCCGGGGTCTGGCGCCAGCCCGGGTAGGCCTTGGCCTCGCGCGGTTCGGCGAGGTAGACGCGGTCGGGCACACGGGCCTTGCGCGAGCGGTAGCCCGGGTAGGCGAGGTAGAGCTGGGTGCCGCCCTTCCTCAGGACGGGCCTGGGCTCGCTCCCCGCCTTCATGAACTCCAGGACCTCCACCAGAAGGTCCGGCCGCTCCATGGCCACCAGCTGCAGCCGCACTCGCTCGTGGACCTTGAGGCGCTGCGCGACGCCCTCGTTCCAGTAGGCGTCCATCAGCGGCTTGGCCAGCTCGAACTTGGTGCGCCTGATCGCCTCGTCCTGCCGGAGGAAGACCGGTCCGAACTGAGGGAGCAGCGTGACGAGGAAGGGGCGGACCATGAGCACGTCCCGCTTGGGTCCGGGCGGGAGCATCCGCTCCAGCAGGCCCATCAGGGCGCGCGCGGAGTCGAAGCGCAGCTTGTAACTGCCGCTCTTGGTCACGTGCTTGCCGTCGTCGCGGCCCACCAGGTAGTAGCAGGTGTAGTCGGCGACTATGGAGACGCCGTCGGCCCGCAGATAGGCCTCCATGGTGAACAGCGCGTCCTCGCCGGTCCACAGGGACTCGTCGAAACGCATGCCGTGGCGCTCCAGGAAGGCCCGGCGGAACAGCTTCTGCGCGCTCAGCGTGAACTTGATGTTGGAGGAGAACACGTCCGTACGGTCGCGGTTCTTCCCCCACATCGACTTGGGTGCGTTGCGGTTGACGCCCTCGACCTTGCCGAGCACGACGTCCGTGCCGTTGCGGTCGGCCATCGCGACCATCCGCTCCAGCGCCTCGGCGCCGAGCCGGTCGTCGGCGTCGAGGAAGAACACGTACCGGCCGGTGGCCTTGGTCAGGCCCACGTTGCGCGGGCCGCTGGGGCCGCCGGAGTTCTCCTGCCGGATCACGGTCACCGCCATGGGGGCCCGGGCGGCGAACTCCTCCAGGTAGTCCCCCGTGCCGTCCTTGGAGCCGTCGTCGACGGCGATGACCTCGATCCGCGCCGGGTCCAGCGTCTGTGCCTCGACCGATGCCAGGCACTCGATCAGGTACGGCATCGCTTCGTACGCCCCGATGACCACCGTGACGTCAGGCTGCGCAAGCGTCACTTTTCCCTCTCATCACGCAACGGTTCCCCCCAGTCAACTCTTCAGATACTCGGTAGACGGTTGACCCGTTGAACAGGTTGCTCCGGCCCGGACACGTGTTCCAGCTCACAGAATGCCCGAAAGGCCCGGTCCCCGGAGCGCGTCTCCGGGGACCGGGCCTTTCGAAATACGGGCGTCAGCCGGCCGTAACACCATGGGGCAGTTCCGCGCCCCCGCCGGTCCCGCCGTCGGTCGCGCCCTCCGCCGCGGCGGCCCGGGACTCCTGGCCGACGTTGCGCGCCTCGGCCTTGAGGGCCAGGTTGGCGATCGCGGTGTTGAACTGGTCGAGGGAGGTCGGCTCGTCGGGGCCGAGCAGGTACTCCTTGAGCTCCTTGCGGTCCTCGGCCAGCGCGTCGGCGGCCGGGTCGCGCACCGCGTCGAGCAGCTGGTCCAGCTCGGCGGCGCTGTTGCTGAGGATGACCGCGGCGCGCACCGCGGTGTTCTGCCGCCTGAACTCCTCCGCGCCCAGCTCGGCGGAGTCCGTGACCGCGTACGGCTTGCCGCTCGCGATGAAGTCGGAGACCACGCTGGAGATGTCGGAGACCATCGCCTCGGAGGCGTTGAAGCAGTCGTACAGGCGCGGTTCTGCGCCGGTGATCACCCGGTGCTCGAAGTCGGGGAAGGTCCGCCAGTAGGCGGCGTTCCACTCGGCGCGCAGCCGGGCGGCCTCCTCGTGCTTGCGCATGTCGACGATGCCGTCGCGGCTGGTCACCGCCTCGTCGGCCTTCTCGTCGAAGGAGAGCGAGAGGTCGTCCAGGCGGGCCTTGAGGCGGGTCAGGTCGGCCTTGGCCCTGGTCTGCGCGGCCGCGTCCGCCGTGAAGCGGGAGTCGGCGGCGCGCTGCTCGGCGGCCTTCTTGATCAGGGCCGTGATCCGGCGGTGCGCGGCCCCGGCCCGGGCGCTGCGGGTGCCGGTGAACGGGTGCGGTTTGTACAGGACCCGGACCGGGGGCTCGGCGGCGACCAGCTTCTTCACGATGTTCTCGCCGGCCAGCAGGATCGAGGTGTTGCCCGGGTTGTCGTCCCAGCCCTCCCAGGTGGGCGCGTACAGGATCGTCGGGATGCGGTCCTTCGGCGCGCCCTTCCACGTCTCGATCGGCGCGAGCTGCGGGCGGCCGACCTCCACGATGTCCTCGTCGCGGATGCCGACGTCGGCGATGGCGTAGCGGTCGCGGCCGGCCCGGCCGGCGGTCCACACCTCGTCGTACACCTTGCTGAACGGGTTGACGCTGGCGAGCTTGTCGCTGTCGCCGTGACCGATGAAGACGTGCTTCATGGTGGGCACGCGCAGCATGTGGATGTTCTTGCCGACGTTCGCGGCGTACAGCGTGACCCGCACCATGGAGAGGTCCATGTTCATCAGGTGCACCCCCCCGGGCACGCAGATGACGGGGACCGTGGTGGGCGCCATCCGCTCCAGGACGGAACGCTCACGCAGGATGATCAGGGGCCGGGAGTCCAGCTGCTCCATGGTCTCCAGCCACATGTTGACCTGGTAGGCGGAGTCCTTGGATCCGGAGAAGTACAGGACCGTCTCCGGGCGGTACTCGCGCAGCCAGGCGCTGACCGTGGCCAGGACCTTGTCGGGCTTCGGCGGCAGGCGGCGGGCGCGCAGGTGCGGCACCAGCAGGGCCACGTACAGGGCGCCGAGGACCAGGGTGACGCCGACGCCCACGTATCCGGCGAGGTCGCTGCCGGTGAGCGCGCAGACGAGCAGGCCGGCGGTGGCCGCGAGGTCCAGGTGGAGCATCTTCTGCCCGGCCCTGGTGAGCAGGCGGCGCGGCGGGGCGTCCGGGATGGTCAGCCGGGAGGCCAGGTCGACGTTGCGAGTCACGACGGGCATCTGGCGGCGCTTGCCGATCAGGGTGACCAGGGCGCCGTGCGGGGCCTGGAGGCCGAAGAAGATCGTGAAGCAGGCGATCGCCGCGTAGAAGACCGGCTCCTCCGAGAGGCCGAGCCGGGCCAGCAGCAGGATGAGCAGCAGCTCGCGGACCAGGAACCGCGTGGACAGGCCGGCCCTCACCTTGTTCAGCAGGTTGATGAGGTAGGTGCCCTTGCGATGGAGATAAAGGTCCGCCAGGTACGTCACGGCGGCCGCGGCGGCGAAGGCGGGGGTGCTCGGGACGAGCGCGGCCAGCATGAGGCAGGGGTAGCCCAGCATCATGAGGACCGCCGCGGCCAGTTCGGCCGCGCTGCCCACTCGGGCCACGCGAATGGCAGTGGATATCACGGAGAAACCTGCTCTGGGAGGGGTGCCGGTCATAGAAGCCTAAAAGTCCGGAAAATCCTTTGTGAAGGTTTCGGGAGTTTTACGGATTCAGGCCCCTGTGAATTCTCCGTAAACAGGGAGCCACAGAGGCCTGAAATTCAATGGCTATTTGCGGGAGATTATGCCACGCCGTCCTGCCGGTCGAGCACCGAGGCCAGGGCCTGCTCGAAGCCGGTGGCCTTGCCGGCCGCCGCCGTGGGGTCCTGCTGGCGGACGTCGATGACGTGCCCGGTGAGCTCGGAGAGCAGCACGTCGAGCGAGGTGCGGGCGACGGCCTCGGAGGAGAGCAGGGTGCCCGCGGGCTCCTGGCCGAAGGCCTTGGTGCGCATGGGGGTGGCCGTGCGCTCCGGGTTCACGCAGTTCACCCGGATGCCGTCGCCCGCCCATTCGTCGGACAGGGCCTGGGTGAGGTTCACCATGGCGGCCTTGGTCGAGGAGTAGAGGCTGTACTCGGCGCGGCCGCGGGTGTAGCTGCTGGAGGTGTACAGCAGCAACTGCCCCTTCGTCTCCGCGAGGTACTTGTAGGCCGAACGGGCGATCTGCACCGGCGCGAGGTAGTTCACCTTCAGCGCTTCCTCGATGGTCGCGTTGTCGGTCTCGGCCAGCTTGCCGATGCGCAGGACGCCCGCGGTGTTGACGACGTAGTCGATGCGCCCGGACTCGCTGTAGGCCTTCGACAGCGCGTCGTCGACCTCCTCCGGGTTCTCGACGTGCGTGCCGGTGGTGGAGCGGCCCAGGGCGTAGACCTTGGCGCCGTAGGACTCGGCGAGCTCGGCGATGTCCTTGCCGATGCCGTAGGACCCGCCGAAGACGACGACGGTCTTGCCGGTCAGCAGCTCGCGGTAGACCTCCTCGCCGTTCTGCTCGGGCGCGGCGGTGGAGGCCAGCTGGAAGAGCTTGTCGGCGATGAAGACGTCGACCGGCTGAGTGACCTTCATGTTGTACTCGTCGCCCGCGACGACGTGGATCGGCACGTCCGGCAGGTACTTGAGCACGACGGTGCAGTCGTCCGTGGCCTGGAAGTTGGGGTCGCCGGCCGCCACCTCGTACGCGCGGCGGATCGTGGACAGCTTGAAGGCCTGCGGGGTCTGGCCGCGGCGCAGCCGGGAGCGGTCCGGGATCTCGGTGATGAACTCGCCGTCCTCGCCGTGCGTCCGGGTGACGATGATGGTGTCGGCGGACGGGATGGCGACGTCGACGGCCTGGTAACGCTCCAGCGCCGCCACGCAGTCGTCGATGACGCGCTGCGAGAGCAGCGGGCGCACGGCGTCGTGGAAGAGGACGTTGACGTCCTCGCCCTCGGCCAGGCCCTCGCCCAGGGCGGCGATGGCGCGCTCGGTGGTCTCGTTCCGGGTGGAACCGCCCTCGATGATCCGGGAGACCTTCTTGAACCCGGCCTTGGCGACGATCTTCTCGATGTCGGGCACATAGCCCGGCGCCATCAGCACGATGACGTCGTCGACGGAGTCCGCCTTCTCGAAGGTGGTCAGGGTGTGCTCTATGACGGCCTTGCCTGCGATCTTCAGCAGCTGCTTGGGGATCGACAGACCCACGCGCTGACCGGTACCGCCGGCCAGGATCACTGCGGTCGTACGGGGCTTGGCTATGTGCTGGGACACCAGAAGACCTACCTTGGGGCGACAGGGAACGGGGAAATGGTCCCACTTGCGGTTACCGCGATGCAAGGTGAGCGCCCTTCGCTGCATATGTGCGCGCTACCCGCCATTCACCTTGAACCGCTGGTGATTGGTAAGACGCCCGGGGGACCCGTGAGGATGCCCCCGGAAATCCTGTGAGTAACTCCACAGGGAGTAAGTGATACCTGAGAGTGACGACGAGGTGCGTTCAGTGGCGGCGCAGCCTCTTGAGACAGCGGCGGCCGAGGACTTTCACGAGTTCCTTGGACGAAGTCTGGTGCACCCCGCGCGCTCCGGCCCGCGCCACAGGAGCCGCGGCCACCGCCGCGAGCGCCCCGTACAGGGCCTGAGCGGCCACCTCGGGCGCGATCCGGACCTCCGCCGACGTGGCACCGACGGCCGGTTCCGGCGCGGCGGACAGCAGCTCCGGATCGCCGATGACGCGTACGCCCATCGCGGTGATGCGTCCGGCCATCTCGGCGCCGATCTCCGCGGCCGCCTCCACCGCCCAGGCCGGGGTGGAGATCTTCACGTCGTGCGACGCGGGGCTGCACGCGTTCTTCATATGCATGACCGCGCCGTTGCGAATAAGTTTCGAATAAAGCTCGTCCGGCAGGCCATTGCCCCGGAATTCCTTATTAAGATTCCGCAGCATTTCGGTCTCGGCGAGGGTGAGCGAACGATTCGCGGTGTCCGGAACCGGCCGCAGGAGACGGTCCGGGAGACCGAGAAGGGTCTCGAAGGTGCGCATCAGCCCCTCGCGGTCCCGGTCGTCGACCACGACGACGGTGACCCGGTCGGCGCCGACCACCCGCACCCAGCGCTCGATCAGCCGGTCGTGCCGGTGCCGCCGCCAGAAACTCGGATTGGGCTTCTCGTAGGGGGCCTTGCGGAGCATGTGTTCCAGCCAGTCCTCGTAGCCCATGCGCAGCCCGTTCTGCACGTACTGCTGCCACTGCGACGGCATGATTCTCGCCAGCGGCCGCAGCGTGACCAGGACGTGCACGCGGTCGCCGCCGAGCTGCCCCACGACCCGCTCGACGGTGGCGCCGTCCGGCGCGTCCGCGAAGAACTCGCTGCTGATCACGGAGGTCTTCGCGCCCGTGGCGCGCACCTGCTCCAGGAACTGTTCCCAGTGCCGTTCGGTGGGCGTGGTGTCACCGATCATCCCGCCCCGGGAGCAGGCCGCGAGCACGGCCTGCATGGGGTGCCTGCTCGTGGCCGGGAACTCGACGCCGTAGGCCGGCATCCTGTCCTTGGCGTCGAAGAGGGCGCCCTGGATCGAGGTGGTCCCGGTCTTGTGCGGGCCGATGTGCAGCAGCCGGGTGCCGGCGGGCAGCGGGGCCGGCTGCGCGCACGGCGGAGTCCGCTCAGCGGGCGCGTTCACCGGGGGGTCGTCTCTCGTACAGTCCGTCTCCATGGTCAAGGGACGGTAAGAGACGTTCCTTAGGGTTCACTGAGAGGAGCCTGGGGCACAGATGAGTCCCAGGCTCCGGTCACACCGGTTTCACACCTTGTGGACGCCCGGCCTGCCGTCCGCGACCCGGAACCTCGCCAGGGTGCGGGCCGTCGCCTGCGTCTTCAGGACGGTGCTGACGACCCGGACCTGTGCGTCGACGGCGTCCTCGCGGATGTCGAAGAGGTGGTAGCCCCGGTGGGCGTCGATCAGCTTCCAGTGCGGGTTGCCGGCCTTCAGCGGGTCCCACTGGGCGTGGAAGGCGGCCTGGTCCTGGTCGCCGTTGCTGGAGATCGACGTACCGACGAACTCGGCGCCGACGACCGCGGAGGACGGGTCGGCGAAGTCCCGTTTCAGGTCGCTGATCATGGTGAGGTGCCGGTCGCCGCTGAGCACCACCGGGTTGCGCACCGAGGCCAGCTCCCCGAGCAGCGCGTCGCGTTCGGCCTGGTAGCCGTCCCACGCGTCGTAGTACCAGAGCTTGCCCGGCCCGGCCAGCAGGTCGGTCTCCGCCATCATGATCTGCGAGGCGACCAGGTTCCAGCGGGTGTCCGAGTTCCTCAGCCCGTCGGTCAGCCACCGCTTCTGCGCGGCGCCCAGCATGGTGAGCGCCGGGTCCTGGGCGCCCTCCTGACTGACGGCCTGGTCGCTGCGGTACTGCCGGGTGTCCAGCACGTTGAGCCGGGCGAGGCGGCCGAACCGCAGGGCGCGGTACATCCGGATGTGCGGGCCGTTCGGGATCGCCGTGGCACGGACCGGCATGTGTTCGTAGTACGCCTGGTAGGCAGCGGTCAGCCGGGCCGTGAACGCGTCGTGCGTCTGCTTGTCGGGGTCCTGCGGGACCTCCCCGGCGAAGTCGTTGTCCACCTCGTGGTCGTCGAAGGTGACCACCCAGGGCGCGCGGGCGTGCATCCGCTGCAGATCGGGGTCGCCGCGGTACTGGGCGTACCGGTTGCGGTACTGCGTGAGCGTGTACGGCTCGCCGCTCCCCTCGTGGCGCCGCACGGCCGTCGCGGAGGGCCCCGACTCGTAGATGTAGTCGCCGACGAAGAGGACGACGTCCGGGTCCTGCGCGAGCATGTCGGCGTACGGCGTGAAGTAGCCGTGCTGCCAGTTCTGGCAGGAGGCGAGCGCGAGGCGCAGCGAGCCGCCCGAGGCGAGGGGCCGGGGCGCGGTACGGGTACGGCCGGCCGGGGAGATCCGGCCGCCGGCGCGGAAGCGGTACCAGTAGTCGCGGCCCGGCTTCAGTCCTCGTACATCCACATGAACGCTGTGCCCGTACTCGGGCCGGGCGGTGGCGGTGCCCCGGCGCACGGAGGAGGCGAACCGCGGGTCGGGCGAGATCTCCCACTGCACGGCCACGTTCTGTTGCGGCATCCCGCCGCCGTTCAGCGGCTCGGGGGCGAGGCGCGTCCACAGGACGACCCCGTCGGGCAGCGGGTCGCCGGAGGCCACGCCGAGGCTGAACACGTTCTCCGGCAGGGTGGTCGCGGCGGCGTGCGCGGTGGCGGGCACCCACAGCTGGGCGGAGGCCGCGGCACCGAGGACGGCGGCGCCGGCGGTGAGGAGACGGCGGCGGTCGGGGGACGCGAGTCGGTCGGTTCCGGCGGCCATGGGGGGAACTCCCTTGCGTCACTGGCGTCTTGACGCAAAGAAGGTGGCATGGGCAGCCAGTCACCCTGCTGAACAGAGAATCGCGCATACATGACAAGCAGAGAGACAGGAGAGGACCCGTTGCGCTCAGGGAACAGGCGGTGAAACCTGACCTTGCCGCAACGGGTCCAGAGGTCCCGGCAGGCTCTAGAAGGGCTCGAAGCCGTCGAACTCCTGTGCCGCCTCGTCGCGTTCGGCCTGGCGGTCACGGCGGCGCTGGCTCGCGGGCCGCGGTGCGTCGAAGCGGTGGTCCTCACCGCGCCGGCCCAGCATCTCCGCGCCGGCCATGACCGACGGCTCCCAGTCGAAGACGACCGCGTTGTCCTCGGGGCCGATCGCGACACCGTCGCCTGCCCGGGCGCCCGCCTTCATCAACTCCTCTTCCACACCGAGGCGGTTGAGACGGTCGGCGAGGTAGCCCACGGCCTCGTCGTTGTTGAAGTCGGTCTGCCGCACCCAGCGTTCGGGCTTCTCGCCCCGGACGCGGTACAGACCGTCCTCCTCCAGCGTGACGGTGAAGCCGGCGTCGTCCACGGCCTTGGGCCGGATGACGATCCGCGTGGCCTCCTCCTTGGGCCGGGCGGCCCGCGCCTTCCCGACCAGGTCGGCAAGCGCGAAGGACAGCTCCTTGAGCCCCATGTGCGCGACGGCGGACACCTCGAAGACGCGGTACCCGCGCGCCTCCAGGTCCGGCCGCACCATCTCCGCCAGGTCCTTGCCGTCCGGTACGTCGATCTTGTTCAGGACGACGATGCGGGGGCGGTCGCCGAGCCCGCCGTACTGCCGCAGCTCCTCCTCGATGATGTCGAGGTCGGATACCGGGTCGCGGTCGGACTCGAGGGTGGCGGTGTCGAGGACGTGCACCAGGACGCTGCACCGCTCGACGTGCCGCAGGAACTCGAGCCCGAGGCCCTTGCCCTGGCTGGCACCGGGGATCAGGCCCGGGACGTCGGCGATGGTGTAGACGA
Organism: Streptomyces sp. NPDC000345; assembly: GCF_042898825.1. Classification (NCBI taxonomy): domain Bacteria; kingdom Bacillati; phylum Actinomycetota; class Actinomycetes; order Kitasatosporales; family Streptomycetaceae; genus Streptomyces; species Streptomyces sp. NPDC000345. The sequence goes on from NZ_JBIAZE010000005.1 coordinate 559,981, forward strand.
TCGAACCGGCGGTCACGACGCCCAGGTTCGGCACCAGGGTGGTGAACGGGTAGTCGGCGATCTTCGGCTTGGCGGCGGAGAGCACCGAGATGAGCGAGGACTTGCCGGCGCTGGGGTAACCCACCAGGGCCACGTCCGCGACCGTCTTCAGCTCCAGCACCACGTCCCGCAGGTCACCCGGCTCGCCGAGCAGCGCGAACCCGGGGGCCTTGCGGCGGGCGGAGGCCAGGGCCGCGTTGCCGAGGCCGCCGCGGCCGCCCTGGGCGGCGACGAAGGAGGTGCCGTGTCCGACGAGGTCGGCGAGCACGTTGCCCGCCTTGTCGAGCACGACGGTGCCGTCCGGCACGGGCAGGACGAGATCCTGGCCGTCCTTGCCGGAGCGGTTGCCGCCCTCGCCCGGCTTGCCGTTGGTGGCCTTGCGGTGCGGGGAGTGGTGGTACTCGAGGAGTGTGGTGATCGACTGGTCGACGGTGAGGATGACGTCACCGCCGCGCCCGCCGTTGCCGCCGTCGGGCCCGCCGAGCGGCTTGAACTTCTCACGGTGGACGGAGGCACAGCCGTGGCCTCCGTTACCCGCGGCGACATGCAGTTCGACGCGGTCCACGAAGGTGGTCATGGTTCAGTGCCTCCAGAGACGTACGGATCTTCTTATGCGTAACACGCGAAAGGCGGACCCGCCTTCCCGTGAGGGAAGTGAGGTCCGCCTCGCGAAGCGTTCGGGCTCAGCCGTGAATCAGGAGCTGACTCAGGCGACCGGAACGATGTTCACGACCTTGCGGCCACGGTGGGTACCGAACTCCACCGCACCGGCCTGCAGCGCGAACAGCGTGTCGTCGCCGCCGCGGCCGACACCGGCGCCCGGGTGGAAGTGGGTGCCACGCTGGCGGACCAGGATCTCACCCGCGTTGACGACCTGACCGCCGAAGCGCTTCACGCCGAGCCGCTGGGCGTTGGAGTCGCGACCGTTCCGGGTGGACGATGCGCCCTTCTTGTGTGCCATGTCTCCTCAGTCCCTTACTTCGCAGCCGCGGGGATCTCAGTGACCTTGATCGCCGTGTACTGCTGGCGGTGGCCCTGACGACGGCGGTAGCCGGTCTTGTTCTTGTAGCGCAGAATGTCGATCTTCTGGCCCTTGTGGTGGTCCACGACCTCGGCCTGGACCTTGATGCCGGCCAGCACCCACGGGTCGCTGGTCACAGCGTCGCCGTCGACAACGAGCAGGGTCGAGAGCTCGACCGTGTCGCCAACCTTGGCAGTGGAAATCTTGTCAACCTCAACGATGTCGCCGACAGCAACCTTGTGCTGGCGACCACCGCTGCGCACGATGGCGTACACGCGGATCTCACTCTCTCGCTCGGGAACGGCACCCCCGCAGTCCAGCCGACCGGGAACAGTCACGGACGGCCTCTCCCTGGCCACCGGCGGACCGGCATCCGGGAGGAAGAGGTTTACGGGGATGTGGCGCGCCTAGGGGACACACCGACGCTCAAGGTTACGGGGCGGCCCTGCGGGGGTCAAACCGAGCCCGGTCGCCCGTATGCTCACAGCGCGAACGCAGACACCGGAAGGCGAACAAGTGAACTACAGGGTCCAGCCCAGCGCGCAGGTCGACGAGAGTGCCGAGATCGGCGCCGGCAGCAGTGTCTGGGACCTCGCGCAGATCCGTGAGGGTGCCCGCCTCGGCGAGGGCTGTGTGATCGGCCGGGGCGCGTACGTCGGCTCGGGCGTGCACATGGGCGACAACTGCAAGCTGCAGAACTACGCGCTCGTCTACGAGCCCGCCCAGCTGGGCAACGGTGTCTTCATCGGCCCGGCCGTGGTCCTCACCAACGACCACAACCCGCGTTCCGTGGACCCCGACGGCAAGCAGAAGCGCGGCGGCGACTGGGAGGCCGTCGGCGTGAAGATCCTCGACGGCGCCTCGATCGGCGCCCGCTCGGTCTGCGTGGCGCCGATCACCATCGGCCGCTGGGCGATGGTCGCCGCGGGCGCCGTCGTCACCAAGGACGTCCCCGACTTCGCCCTCGTGGTGGGCGTCCCGGCCCGGCAGATCGGCTGGGTCGGCCGCGCCGGCGTCCGGCTGACCGGGCGCGAGGGCGAGAGCGGCGTCTGGGAGTGCCCGAAGACGGGCGAGCTGTACGACGAGAAGGACGGCGTCCTCACCGAGCGCACCGCCTGAGCGGCGGGAGCGGCAGGAGCGGCACCCGGACTCATCCCACCGGGCGTGGCTCCGGCTTCCGGGCCGGATGCCACGCCCAGTGGCGGTCCACGGCCAGGGGGAGGCCCAGGACGACCGGTGTCCACATCAGGACGCCGAGGCGGTCCGCCTCCTGGACGAGGGGATGGTCGGTGACCACGAACGCCCCGGTGAGCGCGGCCGCCGCGGCCAGCGGGCCCAGCCCCTCGCCGTACCGGGAGAGCGCCCAGACGGCGAGAGCCGTGAGGGCCAGGAAGTAGGGCAGCCCGGCCTGCTGGGCCGCCCAGTCCCGCCAGAACCGGCCGGCGAGGCCGAGCAGATCGCCCCAGGGGTCGGAGACCTCGGGCAGCCGGAAGTGGTGGGTGAAGGTGTCCTGGAGGGTCACCTGCGAGGACGGCAGTGCCAGCGCCTTCATCGCCACGGCCACCGAGGCCGCGGCCACCGCCGACACCACCGCCAGGACGGCCGTACCCCGGTGCCGCAGCCGGGGCGAGAAGCACAGGGCGCCCGTCGCGGCCGCCGCCACGAACGCCGCCAGGACCAGGACCGACGAGTAGCGGGTGACCGCGCCCACCCCGTACGCCAGCGCCGTGACGGCCGCAGCCGTCGGCAGGGAGCGGCGGCGCAGCAGCACCAGGCCGCCCCACAGCGCGCCGAGCGTGCACACCGTGAACAGCCCCTCGCTCAGGGCCTGGTCGCTCCACCAGCCGAGCGGGCAGACGAGGAAGACCACCTGCCCGGTGAGGGCCGCCGTCCGGCTCAGCCCCGCCCCGCGCCGCAGCAGCCCGAAGACCAGCAGGGAGCCGCCCACCGCCGTGAGCAAGCCGAGCAGCCGCATGCCGTCGAGCACGCCGAAGGCGCCCACGAAGGGCGCCGCGAGCAGCGGATAGCCGGGGCGATTGGCGAAGATGGCCTGGTAGCGGGGGTCCGCCGTGGTGATGTCCCGCGCGTCGGCCCAGTGCTCCCAGCATGTGCGCTCGGCGGCGCTCTCCAGGGCGTGCGCACTCGTGCGGTTCGTCGGCGCCAGCCGCGCCTCGTGCGCCTCACGGCGGGCCCGGCTGGTGCAGTACGCCGCCAGCGCCGTGCGGTGCGCCTCTTCGCGGGAGGCGCCCAGGTACTGCTCGGCCGCGCGGGCGTACCGGTAGGAGTCGGGGAACAGCGTCCACCGGGGGCCCGCGGCGAGTTGCAGGACGGCGTACACGACGCAGACCAGCAGGGGAAGGGCGGCCCGCAGACGGCGTGGGCGGGTGACGGTGCGCGCGGTGGTCGGCGCGGTGTGGACGTCCGACACGTACGGGTCCCCCGGGCATAGGAAAACGGCCCCGGCCGACTGGCCGGGGCCGCATCCTACGACGGTCGGCTGTGTCAGCCGCCGATGACAACCCGCCGCACGCCCTTCCACGCCTCCGGGTCCGTCGTGCGACGGCCGTCGACGAGGACCGTGACGTCCGGCAGGTCGGCCGGGGTCAGGGTGCGGTACTCGGCGTGGTCGGCCTGAAGGATCGCCGCGGTGACCTTCTCGCCCTGGTGCGGGGTGAGGCCGTGCGCGGTCAGCTCCTCGGCCGTGTACATCGGGTCCGAGACGAACGGCACCGCGCCGCGCGCCTTGAGTGCCTCGACGGTCGGGAAGACGCCGGAGAACGCCGTCTCCTTCACGCCGCCGCGGTAGGCGGCGCCCAGCACGAGGACGCCCACGCCGGTCAGGTCGCCGTAGGCGGCCGCCAGCAGGTCCACCGCGTACTCGGGCATCGCGGCGTTCGCCTCACGGGCGGAGCGCACCACGGTCGCGGCCGGGTCGTTCCACAGGTACATCCGCGGGTAGATCGGGATGCAGTGGCCGCCGACGGCGATGCCCGGCTGGTGGATGTGGCTGTACGGCTGCGAGTTGCAGGCCTCGATGACCTTCTTGACGTCGATGCCGTTGCTGTCGGCGAACCGCGCGAACTGGTTCGCCAGACCGATGTTGACGTCCCGGTAGGTCGTCTCGGCCAGCTTGGCGAGCTCGGAGGCCTCGGCGGTGCCCAGGTCCCAGACGCCGTTCGGCTGCGGCAGGTCGGCGCGCTCGTCGAAGTCGAGGACCTGCTCGTAGAACTCCACGCCGCGGGCCGTCGACGCCTCGTCGATGCCGCCGACCAGCTTGGGGTAGCGGCGCAGGTCGGCGAAGACCCGGCCGGTGAGGACGCGCTCCGGGGAGAACACGAGGTGGAAGTCCTCGCCCGCGGTCAGGCCCGAGCCCTCGGCGAGCATCGGCGCCCAGCGGGTGCGGGTGGTGCCGACCGGGAGGGTCGTCTCGTACGAGACCAGCGTGCCGGGCTTGAGGCCCTGCGCGATCGCCTTGGTCGCCGCGTCCATCCAGCCGAAGTCCGGGACGCCCTCGGCGTCCACGAACAGCGGGACGACCACGACGACGGCCTCGGACTCGGCGACCGCGGACGCGGTGTCCGTGGTCGCGCTCAGCAGACCGGCGTCGACGGCCTGCTTCAGCTTGACGTCCAGGTCGTGCTCACCGGGGAACGGCTCGACACCGGCGTTGACCAGCTCGACGACCTTCTCGTTGACGTCCGCGCCGATGACCCGGTGGCCCTTGGAGGCGAACTGCACCGCCAGCGGGAGCCCGATCTTGCCGAGCGCTACTACACAGATGTTCATGGAGGGTCGCTACTTCTTCCTTTTGGAACGGGACTTCAGTTTCCGGACAAGGCCCCCCAGCGCCCGCCGGACGACAGTCCTCTTCGGGGGGTACATCTGGGCCGTGTCGACCACCACGCGTCCCTTGGGGTTGACCAGGGCCGACGCCCGGTAGGGGTCGTCGTCCCGGCCCCACCTGCGGGCCAGCGGCATGGGCAGCCCCTTGCCGCGCACAGGGATCTCGTACGTCGAACCGGCCACGTCCACGTACACGCGCACGCCCCGCTTGCCGGTGACGAGCTCCAGCGGAACCCGGGCGTGCAGCACGCTGGCGGCGCCGTCCGCGGCCGGCTCCACCCGCATCTCCCCCACCACGGGGGCGAGTTCGTGCCCGGGCTGCAGCCGGCGCGCGCCCGGCTTGTCCGCCGACTTGGGCATCGCGCCCTTGATCAGCCGCAGGGCCGCGCCGGCGCCCTGGACGTCACCGAGGACCGGCACCCGTACGGACGCCGTGTAGGCGAGCGCCTCGCCCTGCTGCTCCCAGGCGGAGGCCAGCAGCTCGGTGCCCTGGGCGAGGCGGCCCGGGACGGCCTCCCCGACCAGCTCGTAGACCCGGTCCGGGACACCGATACGGGGGTCGCGGAAGCCGGGGTAGCGGGCGTAGGCGCGCTCGCCCTCGACGACGAACGGGGGCGCCCCGTGCTCCTTCTCCGAGGAGATCGCCTCGGCCAGCTCGTCGACCGCCCCGGCGTGCGCCAGCGCGATCCGCACCCGGCGCTTGACGTCCATGGCGTCCCGGATGCCGTCGGTGAAGTAGGCGTCGGCGAGCCGGCCGATGCCCGAGCACAGCTGCCGCTGCAACTCCCGGTCCAGCGACGGGAAGTCGTGCTGGACCAGCTTGGCCAGCTCCCAGGTGAAGTGCCGGCGCAGCACGGCGTCGCGCTTTGGGCCCTCCTCGACCAGACCGGCGGTGAAGTCCATGATCTCGGCCGCCGCCCGCAGCCGCGCCAGATGGTCGGCGCGGTAGGTGATGTTGCTGGCGTCGCCGCGCTTGACCGCGTAGTAGCAGGTGTAGTCGGCCAGCACCGAGATCTTCCGGGCGCGCACGCACGCCTCGATGGTGAACGGCTGGTCGCTGCCCACCGGCAGGTGCTCGGGGAAGCGCAGGTGGTACTTCTCCACCATGTCCCGCCGGAACAGCTTGGTGTTGGCGAGGGTGAACGGCAGCGCAGAGTCGTACAGGCTGACGTCCGCGACGTTCTCCTTGTACAGCGCCTGGTGCACATAACGGCCGTTGGTGCCGACCATCTTGCCGACGACGACGTCAGCGTCGTTCTCGTCGGCGCACTTCACCATGCGCTCCAGCGCCTCCTCGCCGAGGTAGTCGTCGGAGCCGATGAAGTAGACGTAACGGCCGGTGGCCACGTCCAGCGCGCGGTTGCTGGGCGCGGCCGGGCCGCCGGAGTTCGGCTGGTGGATCACCTTGACGGTGTCCGGGTACAGCGCCGCGAACCGGTCCAGCTCGCGGCCGCTGTCGTCGGTGGAGCCGTCGTCGACGGCGACGACCTCCAGGCGCTCTCGGCCGATGCTCTGCCCGACCAGGGAGTTCAGACACTCCGTCAGGTAGGGCATCGTGTTGTACACCGCGACGACGACGCTGACGTCCGGTGTGCCGCTCATGCTCCCGCCTCCACCGGTCTGCGCTCGGCCGCCGGGCGGACCGCGCTGCCGGGAACCAGCCGGGTGTAGACCTTGTCGAGCAGTTCGGCCTGGGCCTCCCAGGTCCACTCCTCGAGCAGGCCCGAGGTGTCGTACACGCCCCGGTAGCGGGCCGCGTCGCCGAGCACCGACTTGACGGCGCGCACGTAGTCCTCGACGTCCTCGGCCTTGAAGACCTCGCCCTGGCCGGTGCGCTGGACCATCTCGCCCATCGTCTTCACATCGCTGACGACCAGCGGCAGCCGGGCGTGCGAGTACTCGAAGAACTTGGTGATGAGGGCGATCTCGTGGTTGGGCCAGTGGTGGATCGGGATGACCCCGAGGTCCGCCGCCGCGAGGAAGCGCACCACCTGGTAGTGCGGCACGTACGGCAGGATGTGCAGCCGGTCGGAGACGCCCAGTTCCTCGGCGCGCTCACGCAGGCCGCGCATGTACTCGGACTCGGTGTTGAGCACCACGAAGGCGGTGTGCACCTCCGACAGCTGCGGCAGCGACTCGACCATGATGTCGAGGCCGCGCTGCGGGGCGGCGGCACCGCTGTACACGGTCAGCGGCACGTCGTGGCCGATGCCGCACAGCTCCCGCAGGTCCGGGACCGGCTCGGCGGCCTGCTCCGGCGAGATCTCCGCGTCGGGCGCGTTGAGCACGACGGACGGACGCTCCTTGAGCGAGTGCCGCTCCTGGAGCATCCCGGCGAGCGTGTCGGACACCGTGGTGACGGCGTCGGCGAACCGCGAGTACTCCAGCTCGTGCGCGCACTGCGCCTTGTGCCAGCGCGGGTGCGAGTTCCACGGCTTGATGCCGGGCAGGAACTCGTGCGCGTCCCACACCAGCTTGACGTCGCGGCCGCGGGCCCGGGCGCGCAGGACGGCGCGGGCGCCGACGCCCAGCATGCGGAAGTCGTTGGCGTGGATCAGGTCCGGGTCGAGCTCGTCGATGACCTTGCCGTACGCCAGCTCCAGGTCCCACAGGTGCGGGTCGAGCCTGCGCCAGCTGCGGGTGCCCATCGTCCGGTGCCAGAACGCGGTGGTGAACCGGTCCAGCGGGCCTTCCATCTCCTTGCGGCGCTTCTCCAGCTTGGCGGTCTTGCGCGCCCGCAGGTTCACCCAGTTCTGCACGAACCGGGACGCCAGCCGCGGAAGCACCAGGCGCAGCTTGGTGAGGAACGAGCCCTCCTGCTGGGCGAGGATCAGCCGGATGTTGAGGTCGGCGCGCCAGGCCTTGATCTTCTGCCGGCGGTACGCGGCCAGTGGGCCGGGCTTGTAGGCCAGCGGCGAGCGCAGCACGGCCCGGCGGTACTCGTGACGGCGGCGGTGCATCGGCCCGGGCACCGGCAGCAGACGCACCTGCGCCTTGCCGATCTCCCAGGTCGTCTCCTGCTTCCCCTTGCCCTTGCCGAGCAGGATCACGTCCCACCCGGCCTCGGCGGCCGAGCGTGCTTCCTTCTGCACGCGCGAGTCGCCGTTCACCCCGTTGTCGACGAGCATGACGATGCGGCCACGCACCGACTTCTGCGCCGACGTGTTCTCAGCTGCCATGAGTTGCCAGGTCCTCCGCCTGAAGGGAAACGCTACGGTTCTCCGTCGCCGATTGCAGCACCGCGGCCGCCACCTGAACAGTGCGCATTCCCTGGCGCAGGGTGCAGATGTCGGCTTCCTTGCCGAGCACGGCGTCCCGGAAGAGCTCGTGCTCGACCAGCAGCGGCTCACGCTTGGGGATGGCGTACCGGATCATGTCGCCCTCGGACACCCCGCGGAACGCCTGCAGCGCCTCCCACTCGGTGGTCACGGCGGCGTTGGAGTGGAAGGTCAGGTCGGCGGTGAGCGTGTCGGCGATGAAGCAGCCGCGCTCGCCGGTGACCGAGGTGAAGCGCTCCTTGAGCGGGCTCAGCCAGTTCACCAGGTGGTTGACCATGGTGCCGTCGTCCAGGCGGCCCACCGCGGAGACCATGTCCTCGTGGACCCGGCCGCTCTTGGAGACGGTGTGCGCGGCGATGGACACGTACTCACGTCCGGTCACCCAGCCGGTGAGGTCGATGTCGTGGGTGGCGAGGTCCTTGACCACGCCGACGTCCGCTATGCGGTGCGGGAAGGGACCCTGGCGGCGGGTGACGACCTGGTAGACGTCACCGAGCTCGCCGGCCTCCAGCCGGGCCCGCAGCGAGCGCAGCGCCGGGTTGCACCGCTCGATGTGGCCGACACCGGCCACCAGACCGCGCGACTCGAACGCCTCGACGAGCCGGCGGGCGCCGTCCACGGACTCCGCGACCGGCTTCTCGATGAGCGCGCACACCCCGGCCTCGGCGAGCGCCAGGCCGACCTCCTCGTGGAGGTGGGTGGGGCAGGCCACGACCGCGTAGTCGACGCCGAGGGCGATGAGCTCCTCGACGGTGTTCAGGATCGGCGCGCCCTGGGCCGCGCCGAACTTGTCGCCCATCGGGTCGACGACGCCGACGAGGTCGACGCCGTCCAGACCGGACAGGACCCGGGCGTGGTGACGCCCCATGGAACCGAGACCGACGAGTCCCGCCCGCAGCGGCTTCCCGGTGCTCACAGCTGCTCCCCCAGCGCGTTGACGGCGGCGGCGATGCGCTCGAGATCCCGCGCGGACAGCGCCGGGTGGACCGGCAGCGACACGACCTCGGCGGCGGCGCGCTCCGTCTCGGGCAGGTCCCAGGTGCGGCCGGCCTTCTGGTCCGGCTCCCAGTACGGCTTCAGCCGGTGGATGGGGGTCGGGTAGTACACGGCGTTGCCGACACCGGCCTCGGTGAGCTTCGCCATGGCGGCGTCGCGGTCGCCCAGGATGCGCACGGTGTACTGGTGGTAGATGTGCCGGGCGCCCTCGGCGACCTTCGGCGTGACCACGTTCGGCGCGGTGATGTGCTCGGTGAGGTACGCGGCGTTGGCGATGCGCCGCTCGGTCCAGCCGGCGAGCTTGCCGCGCTGCACGCGCCCGATCGCGGCGGAGACGTCCGTCATGCGCACGTTGGCGCCGACGATCTCGTTGGCGTAGCGCTGCTCCATGCCCTGGTTGCGCAGCAGGCGCAGGGTGCGGGCGACCTCGGCGTCACCGGTGGAGATCATGCCGCCCTCGAGGCTGTGCATGTTCTTCGTCGGGTAGAAGCTGAACGTGCCCGCGGCACCGAAGGCGCCGACCGGGGTCCCGTTCAGGGCGGCCGCGTGCGCCTGGCAGGCGTCCTCGACCACGGCGAGCCCGTGCTGCTCCGCGATCGCCATGATCCTGTCCATGGCGGCGGGGTGGCCGTAGAGGTGGACCGGCATGATCGCCGCGGTGCGCGGCGTGATGGCCGCCTCGACCGCGGCGGGGTCCAGACAGAAGGTGTCGGCGTCGATGTCCGCGAAGACCACGTCGGCACCGACCAGCCGCACCGCGTTGGCGGAGGCGGCGAAGGAGAACGAGGGCACGATGACCTCGTCACCCGGGCCGAGGCCGAGGGCCATCAGCGACAGGTGGAGCGCGGAGGTGCCGGAGTTGACCGCGACACAGTGGCGCCCGTCGACCAGCTCCGAGAACTCCTCCTCGAAGGCGGCCACCTCGGGACCCTGGACGACCCGGCCACTGCGCAGCACGCGTACCGCGGCCTCGATCTCCTCCTCGTCGATCACGGGTCTGGCGGCCGGTATGAACTCATGGGCGTCGGTCATCGACATCCCCTCCTCTACGGCGACCTCGAAGGCGCACCACGTCATGCAAGGTCGGGAAGGGGCCGTGTCGATGCCCAGCACGGCCGCATCCCTGGTTGTCCACCGGCGCCTGTAGGCGAGTGGACGGCTTGTACACAGGAGCCCGCCCCCTGAGGGATCCTTGCGGGAAGTCAGCCGTACCCGGTATGGGACCGGATGTGCTCATCGGCTGTGGTCACGGTGTGCATGTCTTTGGCCACCGGGACCAGACTGCACGTTACCAGTACGCGGACGGCAATTTTCTTCAGCGTTACCACAGAGAAACCACCGCCCTGGGTGCCCTCCATCACAAGCAAGACACAGCGTAACTCTCCGGTAATCACAGTGCGACGCGAGGTGAAGGACGCCACGCCGGGCAGGACGAAGGCGCGGGCGCCCGGATCGCTCCGGACGCCCGCGCCTCGCTCTCCGCCGAAGCGGGGATCAGTCCTCCGCGGAGGCCGAGACGGCGCTCTGCGGCGCGGCCGCCGTCTTCTTCGCCGCGGTCGACTTCGCGGCCTTCTTGGCCGTCGTCTTCTTGGCGGCGGTCTTCTTCGCGGCCGTCTTCTTGGCCGTCGCCGTCTTCTTGGTGGCGGCCTTCTTCGCCGTGGCCTTCTTGGCCGTCTTGCGGGCGGCCGTCTTCTTGGCCGGAGCGGCCTCCGGCTCCTCGGCGGACACCTCGGCGGCAGCCGCCTCCGCGGCCTCCGCCTCCGTGCCCTCCGCCGGTGCCGACGGGACGACCACGACGGCCGTCTCCTCGGGCGCGGTCGGCGCGGTGGCCTTGCGCACGGCACGGCGCCGCGGGCGGGCCGGGGCCGCGGTCTCGGCGGCGGGCTCGACGACCGGCTCGGAGACCGGCTCGGCGGCGGACTCGGTCCCGGCCGGCTCCACCGGAGCGACCGGGGCCTCGGCGGCGGCCGGCTCGACGACCGTCACCGCGGCGGCCTCCGCACCGGCGGGCGAACCGGCCGGGGCGGACACCTTGCGGGTGGCGCGACGACGGGTACGGCCCTTGGGCGCGGTCTCGTCCTCGGCGGGGGCCGGGGCCTCGACGACCGGGTCCTCCACCGCGACCGGCTCGGCGTGCGCGGTGACGGCCTCGGCCGGCTGCACCGGACGCCCGGCCTCCGCCTCGGCGGTCACCTCCTGCGCGGTGGGCACCTCGGCGAACGCCTCGGCGAACGCCTCCGTGGACGCCTCGGCGGGTTCCGCCGCGACGAGCGCCTCGGAACCGCCCGCCCTGCGCGCGGCACCCCTCGGCGCACCGGCCGGAGCGGACGCCCGACGGCTCGCCCGGCGACGACCACGCCCGCGGCCGGCCGCGGCCTCCGCCTCGGCGATGCTGCTGTACAGCTCCTCGTCCGGCGCGAAGTCGGGCGCCGTGAGCGCGACCGGCTCGGCCGCCTCGGCGGCGACCTCGGCCTCGGTCTCGGCCTCCTCCTCGACGCTCACCAGCGGCTCGGCGGCCTCGACGGCCTCGTGCTCATGGGCGTCGCCGCCACGGCCGCGCTTCTTGCGCTTGCCGCCGCCTCCGACGGACGTCGGCTGCTCCATGTGGACGATGACACCGCGCCCGTTGCAGTGCACGCAGGTCTCGGAGAACGACTCCAGCAGGCCCTGCCCGACCCGCTTGCGGGTCATCTGCACCAGGCCCAGCGAGGTCACCTCCGCCACCTGGTGCTTCGTACGGTCGCGGCCCAGGCACTCCAGCAGGCGGCGCAGCACCAGGTCCCGGTTGGACTCCAGCACCATGTCGATGAAGTCGATCACGATGATGCCGCCGAGGTCGCGCAGCCGCAGCTGGCGCACGATCTCCTCGGCCGCCTCCAGGTTGTTCCTGGTGACCGTCTCCTCGAGGTTGCCGCCCTGACCGGTGAACTTGCCGGTGTTGACGTCGACGACGACCATCGCCTCGGTCCGGTCGATCACCAGCGAACCGCCGCTGGGCAGCCAGACCTTGCGGTCCAGCGCCTTGGCGAGCTGCTCGTCGATGCGGTACGTGGCGAAGACGTCGACCTCGGAGGTCCACTTCGACAGCCGCTCGGCCAGGTCGGGCGCGACGTGCGAGACGTACCCGTGGATGGTCGACCAGGCCTCGTCACCGCTGACGACGACCTTGGAGAAGTCCTCGTTGAAGATGTCGCGCACGACCCGGACGGTCATGTCCGGCTCGCCGTACAGCAGCGTCGGCGCGTTGCCGTTCTTGGCCTTCTTCTGGATCTCCTCCCACTGCGCCTGCAGCCGCTCGACGTCACGGCGCAGCTCGTCCTCGCTCGCGCCCTCGGCGGCGGTGCGCACGATGACGCCCGCGTCCTCGGGGACGATCTTCTTGAGGATCGTCTTCAGCCGCGCCCGCTCGGTGTCGGGCAGCTTGCGGCTGATGCCGGTCATCGAGCCCTCGGGCACGTACACGAGGTAGCGGCCCGGGAGGGAGACCTGGCTGGTCAGACGGGCGCCCTTGTGACCGATCGGGTCCTTGGTCACCTGGACGAGGACCGACTGGCCGGACTTCAGGGCGGACTCGATGCGTCGCGGCCCGTTGGCCATGCCGAGCGCCTCGAAGTTGACCTCACCGGCGTACAGGACGGCGTTGCGCCCCTTGCCGATGTCGATGAAGGCGGCCTCCATCGAGGGCAGCACGTTCTGCACCTTGCCCAGGTACACGTTGCCGACGTACGAGGTCGACTGCTCCTTGTTGACGTAGTGCTCGACGAGCACGCCGTCCTCCAGGACGCCGATCTGCGTGCGCTCACCGCTCTGGCGGACGACCATCACCCGCTCGACGGCCTCGCGGCGGGCCAGGAACTCGGCCTCGGTGATGATCGGGACGCGCCGGCGGCCCTGCTCACGGCCTTCGCGGCGGCGCTGCTTCTTGGCCTCCAGACGCGTGGAGCCCTTGATGGACTGCACCTCGTCGGACGGCTCGGCGGGCTTGCGGGGCTCGCGGACCTTGACGACCGTACGCTCCGGGTCGCCCTCGCCCGGCTCGGCCTCGGTGGAGGTGTCCCCGGCGCGGCGGCGACGGCGACGGCGGCGACGGCTGCCGGCGGTGGAACCCCCGGCCTCCTCCTCGGCGTCCTCTTCCTCCTGCTCGGCGGTGTCCTCGGCGTCCTGCGCGGCCTGTTCGGCCTGCTCGGCGGCGAGGTCGTCGGAGTCGGACTCCCCGCCCTCGGCCTCGCCGTCGGCGGAGTCACCGCGGCGGCGACGACGCCCGCCACGGCGACGGCGGCGACGCGACCCGGTGTCCTCGCTCTCCTCGTCGCCGTCGACGGCGTCCTCGTCGGCCTCCTCCGGCTCGGTCTCGTCCTCGGCGACGGGCGCGGCGCTCGGCCGCTCGGGCCGCACGGCGGCCTCGGTCTCCTCGGCGAAGGCGGCGCCCCGGCGGCGACGGCGACGGCGCGGACCGGCCGGCTCCTCCACCGCGAGCTCCTCGGTCTCGTCGGTCTCGTCGGCCTCGACGGGCTCGGCGGGCTCCTCGGCCACGGCGGCGGCGGCCTCGGCGGCGGCGCGCTGCGGCGTCTGGAACTGCGGCTCGGTGAAGACCGGCGCCTGGAACACGGCGACCGCGGGACGCGCGGGCCTGCGCGGCGCCTCCTCCTCGCCGTTCCCCTTCACGGGCTCCGGCTCGGAGAAACCGACGGCGGCACGCCGGACGACACGGCGGCGGGCCCGCCGGGAACCGGTCTCCTCGTCGGAGGGGGCCTGGGCGACGGCGGGCTGGGCAGCGGGGGCCTGAGCGGCGGGCTCGGCGGCCTCGGGGGCCTTCGCCTCGACGGCGGGCTCGGCGGGAACCTGCGGCTCGCCCTCGGCACCGGCCTCGACGGGCGCGGACACCCGGCGGGTGGCACGGCGACGCGTACGCGGCGCGGAAGCGGCCTCGGCGGGCGCCTCGGCGGACTCGGCGACAGCGGCGGCCGGCTCGGCCTCGTCAGCCGTCCCGGCCTCCGCGCTCACCGCGGCCTCGGTGCTCACCGCGGCCTCGGTGCTCACCGCGGTCTCGGTCTGCGCGGCCGGCTCAGCGGCGGGCGCGGACACCCGGCGGGTGGCACGGCGACGCGTACGCGGCGCGGAAGCGGCCTCGGCGGCGGACTCCTCGGCCGGCTGCGTGCCGGACTCCGCGGCGGGCGCCTGCGCGGCGGCCTCGTCGGCCGGGGCCTCGGCGACGACGGTCTCTGCGGCCTCGGCCGGCGCGGACACCCGGCGGGTGGCCCGACGGCGGGTACGGCGCGGCGCGGCGTCCTCGGCGGCGGGCGCGCTCTCCTCGACGGCCGCCTCCGCGACGGCCACGGCCACCACGGCCTCCGCGGTCTCGGCGGGGGCGGTGGCGGGGACGACGGTCTCGGCGGCCTCGGCCGGCGCCGGAGCCCCGGCGGGCGCGGACGCCCGGCGGGTCGCACGGCGACGCGTACGCGGCGCGGGAGCGGCTTCGGCGACGGCGGCCTCCTCGGCCTTCTCCGTCTCCTCGCCCTCCTCCGCGGTCTTCTCGGTCACCCGGGCCTCCTCGGCCTCGGCCAGGGCCGCAGCGGCGGCCTCGTCGGCCTTCACGTCCTCGTCGGTCCGGACGCCCTCGACGGTCTCCTCCGCCAGCTGTTCGGCGGTCTCCACGGCCGGTATGGCCGGCGCGGTGATCTCGGCCGGGGCCTCGGCGGCGCCGGACGGCGGACCGGCCGGGCGGGAAGCGGCACGGCGCCGGCGTCGCGGCGGCAGGGTGTCGCTGGGGGTGTTGTTCTGTTCTTCGGAACCCTGGGTGGGTTCGGTCGGCTCGAGCATGCGGGTGGGTCTCCCGTCAGGCTCCCGGGCGCCGCGCTGGTCCGGCGCCGATCACGGTGGATCGGTCACCGTTGACGTCCGCGGCTCGCGCGCCTGCGCGCTGCCGCCGTCCGGGGCGCGGCCGCCGCACGGGAGCTCTCTGTGTCCTGTCTCGCCGGTTCCGTAGCCCTGTTGCGTACGGCCTGGCGAAAGTCTTCTGTGTCGGTGCGCTGCCCGACCCAGGTGGCTCCCGAGTACGAGGGCGGCGCTACGACGTCCGTCCCTGTGCGGAACCTTCCTTACGCCGGCGCCTTCGCGGCGGCAGTCGCATCGGCCGTTGTGAAGGCCTCGGCTGCCTCGCGGTCGGGCGCGAGCGGGTCGGTCACCGCGCCGGTCTCTTCATCGAGCAGCCCCTGCGCCAGCCTGGTCACCGCTGCGGGGACCGGCGGCGCCAGGTCGGCCACGGCGCGGAGACCGGACAGGACGTCGTCGGGTCGTACGGCAGGCGTCACGTGCCGAACAACCAGCCGCAGTATCGCACAGGGCTGGTCGGTCGGCCTATCAGCCGTTTCACTCAGTGTTTCGAGGTGTACGACCGCCGGGCGGGCGTCGAAGGTGCGCACGCCGTTCTTGGTCATGCGCTGGACCTCGACGGACTCGGCGGCGTCGAAGGCCCGGACGGCGCGTTCGGCGTCGGCCGGGTCGACTCCGTCGAGCCGCAGTTCCCACACGGAGGCCGTGAGCCGGTCGGCGAGACCCGGGGTACGGGCCTCGACCGCGTCGACGATGTCGAGCCCGGTGGGCAGCGACTCGTCGAGCAGGACTCGCAGCGTCTCCGGTTCCCGCGCCGCGGTGAGCGCGATCTCCAGGTACTCCGCCTCACTGCCCGTGCCGGTGGGTGCGGCATTGGCGTACGACACCTTCGGGTGCGGCGTGAACCCGGCCGAGTACGCCATCGGCACCTCGGCACGGCGCAACGCACGCTCGAAGGCGCGCTGGAAGTCACGGTGGCTGGTGAACCGGAGGCGGCCGCGCTTGGTGTAGCGCAGTCGGATGCGCTGCACCGCGGGTGCGGGCGGCGGGCCTTCGGGCTGTCGCTTGCCCAGTGTCGTTCAGTCCTTCGTGAGTCTTGTGACAGGGGTCGTACTGCTATCAAGAGTACGTGTGCCGAGCGGCCCCGGTTCCCCCCGGAGCACCGCTTCCCTCTCCCGGGGCCCCACCCGTGCCGGGTCCCGGGGCTCTCCGAACAGCATCCGCCGCACGTCGGCGCGCGTCTGCCGGACCGTCTCGCGCGCGGAGGCCAGGGCCTGCCGGGTCGCCCGGCCCACGGCGCGCGCGGCCTCGGCGGCGGGCCGCAGGACGACCTCGCGTACGACGTGCCCGACCGGGGTGAGAACGGTCCGGTACACCCAGCGCACCGGCTCCACGAAGACCCACCGGAAGAGGGCGGCGAGGAAGCGGCCGACGGCGAGCGAGAGGTGCCCCGCGATCCGCCAGGCGTGCCCGAGCGCGTCCCCGACCTCCCGCGCGAGGACCCCGAGGAACCGGCCGACAGGGGCGAGCACCCAGCGCCAGAGCGCCAGCGCGGGCAGCACCAGCAGCACGCGGACGGTCCAGTACACGGCCACCCCGAGCCCCGTGACCAGCCACCCGAGCAGCCGCAGCACCCCTCGCACGCCCCAGGCGAACGCCCGTCCGACGGGCGCGAGGATCCACGCGTACACCCAGCGGGCGGGGACGACGGCCAGATACCGCACCAGCCACAGGACCGCGTGCCCGGCGGGCGTCAGCACGCGCGCGTACAGCCAGGCGAGCCCGGCGCCCGCCCCCCGCGCCAGCCACAGGACGGCGTGCCCCACCGGTGTGAGGACGTGCCGGTGGAGGAAGACGGCCGGGACGACCAGCAGCACCCGCCCGAGCCAGACCAGCGCCCCGCCGGCCGGCACCAGCACGTACCGCCACAGCCCCACCAGCGGCAGGACGAACACGACCCGCCCCAGCCACAGCACCGCCCGCCCCACCGGCCGCAGCAGCGTGTCCGTCAGAAACCGCCCGGCGACGACCAGCGCGTCCCAGACCATCCGCACGGGCACGACGACCACCAGCACCACGATCCGCACGGGCAACCGGATCGCGACGACGAGACACCCTTCCGGCTGCGGAGGTCCGGCGGGCGATTTCTGCAGGTCCATACAGCTACAGACGCCGAACCCAGCCCCCTGGATGCACAGAACCGACCACCCGCCGACACCATCCACTCGGGCCGAGCCCGGACAGGCGGCGGATTCAGTAGCTGACCGTGCGGTTGAAGCTGGTGATGTTGAGGTGGATGCCCGTCGCGCTGTTGAGCGTCGTGGGCGACTCACCCCGGGCCGTCTGACCGGCCAGGACGTCCGTCTCCAGTTCCGTCCCGTTCACCAGCCGGGTGCCGTCGGCGTCGACCGCCTCCCAGTCCCACGAGTAGTCGGACTTCTCGCTGCTGCTGTTCTTGATCGTCCAGACGACCCAGATGTCGGTGATACCGGCTGCTGAACGGTCGTCCAGCTGAAAGCTGATCAGGTCCGCTCGCTCGTCCCGGGGTCCCTGCGTCCTTGCCTGCGGCGTCCGCGAGGAGGTGGTCCTGCCGGGTGCCGGGGTGGTGGCCTCGTCGCCGTCCTCCCCGGCGATCACCAGCACGGCCACGACGATGACGAGCACCGCGGCCAGGGCGCCTGCGCACCCCCAGAGACAGCCGCGGCCCCGCCCGGTCCTTCCCGGCGTCCCGGGCGGAGACGTCCACCGGCCAGGAGGAGGGCCGCTGTTCGGGCTTTCCCATCGAGGACCACCTGCGGCCGGTTCGCCCATGGGCGTGCCCACCTCCTCCTTGGCGCGTATCACCACGCTAGGAAGCCGGGACAGGCCTCGCGAACCGGGAGCGGCCACTCGGGCGACATGCGCCTGAGGGGCCGCTCATCTCCGCGTCATGCCCCGGCTCAGCCGGTCGGGGCCGGGTTCTTCACCGTCAGGGGGAGCAGCTTCTTGCCCGTCGGGCCGATCTGGATGGTCGTGTCCATTGCAGGACACACGCCGCAGTCGAAGCACGGGGTCCAGCGGCAGTCCTCGACCTCCGTCTCGTCGAGGGCGTCCTGCCAGTCCTCCCAGAGCCAGTCCTTGTCGAGACCGGAGTCCAGGTGGTCCCAGGGCAGGACCTCCTCGTAGGTGCGCTCACGGGTCGTGTACCAGTCGACGTCGACGCCGAAGGGGGCGAGGGCCTTGTCGGCGGACTGCATCCAGCGGTCGTACGAGAAGTGCTCGCGCCAGCCGTCGAAGCGGCCGCCGTCCTCGTAGACCGCGCGGATCACGGCGCCGATGCGGCGGTCGCCGCGGGAGAGCAGGCCCTCGACGATGCCGGGCTTGCCGTCGTGGTAGCGGAAGCCGATCGAGCGGCCGTACTTCTTGTCGCCGCGGATCTTGTCGCGGAGCTTCTCCAGGCGGGCGTCCGTCTCCTCGGCGGAGAGCTGCGGCGCCCACTGGAAGGGGGTGTGCGGCTTGGGCACGAAGCCGCCGATCGACACCGTGCAGCGGATGTCGTTGGAGCGGGAGACCTCGCGGCCCTTCTGGATGACGTTCATCGCCATATCGGCGATCTGCAGGACGTCCTCGTCGGTCTCCGTCGGCAGGCCGCACATGAAGTACAGCTTCACCTGGCGCCAGCCGTTGCCGTAGGCCGTCGCGACGGTGCGGATCAGGTCCTCTTCCGAGACCATCTTGTTGATGACCTTGCGCATGCGCTCGGAACCGCCCTCGGGGGCGAAGGTGAGGCCGGAGCGACGGCCGTTCCTCGTCAGCTCGTTCGCCAGGTCGACGTTGAACGCGTCCACGCGGGTGGAGGGGAGGGACAGGCCGATCTTGTCCTCCTCGTAGCGGTCCGCGAGTCCCTTGGCGATGTCGCCGATCTCGCTGTGGTCGGCGCTCGACAGCGAGAGCAGGCCCACCTCCTCGAAGCCCGTCGCCTTCAGGCCCTTCTCGACCATGTCGCCGATGCCCGTGATGGAGCGCTCGCGCACCGGGCGGGTGATCATGCCGGCCTGGCAGAAGCGGCAGCCGCGGGTGCAGCCGCGGAAGATCTCCACCGACATGCGCTCGTGGACCGTCTCGGCCAGCGGGACGAGGGGCTGCTTGGGGTAGGGCCACTCGTCGAGGTCCATGACCGTGTGCTTGGACACGCGCCACGGGACGCCCGAGCGGTTCGGGACCACGCGGGAGATACGGCCGTCCGGCAGGTACTCCACGTCGTAGAACGCCGGGATGTACACCCCGCCGGTCTTCGCGAGACGGAGGAGGACCTCCTCGCGGCCGCCGGGCCGGCCCTCCGCCTTCCACTCACGGATGATCTTCGTCATGTCGAGCACGGCCTGCTCGCCGTCACCGATGATCGCCGCGTCGACGAAGTCGGCGATCGGCTCGGGGTTGAAGGCCGCGTGGCCGCCGGCCAGGACGATGGGGTCGTCGGGCGTGCGGTCCTTGGACTCCAGCGGGATGCCGGCCAGGTCCAGCGCCGCGAGCATGTTCGTGTAGCCGAGCTCCGTGGAGAAGGACAGGCCGAACACGTCGAAGGCCTTCACCGGGCGGTGGCTGTCGACCGTGAACTGCGGGACGCCGTGCTCCCGCATCAGCGCCTCCAGGTCCGGCCACACGCTGTACGTGCGCTCGGCGAGGACGCCCTCCTGCTCGTTCAGCACCTCGTACAGGATCATGACGCCCTGGTTGGGCAGGCCGACCTCGTACGCGTCCGGGTACATGAGCGCCCAGCGGACGTCGCAGGACTCCCAGGGCTTGACCGTGGAGTTGAGCTCGCCTCCGACGTACTGGATCGGCTTCTGCACGTGCGGGAGCAAGGCTTCGAGCTGTGGGAAGACCGACTCGACAGACATCGCGGGGTTACCTTCGTGAGCTGAGCTGACAGGACAGGGGTGACCATCAAGCCTAACGCGCCCCGACGGCTCCCCCGCCCCGCACGAACCCGGCCCGGACGTTCATGAGCCCCGGCCTAGACCTTCATCGAGCCGTACGTCTTCCTCCACTCCGCCGGCACCGCCTCCTCGACCCGCTCGGCACGCCGCTCCTCCCGGGCGTAGAGCACGCCGTACGTGAAGGCGCTCTCCCCCGCCGCGTGCGCCACGGCGGACAGCTCGCGCAGGGTCGTACGGGCCATGACGCTGTCCTGGTGGCCGCCGAGCAGGCTCTGGAGCGACTTCATGGACTTGACCAGGTCCTTCGCCGGGCTGCCGAGGGCCGGCCCGGCCGCCTCCGCCGCGTACCGCGTCCGCTTGGCCTTCTTGCGGGCCTCGTGCAGCGCGAGATCGCGGTCGGTGCCGGGCGGCTGCGCCATGGCCTCCTCGACGAGCGCGGCCACCTTCCCGAAGTCCTTGCGTACGGCCTTGGCGAGCACCTTCCGCGGTTTCCTCGCGGCGGCCTTCCGCAGCGGCGGGTCGGCGACCAGCGCGTCCAGGGTGTCGAGGAGCGCCAGGTAGCGCGGGGAGTCCAGGACGCCGAGCAGCCGGCGCCGGGAGCCGCGCTCGCCGGTCTTCGCCCAGGTCCGCAGCCGCTCGTGGACCGGGCCGGAGACCAGTGTGGCGGGCAGGTCGTCGAGGGCCGCGCCGAGCCGTTCGGCCAGCACCTCGTGGTCGCGGCCCACGCCCAGTTCCCCCGCCAGCCACTTCAGCTCGGCGCCGATCGGGTCGGTGACCTCCCGGTCGAGGACCGTGCGGAAGGAGCGGAGCGTGCTGCGCAGCCGGCGGGTGGCGACCCGCATGTCGTGCACCGACTCCTCGGCGTCCTGGCGCACCGCCGGGTCCTGTTCGACGATCGCGTCCCGCTGGGCGCGCAGATACGCCAGGATGTGGTCCCCGGCGGTGACCGGCTCGGCGGGTCCCCCCTCGCCGGGACGCGGCTGCCCGCCCTTCGTCTCGGCGAGTGCGCGCGCCAGCTTCGACGCGGACTTCGACGGTCGTACGCCCGCCTTGCGCAGCCGTTTCTCCACCTTGTCGAGGAGGACCGGGTCACCGCCGTCGGCCAGTTCCACCTCGATCTCGCTCCACTGCGCGCTCCCCTCCCCGCCGAACAGCCGCTCCGCCCGTACGGTGTCGACGCTCGCCTCGGCCAGCAGCCGGCCCCCGGCGTCCATCAGGTCCCGGACGTCCCGGGCGGAACGCAGCCGGACCACGGGCACCAGCTGCCCTTCACGCACCCGGGAGCGGACGAGCCCGGCGAGTTCGTCGGGGACGGTGTCGGAGAGCGGGGCCCGGATCTCGTCGCGGACGCCCGGGCCGACGGGGAGTTTCAGATGCCATCCGGCGTCGGAGCCGCCCGTGCGGCGGCGCAGGGTGATGGAGGCCGAGGCCAGGCGCAGGTCGGACGTGTCCCAGTAGACCGCGTCCAGTTCGGCTGTGCCCTTGTCGAGGACGGCCGCGACCCCGGCGACCCCGGTGAGGTCGGGCAGCCCACTGTCATCGGATTCGTACTTGCGCTCGATCTCGCGTTTCGTCTCCGCCATGAAATGAATCTAGTCGCACTCGGGCCCGGAGGGCAGTGCCCACCGGGCCCGAGAAGGGACCGACCGTACGGAAACCGGAGGAGGTGCGCGCGTCTACGCGGACATCGGCCGCTGCACCCGAATGGACTGCAGCAGCCCCACCGCCACCCACACCGCGAACATCGACGTGCCGCCGTACGACACGAACGGCAGCGGCAGCCCGGTCACCGGCATGATGCCGAGAGTCATCCCGATGTTCTCGAACGACTGGAACGCGAACCACGCCACGATCCCGGCGGCGACGATCGTGCCGTACAGCTCGGTCGTCTCGCGGGCGATGCGGCAGGCGCGCCACAGGACCACGCCCAGCAGCACGATGATCAGGCCCGCGCCGACGAAGCCGAGCTCCTCGCCGGCGACCGTGAAGACGAAGTCCGTCTGCTGCTCGGGGACGAACTGGCCGGTGGTCTGCGAGCCCTGGAACAGGCCGGCGCCCGTCAGCCCGCCCGAACCGATCGCGATGCGGGCCTGGTTGGTGTTGTAGCCGACGCCGGCCGGGTCGAGGCTGGGGTTGGCGAAGGCGGCGAAGCGGGCGATCTGGTAGTCGTCCAGGATGTGCAGCTGCCAGACGGCGAGCGCGCCCGCCGCGCCCGCGCCGAGCAGCCCGAAGACCCAGCGGTTGGAGGCGCCGGAGGCCAGCAGCACGCCCAGCACGATCATGACCATCACCATGACCGACCCGAGGTCGGGCATGAGCATCACGATCAGCATCGGCACGGCGGCGAGGCCGAGGGCCTGCACGACCGTGCGGTGGTCCGGGTACGGCTTGTCGCCCGCGTCGACCCGTGCCGCGAGCAGCATGGCCATGCCCAGGATGATCGTGATCTTCACGAACTCGGAGGGCTGGAGCGAGAAGCCGCCGCCGAGCACGATCCAGGAGTGCGCGCCGTTGACCGTGGAGCCGAGCGGCGTCAGTACCAGCAGGATGCCGAGGAGCGAGAGGCCGTAGAGGACCGGCACCGCGTTGCGCAGGGTGCGGTGGCCGAGCCAGACGGTGCCGATCATCAGGGCGAGCCCGATGCCGGTGTTCATCAGATGCCGGATCAGGAAGTAGTACGGGTCGCCCTGGTTGATCTCGGTGCGGTTGCGGGTCGCGGAGAAGACCAGCACCGAGCCGATCAGGGAGAGGGCGACGGCCGCCAGCAGTATCGGCCAGTCCAGCCGTCGGGCCAGCGAGTCACGGGCGAAGACCCGGGTCCAGCCGGCCCGCTGGGGCCCGTATCCGGAGACGGAGAAGCCGTTGGCGCCGGTCATGTGAGCGACCTCCGGCTGCTCGCCCTGCGGCTGCCGGGCCTGCGGCTGCCGGTCCTCCCGCAGCCCGCCCGCCGTCGTCGTCTGCGGGTGTTCTGGTCGGTGGTGTTCTGCTGCGTGGTACCGGCCGGCTGCGACTCGTCCGGCTCCGGCGTGCCCTGCTGGCTCACGCGCTGGTCGTCGGCCGGGTCCTCGGCGACCTTCGGGGACTTGATCGTGCCGTCCGTCCGGATCGCCGGCAGGCCCTTCTGCGGGGTGGGCAGCAGCGCGTTCTTCTTGTCGATCGAGCCGTCCGCGGCGACGCCGTACAGCGCGTTGTAGATGTGGCGCACGGCCTCACCGGAGGCGCCCGAACCGGTACCGGCCTGAGCGATCGTCATGATGACCGTGTAGTCCTTGCTGTAGGTGGCCAGCCAGGAGGTGGTCTGCTTGCCGTAGACCTCGGCGGTACCGGTCTTGGCGTGCAGTTCGATCTCGTCCTGCGGCCAGCCGCCGAACTTCCACGCGGCCGTACCCCGGGTGACCACGCCCGCGAGGGCGTCGTCCATGCCCGCCAGGGTCGTCTTGCCGATCGGCAGCTTGCCCGCCTTGGTGGGCTTGATCTCCTCGACGCTCTTGCCGTCGGCGCTGACGATCGCCTTGCCGATGGTCGGCTGGTACATGGTGCCGCCGTTGGCGAGGGCGCCGTAGATCACGGCCTCCTGGATCGGTGTGACGAGGGTGTCGCCCTGGCCGATGGAGTAGTTGATCTCGTCACCGGCGCGCATCTTGTTGCCCTCGAGGCAGTTCTCGTACGCGATCTTCTCGACGTAACTGCCGTTCTTCTTGCCGGACTTGCACCAGGCGTCCTTGTTGGCCTTCCAGTAGGACTCCTTCCACTGGCGGTCCGGGACACGGCCGGTGACCTCGTTGGGCAGGTCGACACCGGTCTCCTTGCCGAGGCCGAACTGGTGGGCCGCCTTGAAGAAGTAGTCCTTGGGCTGGCCCTTCTTCGGGTTGATGCCGCCGTCCTTCTTCCACTCGCTGTGCGCGAGGCTGTAGAAGACGGTGTCGCAGGAGACCTCGAGAGCGCGGCCGAGCGGGATGGGGCCGAAGCTCTCCCCCTCGAAGTTGTTGAAGACCTGACCGCCGACCGAGTACGAACTCGTGCACGGGTAGCGGCCGTCGAAGTCGTAGCCGGCCTCGACCGCGGCGGCCGTGGAGACCACCTTGAACGTCGAGCCGGGCGCGGCCTGACCCTGTATGGCCCTGTTCAGCAGCGGGTAGTCGGAGTTCTTCCCGGTGAGCTTCCTGTAGTCCTTGGCGGAGATGCCGCCCACCCAGACGTTCGGGTCGTAGGTCGGGGCGGAGGCCATGGCGACGATCCGGCCGGTCTTGGCCTCCATCACGACGACGGCGCCGGAGTCGGCCTTGTAGTTGGTGCCGGTGATCTTGTCGAACTGCTGGCGGGCGACCTTCATCGCGTTGTTCAGCTCGTACTCCGCGACGCGCTGGACGCGGGAGTCGATGCTGGTGACGAGATGGGAGCCGGGCTCGGCCGCGTCCGCCTCGGCCTGGCCGATGACCCGGCCGAGGTTGTCGACCTCGTAGCGGGTGACGCCGGCCTTGCCGCGCAGCACCTTGTCGTACTGCCGCTCCAGGCCGGAGCGGCCGACCATGTCAGAGCGCAGATAGGGCGAGTCGGTGTCCTGGGCCTTGGTGATCTCCTCGTCGGTGACCGGGGAGAGATAGCCGAGGACCTGGGCGGTGTTGGCCTTGCCGGGGCTCGGGTAGCGGCGCACGGCCTCCGGTTCGGCGGTGATGCCGGGGAAGTCCTCGGCGCGCTCACGAATCTGCAGGGCCTGCTTGGCGGTGGCCTCGTCGGTGATGGGGATCGGCTGGTACGGCGAGCCGTTCCAGCAGGGCTGGGGCGTCTTGGCGTCGCACAGGCGGACCTTCTGCAGGACCTCCGTGGGGTCCATGCCGAGGACGCCCGCGAGCTTGGTCAGGACGGCCTTGCCGTCGTCCTCCTGCTTCAGCAGGTCGGTACGGGAGGCGGAGACCACCAGCCGTGTCTCGTTGTCGGCGAGGGGCACTCCGCGCGCGTCCAGGATGGAGCCGCGCACGGCGGGCTCGACGACCTGCTGGACGTGGTTGCCGGAGGCCTCCTTGGCGTACTCCGCGCCCTCGCGGATCTGGAGGTACCACAGGCGCCCGCCGAGGGTGCCGAGGAGGGAGAGCACCAGGATCTGGATCACGACGAGCCGGATCTGGACCCGTGGCGTCCGGCCGGTCTCGGGAATGTTGGTCACTGTGCTGCCTCCCCCTCTCGGATCTGTGCACGAGTCATATACGAAGGACCTGTGAGGCCCGACGGCGCTGCTCTCACAGCCGCTTGACCCCCTTGATGCGGCCCGCCCGGGTCGCCCGCGACCTGGCCGCCCTCAGCTTCATGCCGCCGCGCCGGCCGCCGATCCGCAGGCCCGTCCCGGAGGACAGCCAGCCGGAGGACAGGTCCGGCGTCGTGGACGCGGAACCGGTCTCGGCGAGCGGGTCGTTCTCGGCGCGCCGGGCCAGGAACATGATCCCGGGGACGACGAAGGGGGCGAGCAGCAGGTCGTACAGCGCGGCCGAGAAGAGCAGCCCGGTCAGGCCCACGTGACGGGCGGCGGTGTCGCCGACGAGGGCGCCCACACCCGCGTACAGCAGGGTGGAGCCGACGGCCGCGGCGACCACCACGACCATCGGGCCGGTGGCCGACTTGACCTGGCCGTTCTCCGGCTTGACGAGCCCGGCGAGGTAGCCGATCACACACAGCACGAGGGCGTAGCGCCCGGCGGCGTGGTCGGCGGGCGGCGCGAGGTCGGCGAGGAGTCCGGCGCCGAAGCCGATGAGGGCGCCGCCGACATGGCCGTAGACCAGGGCGAGGCCGAGGACGGTGAGCAGCAGGAGGTCGGGTACGGCACCCGGGAGGTGGAGGCGGGCGAGGACGCTCACCTGGATCACCAGGGCGACGACGACCAGCGGGACGGAGAGCAGGATCCGGTTGACGCGCATGGGGGTGTCAGCTCCTACTGCTGCTCTTGCTGGCCGTCGGCGTTCGGGGTCACCGTGACGGTGACCGTGGGGGTGGGCACGGGTTTGGGCTTGGCCGGGAGCACGGTGTCGCGGGGGTCCTTCTTCGGGGCCTCGACGACCACTCCGACGATGTCGAGCTTGGTGAAGCCGACGTACGGGGTGACGTAGAGGGTGCGGGTGAGGTCGCCGCCGGAGGGGTCGACGCGGGAGACCACACCGACCGGGACGCCGGGCACGAAGGGCTTGTCGGCCTGTGAGCCGAAGGTGACGAGCCGGTCGCCCTTCTTCACGTCCGCCTTGCCGTTGAGGAGTTCGACGCGCAGCGGGCTGTCGCCCTGTCCGGAGGCGAAGCCCAGCTCGTCGTTGCCCTCCATCCGGGTGCCGACGGTGAAGTCGGGGTCGTTGGCGAGCAGCACGGTCGCGGTGTTCGGGCCGACGGTGGTGACGCGGCCGACGAGCCCGTCGCCGTTCAGGACGGTCATGTCGCGCTTGATGCCGTCGTTCGCGCCCACGTCGATGGTGATCGTCCAGGAGAAGCCCTGGGCCGCTCCGATCGCGATGACCTCCGCGCCCTTGATGCCGTACCGGCCCTCGCCCGCGACCTTCAGCATCTTGTCGAGCTGGTTGAGCCGGCTGCGGTTGCGGTCGTCGCTGCCCAGCTTCGCCTTGAGGGCCGCGTTCTCCTTCTCCAGCTCCGCGAGCCGGTCGTGGCGCTCACCGGAGTCGCGTACCGCCGAGACGGCGTTGCCGACGGGGTTCACCGCCGACGACACTCCGTCCTCGATCGGGCCGAAGACCGCGGCCGCGGCCTGCCGGGCACCGTCGACCGGGGAGTCCTCGCCGCCACGGATGTCCACCGTGATCAGCGCGAACGCGACGGCGATCAGCAGCACCAGGAGCAGCCGGCTCTCTCGTGTGTCCCTCACGTGCGGCGGCCGTGCCCTTCCTCGATAGAGAAATCACTACTCAGGAATTCGGGTAGCCCCGGGCCAGGATGACCAAGGGCGCTTTGTGGGAGCTTATGCCTCAATATCAACGATCCGCCGCACGAGAGGAGATCGTCTCGTACGGCGGAACCGAAGCGTTACGTCATCTGCGGGGCGCGGCGTCCAGGACCTGCTGGAGCGCCTCGAACTCCTCGACGCACTTGCCGGAGCCGAGCGCCACGCTGTCCAGCGGGTCCTCGGCGATGTGGATCGGCATGCCGGTCTCCCGCCGCAGCCGCTCGTCCAGTCCGCGCAGCAGCGCGCCGCCGCCGGTCAGGACGATGCCGCGGTCCATGATGTCGCCGGACAGCTCGGGCGGACATTTGTCGAGGGTGGTCTTCACGGCGTCGACGATCGCGTTGACCGGCTCCTCGATCGCCTTGCGCACCTCGGCGGCCGAGATGACGACGGTCTTGGGCAGACCGGAGACGAGGTCGCGGCCGCGGATTTCGGTGTGCTCGTCGGAGTCGAGGTCGTACGCCGAGCCAATGGTGATCTTGATCTGCTCGGCCGTCCGCTCACCCAGAAGGAGGCTGTACTCCTTCTTGATGTGCTGGATGATCGCGTTGTCCAGCTCGTCGCCCGCGACGCGGATGGACTGGGCGGTGACGATGCCGCCGAGCGAGATGACCGCGACCTCCGTGGTGCCGCCGCCGATGTCCACCACCATGTTGCCCGTGGCCTCGTGGACCGGCAGGCCGGAGCCGATGGCCGCGGCCATGGGCTCCTCGATGATGTGCACCTGCCGGGCGCCGGCCTGGGTCGACGCCTCGATGACGGCACGGCGCTCGACGCCCGTGATGCCCGACGGCACACAGACGACGACCCGCGGACGAGCCAGATACCGCCGCTTGTGGATCTTCAGGATGAAGTAGCGGAGCATCCGCTCGGTGATCTCGAAGTCGGCGATCACACCGTCCTTCAGCGGCCGCACGGCAACGATGTTGCCGGGCGTGCGCCCGATCATCTTCTTCGCTTCGGCGCCGACCGCGAGGATGCCACCGGTGTTGGTGTTGATCGCGACGACGGACGGCTCGTTGAGTACGATCCCGCGACCCCTGACGTACACCAGCGTGTTGGCGGTCCCGAGGTCGACAGCCATGTCACGGCCGATGAACGACATTGAGTTCCCCATCAGGATTCGACTGGCCTTCCCATGAGCTTTTGAGGGCTTTTCAGGTCGGCGAAGTGGGTGCTGTGACGTGAAGGCTTCCATCGTAGACGCGCCTTCACGGACACTGCGGAAGGGTCCTGGCCATTGTCAGCAGATGCTGTGTGGGTTCGCTTCCGGAGACGGGCGTTCGGGGAGTCTCGTTCCCTCGATCGCCCGTCTCAGTCGTCTGTGGGCGTTATGCGCGGCCCGGGAAGAAGATCTTGACCTCGCGCTCCGCGGACTCCTCGGAGTCGGACGCGTGGATCAGGTTCTCGCGGACGATCACGCCGTAGTCACCGCGGATGGAGCCGGGCGCGGCGGCGATCGGGTCGGTCGGGCCGGCCAGGGCGCGCAGGCCCTCGATGACCCGCTCGCCCTCGACGATCAGCGCGACGACCGGGCCGGACGCCATGAACTCCACCAGCGGCTCGTAGAACGGCTTGCCCTTGTGCTCCCCGTAGTGCTGCTCCAGCGTGTCCTGGTCCAGCGTGCGCAGCTCCAGCGCGGTGATCTGCCAGCCGGCCTTGCGCTCGATACGGCTGATGATCTCGCCGGTCAGGCCACGACGGACGGCGTCGGGCTTGAGGAGGACGAGGGTGCGCTGGCTCACGGGGGCTCCTTACGACTGCTGGTGTGCACTACTGCCGGGGTGCGGTGGGACGAGATTACAGGGCGTGTCCGTGAACCTGTCACACAGCGTCAGCAGGATCCGCTCCCGATCCGCTCAGGAGGCGCCGGCCTGCGCGGCGAAGCGTGCCTTCGCCTCGTCGACCTTGCGTCCGTAGTGCACCGACGCCCACCACAGGCCCGCGAAGAGCACCCCGATGATGAACATCATCGGGACGAAGAACCCGGACGCGACCAGCGCGATCTGGAGCGCCCAGCCGAGGGCGACGCCCGCGGGCCGGGTGACCGCACCGCACAGCAGAATGCTGAGGAACATCGCGATCCCGCAGACCGTCCACACCGTGGAGGTGGTCAGATCGGGGTCCTTCATGGCGACCAGACCGGCGAAGCCGATGATGAAGAACTCGCCGATCAGGGTCGAGGAACAGAGCGTACGCATGGCTTGGGTCTCAGCCCTTCCCCAGGAGCAGTCGGGCCTCGCCGACCGTGATGACGGATCCGGTGACCAGCACGCCGCCGCCGGCGAACTCGCCCTCCTCCTCGGCGAGGGTGATCGCCGCCTCCAGGGCGTCGGGCAGCCGCGGCTCGACCTGGACGCGCTCGTCGCCGAACACCTCGACGGCGATCGCGGCCAGTTCGTCGGCGTCCATGGCGCGGTGGCTGGAGTTCTGGGTGACGACGATCTCCGCGAAGATCGGTTCGAAGGCCTCCAGGACACCCCGCACGTTCTTGTCGCCGCTGGCCCCGACCACGCCGATCAGCCGGCTGAAGTCGAAGGCCTCCCCGATCGCCTCGGCGGTCACCCGCGCGCCGGCCGGGTTGTGCGCGGCGTCCAGCACGACGGTCGGTGAGCGCCGCACGACTTCGAGGCGGCCCGGAGAGGACACGGCCGCGAACGCCTTGCGGACCGTGTCGAGGTCGAGCGGCTCGGGACGCTGGGAGCCGACGCCGAAGAACGCCTCGACGGCGGCGAGCGCGACGGCCGCGTTGTGCGCCTGGTGCGCGCCGTGCAGCGGGAGGTACACCTCGGGGTACTCGCCGCCGAGCCCGCGCAGGGTGACGAGTTGTCCGCCGACGGCGACCTGCCGCGCGACGACGCCGAACTCCAGCCCTTCCCGGGCCACCGTCGCGTCGACCTCGACGGCCTTCTTCAGCAGCACCTGGGCCGCGTCGACCGGCTGCTGGGCCAGGATGACCGTCGCGTCCGGCTTGATGATCCCGCCCTTCTCCCCCGCGATCTCGGCCGGCGTCTCGCCCAGCCGGTCGGTGTGGTCGAGGTCGATGGGCGTGACCACGGCGACATCACCGTCGATGACGTTGGTGGCGTCCCAGGAGCCGCCCATGCCGACCTCGACGACGGCGACGTCCACCGGCGCGTCCGCGAAGGCGGCGTACGCCATGCCGGTCAGCACTTCGAAGAAGGACAGCCGGAACTCCTGCTGCGCGTCGACCATCTCGATGTACGGCTTGATGTCCTGGTACGTCTCGATGAACCGCTCGGCCGGGACCGGCGCCCCGTCGAGGCTGATCCGCTCGGTGACGGACTGCACGTGGGGGGAGGTGTAGCGGCCGGTGCGCAGTTCGAAGGCGCCGAGCAGGGACTCGATCATGCGGGCGGTGGAGGTCTTGCCGTTCGTCCCCGTGATGTGGATGGAGGGGTACGAGCGCTGGGGCTCGCCCAGGACGTCCATCAGGGCGGCGATCCGGCTGACGGACGGCTCCAGCTTGGTCTCGCCCCAGCGGGTGGCCAGCTCCGCCTCGACCTCGCGCAGGGCCTTGTCGACCTCGGGGTCCTCGGGGCGCGTCGGTACGTCGGAGCTCGGCGGGCCGCCCTGGGTGCGCAGGGTGCGGCTGCCGGCCTCGATCACCGCGAGATCGGGGTCGCGGTCGGTCTCGGCCTCGATGATCTCGTCGAAGGGGTCGTGGTCGCCGTTGGGGGGGAGCTCGGTCACGGGGCCAGTCTACGGAGGCGCACGGACAGACGTGGGCGAAGGCCCCCGTGACCGTGCTCGCGGTCCCGGGGGCCTTCACTCTCGCGTACGAACCCTCACGCCTGGGGCAGGCGCTCCAGCTGGGACTGGATGCGGGCGATGTCCTCGTCCGCCTTGGCGAGACGGGTGCGGATCTTGTCCACGACGTTGTCCGGGGCCTTGGCGAGGAAGGCCTCGTTGCCGAGCTTGGCGCTCGCCTGGGCCTTCTCCTTCTCGGCCGCCGCGAGGTCCTTGGCGAGGCGCTTGCGCTCCGCCGCCACGTCGATCGTGCCGGACAGGTCCAGCGCGACCGTGGCACCGGCGACCGGCAGGGTGGCCGTCGCCGAGAAGGCCTCGCCCTCCGGCTGCAGGCGCAGCAGCTGGCGGATGGCCGCCTCGTGCGCGGCGAACGGCGTGCCGTCCAGCTCCAGCCGGGCCGGGACGCGCTGGCCGGGCTGCAGACCCTGGTCGGCGCGGAAGCGGCGGACCTCGGTGACGACCGACTGGAGGTTCTCGATCTCCCGCTCGGCGGCCGCGTCCCGGAAGCCCGAGTCGACCGGCCACTCGGCGACGACGATCGACTCGCCGCCGGTCAGCGTGGTCCACAGGGTCTCGGTGACGAACGGGACCACCGGGTGCAGCAGCTTGAGGGTGACGTCGAGGACCTCGCCGAGGACCCGCTTGCTGACCTCGGCCGCCTCGCCGCCGGCCTGGAACGTCGTCTTGGACAGCTCGACGTACCAGTCGAAGACCTCGTCCCAGGCGAAGTGGAACAGCGCGTCGGAGAGCTTCGCGAACTGGAAGTCCTCGTAGAACGCGTCGACTTCGGCGACGACGGAGTTCAGGCGGGAGAGGATCCAGCGGTCGGTCGCCGACATCGCCGACGGGTCCGGCAGCGGGCCCTCGACCGTCGCGCCGTTCATCAGCGCGAAGCGGGTCGCGTTCCAGATCTTGTTGGCGAAGTTGCGGGAGCCCTGGACCCAGTCCTCGCCGATCGGGACGTCGACGCCCGGGTTGGCGCCGCGCGCGAGGGTGAAGCGGAGCGCGTCGGAGCCGTACTTGTCCATCCAGTCCAGCGGGTTGACCGCGTTGCCGAAGGACTTCGACATCTTCTTGCCGAACTGGTCGCGGACCATGCCGTGCAGGGCGATGGTGTGGAACGGCGGGGTGCCGTCCATCGCGTACAGGCCGAACATCATCATCCGGGCGACCCAGAAGAAGAGGATGTCGTAGCCGGTGACCAGGACGGAGTTCGGGTAGAACTTCGCGAGCGACTCGGTCTGTTCGGGCCAGCCGAGCGTGGAGAACGGCCACAGGCCGGAGGAGAACCAGGTGTCGAGGACGTCGGTGTCCTGGTGCCAGCCCTCGCCGGCCGGTGCCTCCTCGTCGGGTCCGACGCAGACGACCTCGCCGTTCGGGCCGTACCAGACCGGGATGCGGTGGCCCCACCACAACTGCCGCGAGATGCACCAGTCGTGGAGGTTGTCGACCCAGTCGAAGTACCGCTTCTCCATCTCCTGCGGGTGGATCTTGACGCGGCCGTCGCGGACGGCGTCGCCGGCGGCCTTCGCCAGCGGGCCGACCTTGACCCACCACTGCATGGACAGGCGCGGCTCGATGGTGGTCTTGCAGCGCGAGCAGTGGCCGACGGAGTGGACGTACGGCCGCTTCTCGGCGACGATCCGGCCGTCGGCGCGCAGCGCGGCGACGATGGCGGAGCGGGCCTCCAGCCGGTCCAGGCCCTGGAAGGGGCCGTGGGCGGTGATGACGGCGTGCTCGTCCATGACGGTGAGCGACGGCAGGTTGTGGCGCTGGCCGATCTCGAAGTCGTTCGGGTCGTGCGCCGGGGTCACCTTGACGGCGCCGGTGCCGAACTCCGGGTCGACGTGGGTGTCGGCGACGACCGGGATGAAGCGGTCGGTCAGCGGGAGGCGGATCTCCTTGCCGACCAGGTGCTTGTAGCGCTCGTCGTCGGGGTGGACGGCGACGGCCGTGTCGCCGAGCATCGTCTCCGCGCGCGTGGTGGCGACGACGATGGTGTCGTCCCCCTCGCCGTACTTCATGGAGACGAGCTCGCCGTCGTCGTCCTGGTACTCGACCTCGATGTCCGAGATCGCGGTCAGACAGCGCGGGCACCAGTTGATGATGCGCTCGGCGCGGTAGATGAGCTCGTCGTCATAGAGCCGCTTGAAGATGGTCTGGACGGCCTGGGACAGGCCCTCGTCCATGGTGAAGCGCTCACGCGACCACGCGACGCCGTCGCCCAGGCGGCGCATCTGGCCGCTGATCTGGCCGCCGGACTCGCCCTTCCACTGCCAGACGCGCTCGACGAACGCCTCACGGCCGAGGTCGTGACGGGACTTGCCCTCCTTGCCCAGTTCGCGCTCGACGACGTTCTGCGTGGCGATGCCGGCGTGGTCCATGCCGGGCTGCCACAGCGTCTCGAAGCCCTGCATGCGCTTGCGGCGGGTGAGGGCGTCGATGAGCGTGTGCTCGAAGGCGTGCCCGAGGTGCAGGCTGCCCGTGACGTTCGGCGGCGGGATGACGATGGTGTACGGGGGCTTGTCGCTCTTGGCGTCGGCCTCGAAGTAACCCCGCTCCACCCAGCGCTCGTACAGCGGCCCCTCTACGTCGGCCGGCGCGTACTGGGTCGGCAGTTCGGTGTGGGGCGCTGGTGGCTGCTGCTGAGCGTTCTCGGTCACGGGCCCAGTTTAGGGGTGTCACGGCACCGTCCCGAAACGTGTTTGCTGTGTAACGGTCGGGGCCCCGCCGTCCAGCAGGTACTGGGTTTGAGCCAGGATGTGAAAATCACATAAGCATCTGGAGGGGAACCCAGAATGAGTCACCACCAGCCGGGCCCGTACGGCGGGCAGCCCCAGCAGCCCGGACCGTACGGCGGCCAGCCCGGACCGTACGGCCAGCCGCCGCAGGCACCCCAGCCCGGCTACGGCTACCCCCAGCAGCCCCCGGCCCCGCAGCCCGGCTACGGCTACCCGGGGCAGGCACCCCAGGGCGTCCCCCCGCAGGCCGGACCGTACGGCCAGCAGCCGCCGACCGCGCCCTACGGCCAGCAGCCGCCGACCGCGCCCTACGGCCAGCCGCCCTACGGCGTCCCGCAGCCCCCGGTGCCGGGCGGCGGCAAGAAGAAGACCGGCCTGATCATCGGCGCGGTCGCGGTCGCCGCGGCGGTCGTCGTGGGCGCGTTCTTCGCCCTCGGGACCGGGGGCTCGGGAGGTCTCGAGGACGACGGGCCGCACAAGCTGACCACGCCGGCCTCCCTGCTCTCCGCCAAGTACAAGCGGATGGGCGACTCGGGGGAGGAGAAGGCGAGCTCCAGTGACGAGAAGGACCTGGCGAAAGCCGGCGTCACCGACGCCACCTCGGTCGGTGCCCTCTACTCGACGGTGGATCTGACGTCCCTGGACACGAGCGACCCGGACGCGCTGGAGAAGACGCAGACCGCCGAGAACGTCACGTTCTTCGGCATCTACGGCAAGGTGGCGGACCCGCAGAAGGCGCTCGACACCACCTTCGCCCAGATGAAGTCGGAGTCCGACGACGACGTCAAGCTGATCGGCGGCGCGGAGAGCGTCGAGCCCGACGGCCTCGACGGCGCGGTGATGAAGTGCCAGCAGGCGGAGACCGAGGACGCGGTCACCCAGAAGCCGCGGAAGACCTACCTGTGCATCTGGGCGGACTACAGCACCATGGGCGTGGTCGAGCCCACCGCGGGCGCCAAGACCTACACGCTGGACGAGTCGGCGCAGATCGCCGCCAACGTGCGCAAGGAGGCGCGCGTCAAGGCGTAGCCCGCCGCGACACGCCGAAGGGGCCCCGGTCGACCGGGGCCCCTTCGGCGTGTCGCGGGTGGCTACGCCGTCTTCTGCTCGCCCGGGCCGCGGCCGCCGCGGGCCTCGCGGGGGATCAGGGTCGGGTTGACGTTGGAGTGGACGACGTCCGCCGTGATGACGACGCGGGCCACGTCCTTGCGGGACGGGACCTCGTACATCACCGACATCAGGACCTCCTCCATGATGGCGCGCAGGCCGCGGGCGCCGGTCTGGCGGAGGATGGCCTGGTCGGCGATGGCCTCCAGGGCCTCGCGCTCGAAGTCCAGCTCGACGCCGTCGAGTTCGAACAGGCGCTGGTACTGCTTCACCAGGGCGTTGCGCGGCTCGACGAGGATCTGGAGCAGGGCCTCGCGGTCCAGGTTGTGGACCGAGGTGATGACGGGCAGCCGGCCGATGAACTCGGGGATCATGCCGAACTTGACCAGGTCCTCGGGCATGACGTCCTCGAACTGGTCCTTGGCCTCCAGCTCCCGCTTGGAGCGGATCGTCGCGCCGAAGCCGATGCCCTTGGCGCCCGCCCGGGACTCGATGATCTTCTCCAGGCCCGCGAAGGCACCGCCCACGATGAACAGGACGTTCGTCGTGTCGATCTGGATGAACTCCTGGTGCGGGTGCTTGCGGCCGCCCTGCGGCGGGACGGAGGCCGTGGTGCCCTCGAGGATCTTCAGCAGGGCCTGCTGGACACCCTCGCCGCTCACGTCACGCGTGATGGAGGGGTTCTCGCTCTTGCGGGCGACCTTGTCGATCTCGTCGATGTAGATGATCCCGGTCTCGGCCTTCTTGACGTCGTAGTCGGCGGCCTGGATCAGCTTGAGCAGGATGTTCTCCACGTCCTCGCCCACGTACCCCGCCTCGGTGAGGGCCGTGGCGTCGGCGATGGCGAACGGGACGTTCAGCATGCGCGCGAGGGTCTGCGCGAGGAGGGTCTTGCCCGAGCCCGTGGGTCCGAGCAGGAGGATGTTGGACTTCGCCAACTCGATGGCGTCGTCGCGGCCCTGCGCGCCGCCGTTCTCGCCGGCCTGGACCCGCTTGTAGTGGTTGTACACCGCGACGGACAGTGCCTTCTTGGCGGCCTCCTGGCCGACCACGTAGCCCTCGAGGAACTCGTAGATCTCGCGCGGCTTCGGGAGTTCCTCCCAGCGGACCTCGCTCGTCTCGGCGAGTTCTTCCTCGATGATCTCGTTGCAGAGATCGATGCACTCGTCGCAGATGTACACACCGGGCCCTGCGATGAGCTTCTTGACCTGCTTCTGGCTCTTGCCGCAGAACGAGCACTTGAGCAGATCGCCGCCGTCACCGATGCGTGCCACGGTGTGCTTCCCCTTCGCCTGGGAGACGCCTGGACACTTTCGAATCCAGCGGCTCCTGGTGCTGCCTTATTCCGACGGTACCTTGCCGGGACCCCCGTTCGGGCCCCCCTTGGCACGGTTCACTTCCGCGTGGACCGTGTCACACCGTGCCAAGGGGTACGGACGAGAGGGCCCTGTGCGTCAACGCAGAGAGCTGTTGTTCATCTTCCGGGTGGAGATGATCTGGTCGATCAGGCCGTACTCCAGCGCGTCCTCGGCCGTGAGGATCTTGTCGCGCTCGATGTCCTCGCGGATCTTCTCGATCGGCGTGGTCGAGTGCTTGGCCAGCATCTCCTCCAGCTGCGCACGCATCCGGAGGATCTCGTTGGCGGCGATCTCCAGGTCGGAGACCTGACCGCGGCCGGTCTCACTGTACGGCTGGTGGATCAGCACGCGCGCGTTCGGCAGCGCCATGCGCTTGCCCGGCGTGCCGGCCGCCAGCAGGATCGCGGCGGCGGAGGCCGCCTGGCCCATGCAGACCGTCTGGATGTCGGGCTTGACGAACTGCATCGTGTCGTAGATCGCCGTCAGCGCGGTGAAGGAGCCGCCGGGGCTGTTGATGTAGACCGAGATGTCGCGGTCGGGGTCCATCGACTCCAGGCACAGCAGCTGCGCCATGACGTCGTTGGCGGAGGCGTCGTCGATCTGCACGCCGAGGAAGATCACACGCTCCTCGAAGAGCTTCGCGTACGGGTCGTACTCGCGGATGCCCTGGGAGGTGCGCTCGACGAAGCGGGGGATGACGTAGCGGGACTCGGCGCGGGGGCCGGTGTACTCGGCCTCCGTGCGGGCGTAGAGGCCGCTGCCGGGGAAGTCGTTCACGGTGTCTCCTGGAGAGAGGGTGGGGCGGTGGGCTGGGAGGGGCGGGCGGGACTCTGACGGCAGGGTCCCTCTGGGTCTTCGACGGCGGCGTCCTCACGGTCCCGGCGGCGGGGCCCCGGCGGGACCTCACCACCGGTTGCGGCGGGGCTCCGGGCTCCACGAGGGACTCGGGGGCCGTGGGGCTCCGCGCGAGCCTCGGGCGCTCCGTGGGGGCCTGGGGGGCTCCACAGGGCCTCGGGGCTCTGTGGCGACCACCTGACCCCCACCGGGCCTGTGAGGCCCTTGCGGGCCCCGTGACGGCCTTCGCGGGGCCCCTGCCGGGACCGCCACCCGCCGGCGGGACCGCGCGGCGGGGGCTGTCTCAAGTCTCCAGGACCCCGGTGGGATCACGCGAGCCCCGGCGGCCGGAGGACCCTGCGGGGGTCCAGCGGAGGCCGGCGGCCCGGGCGACCGGGTGGCCGCCGGGACCTCGGCCGGCCGTGGACCCGGGTGGGACCGGTGCCGTCGGTCGTGGTCCTACGCCGCCCCGGTCCCGCCGCCGCCCGGCATGCCCGCAGCCGTGGGGATGACGTCGTCGATGAGGCCGTACTCCTTGGCCTCGAAGGCGTCGAACCAGCGGTCGCGGTCCGAGTCGCGGGTGATCTGCTCGACCGACTGGCCGGTGTGCTGCGAGGTGAGCTCGGCCATGCGCTTCTTGGTGTGCAGCAGCCGCTCGGCGTGGATCTTGATGTCCGAGGCCGAGCCGGCCAGGCCGGCGGAGGGCTGGTGGATCAGGATCTCGGCGTTCGGCAGCGCGAAGCGCTTGCCGGGGGTGCCCGCGCTGAGCAGGAACTGGCCCATCGAGGCCGCGAGGCCCATGGCGATGGTCACCACGTCGTTCTTGATGAACTGCATGGTGTCGTAGATCGCCATGCCGGCCGTGATCGAACCGCCGGGGCTGTTGATGTACAGGTAGATGTCCTTGTCCGGGTCGGCGGCAAGGAGCAGCAGCTGTGCGGTGATCTTGTTAGCGATGTCGTCGTCGACCGGCTGGCCGAGGAAGATGATCCGCTCGTTGAGCAGCCGGTTGTAGACCTGGTCGCCGAGGCCACCACCGATGGAAGGCTCGCCGGCGGCGGAGGGCATCAGATTCGTCACGTATCCACCTGCTCGTCTTACGACGGCGTCCGGGCCGTCTCACGTGTACTGCCGGGGGCAACGGGGACTCCCCTGCCCTCGTATTCATGGACCCTAACGCGCGGGTCCCGCCGGGGAATCCCGGAGAGGTGGGTGTTCGCCGGGGGCGTAGCGGCGCGTAGTCGCGCGGACAACGGGACGGGCCCCGGAACACAGGGTTCCGGGGCCCGTCGAACGCTCCGTGCGCAGCGGTACGAGGATCAGGCGTCGGCCTTCTCGTCGCCCTCGCCCTCGGACTCGGCACCCTCGGCGGCGGCCTCGGCGCCCTCCGCGGACTCCTCGTCCTCGTCGTCCAGGTCGATGACCTCGCCGTTGGTGTCCTTGACCGTGGCGGACTCGACGACCGTGGCCAGGGCCTTGCCGCGGGCGACCTCGCCGACGAGCAGCGGAACCTGGCCGCCCTCGACGACGGCCTGGGCGAACTGGTCGGGGGACATGCCGGAGGAGGCGGCGCGGCGCATGAGGTGCTCGGTGAGCTCCTCCTGGTTCACGTTCAGCTTCTCGCGCTTGACGAGCTCGTCCAGGACGAACTGGGTCTTGATGCCCTTGACCGCGGCCTCACGGGTCTCGGTCTCGAACTCCTCGGCGGTCTTGCCCTGGATCTCCAGGTACTTGTCGAGGGTCAGGCCCATCTGGCCGAGCTGGTGGTGCTCGAGGTTGTGCTTGCGGGTGTTGATCTCGTCCTCGAGCAGCTTCTCGGGGACGGGCACCTCGACCAGCTCGAGCAGCTTCTCCAGGACGCGCTCCTGGGCCTGCGTGGCCTGGTCGTACTGCTTCATGTTCTCGAGGCGCTTGCGGCTGTCCGCCTTCAGCTCCTCCAGGGTGTCGAACTCGGAGGCGAGCTGCGCGAACTCGTCGTCCAGCTCGGGCAGTTCGCGGGCGGCGACCTGGGTGACCTTGACGGTGACCTCGGCCTCCTTGCCGGCCGCGGAGCCGCCCTTGAGCTCGGAGGTGAAGGTGGCCTCGCCACCGGCCTCCAGGCCCTTCACGGCGTCGTCGATGCCGTCGAGCAGCTCACCGGAGCCGATCGTGTAGGACACGCCGCTCGCGACGCCGTCCTCCAGGACCTCGCCGTCGACCTTGGCCTCGAGGTCCACGGTCACGACGTCGCCGTCCTCGGCGGCGCGCTCCACCGGGGAGGTGGAGGCGAAGCGCTCACGGAGCTGCTCGACCGACTTCTCGACGTCCTCGTCGGTGACCTCGACGGCGTCGACCTCGACCTCGATGGAGGAGAAGTCCTCCGGGAGCTCCAGGGCGGGGCGCACGTCGACCTCGGCGGTGAAGTTCAGCGTCTCGCCGTCCTTCAGCTCCGTGATGTCGACCTCGGGCTGGCCGAGGACGTCGATCTCGGCCTCGTTGACCGCCTCGGTGTAGAACTTCGGAAGCGCGTCGTTGACCGCCTCCTCCAGGACCGCACCGCGGCCGAACCGCTGGTCGATGACCCGGGCGGGGATCTTGCCCTTGCGGAAGCCCTTCACCGTGACCTGCTGGTTGATCTTCTTGTACGCCGCGTCGAGGCTGTCCTTGAGCTCCTCGAAGGGCACCTCGACAGTGAGCCGAACCCGAGTCGGGTTCAGGGTCTCCACGGCGCTCTTCACGGTTCGGTCTCCTTGTGGCTGACTTCTTGGGGTTCGCCGGAACCTGACAGGTCCGGCGATTCGCCGCCCGGGAGAGTTCGAGGCCGAGTGGGCCGGGACACACGGGCGCGCAGCTTGCATAGTAACCGCAGCAGCTGAGCCGCCCAAAAGACGATCACCGGCCAGGTGCCCGGCAAGATCGCGCAGGTGGTCGGGGTGGCGGGATTTGAACCCACGGCCTTCCGCTCCCAAAGCGGACGCGCTACCAAGCTGCGCCACACCCCGTCTGGTGCGACACGTAGGGTACATGCCCGCAGGCCGCCTGACCGCCGCTTTTGTGGAGCCGGAGGAGTGGACGGGGGCGCGCGCGCCGGGAAGGGGTGTGCGGGCGGGGGCGCCGACCCGCTACGATGCGTGCAGTGCCGCGGTCGACTGACCTGCGGCGCGTCCTGTGCGGGCGTAGCTCAATGGTAGAGCCCCAGTCTTCCAAACTGGCTACGCGGGTTCGATTCCCGTCGCCCGCTCTGTACGGCGAAGGCCCGGGTGAGAGGTGAGATCCCCTCCCCGGGCCTTCCGCGTTCCCGGACGCCGTCGACCGCGCCCCGATCATGCCGGTCGCACATTTGTTCTGGTAGTAGCACTGTTCCGGCCGTACGACACCCGGCGCACCCGTCGCCGCCGCGCCGGTCCCCGGCCGGCCTCCGGACGCTCCCGGCCCAGCGGCCCATCGGCCCACCGCGCCCGCGCGCGGGCAGTCGCCTCAGAAACTGATCGAATTGATCGTGTCCGCAAGGGAGTTGAGGAAACGATTGATCGACGGCGCCATACCGGTGGAAGCGAGGAAGAAGCCGAAGAGGATGGCGACTATGGCGGGCCCCGCCTTGATGCTCCCTCCCCGGATGAGCACCACCAGGATGATCGCCAACAGCAGCACCACTGACAGTGAAATCGCCACGACTGATCACACACCCTCGGTTAGGTCCGCTCTCCCGAGACCATCGTGCCACCAACAAGCCCTCGTCATGCGACCGGTGACGCATCATCGCGGCCCGCGACCGGGGAGGGGTGCGCCGCACAACAATTCGAGGCCGTACCCGCACCGGGAATTGAGGAGGTTCGTTTCCCTCTCCACACAACGCCTGCGCAGGTAATTCGAATTGCGGACACAGCCGGGCAACGAGACACCCACAACCGGCGTTATGTACCTTTTAGTCGGAATGAATCATGACATCCGGGGCACCGTGTGAGACACAAGACACCGCCGAGGACGTCAAGTTCGCCGAATCTCGGGGTAGCCGCGAGCAATAAAGCAGGAATGACCTCGCCTGTTTTACGCATGCGCACACGCGACGCTAAGGTGCCTCAAATGTTCCACGCCGCCTCGTCCCTCGTTCCGAGCCCCCGCTCACCCCAGAACCAGAACGATCCGCACGACCAGTCCCGGGACAGATCCGCCGGCCGTCCGTCCGCACGGCCGGCCGCACGGCGTGACGCGTTCTTCGACAACGCCAAATACCTGGCGATCGTGCTGGTGGCCGTGGCCCATTCCTGGGAGCCGCTCAAGGGTGACAGCCGCGTGCTGCAGGCGGCGTACATGATCGTGTACGCGTTCCACATGCCGGCGTTCATCATCATCTCCGGGTTCTTCTCCCGCAGTTTCGACGGCAGCCCCAGCCGGATGAAGAGGCTGGTCACCGGGATCGTCGTCCCGTATGTCGTCTTCGAGACCGCCTACTCGCTCTTCAAGCGCTACGCCGACCACAGCCCCGCCCAGGAGATCAGTCTCCTCGACCCCTACTACCTGACGTGGTTCCTGATCGCGCTGTGCGTCTGGCGGCTCACCACCCCGCTCTGGACGTCCCTGAGGCACCCGCTGCCTGTCGCGCTCGGCATCGCCATGCTGGCCTCCGTCAGCCCCGAGATCGGTGACGACCTGGACCTCCAGCGCGTCCTGCAGTTCCTGCCGTTCTTCGTCCTGGGCCTGTGCCTGAAGCCGGAGCACTTCCGGCTGGTGCGCCGGCGCTCGGTGCGGATCGCGGCCGTGCCGGTGTTCGCCTTCGCCCTGGCCTTCGCCTGGTGGGCGGTGCCCCGGATGAACGGCGCGTGGTTCTACCACCGTGACTCCGCGCAGGAGCTGGTCTCACCCTGGTGGGTGGGACCCGTCATGCAGCTCGCCCTGTTCGGCTGCTCGCTGCTGCTGACCGCCTGCTTCTTCTCCTGGGTGCCGGGCCGCACGATGTGGTTCACCACGCTCGGCGCGGGCACCCTGTACGGCTATCTGCTGCACGGCTTCCTCATCAAGGGCGCGGACTATCGCGGTCTGTTCGACCACGCTCCGCTGCACGGCCCGGCCGGAGAGATCGCCGTGAGTGTCGCGGTCGCGGTGGCGGTCACGCTGCTGTGCACCGCGCCGGTGCGGCGGGTGTTCCGGGGTGTGATGGAGCCGAGGATGGACTGGGCGTTCCGGAAGGACCCCGTGCGGGTGGCGCAGGCGCGCGAGCGGGTGTCCGCATAGTCGGGCGGGTGTCCGCCCTCGGTCGGGGGTGGGACTGCGCGTCGGCGGGTGCGGGTCGTTCGTGGCCGGTCGCGCCCGCGCGGCGGAGCCGCCCGGCACGGCCCCGCGCCCCTGAGTCGTTCCCCGCGCCCCTGAGCCGGGTGCCCTCCCGG
Organism: Streptomyces sp. NPDC000345; assembly: GCF_042898825.1. NCBI lineage: Bacteria > Bacillati > Actinomycetota > Actinomycetes > Kitasatosporales > Streptomycetaceae > Streptomyces > Streptomyces sp. NPDC000345. Next base: position 602,017 of record NZ_JBIAZE010000005.1, read on the forward strand.
TGTCGACAACAGGGCGCTGCTCCGGAAGGCGGCGGGTGTCGGTCGGGTCAGTCGCCCTTCAGGTGGGTCATCAGTTCCTCGAAGTCCTTCCAGGCCGACAGGTCGGACGGGTTGCCCGGGAGCGGGTAGTAGAGGGCCGGGCGGGTTTTCGGGCCCAGTTCGCGGGGCTTCTCGCGCAGGGGGGTCCGCCTCGCCCGGTCGCCCGGCATGGTGCGGACCTCCTCGGCGCCCAGGACGAAGGCGTACGGCACCCCCGGGCCCTCGAAGCGCGGCGGGACCGAGAGGTCGCGGCGGGCCCTGCGGACCTGGATGAGCATCGACTGCAGGTCGTGGCGGGTGGCCAGGGCCTCCGCCGCCGCCATGACGGCCGCGTCCGAGGGGACCTCCTCCCCCGGCCCGTAGCCGAAGGCCAGCGTGACGTCCTCCTCCACGCCCCCCTTCGTCCGGGAGATCCGCACCGTCGCCAGGCCCGGCCGCTCCGGCGCGCCGACGACGACCAGCCACGTCGGCTCCGGGGACCGCTCGTACGCCACGTCCGTGACCTGCCGCAGAGACCAGGGCAGGTTGGCGGGTTCCTCGGTGCCCCAGCCGGCCGGCGGCTCGCCGGTGAGCTCCCGCCAGACCGTTTCCAGGGCGCCGCCGAGGACCAGCCGCTCGTCGGCCGGGTGGACGCAGCGGAAGGAGACGGCCAGCTGGCGCTCGCCGGAGTCGGCGATCTGCCGGGTGAAGGTCTCGGCGACGGGAGTGCGCGGGTCCTCGGGGGTCGCCTCCGGTGACTCGACCGTCACGAACAGCCCGTTCGCCCAGTGCAGGACGGCGCCGGACAGACCGTCGTAGTACCCGCACTTCTCGTCCTGGACCACCCAGCGCGAGGGCCAGCCCGGCAGCGCGCCGCGGACCGCGGGCGAGAGCCGGGTGCCGGCCGGGGTGACGATCTGCAGGCCCAGCCGGGCGTTCGCGGCCGCCCGGAAGGTGTCCGCGAGCCAGGCGGTCATCGCGACCACCGGACGGTCCTGGATCACCACGGCGACCTTGTCGGTGAGCACGTCGACGGCGGGCTGCGCGGCGGCCGGCACCGGAACGGCGGTCATCCCCTCGGTGTCGACCACGGCGAGCGAGTCGGCGGCCGCGCGCGGCCAGGCCGTGCCGCCGACCAGCGTGGCGATCCGGGCCGCGAAGGTCCCGGCGAGCGCCTCGGCCTCCTTCACCCCGGTGGTGGCGCGGGCCTCGGTCCACCAGTACGGGACCTCCGGCTCGTCGGCGCCGAGCAGCCGCTGCGCCTCTCCCCTGACCTGCACCAGCAGGGGGGCCTCGACGGAGAGCAGGGGGCGGCCCTGCTCGTCGTGCAGCCGGACCAGCGCGCCGTCCGCCTCCGCGCCGACCAGTTTGTCCGGGCCGCCGGAGAGCAGGCCCGCGATCACGCTCAGCGGGTCGGGCATCTTCTTCGTGAGCGCGACGACGTCCTTCGTCATGTTCTACCTCGTCCCCGCGTAGACGGTCTGGATGAGCCGGCTGGGCTCGCCCCTGCGGACGAGCACGCCCCGGCCGGGCGGCTGCTGGGAGGCGTACACCCCGGTGAAGAGCTGGCCCTCGCTGCGGTCGCCGGACATCACCAGCGCCGCGGCGCCCGACTCGCGCAGGCCCATCATCAGCGGCTCGTACAGACCGCGGGAGGCGCCCGCGACGCGCCGGGTGAGGACGAAGTGCAGGCCGATGTCCTGGGCCGAGGGGATGTACGGCACGAAGGGCGCGAGCGGCTGCTGGCCGGCCGTGGTGAGGACGTCGTAGTCGTCGACCAGGATCACGATCCGCGGCCCGGAGAAGCTGCCCGGCTCCAGGTCGGAGCCGTCCGTGCTCTCGTCGGGCAGCCGCTTGTCCAGCTCCGTGGCGATGCCCGCCGCGAGGCCGCCGGCCAGCTTGGCGTTGTAGGCGTAGCCGCCCCGGTACTCCTCCGGGATGGCGCCGCGCAGACCGCGCCGGGGGTCCATGACGCCGAAGACCAGCTCGTCGTCGCCGTAGCGCTCCATGAGGCCCTGGGCGATCACCTTCAGCAGGTTGGTCTTGCCGCACTCGCTGTCGCCCATGATCAGCAGGTGCTGGTCGTGGTGGAACAGGTCGAGCATGACCGGCGCCAGCCGCGTCTGGTCCAGGGCGATCGCGACGCGGCGCGGCTCGGCGGCCGGGCCGGGCAGCATGTGCGGCTCCAGGACGTGCGGGAGCACCCGGACGGGCTGGGCGACCTCGCCGGTCCAGGTGGCGCGGACGGTCCTGGCGGTGCGCTCCAGGACCGCGCCGAGGTCGGCGGTGTCGGCCAGGCCGTCCGTGCGGGGCAGGGCGACCTGGGCGAAGAGCTTGCCGTCGGTGAGGACGCGGCCCTTCTCCTCGGGCGCGAGGGTCTGGGCGAGCTTGCGCTCGATGCTGGACTCGCTCGGGTCGTTCAGGCGCAGCTCGACCCGGGTGCCGAACTGGGACTGGGTGGCGATGCGCACGTCGTTCCAGCGCAGCATGCCCGCGACGACGTGGATGCCGTAGCCGCCGCCGCGCTTGAGGATGTCGACGACCGCGTCGTCCAGTTCCTCGAAGTCGTCGCGCAGGGCGCCGAAGCCGTCGATGAGCAGCACGATCTCGGTGGAGGCCAGCTCGGGCAGCCGGCCCGCGGCGCGCAGCGTGCGCAACTGCTCCAGCGAGTCGATGTTGTGGACGCGGAAGAGTTCCTCGCGCTGGTCGAGCATGCCGCGCACGGAGTCGATGGTGCGGGCGGCGCGCTCGCGGTCGGCCCGGCCGGCGACCCCGCCGACGTGCGGCAGGCCGGACAGCGCCTGGAGGCCGCCGCCGACCAGGTCGAGGCCGTAGACGCCGACCTCCTGCGGGGTGTGCGTCAGCGCCAGGGACAGGGCGAGGGTGCGCAGCAGCGTGGTCTTGCCGGACTGCGGTCCGCCGATGACCGCCGCGTGGCCGCCCGCCATCGTCAGGTCCAGGTACCACTGGCCCTGCCACTGCTTGGTGGGGTCGTCGAGGATGCCCAGCGGCACCTGGAGCGGCCCGCGCCGCTTGGCGAGCTGCGTGCCGCGGGCACCGACCTCCAGGGGGCCGGCCACCTTGTCGAGGGAGACGGCCTCGGGCAGCGGGGGCAGCCAGATCTGGCGTACCGGGCGGGCGCCTGCGTTCTCGATCTGCTCGACCATGACGCCCATCTCGGTCGGCCCGGTCTCCCGGCGCCGCATCTGCGGCTCCTGCGGCGCGGCGCCCTCCTCCTGGCCGAGGGTGTTGTAGGCGTCGTACTCCAGGGCGAGCGGTCCGGTGTCCTCCTCCTCGCGGCGCACCGGGCCGCTGTAGGCGCCGGAGACGTAGCCGGCCTTGAACCGCTCGTAGTGGCTGGTGTCGACCTTGAGGTAGCCGAAGCCGGGCAGCGGCGGCAGGTGGAAGGCGTCGGTGGTGTCGAGGACCGTACGGGACTCGTCGGGGGAGAAGGTGCGCAGGCCGAGCCGGTACGACAGATAGGTGTCCAGGCCCTTCAGCTTGCCGCCCTCGATGCGCTGGCTGGACAGCAGCAGGTGCACGCCGATGGAGCGGCCGATCCGGCCGATGGACAGGAACAGGTCGATGAAGTCCGGCTTGGCGGTGAGGAGTTCACCGAACTCGTCGATCACCACGAAGAGGTGCGGGAGGGGATCGAGGTCGGGGCGCTTCTCGGCGCGCAGGGCGGCGTAGTGGCCGATGTCGGCGACGTTCCCGGCGTCCTTGAGGACCTGCTGGCGGCGCTTGACCTCGCCGGCCAGCGAGGCGTGCACCCGCTCGACCAGGCCGGCCTGGTTCTCCAGGTTGGTGATCACGCCGGCCACGTGCGGGAGGTCCGCGAAGGGGGCGAAGGTGGCGCCGCCCTTGTAGTCGACGAGGACCATGGCGAGGTCCTCCGGCGGGTGGGTGGCGACCAGGGCGAGGACCAGGGTGCGCAGCAGTTCGGACTTGCCGGAACCGGTGGCGCCGACGCACAGGCCGTGCGGGCCCATGCCCAGTTCGGAGGACTCCTTGAGGTCGAGGAGCACGGGGTCGTGGGAGTCGCTGACACCGATGGGCACGCGCAGGAACGCCCGCTCGCCGCGCGGCGCCCACAGCCGGGACAGGTCGAGGTCGGCGACGTCGTCGATGCCGAGCAGTTCGGCGAAGTCGACGGGGCCGCTGAGCGGGGCGTCGGCGGCCATCGAGTCGGCGGACAGCCTGAGCGGCGCCAGCATCCTGGCGAAGCCCTCGGCGAAGGGGACGCCGATCTCGTCGACGGTTCCGTGCGCGCCGATGGGCTCGGTCTCGCGCAGGTCCTCGATGGCGATCCGCTCGCCGTCGACGGTGATGCGCACCCCCACGCTGCCGGGCTCCTGCACCCGTTCGTCGAGCAGGTGCAGGATGGTGACGCCCATCTCCCGCAGCCCCACGGCGTCGTCGGGGCGGGGCAGGTCGACGGCGTCGTCGCCGTGCGCGTCGGCGACGACCAGCAGCCGGGAGGTCATGGCGAGGGCGTCCTTGCCGGACAGACCGCGGCGCACCTCGGCCGCGTAGGAGGCGCGGCGGCGCAGCTCGGGGCCGATCTGCCGGGCCAGCTGGGGCACGGAGGGCGCGATGCGGCGGGCGGCCACGGGACCGTCGAACTGCTCGGGGTCGAGCAGGTGGGGCAGCCACTTGGCCCACTCCCAGTCGGCGATCCGGTCGCCGGGCGCGGCGAGCGCGAACGCCACGTCGTCCGGGGCGTGCGTCGCGGCGGCCTGGACGAGCAGCGCGCGGGCGACCCGGAGGGTGTCCTCGCGGTCTCCGATGACGCTGATGTTGCCGACGCGGTCCAGCGGCACGGTGAGCGGGAGGTCGGTGCCCGTGCGGAAGCGGACCATCAGCGCGGACGCCTCGTTCAGCATGAACTGGTCCGGCGGGGTGAGCACGGACGAGCCCTGCTGGCCGACCTTCAGGTCCCGTACGGGCATCTCACCGGTGCCGACGCGCACCCGCAGGAAGTCGCCGTCGAGGCGCCTGCGTTCCCACAGCCGGGCGGGGTCGCGGACGATGTCGTACAGCGCGTCCGGCGCCGGGTTGAGCACCTGGGCGGTCTCCGCGCGCTCGCGCTCCTCCTTGGACAGTTCCTCGCGCAGGTCCTCCAGGTAGGCCAGATAGGCCTCGCGCTGGGTGCGGCGGGTGCGCTGGGCCTTGCCGCGCTGGGAGAAGACCAGGGCGAGGGAGCCGACGAGGGTGACGACGAGGATGATCGCGCCGAGCCCGGCGAACTGGCTGTTGCGCACGACCGTCATCATCACGACGGAGGACATCACGCCGGCCACGGGCAGCAGCGAGGTGGCGATGGAACCCGCCTTGCCCTCGGGCAGGTTGGGCGGGGCCTCTATGGTGCGCGGCTCGGGGGCGGCCGGCGGACGGGTGGTGCGCGCCGGGCGGTGGATCAGTCGGGTACTCATCGTCCTGTCCTTCGTGGGGTCCCTTCGAGGTGGTTCAACGGCGCTTCTGGGACAGTTCGAAGACCTCGGCGGCCAGCCGGGTGGCGGCCAGCCGGGTCGGGCGGGCGAGCAGATCGGTGCGGATGGCGCCGCCCGCGGCGAGATGACGGTCGTACGGCAGGACGCGGACGCTCACGCCGGTCGACTTCAGCTGCTCGGCGGCCTTGTCCAGGTCGATACCGGAGTGCGGGGCGGTCTCGGTGAGCACGACGACGGTCGTGGTGGTGATGTCCCGGGGCAGGCCGCGCATCCACTCCAGCACCGAGCGGGTGCTGGCGATGCCCTCCAGGGTCGCGGGCGCGCTGAGCACGCGGGCCTGCGCCGCGGACAGCGCGGTGCGGGCCACCTCGGCGGGCAGGGTCTCGCAGTCGACGACGGTCACCCCGAAGTAGCGGCGCAGCGAGACCATGACCCGCTCGTAGCCCTTGGTGTCGAGCATCGCGCCGACCTGTCCCTGGCTGCCGGGCAGCAGCCAGGCGTTCTCCGGGAGCTGGACCAGGTATCCGGTGATGTCCAGCAGTGACATCTGCGGTTCGACGAGGGCGGCGAGGTCGCCGGTGGTCCAGCGCAGGCTCTCCGCGCCGAGCCGGAGCGGCAGCGAGCCGAGCGCCGGGTCGGCCTCGACGAGCAGGACCGGGTCCTGGCGGTAGTGGGCGTAGGTGGCGCCGAGCAGGGCGGCGATCGTGGTCTTGCCGGAGCCGCCGCGGATGGAGGTCACGGCGATCTGCCGGCCGGTGGTCACCGTCCGCTGCAGCACCTCGGCGGTCGCGGTGGTCTCGGCGACCTCGCGCGCGGCGGAGGAGGAGACGGTACGGCGTACGGCGCGCAGGGCGCGGGCGGCGAACGGTTCGCCGCGGCGGGGCTTGAGACCGGCGGCGGCGAGCCGTTTGTCCAGGACGGGACGGGTGTCGGGGGCGGCGCGCCGCGCCGCGGCGCCCTGGGGGGCCGGCTGCGCGGTTGCCTGCGCGGCCGCCGGCGCGTGCTGCTCGGCGTACGGCTGCTGGGCGTACGGGGCGGCCTGGGCGGGGTAGGGCTGCTGGGCCGAGGGGTCCTGGTACGGCTGCTGCGGTTGCCGGACCGCGGGGTCGGCGTACGGCTGCCGGGCCTGCTGCGCCGCGGGGTCGGCGTACGGCTGCTGGGGGTAGCCGTATCCCGGTGTTCCCGGCTGCGCGGGCTGCTGCTGGGGGTACCCGTACGCGGGTGCCGGCTGCTGGTGCGGGTAGCCGTATCCCGGCGTCTCCGCCTGGGCGTTCTGCGCGGGTACGCCCGGCTGCGGTGCCTGCCCCGGTGCGGGGTCGTCGCCCTGTCCCGTCGCGGGCGCGGGCCGCTGAGGTGCCGCGCCGCCCCTCAGGTCGCGCAGCACGTCGTTCTGCCAGTTCTCACCGCTCGGCATGTCGCCCTTCTCCCTTGCGTCGGACTCCCGCCCGGAGTACCGACGCGTAGTCCCTCAGACCTCAGAACTTGTCGAGCAGTTGCCCGTAGATGCCGAACACGCCGACGGCCAGCGGGAACAGCCCGATCACGCCGAAGGACTCGATGAGATCGGCCAGCCGGCGCAGCCGGATCCGCACGTGCTCGGGCGGTTCGATCGCGAGGACCAGCAGCGGCAGCACCGCGGCGGCCCCCAGCAGGGCCAGCGCACCGGCGCCCCCCGCGTGGTCCAGCCACAGCACCGCGAGGCGTACGACGAGCACGGCCGCCGCTGCGAACAGCGCCACGACCTCCGCGACCAGCGGGAAGGCCCGGGCCCGGGACAGCAGCACCACGGCGGTGAGCGAGGCCAGGGTCACCGTCCACGCGGTCGGCGTGTCGGCGGTGGTCAGCAGCCAGCCGCCGGCGGCCGCCGAGGCGGCGGTGACCACGGTGGCCAGGGCGAGCCCGCGGTGCGTGGCGGCGAGCGCGTTGGAGACCTGGTGCCGGCTCACCGACACGCCCGAGGACCGGCGGTCGTCCAGGCCGGTGAGCCCGGAGGCCATCAGCGCGAGCCGCGGCAGCAGGCCGAGCAGCACCACGGAGAACACGGTCATCACGGCGCCGAGCCGGTCCGGCCGGTCCTGCACGGCGGCGACGGCCTCCCAGACGGCGGCCATGGCGACGGCCGCCCCGGCGCCGATGAGTCCGCCCCGGCCGAGGGGCGAGAAGTAGGCGAGCAGCACCAGGGTGAGCACCGACGCGGCGACCACTCCGGCCAGCCGTGCCTCGCCCGACCAGTCGTAGGCGTCCGCCGCGGTCCACGCGGTGAGCAGACCGAGGCCGCCGGAGGCGAACAGCAGCGCGGTGGCGAGCCCGAGGTTGCCCTCGCCGATCTTCGCGACGACCGCACCGGCCAGCAGGAACACCACGGTGGCGACCGCGAGCGCGGTGGTGACGGACTCCAGCGCGAACTCGCGCCGGGCCAGTACGGCGGCGGCCACGGCGAAGACGACGGTGGCGACCCCGGCGCTGACCCGGCGCGCGGCCGGGCGCCAGCGCCAGGAGCGCAGGTCGAGGTCGTCGGCGACCTGGTCGGTCACATCGTGCACCACCGGCGCGGGGGGCGCGGCGTGCGCCCGCACCAGCTGCAGCACGGCGCCGTCGGCGACCTCCGCCGAGGACAGCGTGGCGTCGTTCGGCAGCACCGAGCCGTCGGAGGTGACCAGTTGCCGCGTGGTCGGCCGGGTGGCGACCCGGTCGTCGAGCAACCGCAGTATGTCGGGGAGCAGTTGGCCGATCGGAGTGTCCGACGGCAGGACGAGGTCGGCGCGTCGCCGCTCACCGATCAGGGTGATACGGCTGAGCTGGGTCCGAGACGTCGTTGCAGTGCTCACCACTCACCGGAACCTATCATCGCGTCATTTCGGCCACAGGCCTGATATGCCATGCACCCGTCACCCTTGCTCGTCCTCTTCACTGCTTCTCCCCCTTGGCGCCGGTGGAGGGGCTGCTGCTGCCCGCGGGGTTGTACAGCTGCTCCTGCTGCTGTTGCTGCTTCTCCTGCTCGGCCTTCTGTTTCGCCAGCGTGGCCTGCAGGAAGGACCAGCCGACGCAGCCGGCGCAGAGCACGGCCGCGATCGCGATGCCCGCGAACACCTTGCCGAGCCGCTCGTCCAGGGTGCGCCGGCCGCGCTGGGTGCCGAACAGCAGCGCGTCGCGCATCCGGCGCCGCCGCACCGCCACCGACTCCAGCAGCTGGCTGTCGTAGTCCCGTGCCATTAGTCGTCGTCCTGTGCGTAGCTTTTGATGGGCCGTCAGTCGTGCGGGGTGAGGCCGAGGTACCGCCTCATGGCGCTGTACTTCCGCTCGAGCCGCCGTGCGGTGACCTCGTCGAGCACGGCGAGCCGGTCCGGGTCGGCGTTGTGCGCGAGGTCGGCCGCCTTGACCAGCCGGGCGCCCGGCGTCCCCAGGATCCTCCCCGCGTACGCCTCGGGCGACTCACCGGACCGCTTGGTCACGGCGCGCACGACGTCCTTGGTCCGCTGGTCGAGGGCGGCCGTCTCCAGCCACTCCTCGCTCAGCACTCCGTCCTCCACGGCGTCGTGCAGCCAGGCCGCGGCGACGAGTTCCTCGCCCCCGCCCCGGGCACGCACGCCCTCGGCGACGGCCCGCAGATGCTCGGTGTACGGCCGTCCGGCCTTGTCCGTCTGCTCCGCGTGCGCGGCACACGCGACGGCCTCGACCTCGGCGAGGCTCATCCTCACGGCGCGCGCCTCCCCCGGTGCCCGTGCTGCGGCATGCAAACTCCCCCTTACTTTGCCCGTGCAACATAAGGCACGGGAGGCGGGGGCGTACACCCGGGGTGCGGGTCGTTCCCCCGGGCCGCCTCCGTCACGAGCCCTGCGTGAGCCCGGTGACGATCATGAACAGGATCCACAGCACCGGAACGAGCGCGACGTACGCGAGCGGCCGCCGGTGCACGGGCACGCCGGGGTCGACCTGCTGCCCGTGCTGGCCCGGCGCCGGCGCCGGCAGCTTCTTCACCTTGCGGGCGACGACCAGGTTGTGGATGGCCGTGAACGGCGTGAACAGGAACAGCGAGAACGGACTCCACCAGCCCTGCCACAGCGTCCGCGTGGTCAGCTCCCGGTACACCCCGAGCCCGCAGGTCGCGCACATCATGCCGCTCTGCTTCCCGAAGGTCATGAGGATCAGGATCCCCCGGTGGGCCCGGAAGGTGACGTGGACGGCGGGAGAACCTCCACAGAACATGCACGCGGGGGCGGGCGGTTGGGGGTGACCCGGGTACGCGCCGTACCCCGGGTGCCCCTGCTGGGCCGGATACCCGTACGGCGTCCCCTGCTGGGGCGGCACGGGCGCCGTCTGCGGGTACCCCTGCTGCGGCACCGGCGCCGTCTGCGGGTAACCACCCTGCTGGGCGTAGGGGTTGGGACCGGCCTGCGGGACGGGGGCGGCGTAGGGGTTGCCCTGGGGCGGGGTGGTCATGGGATGGCTTGCTCTCTGTGGATGAGGTGATCGCGGACGGTCATGCTGCCGCGGTGGCGTGAACCGCGGACTCGATGATCGGAACGGGAGGTCGGCACCGACGGTGCACGGGCGGGGGCCGGCGTCTAGCCACCCTTCGCCAGGAGCTCGACGGCGCCCGCGTTCGGGGCGCTGTCGAGCGAGCCGGGCAGGACCCGACCGCGGTTGCCCTGCGGGCTGGACAGCATCTCCACGAGGGCCTGGGACGGCGGAATCCCGCGCCCTTTGGCCCCCTCCAGCCGGGCGTGCCAGTGACCGCCCTCGGCGAGGGCCCGGTTTCCGGAGGCGGTGCGGGGGATCCACGCGGCAGCGTCGTCCGCGTCGTCGGCCCACACGTAACCGAGAACCGTGCCGTCCTGCTTGGAGACCACCGTGACGTACCGCACGGGGTTGTCGGTGCTGGTCCGGTACCGCGGTGGCCCGGGCGAGACGAGGTCGAGGTGCATGTCCTCGTCGAAGCGCGGGTTGATCCGCAGGGGTTCAGCCACCGGCGACCCGTTCCTTGAGGGCGGCGAGGGAGGGGGCTTCGGTGAGGGAGCCGGGCACGGCGTGACTCAGCTTGTTGTCGTTCGCGCCCTGCGCCAGCTCGGCGAGCAGAGCCGTGGGCGCGAGACCCCGGGCCTTGCCGCCGCGCAGCGCCCGCAGCCAGGACGCTCCGGCGTTCACCGCGCGCGCCGGAAGCCCCGGCGGCACCACCCATCCGGCCGCGTCGTCACCGTCGTTGGCCCAGACGTACCCGATCACGGTGCCCGTCTCGTCGGCGACGCTCAGGTGCGCGACCGGACCACCGGTCTGCCGGCTGTACGTCGGGGGGGCGTCCACCTCCGTGAACGGCAGGTCCTCGGCGAAGCGCGGGTTGATCGGTCGTTCACTGCTCATGACGTCCACATTCCTTTGACTCTCCCTGTTCCGCTACGAGGCTACGACCTCGGCAGAACCTCCCCGTAGACGTGCCACTTCCCGTCCGCCTCGTCCAGGAAGACGCGCGTCACCCGGTACTTGCTGCCGCGGGCGAGGAGCAGTTCCCGTTCGCCGGGGTACTTGGACAGATGGTCCAGCCAGAGCGCGGGCGTGCCCTCCGGCACCCGCAGGTGCATGTAGACGGGCTTCTGGTCGAAGGGGGGCGGCGGCCCCTCGCCCAGTGCCGTGGACGTGTACGCCTTGTCGTCGAAGACCCGGCCTTCCATGTCCAGCGGCGAATCCAGGTTGAGGTGATCGATTCCCGTGCCGCGGACGACCATGATGTTCTCGGGCACGGGACGGGTCCCCATGACCTTGTCCATCTCGTCGATGGTGTGCAGGATCGAGTCGGGCACGTCGTTGCCGAAGCGCAGATGGCCGTTGATGTCGTCGTAGGCATGGCCGGTGTAGGTGACCAGCGAGTCCCTCGACTCGGCGGAGAGGCCGTCCAGGAAGTCGTTCCAGTAGGCGTTGCCGTAGTCCCACCCCGCCTTGTTGCTGACGCTGGGTGTGGGGTTCGTGCCGTGCGCCAGCTCGGCCTGGGCGACGGCGTGCTTCTCGGCATCCGTCAGCCCGTCGAAGTCGTCCCCGGACACGAGCGGCTTGTACTCGAACGGCTCGCCGGCCCCGGGGTGCCCCGGGAGGTCCACGTCCGGGTGGCCCGAGGTGACCGGGACGTCGGTGCCGTGGTGGGCGCCGGTGTCCAGGGCACCGTCGCCGACGTCCACGTGGTCCCACGCGCCCGCGTGGTCCCCCGTGTGCGCCGCGTCGTCGGTGTGCCCGGCGCCGTGCGAGGCGTCGTCGGTGTGACCGGCGCCGTGCGAGCCGCCGTGCGAGCCGTCGTGCGGGTGCCCGGCCGGGGTGTCGTGGCCCGTGCCGTGCGGTACGTCGGTGCCGTGGCCGCCGGTGTGAGGGGTGGCCGCCGGTGCGTCGTGCGGGATCGTGGCCGGGACGTCGTGCGTCGCAGCGGTCGCCGGGGTGTCGTGGTACCAGGCCGACGGGGTCGTACCGGAGTGCGCGCCCGCGGAGACCGCATCGCCGGTGCTGTGCGGGACACCGCCGTAGATGCCGTCCGACGTGGCGTGCGCGCCGCCGGTGTAGGTACCGCCGCCCGTGCCGGTGCCCGTGGAGTGCGGCGTCCCGCCGTAGATCCCGTCGCTCGTCGCGTGCGCCCCGGCGTACGCCCCGGTGTCGGCCGTATGGGCCGCGCCCGCGTACGACGGTGTCCCGTCCGGGGACGGGATCGTCCAGTGGGACGGGAGCCCGGCGGGCGTCTGGTACGAGGCCGGCGCGGTCTCGTGCGGAACCGGCGTGGTGTCGATCGTGCCGTCGGGCGAGACGAGGTTGCCGTTCGGCTCCAGGACGCGGCCGTCGGGAAGGTGGACCGAACCGTCGGGGAGCGTGGGCATCTCGACCTTGCCGAGGCCCTTGAGGCCCTTGGCGATGTCGCCGATCTTCGACAGGCCCGCGCCGGCGCCCTTGGCGATGTACGTCATCGGGTCGATCACACGACCCGCCTTGCCCGCCACCGACAGGACCTTGGCGACCGCGCCCGCCTTGCCCGCACCGGCCGCCGCACCACCCGCACCACCGGTGAAGACCGTCGTCAGGACGTTGAAGGTCACCGCTCCGGCCGCGCGGCCGGGGTTCTTGCCCCACTCGTCCCACGCCACCAGCGCCTTGCCCGTCTCCTTCATCGCCGTGCGCGAATCACGAATCCAGGAAGGGAGCTTGTCGTCGGGCAGCAGCCAGAACGCCGTACCGACGCCGGGAATGGAGGCGAGAGCGAGCCCGGTCGCGAGCTGGGCGAGGCCCTTCCAGGCCTGGCCCATCGCGTCCCAGCCGCCGAAGCCCACCAGCGTGCCCAGACCCTTGATCGTGCCCCAGACCCCGTCCACGATCAGGCCGTCCCACACGAACGACTTCACCCAGTGGCCGACCTCGTACCAGTGGTGCCGCTCCTCCACCGGGTCACCCCAGGGAAGCTTCGCGTTCTTCAGGTCCTCCGCGTTGAAGCCGTACTGGTCCTTGCGCTCGGACCCGTCGCCCGCGACCATCTGGGTCCCGCCCCAGATCGCGGTGATCTTGTTGTGGCAGGTCCGCTCCGCCGCCCAGAACGCGGCGACGGTGGCGGTGATGTCGTCCCGGATCTGGTTGTGCTCGTCGACCTTGTCGCCGTCGTACTCCCACTCGTCGTCGTCCTTGACGGAGTCGACGAAGGTCTGCGCCTTGGTCTTGAGCTCCTTGAGCTTGGAGACCAGGGGCCGGATCTCGGTGGCGTACGAGGAGAGGGCGGACGAGACCGTCTCGAGATCGGTGGCGAAGTCGTCGGCCCGGTCCTGCACCGGCTTGGTGGTGCCGAACAGCTGCTCCGCCTCCGGCGCGTGGTAGAAGGCGGACAGCCCCTGGAACTGGGTATGGACGTCCTTGCCCGTGTCCCGGACGTGCCCGGCGTCCTTCGTCAGGGCCGCGTGATCCAGCTCGAGCTGAGCCAAGTCACCGGTGAACTGGGGTATTTCCTCCGGCTTGATCACGCTTTGCCCGTCCCCGGCATGTCGAGCTTCGGCGCCTTCAGCGTGTTGCGCTGCGCCTCCAACGCCATCTGCTCGTCACCGTTCAAATACGCCGTCGTCGCGTCCACCACACCCTGCAACGACTTCCCGGCACGCGCCGCGACATACGACAGATCCTTCGACGCCCGCTCCGCATACTGCGACAACGCCAACGCCACCAGACCACCCTGCGCCTGCTCACCACCCGCAGCCGGAGCATCCGCCGAAATCGTCCCCGCACTCGACGCAGCCGACGTCAGATGCTCACCGAACGCCGTCGCATGCTTCTGCAAGTCCGACGCCGTCTCCCCCGTCGTCTTCAGCACACCCGAAATACCCTGCGGCTTCAGATCCCAGCCCGGCACCCGTCAACCCCCGTTCCTCGCAGCACGCGCCAAGTCCTCCGTCAGCCGATGTTGTCCACCGCGGCCTTCGCCCGCT